>NZ_NEHH01000003.1:0-630193 GCF_002112305.1 Pseudomonas sp. R45(2017) | reverse complement strand
CCTAGCCACAGGGTTGTCTTTCAGAGAAGGCTGAGCCGACGCCGGTCCGGGCCTTGCGGCAGTCTGTCCACGGCCAGCCGCTGCGGCTCGCCGCCCTGCTCGGTCACCACCGCATCGACTTCCACCGCCAGCAGTTTCACCCCGGCACTGATGCGCTCGCCTTGCAGGAAGCTCTGCGGCGGTCCGTCGTTGAGGCTGAGGATCGCCACCGCACCGCGGCTCCCCGCCATCACGCCGCTGACCTTGATCTCCACCGGCGCCGTGCGGTTGGAAAACCATTGCAACGCGGGATTGTCACTGCGCGCAGCGAGCAATTGCGGGGTGGCGGCCGGGGTGTGGGATTCGGCGGTGGTCAGGAGCAGGGATGACCAGGTGGCGATGCCGACCAGGGCGGTCAGCAGTGCGGCGGCCTGGATGATTTGGGGGGGTGAAAAGCGTGCGGTGTATCTCATGGGCTGAATCTCCTTTTAGTCCCGGTGACCAGACTACGCGGCAATTCTCACGGTTTTATTTCACACGCCTTACATGTTGGCCGTGCAGGATGGTTTTTTGGACGGGGCTGGACGCAAGGGAGTGCGCATTCGATGAACCGGTGCAGGCAGCAGGGTTTTACGCTGATCGAGTTGATGGTGGTGCTGGTGATCATTGGCATCGCCAGTGCGGCGATCAGTTTGAGTATCAAGCCCGATCCGTTGCAGTTGCTGCGCAAGGACGCCGAGCGCGTGGCGCAGTTGCTGCAGATTGCCCAGGCTGAGGCTCGGGCGGATGGCCGGCCGATTGCGTGGTTGAGTGATGGCAAGGGGTTTCGGTTCAGTCGGCGTAGCGACAGTGGCAAAGGTTTTGATCATTTCGATCGGGACCCGCAGTTGCGGCCGCGTCCCTGGCAGAGTCCGAAGCTGGAGGTGCGGGTGGAGCCGAAGCAGAAAGTGGTGCTGAACGCGGAGTGGATCAATCCGCCGCTGCAGTTGACGCTGTCTGACGGGCTCAATCGGTTGAGTGTGCTGCGGGATGCTTCGGGCCGGATTAGCGTGCAATGAACAGACAACAAGGTTTTACGCTGATCGAGGTGATGGTCGCGATTCTGTTGATGGCGGTGGTCAGTTTGATTGCCTGGAAGGGGCTGGACAGTGTCACCCGCGCCGACAGCCATTTGCAGGCCAGTGGTGAGCAGAGTGACAGCCTGTTGCGGGCGTTGAATCAGATGCAACGGGATGTGGAGATGCGCGCCGGGATCGAGCTGACGGAGCCGAAGAAGGTCGGCACCGAGGATGAGCCGGCGACGGCGCCGCCTGCCGTTACGGTGCGCAGCAGTGACAGCAAGGGGTTTCGGCTGGACATTATTCGGAGTGCGGCGGATCAGCCGGGGGCTTTGCAGCGGGTGCGCTGGTGGCTCAAGGGGGACACGTTGTATCGCGCGGTGGCGCCGGCGCGCAGTCGCTATCCGTTGCCTGCTCCGACTGCGGGGGTTGCGGTGTTGGGTGAGGTGAGTGATTTGCAGGTGCGGGTTTGGGAGATGGATAAGGGGTGGCGGCAGTTGAGTGGGAATCGACGGGAGGATCCGTTGGGGTTGGAGGTACGGTTGACTCGGGAGACGGCGCAGGGGGTGGAGAAGTATCGGCAGGTGATGGGGCCGTTGCAGTAATTGAAGTCACCGAGGTCCCTGTGGGAGCTGCGGTGCGACGATTCGACTTGCCAGCGATGGGGCCTTCACATCCAACATCTCATTGCCTGACATACCGCTATCGCTGGCAAGCCAGCTCCCACAGGGTTTTAGGGTGTTTGTGGCTGTTGTGTGAGTTAGCTGAGGACGACTACGCCGCCCGGCAACTCGGTGCATTTGACGCCGTAGGCATCGCGGATCAGCGCGCCGACGCCGGCCAGTTGGTCGAGGGAGAAACGTGCTTGTACGCGGCGTTGGCCGAGTTCGCGGTTGAGCAGCAACAACATGCCTGGGCGGTAGCGGTTGATCTCGTCGATCATCTGGTTCAGGGTCGCGCCGTTGAACACCAGGACCTGTTGGCGCCAGTTCATCACCGCCGCCGTATCGACGCTTTGCACGGTGCCAACCTGTTGCGCGTCGTAGGTCAGTTGCTGGCCCGGTTCCAGGCGCAGGCTGCGGCCTTCGACTTCCACGTCCACAGCGCCATCGAGGCACGTCACGCACACCTGCTGATCGAGGTTGCGCAGGTTGAACCGCGCCCTGCTCGCCCGCAACCAACCGCCACCGGCCTGCATCGCCATCGGCAGCCGCGCGGTCTGCACTTCGACTTCGCCACTGACCAATTCAAAGCCCTGCACGCCCTCATCCACCGAACGCTGGTTGATGCGGGTCTGGGTGTTCAGTTCCAGGCTCAGGCCATCGGCCGGTTCGACCCGGCGTTGCTGGCCGACTTCGGTGATGTAATCCGCGCCAAGCCCGGAGAACCCGCCCGGAATCGTGCCGCGCACCAGCAGGAACGCCGCCGATGCGGCAATCGCGCCGCCAAGAAACGCCCTTCGTCCAAACCGTCGTGGCGCCTGTGTAGCTTCGGCCGCCGGTTGCAGCAGGTGCCACAACGCCTTGCACTCTTCGAAGGCGCGCGCATGTTCGGGGCTTTGCGCGCACCACTGGCGCAGCGCTCGGGCGTCGGCGACCGTGGCGCGGCCGGAGGTCAGCAGGATCAGCCAGTCGCGGGCTTCGCTTTGCAGACGCTCGGCAGGCGTGGGCTCGGCAGGTGTCAGACGGAAGATGTTCAAACGCGCAGGTACTCGACGGGTTGATCGGGAGCTTCATTCACTAGACGGTTTTCCGGCCCCGCGACCGAACCGCTGAAACACTTTTCTTTCCAGTTTGGCCGCGCAGTGTCCGAGGGCAGCCTTGATTTCCTTCTCGACCATGCGCGTGGAGATGCCGAATCGCTGGGAGATTTCCAGGTGCGGCGCTTCTTCCAGGCGTGCGGCGATGAAGATCCGACGGCGCCGGGCCGGCAGCTCGTAGAGGGCGCTGAGCAGGGACTGGATTTCCTTCTGGCCGCCGACCACGCGCATCGGGTCGAGCGCTTCGTCGCTGACTTGCAACAGTTCTTCGACTTCGCTGCCGGTGAGCAGCCGCGCATCGGCCTGGCGGCGGTCGGCGGCGATGTTCAGGGCCATGCGATAGAGGTAGGCGTTGGGCCGCAGCAGGTTCGGCGGCGCTTCCATGCGGTCGACCCGCAGGTAGGTTTCGTGCAGCACGTCGTTGGCCAGGTCCTCCGAGCCGAGACGGCGTCGCAGGCGCACCCGAAAGTCCTCGTAGGACGTCAGGAACAGCTGGACCATCGAACTTTGTCCGGCGTCTTTCATCCCCCGGAAACTCCTTCCCATTGTGTGCATTCCATGCGCTTTCCTGACGATTCGGGTAACAACAGCAACGTGACTGGCTGGCGCAATGCGCCGGGTGTCGGCCGGTCGATCTTGAGCGTGTGAAAACTGTCTACCAGCGCTGCATCGCGCCGAACATCGCCGGTCGAAGTGACCAACCGGTTGTGCTGCACCACGCCGTCGCGGCCGATCCACAATTGCAACACCGCGCGAAAACTGCCGGGCCGGGTCAGCGGCGAGCGGCACAGGTTGCGTTCGATCGCGGCCTGCACCGCGGTGGCGTAACTGCGGTTGACGGCTGCACTGGCGGGGGTCGGTTTCTCCGCCGGCATTGGCACTTCCTCGACTTGCGCAACCTGCAAGGTGAACGCGTCGTCGCGGCTGTACTTGGCCATCAAGCCGCTGCCGCCGAGCATCCGGCGCAATGCTTCGGCGGCGGTGAATTCACCGTCCACCGCCAATGAGCGTCGACCGCGACTCAACTGGCTGTCGACCAGCACCGCCATGCCGGTGGCGCGGCTGAACTGTTCGAGGGCGTGGGCCAGTTCCTGGGCCGGGATGTGCAGCGTCATGCGCATCGTCGCCGGCACCGGGTCGGCGCTGGCGCGGCTCAGAAACAAGCCAAGCAGCAGCCCCAGACAGAGCTGGCGCATGAGCGCTGAGCGCACAACATCCTCCCTGGCACGGCCTCGCTGCACGGCTGATGTATCCCTGAAAACCGTCATCCTGAGGGCTGTTTATGAATCTGGTGTGACGGCCACTGCAAAAAAACCATCACGGGATCGGCGCGACCGTTGCACTAGACTCTGGAGCCAGAGCGGCCCCTTCGGGCCGGCCAGGAGGCACGCATGAAATCAGTCTGGAAAGTCGTCTTCGGCGGGTTGTTGCTGACGGTGTTGGGCGGTGCGCACGCGGAGGAGCCGCTGGGCTGCGTCGAGGTGACGGTGGGTGGCTACAAGGCGCCGAATTACGATTGCCTGAGCCAGCAGATGGGCAACAACCCCAATGGCGCGGCGGCTGCGCAGAAGAATCAGGAAGCGATGAATGTGCCGGTCAACAAGCGCCCGCCGAATCAGGTGGGGCTGGCGACGCCGGCGGCCACGAGTACGCGGATGGGCAACACGTTTGGTACGTCGGTGAAACCGCAACGGCCACCGAACTAGTTTCGTAGATCGTTCCCACGCTCTGCGTGGGAATGCAGCCCGTGACGCTCTGCGTCACTGCACGCGGAGCGTCCCCAGAGGCATTCCCACGCGGAGCGTGGGAACGATCGAGGTCTGGAGTTCAGTCGCTAGGAATCTGGCGGAAGCTCACCGCCAGGCGATTCCAGCTGTTGATAGTGCTGACAGCCATGGTCAGGTCCACCAGTTCGGTTTCGCTGAACTGTTCCCGCGCCTGCTGGTAAACATCGTCAGGCACCCGGCTATCCGCCAGCAGCGTCACCGCCTCGGTCCAGGCCAGTGCGGCCCGCTCGCGCAGGTTGAAGAAGCCGCTGTCGCGCCAGACCGCGATGGCGTACAAGCGCCGATCCGTCTCCCCTGCCCGCCGTGCTTCCACCGAGTGCATGTCGGTGCAGAACGCGCAGCCGTTGAGTTGCGAGGCGCGGATCTTGATCAGGTGCAGCAGCGGCGGTTCGATGCTCAGGCTGCTGGTCAGCGCTTCCAGGGCGATCATCGCTTTCATGGCTTTGGGTGAAGCGCTGTAGTAATCCAGACGCGGGGACATGGGCGGGCCTCGGGCAGCAGAAGAGTGATTTCACGGTAGGCGCTGGTTGGGCAACGTTACAGCCCCAATTCCACGAAAAAATCGCAGACCACTGATTCAAGTAAAACAACATTTCTGTGGGAGCTGGCTTGCCAGCGATGGGGCAATCACATTCAACATAGATGTCAGCAGATACACCGCTATCGCTGGCAAGCCAGCTCCCACAGGGCCCTATGCCAATTTGGGGGATTTGCACTACGCAACTTCTGTCGATACTGCATTCGGGAGTAATCTGGCCGGCACACTCAATCGCCCGGAGCGCCCCGTCGGTATGGAACTTCATGTCGTGATCAACGGCCGCAAGGATCTGGCCGGTCAGTTGTATCAGCAGCTGCGGGGCGCCATTGAATCCGGGCGTCTGGCCGCCGGCACGCAACTGCCGCCGAGCCGCTTGCTCGCCGAGCAACTGGGGATTTCGCGCAAGACCATTTCCGACACCTACGCGCAGCTGACTTACGAAAACTTCCTCACCGGCGTCATCGGCAAAGGCACCTACGTCAACGCTCGCGCCACGCCGGTGCAGCGCAAGCAAAGTCATTCCGAGCTGGCCAGTGCCGAGGTGATCGAGAGCTGGTGCAACCTGCCGGTGTTCCTGCGCCACCCGACGCTGGAAGGCTCGCTGCGTTACGACTTCATCGGCGGCGCCACCAGCAAAGGCCAGTTCCCCCACGATGACTGGCGCCGCTGTGTCTCTCACGCCATGCGGCAAATGGCGGGTTCCAAGGGCTTCTACAGCGTGGCGGAAGGCTTGCCGGCGCTGCGCAATGCGATTGCCCGGCACATCGCGTTTTCCCGTGGCGTGAACTGCCAGGACGAAGACATTGTGGTGTGCAACGGCGCACAGCAGGCGCTGGACCTGATCGCCCGGGTGCTGCTGCGCCCCGGCAGCCTGGTGGCGATGGAAGATCCGGGTTATCCGCCGGCGCGGTTGCTGTTCGGCACTCACGGCGCCACCGTGGTCGGGGTGCCGGTGGATGCGGAAGGGATTCAGGTCGAGCAGATTCCCGATGGCACGCGGTTGATCTACGTGACGCCGTCGCACCAGTTCCCGCTGGGCATGCCGATGAGCCACGCCCGGCGCGAGGCCTTGCTGGCCCGGGCCTACGAGCTGGGCGCGATCATCATCGAGGACGACTATGACAGCGAGTTCCGCTACGAGGGCCGACCGACCGATTCGCTGCACAAGCTCGATCAGCGCGGCATCGTCGCCTACGTCGGCACCTTCTCGAAAACCCTGCTGCCGGAGCTGCGACTGGGCTACGCGATCCTGCCGCCGGCGATCCTCGAAGCGGTGATCCGCGCCAAGCAACTGACCGATCTGCACGCTTCCACCCTGCCGCAATGGGCGCTGGCCAAGTTCATCGCCGAAGGCTGTCTGCTCAAGCACATCCGCCGCTGCCACACCATTTATGCCCAGCGCCGCGAGCGGATCCTGGCGCGCATGGCCACCGACCTGTCGCCGTGGCTGCAAGCCGTGCCGCCCAGCGCGGGGTTTCATATGGCGGTGTTCTGCAAGGTGCCGATCGACTTGCCGCTGGTGATCGAACTGGCGAAAAAGGTCGAAGTCGGGCTGTACGCCATCGATGGCTTCTATTACCAGCAGCCGGCCAGAAGCGGGATGTACTTCGGTTTCGGCGCCATCGAGACGCTGGACATAGACATCGCCCTCGACCGCCTGCGCGACATTCTGCAACAGGTCGTGGGTTAGATTGGCCTAAACGATTAACCGCCGATTGGTTATTGGTGATCCGGGGGTGCAGGCCTATCCTGCACAAGCGTTATCCCTCAATGAGCAGGATTCGTCCGGCCTGATTCAGGAGTGTGAGCAATGTCCGACGAAGTGATCAACACCGTACAGGTGCAGGCTGCCGCCGGCCGATCGGAGGAGCTGGGCAAGCAGTTGCAGAAGATCGTCGAAACCCTGCGCGAAACGCCGGGCTGCGATTCCTACATGGTCGACCGCTGCCCCGAGGACAGCCACCGCTGGACGGTCAGCGCCCGCTGGCAGTCGGAAGCGGCAATGCAGGCGCATTTCAATCGCCCGGAAGCCCAGGGCTTCATCGACCTGATCGACAGCCGTCTGGCCAATAGCGTGGATTTCAACTCCTTTCCGATCGTTTGACTTACGGACGCCATCGCTGGCTTGCCAGCGATGGCGTATTTGAATGCGCTGCAATCCCCCAGATTGGTCACCCGAACTTCCCGAATATTGGCCGTTTGAATACCCCGGCCCGCGGACTACTGTGATCACCGACTCCCCCACTTATCAGGTGATCACCATGAAAGTCCTGCACTTGCTTGCCGCCCCGCTCGCCGCTCTGGCCCTCACCATCAGCGCTTCGGCACTGGCCCACGGCACCGATTCCCCATCCGAGAAAATCTCGGTGCTGCAGGATCAGATGCTGAAAAACGTCCCCGGCAAAAAAGCCATGATGATCGAAGTCGATTACAAACCCGGCCAGTCCTCGATAGCCCACAAACACGACGGCACCGCCATGGCCTACGTGCTCGAAGGCGAGATCGTTTCCCAGGTCAAAGGTGAGCAACCGATCACCTACAAGAAGGGTCAGTATTGGTATGAGCCGGCCGGTTCCGAGCATTTGATCTCGAAAAACGCCAGCAAGAGCAAACCGGCCAAATTGCTGGTGTTCATGGTGCTGTCGCCCGATGAGAAAGTATTGATCCCCCTGGAAAACTGATTGCTGTTACGTCAGCCATAAATAAAAACGCTCAAATCGTCGATTTGGGCGTTTTTAATGCTGGCCGCAATTAACCTGCCCGGCTTACAGCAAATAAAACTATTGGCCTCCTGATAACTTCACTGATTGGTCGTTTCATAAAACCGCCACAGGTTTAGTCTGATTCAACTGCCACAAACAGTGGCAACTTAAACTTTCCGACTGAAGTTGTTTCACGGGAGAAACACCATGAAACCTGCGTTCGCCAGCACTCTGTTCCTTTCACTGCTGACACTGACGGCCTGCTCGGTACCCACCGCGCCCAAAGCGGTATCGTCGCTCGACACCCTGCTGCCCCACCCGGTGGGCCGCAGCCACATGACCACCGTGAAGGCCGGCCCGGGCGTGTCGCTCGGCGTGATTTACAGCCCGAGCACCCAGACCAACCGCGACTACCTGCGCAACTACCAGGCCAACGCCGGCACCGGTTTCGGCCAGAGCCTGCTGGTGCAGCCGATCCACGACGCCTACGTCGCCACCTCGAAACCGGACATGGCGGTGGATTGGGTGAAAGCTTCGCTGCAACGCCAGTTCGGCTCGGTGACGGTGTACCCGGACATGCAGAGCCTGCGTGCGGCGAATCCGGACGTGGTGGCGATCGTCGACACTCACAGCCAGTTGATTACGTCGCGCAGTTCGGACGTCAAGGCGGATGTGAGCGCGGACTTTTATGACGGGAAGTTCAACTATATCGGCACGGCCCAAGGAACGGATGCCAGAGCCTTGAGTCCGTTATGGGCGGATTACAAACGTTCGGAAGATATCGTGGCGGATATTAATGAACAGCAGAATGTGCAAGTTCGGGCGCTGCAGAAGTTTGACCAGTCGCTCAGTAATTTATTGACCAGGTCGGCAGGTAATGTGTCGATGCTTGAGAGTAAACAAGGTCTTAATGTGCGGTGATAGTTAGATTGCTGCCCTTACCCTAGCCCTCTCCCGGAGAGAGAGGGAACTGACCGAGTGGTCTTGGCGAAATACATCGACCTGTTATTTCTGAGTCGAACTCAGGCTTGAACAGCATGAAGATCGACTCCCTTTCCCCCTCGCCCCCCTGGGGGAGAGGGCTGGGGTGAGGGGGTTGGTTCTGTGCATCAACACATCAATATCGCCGAACACAGGCATGAAAAAGCCCCGCCTCTTTCGAAAGCGGGGCTTTTTCATTCAACGGCTACTCAAGCAAGCTCAAGCTCCGCAGTCGCCGCAGCAGGCACAACTGCCTGACCGCTCAGCGCCACGTCGTTCAGCTCACGGTTGGCCACCGCATACATGGCGTAGTCGGTGCCGCTCGCGGCACGGATTTCCACCAGCATGGCGCGCCAGCGTTCGATCATGGCGTCGTTCTGCTTCATCCACAGTGCCAGACGGGTTTCCACGTCCGAATCACCGCCGCCCGCTTGCAGAACGGCGATGGTGATCGCGCGTTGCTGCCAGTCGACGTCGTCGCGGAACGCTTCACGGGCCAGGGCCTGCCAGTTGTTTTCAACCGGCAAGGCGCTGATCTGCGAAATGTACCAGGTGATGTCCAGCGCGCTGCCCACGGCGAAGTACGCCTTGGCCACTTCGGCTGGATCCTGACCGGTCACGTCGGCCGCTTCGATGATCGGCAGCAGCGTGTAGAGGTGGGTCGTACCCGCCACCATACGCGCCAGCAGTTCCGGTACACCGGCGGCGACGTACGCCTGATAACGCTCTTGCCAGTTTTCGCGGATTTCGCCGCTCAGCAGCTCGTCCAGCTTCAGGCCCAGCTCTTTCAGGTGCGGACCGAAATGCGCGACGTCACGGGCAGCGTTCTGCTCGTTGCGGCGGGCACGCAGGAACCAGCGCGTAGCGCGACGGCCCAGACGCATCAGCTCGTCCATCAGCTCCAGCTGCACGTCAGCGGAAACCTGATAGTCCAGCGCTTCGATCTGACGGAACCAGTGCGGGAGGTGGAAGATGTCGCGCACGATCACGTAAGCGCCAGCCACATTCGCCGGGGTCATGCCGGTAGACTCTTTGAGCCTTTGAACGAAGGTGATGCCCATGTGGTTGACCAGATCGTTGGCGATCTGGGTGCTGACGATCTCGCGCTTCAGGCGATGACGACGCATGGCTTCGGAGAACTTGCTGACCAGGGTCGGCGGGAACGCCGTTTCCATGTCGCGGGTCAGGTAGTCATCATCCGGCACCAGGGAGCCCAGCAGCTGCTCCTTGAGGTCGATCTTGCTGTACGAGATCAGCACCGACAGCTCAGGACGGGTCAGGCCATGGCCTTCGGCAACGCGTTCGGCCAGTTGCTCTTCGGTCGGCAGGAACTCGATGGCGCGATCCAGCTTGCCACGGCCTTCCAGGTCGCTCATCAGACGCTTGTACTCAGCGATGCGCGCATAAGCGCGGCGGGCCGCCAGGGACAGGGCCTGAGTCTGCTTGTAGTTGTTGCCCAGCACCAGACCACCGACTTCGTCGGTCATGCTCGCCAGCAACTGGTTGCGTTGCTTGTCGGTCATGTCGCCGGCCTGAACCACTTCGTTCAGCAGGATCTTGATGTTCACTTCGTGGTCGGAGCAGTCCACGCCACCGGCGTTGTCGATGAAGTCGGTGTTGGAACCGCCGCCATTGAGACCGAACTCCACACGACCCAGTTGGGTCATGCCGAGGTTACCGCCCTCGCCCACCACTTTGCAGCGCAGTTCGTTGCCGTTCACGCGCAGCGCATCGTTGGCCTTGTCGCCGACATCGGCGTGGCTTTCGGTGCTGGCTTTGACGTAAGTACCGATACCGCCGTTCCACAGCAGATCCACCGGCGCCTTGAGCAAGGCGTTCAGCAGTTCGGTCGGGGTCAGCTTGTCGGCCTGGATGTCGAAGCGCTCTTTCATCTGTGGCGAGATGGCGATGCTCTTCGCGCTGCGCGAGAAGATGCCGCCGCCTTCGGACATGATGCTGGTGTCGTAGTCGGTCCAGGCCGAACGCGGCAGATCGAACATGCGCTGACGCTCGGCGAAGCTGGTGGCCGGATCCGGGTTCGGGTCGATGAAGATGTGCATGTGGTTGAACGCGGCAACCAGTTGCAGCTTGTCGGACATCAACAGGCCGTTACCGAACACGTCACCGGCCATGTCACCCACGCCGACTACGGTGATGCTGTCTTCCTGGACATTGATGCCGCGCTCGCGGAAGTGGCGCTGAACGCCAACCCACGCGCCCTTGGCGGTGATGCCCATTTTCTTGTGGTCGTAACCAGCCGAACCACCGGACGCGAATGCGTCACCCAGCCAGAAGCCGTAGTCGATGGCGATGCCGTTGGCGATGTCGGAGAAGGTTGCAGTGCCTTTGTCCGCCGCGACCACCAAGTACGGGTCATCGTCGTCATGCCGCACGACGTTGGCCGGCGGTACCAGTTTGCCGTCCTTCAGGTTGTCGGTGATGTCCAACAGGCCCGAAATGAAGATGCGGTAGCAGGCGATGCCCTCGGCCGCGATCTCGTCACGGCTGCCGCCCAGTGGCAGGCGACGCGGCAGGAAGCCGCCCTTCGCACCCACCGGCACGATGACCGAGTTTTTAACTTGCTGGGCTTTTACCAGGCCGAGGACTTCGGTACGGAAGTCTTCTTCACGGTCGGACCAGCGCAGACCACCGCGAGCGACGTTGCCGAAGCGCAGGTGCACGCCTTCGACGCGTGGCGAGTAAACGAAGATCTCGAACTTCGGAACCGGTTTCGGCAGTTCAGGAATCAAGTGCGGGTTGAACTTGAAGCTGAAGTACGACTTGTTCTGGCCGTTGGCGTCGGTCTGGTAGAAGTTGGTCCGCAGGGTCGCTTTGATCAGGTCCAGGTAACGACGCAGGATGCGGTCTTCGTTGAGGACCTGAACGTCGTCCAGCGCGGTCAGAATCGCCTGTTCCAGACGTTGTTGCTTGTCGTCCAGATCATCGCTGCCGAGCTTGCGGGCCAGGTAGAAACGGGTCTTGAACAACCGGGTCAGTTCGCGAGCGATGTCGGTGTGGTTGTTCAGGGTGCTGGCGATGTAGCCGAGGTCGAAGCCCAGGCGGATCTGCTTCAGGTAGCGGGCGTAGGCACGCAGCAGCGCAACGTCGCGCCATGGCAGGCCGGCGGTCAGCACCAGACGGTTGAACGCATCGTTCTCGGCATCGCCACGGACGATGTGGACGAACGCGTCCTGCAGGGTGTCGTTGAGTTGCTGGATGTCCAGGTCCAGACCTTCGGCGGCGGTGAACGCGAAGTCGTGGATCCAGAACTCGCGACCGTTGGTATGACGCAGACGGTACGGGAATTCACCCAGCACGCGCAGACCGAGGTTTTCCAGGATCGGCAGTACGTCGGACAGTGCCAGCGGGGTGTCGGCGTGGTACAGCTTGCAATGCAGCTCGCGCTGGCCGGAGACCTGGCCCAGCGGCTGATAGAAGCTCATCACCAGTGGATTTTTTTCGTTCAGGCTCAGCAGGTGCTGCATGTCGACCACGGCCGAATGCGCCGCGAAACGCTCGCGATAGCCAGCCGGGAAGCCTTTCGGGAAGTCTGCCAGCACGTTGGTGCCGTGGGCTTCGCCGAAGGTTTCAACGGTCAGGGCTGCGTAGTCGTCCTGCCAACTGCGGCAAGCCTGGATGACTTCGTTTTCCAGTTGCAGCGGGTCGATGTCGATGCGGTTTTTCGGGTCGACGCGCAGAATCAGTTGCACGCGGGCCAGCACGGACTCGGAGAAGAACGTCCAGAATTCGCAGTCGGAGGCTTTCAGGCGCTCCATCAGCACTTGCTGGATCTTCTGGCGAACTTCGGTGGAGTAGATGTCGCGCGGCACGTAGGCCAGGCAGTAGCAGAAACGACCGTACGGGTCTTTGCGCAGGAACACGCGGATCTTGTTGCGTTCCTGGATCTGCACGATCGACATCACGGTGTTGAACAGTTCGTCGACCGGGGTCTGGAACAGGTCGTCACGCGGCAGCACTTCCAGGACCTGAGCCAATTCCTTGCCCAGGTGAGCCTTGGCCTGGAAGCCCGAGCGACGCTCGATCTCTTCGACCTTGCGGCGGATGAACGGGATGACACGTACGCTTTCGCCATACACCGACGAGGTGTACAGGCCCATGAAGCGGTGTTCCTTGATCACTTTGCCGTCGGCATCGATTTCGCGAATCGACACGTAGTCCGGGTAAGCCGGACGGTGCACGCGGCTCGGGTGCGCGGCCTTGGCGAACGACAGCAGGGTCGGTTCGCGCAGGTATTTCACGGCATAGTCTTCGATGTGGCGGTCTTCGTTGGTCAGACCGGTGCGCAGCATCTTGGTCAGGCCGAGGAACGAATTCTGGTCGTATTCGATGTGGCCGCCATCGGCCTGATCGACAACGGTGAATTCTTCGTAGCCGAGGAAGGTGAAGTGGTTGCCCACCAGCCATTCCAGGAAGCTCTTGATTTCGGTCTTCTCGTCGGCATCGACGGCGAATGCGCTGTTATCGAGCTTGGTGAGGATTTCCTGCACCTTGGCCTTCATCGGCTCGAAATCGGAGACCGCGACGCGGACTTCACCCAGAACCTGTTCCAGTTCCTTGCTCAGCACATTCAATTCGGCCGCATTGGCGCAGCGGTCGATTTCCAGGTACATCAGCGACTCGTGCAGAACGCCTTCGCCGGTGGTGCCTTTTGGCAGGATTTCCAGCAACTCGCCCTTGCTGCCACGACGCACGCTGAGCACGGTGGTCTGCAGGGTGTGGATGCTGTAGCCGCGACGGTTCAGCTCGGTACGCACCGAGTCCACCAGGAACGGCAAGTCATGGTGCAGCACTTCGACCGCGGTGTGGGTCGACTGCCAGCCGTGACGTTCGTAATCGGGGTTGTAGACGCGCACTTGCGGTTGCGCGTGATCGAAGCGCTCAAGCAGGCGCCACGCAGAGAGAGTACAGCCAGCGAGGTCGGAGAGGCGACGTTGGGTCAGCTCGTCCAGGGAAATGATGCCGAAGAATTGTTCAGCGAACAGCGCCACTTGTGGCAGTGCCTGTTCACTGATGTGCTGCGCCAGTGCCGCTTGCAGTTGGTGCTGGAAGTCGGCTTTGCTGGCTGCGGTGAAGAACGCCATCTGTGGTACTCCGCTTGGGCTTGTTATTGATGGAAAGCGTCGCGTGCAAAACCCCTTTCGGGGCGTTCCGTCGCCCTGTTCCTGATTCTCGGGCAGAGGAAACAGGGTGACAGGTGGGTGAAGCTGGACGAGACACTCAGGTCACATTCACCTTCCATGAATGGGCATCTGCAAAAACGACTGCCCGGCGCCGCTCGCGGGGCCATGGCAATGCCTTTACGGGTGCTCATCCGTTGCGCAGCTTAATGGGTGCGACAATGTGTCTGCTTGCGGTGCTGCGACATATTCGGTCATTGGCACGTAAACCAAGGCCTGCGCATCGGTAAACACTAGCATTCATGGGGCGGAACGCCGGTCTGAATGCCCGTTTTTACGGTACAGGCGTGCCAGGAATGACCATTGACCTGTGTCGCGTTCACGACACATCCTCTGACACTCTCACATGCAGAAATTCCCGGGGGCTGGCAGAATCGCGCCCAATTGCGACCAACAAGCCCGCCGAGGCAGGAATTCCCCATGCAAATGACCACCGCCCTTTTGATCGTCAACCCGTGCGACGACGAAGAAGACAACATGGCCATGCTCTGCTGCCACAGCGACAAGGGCGACATGTTCCTGATGAGCCGCTACCCGGACGAGGACGAGCTGGAGATCACGCTGGATGGCGAGCCGTCGACCCTTGACGGCGTGAAAGTCACCCTGACCAAGACCCTGCTGAAGATCGAAATCGCGGCAGCGGATGCCGATGCGTTGAACGGGGATGATGTGCTGGAAATCACTTTCAATCCGGACATGGTGGATCTGGCTGAAGTCGAGGAAACCCTGAAGAACATTCTTGATGGTACTGGCACCTATATCAGCCAGATTTGATGGCATCTGGGCCGGCCCTTTCGCGAGCGAAAGGGCCCGAAAGAACACCGCACCTCCCCCGCCCTACAAAATTCCAACAATTGCCCCGGTCATTTCCCGCACTTTGCGCAAAATGCCGTTAGTCGCCACCCCCTGCGATGGATTAAAGTAACGCCCCCAGCCCCGGCGTTATCCGAACGCCTGTGGCCACCCTTTCCAGGAACAGTCATCGATGGAACATCGTGAAGCGCTGCTGGCGCTGCGAACCTTTCTTTCAACGCAGATTCTCGGCCAGGAAAAACTCATCGAGCGCTTGCTCATCGCCCTGCTCGCCGACGGCCACATGCTGGTCGAGGGCGCTCCGGGTCTGGCCAAGACCAAAGCGATCAAAGAGCTCGCCGAGGGCATCGAAGCCCAGTTCCATCGCATTCAGTTCACCCCGGACCTGCTGCCCGCCGACATCACCGGCACCGAGATCTATCGCCCGGAAACCGGCAGCTTCGTGTTCCAGCAAGGCCCGATCTTCCACAACCTGGTGCTGGCGGACGAAATCAACCGTGCCCCGGCCAAGGTGCAATCGGCGCTGCTGGAAGCCATGGCCGAACGTCAGGTCAGTGTCGGGCGCAGTACATACGAGCTGTCGCCGCTGTTCCTGGTGATGGCCACGCAGAACCCGATCGAGCAGGAAGGCACCTATCCGTTGCCCGAAGCCCAGCTCGACCGCTTCCTGATGCACGTGAAAATGGGCTTCCCGGATGCCGCCGTCGAGCGTCGGATCCTGCAACAGGCCCGCGGCGAAGCCCTGAACGGCGAAACCAAGCCCGAACGCCGGGTCAGCCAGCAGGCGATCTTCGCCGCGCGCAAGGAAATCCTTGGCTTGTACATGGCGGACGCGGTCGAGGAATACCTGGTGCAACTGGTCATGGCCACGCGCAACCCGGCCAAGTTCGACCCGGAAATGGCCGAGTGGATTGCCTACGGCGCCAGCCCGCGCGGCTCGATCGCCCTCGACCGCTGCGCCCGCGCCCACGCCTGGCTGGCCGGTCGCGACTTCGTCAGCCCGGAAGACATCCAGGCGGTGCTGTTCGACGTGTTGCGTCACCGCATCATTCTGTCGTTTGAAGCCGAAGCCGCTGGCATCGATCAGGATCGCGTGGTGCAACGGATTCTCGACGTCGTAGCCGTCGCTTGACCCCGATGAACGCCTCCCTGCCGTCCGAACCGGGCATCCGCATCAGCCTCGCCGAGCTGATCGAGATGCGTCACCGCGTGCGCGAAGTGCAGCTGTTTTCGACGCCGAGCCAGCGCAGCCCGCTGATCGGCCTGCACCACTCGAAATTCCGTGGTCGTGGTGTGGATTTCGATCAGGTGCGGGTCTATCAGGCCGGCGACGACGTGCGCACCATCGACTGGCGCGTCACCGCGCGGACTCAGGAACCGCACACCAAACTGTTCCATGAAGAACGCGAACGGCCGATTTTCATCATGGTCGAGCAAAGCACGCGGCTGTTCTTTGGCTCCGGGCTGATGTTCAAGTCGGTGCTCGCGGCGCAGGCTGCGGCGCTGATCGGCTGGGCCGCGCTGGGTCATAACGACCGGGTTGGCGGACTGGTGTTCGGCGACAACGAGCATTACGAAATCAAACCGCGCCGCAGCAAGCAGAGCCTGTTGCAACTGCTCAACCGCTTGGTGAAGGTCAATCAGTCGCTGCACAGCGAGCGGGAGCCGGATCGCGATGCGTTTGGCGTGGCGTTGCGCCGGGCCCGCGAAGTGCTGCGACCGGGCAGTCTGGTGATCGTGATCTGCGACGAGCGCGCACTGTCCGACAGCGCCGAGCAGCAATTGAGCCTGTTGTCGCGCCATTGCGATCTGTTGATGCTGCCGCTGTCCGATCCGCTGGATCACGCCCTGCCCGCCGCCGGCCTGCTGAGATTCGCCGAACGTGGCGCGCAGCTGGAACTCGACACCCTCAATTTCGATCTGCGCCAGACCTACCGCGCCCAGGCCGAAGCGCGGATCGCTCGCTGGGAATTGCTCGCGCAGAAGCTGCGAGTGCTGTTGATGCCACTGAGCACCCAGAGCGAAATGGTTGAGCAGATGCGCGAGTTCCTGAACCCGCAACGTCCGGGGAAAGGTCGATGAACGGCCTCGAACAACTGCAACCACTGATCTCCCCGCCACCGATTGCCTTCTGGCCGCCGGCGCCGGGCTGGTGGCTGCTGCTTTTACTGTTGCCGGTAATCGGTTTCGTGATCTGGCGGCTGCGACGTTTCATTCCGATCAAGAAAAAACCGGTCGTGCGCGCCGAACTGCCGCTCGATCCGGTGCGTATCGCCGCACTCGCCGAACTGGCGCAGATGCCCAAACCCTACGACGGCGCCCCGGCCGGGGCCTGGCTGCAGCAGCTCAACGGCCTGCTCAAGCGCCTGTGCCGCAACCACTATCCCTACAGCCAGAGCCATACCCTCAACGGCCGCAAATGGCTGGCGTTTCTCGACAACCGTTGCCCCGCCGCCGGCTTGACCCGCTGGATGGTGCTCGTCGAAGGCGCCTACAAACCCGAGTGCAAGCTCGACGACAAAGCCATCGCCGGCCTGACCCAGGCAGTCGACACCTGGATCCGCAAACATGTTTGAGTTCGCCTGGCCGTGGATCTTTCTGCTGTTGCCGCTGCCGTGGCTGATGCGCCTCGTGCTGCCGGTGGCCGACAGTGGCGAGCCGGCGTTGAAAGTGAGTTTCCTGGGCGACCTGGAAGGCCTCGCTCGCCGCCGCGCCCGGGCCAATCTGCCAGCGTGGCGCCAGCAAGCGCCATTCATGTTGCTGTGGCTGATGCTGCTGATCGCCGCCGCCCGCCCGCAATGGCTCGGCGAACCGCTGCCGATTGCCGCCAGCGGTCGTGATCTGCTGGTGGCGGTGGACGTGTCCGGCTCGATGGATTTCCCGGACATGCAATGGAACGACGAAGACGTCAGTCGCCTGTCGCTGGTCCAGCATTTGCTCGGTGATTTTCTCGAAAGCCGCGATGGCGACCGCGTCGGTCTGATCCTGTTTGGCAGCCAGGCTTATCTGCAAGCACCACTGACGTTTGACCGTCGCACCGTTCGGGTCTGGCTCGATGAAGCGCGGATCGGCATCGCCGGCAAGAACACCGCGATTGGCGACGCCATCGGCCTGGCCCTGAAGCGCCTGCGCATGCGTCCAGCCCAGAGCCGGGTGCTGATTCTGGTCACCGACGGCGCCAACAATGGCGGCGAAATCGACCCGCTGACCGCCGCCAAACTGGCCGCCAGCGAAGGCGTGAAAATCTATCCGATCGGTATCGGCGCCGATCCCGAAGAAAGCGGCGCCACGGCGTTGCTCGGCGGCAACCCGACCCTCGATCTCGACGAACCGGCGCTCAAGTCCATCGCCGAGGTCACCGGCGGCCAATACTTCCGCGCCCGCGACGGCCAGCAACTGCAAGCGATCAAGGACACCCTCGACCAGCTCGAACCGGTGACTCAGCAACCGACCCAGGCCCGCCCGGCACAGGCGTTGTATCAGTGGCCGCTGGCATTCGCGCTGCTGCTGAGCATTCTGCTGGTGGCCCGCGTGTTGTGGCCGGACAACCCGCTGCAACGGCTGTTCACCAAGGAGCTGTATCTGCAAAGCCCCCTGCCTGACTGGCGCGAGCGCCTCAAGCGTTTGCGTTTGCGGAGGCGCCGATGATCGCTCTCTGGCCGCACTGGTTCCGTCCCTGGTGGCTGTTGCTGCTGCCGGCGCTCGGCTGGCTGATCTGGCAGCTCTGGCACCGACAGAAACGCGCCGGTCGCTGGCAGATGATTCTGCCGCCGGCCTTTCACGCCACGCTGCTCAGTGGCGGCAGCGGTCGCGACAGCAAACTGCCGTGGGTCGCCCTGAGCGTGGCCTGGCTGCTGACGATTCTGGCGTTGCTCGGGCCGAGCTGGGAACGGGTCGAACAGACCAGCCAGAAACCCGCCGACCCGTTGGTGGTGGTGCTGGAACTGACCCCGGAAATGCTTGCCACCGATTCGCCGCCAACGCGACTGGAACAGGCCCGGCGCAAGCTGTTCGACCTGCTGAAAGTGCGCAGCGATGCCCAGACCGCCATCGTCGTTTACGCCGGCAGCGCCCATACGCTGGTGCCGCTGTCGGATGACCTGGCGACCAGTCGCAACCTGCTCGACGCGCTCAAGCCCTCGCTGATGCCGGAAAGCGGCCATCGCGCCGATCTGGCGGTTGGCAAGGCGCTGGCGCTGCTCAAGCAGGGTGCGCTGGGTCAGGGGCGGATTCTACTGATTGGCTCTTCGCTGTCGGAAGAAGAACGCCAAGGTATTCGCAATGCACTAAGCGGCCAATCGGCGCAGTTGTTGATGCTCGGTGTCGGCACCGCCGAGGGCGCGCCGATTGCTCAGGAGGACGGGAGTTTCCTCAAGGATGAACAAGGCGCGATCCGGGTGCCGCAACTTGACAGCCCGGGCCTCGGCGCATTCCTCAACGCGGTCGGCGGCGAGTACCGCAGCGCGCGGCTGGATGAGTCCGATCTGGGCGACCTCGGCCTGCTCGACGGCCCACGCGGCCTGCGCAATGATGGCCAGACCGTTCGCCTCGACACCTGGGCCGATCAGGGTTACTGGCTGCTGTTGCCGCTGTTGTTGCTCGCCGCGTGCGCCGGGCGGCGTGGCTGGTTGTTCTGCCTGCCGTTGCTGCTGGCATTGCCGCAACCGAGCTATGCCTTCGACTTCGAAGACCTGTGGCTGCGTCCCGATCAACAAGGCTTGCATCTGCTCAAACAGAAGCGCCCGGCCGAAGCGGCGAAGCATTTCGAAGATCCGCAATGGCAAGGGGTGGCGTTGTACGAGGCCGGCGACTACAGTGGCGCCGCTCAGCGTTTCGCCGAGGGCAATGACGCCCACGCCCACTACAATCGTGGCAACGCCCTGGCCAGAAGCGGCGAGCTGGAAGCAGCGCTGGACGCCTACGAACAGGCTCTGGAACGCCAGCCGGATTTGCGTCCGGCGTTGACCAACAAGGCGCTGGTGGAAAACCTGCTGAAACAGAAAAACGCCCCGCCGCCGGCCGAACCGCAAGACAAACCGACGCAGCCAAACCTACCGGGCGATGAACCACCGCCAGCGACCGCTCCGCCGCCAGCGGTCAAAAGCGAAACCCAGAGCGAGCCGCAAACCGGTGAGTCCGCCAGCGAACCGCCGCCGACTACCCCGCCGCAGCCGGGTGCCAACGAGCTGCCGGACAGCGAACCGGGCAAGGAACAGAACACTGCGCCGCTGCTGCGCCCCAATGAGGACAACCTCGAAGGCGAGCAACAGCAGGCGCTGGAACAATGGCTGGGCAAGATCCCGGATGATCCGGGCGAACTGCTGCGACGCAAATTCTGGTACGAACAGCAACAACATCAGGATCAGGAAAACATTCGATGACCCGTTTCACCGCTCTCTTGCTGCCCCTGCTGATCTGCACGGCCACCGCCCAGGCGGCCGAGCTGACGGCCAGTGTGGATCGCAGTCGCCTGAACTCCGGCGAGACGGTTGAACTTACCCTCGAATCCAACGATGTCACGCAGTTCGGCAAACCGGACCTGAGCCCGCTGGAGCCACTGTTCGAAGTACGCGGCACACGTCAGGTCAACCAGTTGAACACGCTCAACGGTGACAACCGCGCCACCACTCGCTGGATCATCACCCTGTTGCCCAAGCAGAACGGCAGCGTTGAAATTCCGCCGCTGAAACTGGGCGACGTCGAGAGCCAGCCGATCACCGTGCAGGTGATCGAGAGTGACAACCGCGAAGAGAACAATGCCCGCGAACCGGTGTTCATCGAAGCCAGCCTCGACCAGACCAGCGTCTATGTGCAGGCCCAGGCCATCCTGACGTTGCGCATCTACCATTCGGTGTCGCTGTACGACGACAGCAGCCTGACGCCGTTGCAGATCGCCGACGCGCGCATCGAGCAACTGGGCGACATGCGCACCTACGAAAAAGACATCAACGGTGTGCGCCATGGCGTGATCGAGATGCGCTATGCGATCTATCCGCAGCACAGCGGCTTGCTGAGCATCGCCCCGCAGACTTTCAGCGCCACACTCGTCGACACCCAGCCCTCGCAGGACGCCACGGCGCAGGGGCCGAAGCCGGGCAAACTGATGCGCGTCAGCTCCACCGCCACCTCGCTGACGGTCAAACCGAAACCGATGACGTACCCCAGCGACGCACCGTGGCTGCCGGCCCGCAGCCTGAGCCTGAGCGAAAGCTGGAACCCGGAGCCGGAACACACCCAGGTCGGCGACTCCCTGACCCGCAGCCTGACCCTCAAGGTCGAAGGCCTGGCCAGCTCGCAACTGCCCGCCCTGCCCGCCACCGAAGCCAACGGCTTGCGCCGCTACCCGGATCAACCGGTGCTGAACAACCAGAGCAGCGACCGCGGCCTCATTGGCAGCCGCGAAGAACGCGAAGCACTGGTGCCGAGCCGCAGCGGCGCGATCGAGTTGCCAACGGTGGACGTGGTCTGGTGGAACACCTTCGAAGATCACCTGGAACACACCAGCCTGCCGGCGCGCACCCTGCAAGTGGCGAACAACCCAAGCCTGCAAGTCGACACCCCGGCGGGCAACGCGCAACCGCTCAGCGCCGCCGACAGCGAAGCCTTGTGGTGGTGGAAACTCAGCACGTTCGTTCTCGCCTGCACCACCCTGCTCGGCTTCGGCCTCTGGTGGCGTGCCCGCTGGCAGCCGGCAATCCTGCGCGCCGCGCAAACCGGCCCGAGCCCCCGCACCCTGCTCGACGACATCAAACGCGCCAGCCAGGCCAACGACCCCCACGCCACCCGCCAGGCCCTCGACGCCTGGGCCCGCCAGCAGCCGGAAACCCTGGCGGACATGGCGGCGCGGTTTGTGCCGCTGTCGGATGCGCTCGATGGTTTGAACGGAGCGCTGTACAGCGAGACCGGGCAGCACTGGCAGGGTGAGGATTTGTGGCGGGCGATCCGTACGATTCCAACGGCGGAGCGGGTGCAGGATCCGGTTGGGGACAGTGGGTTGCCGCCGCTTTATCCGAAGTAGCTCAGTAAAAAATAAAAAAGGGGCGGATTTATTAATCAAATAAATCCGCCCCTTTTTCTGCTTGTGCTTTGCTGCTCTCAAGAAGTGGTCAGATTTATTTACAACAGTAAGCAATAAATAAATCCGTCCTTCCTTTCCACCTCGCACCTTTCACCCATCAGCAAAGTCTTTCACACGAGCCAGGTTCTTGTAAATCCATCGCGCCGACAGAACCAATGCCAATGGAATCCCGACACACTTGAATACCAACCTGAAATCAGGCTCGAAAAAAACATATAGCGCCGCCATCAACAGTGAAACCACTACAAGAGAAAGCAGCAAAGACACCATGAACACAAACCAGACGACACACAACAAAACGACCGATCTGGCGAATATATTTCTACTTGCCACTATTTAGTTCCTTATAAAAGTCAGACGCCTTTCCAGTCACACCATACAGATACATACCCAGAGCGCTCCCGAAAGGCAAAGTCTTACCAAAAACAGGCACGACGAAATTATTATCAAATTTTTCCACTGTCACACCGAATAGCGACTTGGTGTTCTTTAGTCCGTCCGACGATATTCTCAAAGGTACTTTTACGAACCCCGACCCTGCACTGAAGAACAGATCCGCACCGCTGTATGCAGCAGATCCATACTCACCTCCAAAGTATGAAAATGCGTCCTTTACAGGATTATATCGGAAGGGCTCATCACCAAAGATGTGGTTATAAAAACCGCTACTGCCTTCTACAGCGTTACCTGCTCCAATCGTCGCCATAGGCCCTCCAAAGGCGCAACCTGCAACAGTGGCGCACAGACTGAAACCCGATACCACGGTTCCCACCCCGAGACCCGCCTGAAGAGCATCGGCTCCCAGAGGAAAGGCATCACGCGTTGCAAAATCCGAGACTGAATCAAAATAAGTATAGTCAAACAAACCCCTGTCACGCTGAGCATCAGCCCAGGTCAACTCATTGCTGAGCCCGGCCATATCAGCCTCCGTGAGGTAATTTGCACGATACTCGGCACTCCCCCTTTCATACTGGGCCCAGCACCGGATCATGTAGCAAGTCGCTTTATCGAGGTTTTCCTTTTTGAAGTCGCCCTTACTGGCCTCTTCTTCCTTGGCATGCTCTTCCTCCTCATGCCCTTGACGATTGAACGCCGTTGCGTATTTGGCAATGTCCGCCCCAAGCTGTACATCACCTCCGACGGCAGTCGCCGCCAGAATACCGGTCAATTGAGAAGCCATTAGTTCAAGTTGCTTGTCGCCCTTGGTCATTCCATCAAGAATTCCACTCAACGCTTCATTGGCGCCTGCTGCTGCCGCACCCGTTTTGAAATCTCCCCCAGTGATTTGAGCCAGCAACCCTCCCATCAGTGTATGGGCCAGTACTTTTTCGAAACTGCCTGTTGGATATTTCACGTAATCGCCGACAAAGTTGAACCCGGTTGCCATGGCGACGTTATTGGCTTGCGATGCAATCGCTGTCATCAGGTTTTGACCAAGGCTACCGCCATTGATGAGGGTGCTTACTCCGGCCTGTGTCGCGCTTTGGGCCAAAGAATACTTGATGTAGTCACCAATGCCGCTCAACTTTCCGAGATCGAATCCTTTCGTGATTCCTGCTGTGGGATTGGTCGATGCACCAAACGCCTCATCCAGATACCCGGAAGTGATGCCCGCTGTCAGGGCGGATGTAGCGTAGCCCTTCAGACTCTGGGTACTGGTGACATCTTTTACGACCGCGCCCAGATTGCCTTTATTGTTGATGGCGCTCACCGTCGCCGAGCCGGCCATCGAGGTCATTACGCTGGTTGCCATAACGTTCCCCCAGCCCGCTGCCATGGTCGCCGATCCCGCAGCCATTGCCGAGCCCGAGCCAGCTGTCGCACCCGCCATTGTGCCCGCCAGACCACTTGCCGCTCCGGCGGTCAATACGGTCATGACGATAATGATTGCCAGCATCGCGCCCTGACCCAGGCTCGAATTGCTGTATTTGAACGATTCGTGGGTTTCCTTGATCAGTTGCCAGTCCACGTCACCCCGTTGCTCGGCATCCTTGAGCCACGCAAGTTTCGGATCCGCCTTGACCATCGCATCAATGGCTTCGCTTACGGTTTGCTGGTTGACCTGTCTGACATCGATTTTCAGCCCGTCAACCGCATGGATTGCCAGCTTTCCTGCGGCCGTCATCTGGGTCTGTTTCAACGTCTCATCGGTGCTGCCTTTACCCGACATGGACGTCCAGGCCTGACTGGAACTGCTCTTCTCGTGGCTTTCCTGATGCAGATCCTTCACACCTTCGAACGTGACTGAGCCGCCACTGTTGATCGTGAGATCGCCACCACTTTGCAGATTCGCAGCCTGGTAACGCTGATCCCCACCGCTTGCCAAAACCATGTTGGAGCCAGACGTGATTTCACTACCGATATGAGTGACCTGAGTCACCTCATCGCGCTTGGTTTGTTTGGACCCGAATGAGCCTTTCTTCTTCTTGTCATACAACGAGTAGTCAGTGTCCTGCGCGGCAAGAATGTCCAGTCGGTCTCCGGCAACCAAGTACGCCTCGTCACCGGCGCTGATGCGACTGGAGATCACCGCCATGTCATCACCTGCACTCATTGCAACACTGCCACCAGCCTTGATATCGCTCATGACCTGGCTGACGTGATCTTCCTGCTTTGTAAGTTTCTTGCTCTTCGACAGGGAGTGCTCCTCATCTGCGGCCGAACTGATCGTCAAGTCACCGGTCGCGGCCATCGCGACATTGCGTTCAGCGTCAATCTTGCTGGCAACGACTGTTATGTCGCGGCCGGAGCGCATGGATACATCGCGACCCGAGTCCAGTTCCGAACCCAACTGAGTGACATTGCTGCTGTTGTGCCGACTGTCGTAATAGACGCTGTTCGCCACCTGCGCTGACGTCACGTTGATGTCGCGAGCTGCGTTGAACGTCATGTCCCGGCCACTCTGCATGACTGCGCCTTTAACATTGATGTCCTGGCCTGCCATTACCGTCAGATCATTGGCCGCTTCAATTCTTGCTGCGCTGTCGGCGAAGTCATGACTTTGAGAGGCGAGGCGGGTGTTATTGGTCTGGGTCGTAATGGTTCGCTCGTTAAGTACGTCTCCACGAATCGCTGTCACGTTTACATCCCGCCCGGTGATGATGCCGCCGGATTTGTTGACGACATCATTGCCCGCCAGAACATCCAGGCGATTTCCCGCCTCAATCACTCCGCTGTTGACAACGTCGTTACCGGCGATAGCCATCAAATCATTCGTCGCCTTCAACGTCCCGACGTTATCCAGATTCCCGCCGGCAATCAGCGTCACGTCCTTACCGGAAATCAACGCACCGGTCGGGCCGAGACGGCCGTTGGCCTGGGCCAGGTACAGCACCGGCACCAGCACTTTTTCACCGTTCACTTCGTGCTCTTCGAGCCAGACGATATCGTGGGTCAGCGCCGCCACCTGTTCGGCAGTGAGGCCCACGCCCATCGACAGGTTGAGGGCGTCCTTGCTGGCGATGGCGTTGTCCATCAGGTAGCGGAACATGTCCTCGTTGTTGCTTCGGCCATCGATGAAGGCCTGGCCGGTGCGCGCGGTCACGGCTTGCTGCACCAGACGCTGCTCGAAGAGTCCGTCACCGAGACGCTTGGCGCTCTGGTCCGGGTCGTAACCGAGTTTGCCGAGCAGGTAGTCCGAACTCATGAAGGACTTGAGATCGGTCAGCGCCGGGTTGGTTTCGATCAGGTATTTGTGGCCGTTCGCCGGGGCCTTGGTGTCTGGCAGGCCCGTCACGCGGGTGACCGGGCGACTGTCGATCGACTCCCGGGCGTCATTGCCACGTCCGCCCCTGCCGGGACCGGCCGGATTCACCGGAACGTTCACATCCAGCGTGCTGGCGACCGCTTTGACCATGGTCGGGTCGCGTCGAAAGGTATCGACGGCGCGCGTGCTGTCAGAGACCGGTGCAGGAGCATCGACCAGCAAATTGCGCGGACCGCCGCTGGTGCCTGCGACCAGATGCTGCTCGGCCTTGACCGACTCGCCGGTCATTGTCCAGGTGGGCGATGGACCTGTAGCGACTACAGGAGAAAGGTCACTGCCCCCCTGGGTGCTCAGACGGAAAAGACCTTTGTCGCCTACCGGCAAGGAGAAGCCCGGCAAGGTCAGTGGATTGACCTGCTGCTGGGCCAGCTCCGGTGGCAACTGGCTGTTGATCCTGATGACCGCTATGCCGGTGTTGCCAACCCGAGTGTCTGCGACTTTGTTGGTACCGCCAGTAGCGCCGTAATCCTGGTGGATGACGCTGTTCTCCACGTCCTTGACGGCGGTGATCGAAACGTTGCCACCGGCCTGAATGACAGCATTGCGGCTTGTACCTGTGCTCGCTGCACCTGTGCTGTCAACAGCGACTTCAGTGACGGACTCAGGTTTGTACTGAGTCAACTGAGCGGGCAGTTCGACCAGATTATTCTTGTCATAAAGAGATGGCGTTGTGGATTCAAAGCCATAGTTCAAACCAGGCAGTGCGATGTTATAGCCACGTAACGCACTGACCGTTGCGCCTGTCTCACTGTCCTTGAGACCCACCACGTTGTACCACTCGCCGTCCCGGTTCCCTTCTCTGACACGACCGGATGTCGGAATGGCTTTACGGATAGCACCCGCCGGATCGATGTAATACACATACGGGAAATCAGGATTGTTGCGCTGGTTGTAAGGCATTACGACGCTTTCGAAAAACCGTGGAGTATCGCCCGCTCCCATGGTCAGGACGTAAGTGCTTGTACGTTCGATGGTGCCGCTCTTGGCACCAATGTTTTTGAGGCTGTCGGCCGTGATGCTGATATTGCCGCCGGCAGCCACGGTGCTTTTGCTGTTAAGAAAAGTCCCGCCCTGGAAAACGAAGTCCTTGCCTACATTCAATACGGCAGAGGCGCTGGTATCAGTGTCAGTACTTTGATAAAGCTCATGAGCCGAAAGCGTGAAAACGAATGTCCCGCCGCGGCAGTCGTTGCAAATATTGGCAATGTAGCCAGAGACCAGTTTGCGGTCACCCGACATCACTGGGCCTTCGGAGCGGTTTTCGAAGACATCGGCATTCATCGTGAACGCGCCACCGCTCTCCATGGAACCGGAGATGTTGTAGACGCCTGCCGCCCTCGCTGCACCGCCGTAACCACCGACAACAACATTACCCAGACCGTAGAAATCACCATGCTGGTTGGTCAGATTGCCAACACTGAGCGTCATGTCCTTGCCGCTGAAGATCAACCCGCGGTCATTGAGCAATGAAGGGGTGTTGATGTTCAGGTTCTGCGCCGCACCCAACGTGCCGTAGTTGGCGACACTGCCGGCGTTCACGGTCAGATCTTCACTGGAGGTGATGCGGCCCGAGTTGACGAGCGATCCACCGGTACTGATCGTCGACGATCCGCCAGCGGCGATGCTGCCGGCACCACCTATGTTGACTTGCGCTGCACTCAGGTTGAGACCACGCTGACTCGACATCCGCCCATTGCCGCCATAGGCACCGGTCAGTTGCATATCGATCAGGCCATCACTGGCGAGCAGGCCGTCGTTGGTCCAGTTGCCCCCACGTATCTGCAGAAGATCGGAGGCCAGCAGCTTGCCGCTGGCGCTCTGGCTGAACTGGCGGACGTTCACGTTCAATCGCCCGGCCTGAATCACGCTGGAGTTGTTCCAGGTGTCGGCCGTCAGATCCAGTAGGCCACCGGTGGTAATGCTGCCGCCGGCGCCGATCACGTTGGCCGTGGAGAGATCGAATCGGCCACGGCCGACGTGGTTGAGCTGCCCGCCACCGTTGAGGAAGCTGCCGACGGCCAGGGTCATGTCGGTGTTCGCGGTTTCCAGCACGCCATTGCGGTTATCCAGCAGGCCGCCAATCTGGAACTCGGTCTTGCCAGAGGTGCCCAGCGAACGCAGTCGGCCATTCTGGTTATTGACGCTGGCCGCTTTGACGGTCATTTGGCTGTTGCTTTCAATGACACCCGCGCCGTTGTTCAGCGCACCACTCAAGCCAAAGTCGATGCGCTCGGCGGCGATCTGCCCGGCAACGTTGTCCAGGCTCGAGCCGCTTACGCCAACCAGCCCTTTGGCGTAGATCACGCCGTTGCGGTTATCGAATGCAGCGGTGGTGATATTCGCATCGGAGCCTTGCGCCGAGATGCGCCCGCCATTGTTGTCCAGACCGGCCAGTGCCGACAGTTTCAGGCCCTGAGCCTGAATGACGCCGCCCTGGCGATTGTTGTTCAGGTCGAAGCCATTGCGCAGGACACCGACGGTACGCGCCTCAAGCGCGCCCTTGATGCTGGACAGAATCCCGCCGCGGTTGTCGATGCTGGCCGCACCGACCGTCACGTCGCCTTCCTGAGCGATGATTTTTCCGCTCTGGTTATCGAGATCGCCGGTGATGTCGAGCGTCAGGCCGGTCTGGCTCTGGATCGAACCTTTGCCGTTGGCCAGGCTTGCCGCCTTGAGTTGCAGGCTGCCGGTCTGGCTGTAGATCAAGCCGTCGGCATCGTTACGCACGGCGGCGCTGGCGGTAATCTGCAAGTCATCATTGGCCGCAATGGTGCCTTTGCTGCCGTTGTCCAGCGAGCCGGTCAGCAGTTGCAGCGAGCCTTGGCTGGCGAGCTGGCCGTTGCGGTTGCTCAGATCGCTGACGCCTTTGATCACGACCGGACCGGTGCCCGCCAGTTTGCCGGCGTTGTTGTTCAACAGTCCCGACAGGTTCAGGTTGATCGCGCCGTTGGCCGCGAGTTTGCCCCCGCTGTTATCCAGGCTCGAAGCGTTGGCAGTGAGCGCCTGGAGCGCGTTGATAGAACCACCGACGTTGGTCAGTGCAGTGCTGGTGATGTCCAGTGCGGCGCCACTGTCGATCAGGCCGCCCTGATTGTTGTTGAGTGAGCCTTTGAGCGTGAGGGTCTGCCCTGCCGCACTGCTGAGGATGCCTTTGTCGCTGTTGTCGAGGCTGCCGGCATTGACGGTCAGACTGCCTTGCGAAACCAGAGCGCCGTTACCGCTGTTGAGCAGAGCGCCCTTGAGATCGACCGACACATCGCCGTTGCGGCTTGAGAGCGTGCCGTTGGCGCGGTTGTCCAGACTGTCGCCACTGACGCTCAACTGCTGCCAGCCCGAGAGCAAGCCGTTCTGGTTGGTCAGGGTCGTACCGCTGAGCTTCAGTTTCTCGCCGCTGATGATCTTGCCGGCATTGTTGTTCAACGCCCGGGCAATGACGTCGAAACCCAGGCTGCTGGAAATCTCGCCGCCCTGGTTGTTCAGGTCGCGCAAGCGCTTGAGGGTCAACGGCCCCTTGGCCGTCAACAAACCATTGGTGTTGTCGACGTCGCCATTGGCCAGATCCACTGTAACGGCCTTGTCGCCCAGCAAGCGCCCGCCGTTCTGGGTCAGAGAGGTCAAGGTCAGGTCGATGTCGCCACCGGCAGAGACTTCACCGCCATTGCTGGAGTCCAGCGCTGTCGCCGTCAGCGACAGACTGCCCTGGCTGTTGATCAAGCCTTTGTCGCGGTTGTTCAGGGCCATGGCATTGAGCGTGACGCTGCCGATGCCCTGCAAAACACCGCTCTGGTTGTTCAGGTCGGCGCTGCGAATACGCAGCGCTTGCGCCGCACTCACCAGGCCGTCGCTGTCGTTGCGCAGCAGGCCATCGACAGTCAGGTCAAGATCACCGCGGCTGACCAGACTGCCGCCACTGCTGTTCAGACTGCCGGCACGGGCATCGATCGATGCTGCACCGATCATGCCTTTGACGTTGTCCAGTGCCTGGGCGATGCGCAGCGTCAGGCTCTGGGTGCTCAGCAATTTGCCATTGCCGTTGTCCAGATTTTGCGCCGCCACGGTAAAGGCTTCACCGCTGGAAATTTCTCCGCCCTGGTTGTTCACGCCATTGAGCTGCTTGAGCAGCAACGTACCGGGGGCATTGATCAAGCCATTCTGGTTATTAAGCTGGCCATTGTTCATGTCCAGGCTCAGGCGAGTGTTGCTGAACAGCTTGCCGCCCTGCTGCTCGAGCCCGGTGACCGATGCCGTCAGAGCGCCCAGGCTGCCAATCTGCCCGCCATCGCGGTTGGTGACCTTTCCCGCGACAAGGTTCAGGGTGTCGGCGCTGCTGAGCTTGCCGGTGCTGTTGTCGAAGTCGCCTGTGGAGACGCGGGCCGCGCCCTTGGCGCTGAGTGTGCCTGCCTGACGGTTGTCGAGGCGGGTGCTGTCGAGCACCATCGCCCCATCGGTGACCATCGCACCGCCCTGGTTATCAACGCTGCCGCGACTCTCGATTGTCAGGTCCGCAGCGCTGGAAAGGCTGCCCTTGATGTTGGTCAGTTGCGCGGTTTTGACCGTCAGGGCGCTTTCGCTGCTGACCTTGCCCTGGCTGTTATCGAATGCACCGCCCAGCGTCAGAGCCATGGCCTGCTGACTGAGCAGCTCGCCACCACTGTTGTCCAGTGAATCGCCGTGCAGGTCGAACGAAGTGCCGGCACTGATCAGGCCCTTGTTGCGGTTGATCAGTTGCTCAACGGTCAGCGTCAACGATTGGCCGGTGAAGATCTTGCCGGCGTCACTGTTGTCGAGTTTTTTGCCAATCACCTGCAGGTCGCTGTTGGTGCTGATTTCACCGCCGCGGTTATCCAAGTCGTCGACGTTCAAGGTCATCGCCTTGGTCGAGCCGAGCAGTCCGCCCTGACGGTTGTCGAGCAGGTCGGCATCGAGTTTGAGGACGCCGGTGGCGATCAACTGGCCGTTCTGGTTATCGAGCTTTTTCGCCTGCACGGTGGCGTCCGACTTGCCGGCGATGCTGCCGCCACGGTTGTCCAGCGTCTGCGCCGTCAGTTCGAGTTTGCCGTCGGCAATCACCGTACCAAGCTGGTTATCCAGGGTGTTGTCGGTCGTCAGCGTCAGTGGGCCACGGCTGCTGATCAAGCCTTCATTGTTGTCGAGGCTGCCGCTGTGACTGTCCAGCGATGCGCCGGAAATAACGCCTTTGGCGTTGTTCAGCGCCTGCGCAATGCGTACGGTCAAGCCTTGCTGACTCAGCAGTTTACCGTTGCTGTTGTCCAGGTCATGGGCGGTCAGTGCGAAGGCTTGCTGGCTGGAGATTTCACCGCCCTGGTTGTTTACCCCATTGAGTTGCTTGAGCAGCAATTCGCCGGGCGCATTGATCAAACCGTTCTGGTTGTTCAACTGGCCGTTGTTCAAATCAAGACTCAGGCTGGTCTTGCTGAACAGTTCACCGCCCTGCTGATCGAGGCCGGTGACCGACATGGTCATGGCTTGCTGACTGGCGATGCGGCCTGCAGCGTTGTTCACCTGCCCCGCCGTGAAGTCCAGCGTTCCACCGCTGATCAGGCGCCCGCCCTGACTGTTGTCGACATCGCCGCTGTCGATCCGGCTGTTGTCCTTGCCGGAGATCAGACCTTTCTGGCTATTGTCGAGACTGGCGCTCTTGAGTTTCAGAGTGCTGTCGGTGCTGATGGAGCCACCCTGATTGAGCAGCGCGCCAAGACTGGTCAACGCCAGGGCGCCGGCGCTGGTCAGGTTGCCGGCATTGTTATCGACACGGCCGGCATTGATGGTCAACGTGCCTTCGCTGCTGATGAGCCCCTGGCCGTTGAGCAGTGCATCGTCCAGTGTGATGACCAGGCCCTTCAAGCTATCGAACGAGCCACCGGTGTTATCCAGCGTGCTGCCGGTCAGTTTCGTCGCACCACTGGCGACGATCATGCCTTTGCTCTGGTTGATCAACCGGGCAACCGCCAGTTCCAGATCGCTGGCTGCGAGAACCTTGCCACCGTCGCTGTTGTCCAGCCGCTGGCCCTTGATGTTGAGCAACAGGCTGCCAGATAGCTCGCCCGCCCGGTTATCGATGTCATCGACCGCGAGAGTCAGCGCTTTTTTTGTGCCGATCAGCCCGCCGTTACGGTTGTCGAGTGTGGTGCCGGTCAGGCTCAGGTTGCCCTGTGCGACCAGTGCGCCGCCCTGCTGTTGCAGCAGGCCTATGGTCGCGGTCAAGTCGCCCTGGCTGGAGATCCGCCCTTTGGCGTTCTGCACCTCGCCAGCCTTGATACCCACCGGGCCGACAGCACTGACCAGGCCACTGCTGTTGTCCAGGCGCGTGCCTGCGTATGTGATGCCAGCCTTGCCGATGATCAGACCGTTGTCGCGGTTATCCAGTCGATCGACGTTCAGCGTCAGTTGCCCGTCGCCTTGCAGCGCGCCGCCACGGTTGTCTGCCGAATCACTGCGCAGTGCCAGCGTTCCTTTGCCGATGACTTTGCCGTCACGGTTGTCGAGATGACCGGCCTGCGCGTCAATGGCGCCCTTGGCAGTGATTTCGCCCTTGTTGCGGTTGTCGAGCAGACCGCTGACCCGCACCACAAGACCGCCATCGCTGACCACGACCCCGGCGTCGCGGTTATCGAGACTACCGGCCTTGAGATCGAGAGCAACGCCGGAACCGAGCATGCCGTCGCGATTGTCCAGCGCGGCACTGAGATCAATGTTAAGCCCCAGATCACCCAGGATTTGGCCGCCGAGGTTGTTGACGGAGGTTCCGCTGAGTCGAGTGATACCGGAACTCGAAACCTGGCCGTTGCTGTTGTTCAACTGACCGATCGTGGCCGTCAGGTTACCCTTTGCGTCGATCAAACCTTGGCTGTTGAGCACTTGACTGGCGGTCACGTTCAGCGCGCCTTTGCTCAGCACACGCCCGTCATTCTGGTTGTCCAGTGTCCCTGCAACGATGCTTGCGATCTGCGCAGCGCTCAGCGTGCCGCCCTGGTTACTCAGCACCTGCGCGGCATTCACCGCCAGATTGCGGCTGGCCACCAGGCTCTTGCCACGGTTGTCGATGTTTTGCGCACTCAGGCTCAGATCACCATTGGCATTGCGACTGCCGTCAGCATTGACCCCGGCTTCAATGGCCCCGGCGTTGGTCAACTGACCGCCCGCACTGAGGCTGATGCTATCCCGCGCCGCGAGAGTCTGTCGGTTGGTCAGATCGCCCTGGGTCTGCACGTTCAGCGAAGTGCCGGCGTAGACCGCCGAGCGGGTCTCCAGGCTGGCGGCCTTGACGTTGACCGCGCCGGTGGCCGAGGTCTCGGCCAGGCTCAACTGGCCGTTGGCGTCGAGCTGGATGTCACCGCCGCTGGCGATCAGTTTGCCGTCGAGTTTCACCCCGACCCCGGCTTCGGTGCCGACCAGTTTGATCGCACCGGCGTACATGCCGCCCAGCGCCGAAGAGTCGATGGCCAGTTGCGGTTTGGCGCTGCCGTCGTCAGCGCGGGCGGTGGCGTTGAGGTTGTCGGCGTTGACGTCGTTGCGCCCGGCGACGATGGTCAGGTTTTTCGCCTGGATCTCGGCGTTGATCTTCGCGCTGCGGGTGATGATTTCGAAGCGGTCGACATTGGTTGCGTTAAGCCCGGCGCCTTCGATGGCGACGCTGCCCTGATCGACCTGGAAACGATCCAGCCGACCGCTGCCATCCAGCACCGGTTTGCCGGTGGTAAGGGTGACGCGTGGTGTGTTGATGAAACCGCAACCGTTGCAACTGATGCCGTACGGGTTGGCGACGATCACCCGCGCCGACTGCCCCGCCACTTCGGTGTAACCGCGCAACTGGCTCGAGCTGCCACCGATGACTTCGTTGAGGATCGCCTGTGCCGAACCACTGTTTTTCAGGTGCGGGTTATCAATGATGTAGCCGCCCAATTGAGTGGACGAAGCCTGGTTGGAACCGTTGTTGAGGATGACGCCCTGCGCGCTGACGTTGTAGTCATGAAACTGGTTGTGCGACAGACCCGCCCCGTTGGGCGTGGCGATGTTGATGATCTGCACGCCGTTGCCGGCGCGGTCGAGCGTAGTGCCAGGGTTGGCCACCACAATGCCGTCGGCCTGTGCCCACATCGGTTGCCAGAACATGACGTTGGCCAGCAAAAACGCCAGTCCTCGCTTGGGCATACCGCAGAACTGATCACGGCTTTTTACGGCGGCAGATGGCAGGCGAGCGAGAAAGGAGAACTGACGAACGTCCATGTAAGGGTCTCAATGCACAGGCAGGATGGGCGATTTGAAGGCAGGCGCGACGATCCCGACGGGGTTGCGGATGGCGCCCGTCAGAGCAAAATCGGATAGGGAGAAAGTTGCGCAAGGCGATCAAGCGTTGCCCGGACGATCACGGCAAAAGCCATGAACGCCTGTTCGTTCCCTCGTAGCGGCACACTGATATCAAATTAATGGCGCGATATTAGATGGCCACTATTTTGGCGTCAATTATTGGATGCGACGACCCGGCGTTGCCGACGAACGGTCATCATGCCGTCAAATACCCTTCAACTGACGTCCCCGGGCAGGGTCAGCGCCTCCTGGCGCAATAATCTGTAAACTCTCCCCTCTTTCGCCGCCCCTCTCATCCCGGTGGCCATCACCTCTTTATATTGCGGAGTCAGCCTTGCGTCTGTTTCACACCTCCGACTGGCACCTTGGGCAGAACCTGCACGGCCAGGAACGCGATTTCGAGCACGCCTGTTTTCTCGAGTGGCTGCTGCGCCAATTGAAGCTGGCGCAGCCGGACGTGCTGCTGATTGCCGGCGACATCTTCGACACGGTCAATCCACCGGTCAAAGCCCAGGAACGCCTCTACGACTTCATCGTCAGCGCCCATGAACAGCAGCCGTTGCTGACCATCGTGATGATCGCCGGCAACCACGATTCCGGTTCGCGGATCGAACTGCCCGCGCCGTTGATGCGGCGTTTGCGTACCCATGCGCTGGGCAGGGTGTTGTGGCTGGATGACGGGCAACTGGATGCGGAGCGTCTGTTGTTGCCGCTGCCGAATGCGTCCGGCGAGATTGCCGCGTGGTGCCTGGCGCTGCCGTTCCTGCGGCCTGCCGAAGTGACCGGCGCGCATCTGGGCGACAACTACCTGCGCGGCATAGGTCAGGTGCATGAATGGCTGATCGAAGCAGCGAATGCCAAGCGCCAACCGGGCCAGGCACTGGTCGCCATCAGCCACGCGCACATGGCCGGTGGTTCGGTATCGGAAGACTCCGAGCGCAGCCTGATCATCGGCAACGCCGAAGCCCTGCCTGCCAGCCTGTTCGGGCCGAGCATCAGCTATGTCGCCCTCGGCCATTTGCACAAGCCGCAGAAGGTCAACGGCGAAGAACGGATTCGCTACAGCGGCTCGCCGATCCCGTTGTCGTTTTCGGAAATCAGTTATCAGCACCAGGTGCTCGACGTCGTTCTGGACGGCGAAACCCTGGTCAGCGTCGAGCCAATGCTGATCCCCCGCTCCGTCAATCTGCAGCGTCTCGGCCCTGCGCCGCTGGCGGAAATCCTGCTGCAACTGGCGGACCTGCCGAATATCGACCTGCTGGCCGAAACCCAGCGCCAGCCGTGGCTGGAAGTGCGGGTACGCCTCGACGAACCGCAGCCGGATCTGCGCCATCAGGTCGAAAGCGCCCTGCAAGGCAAGGCTGTGCGACTGGTGCGAATTGCCGCCGAATACGCCGGCAACCGGGGCGCTGACGGCGCCGAGGACGGCAGCGCGCTGATCGAACTGGACCAGCTCACGCCGCAGGAATTGTTCAGCCGCGCCTGGCTCGACAACTACGGCAGCGAGGTCGATGAGCAAACCCTCAAGGACTTCGCCGAGCTGCTGCAAGACGTCCAGATGGAGGGCGAGCAGCCATGAAGATTCTCGCCATTCGTTTGAAGAACCTCGCTTCGCTGGCCGGCCCGTTCGAGATCGACTTCACCGCCGAACCGCTGGCCAGCGCCGGACTGTTTGCGATCACCGGCCCGACCGGCGCCGGCAAAAGTACCTTGCTCGATGCGCTGTGTCTGGCGCTATTCGGCGCCGTGCCGCGTCTGAACAACACCGGGCGTGACGCCAAGGTGCCGGACGCCGACGGCGAAATCGCCACTGGCGACCCGCGCACCCTGCTGCGTCGCGGCACGGGTGAAGGTTTTGCCGAGGTGGATTTTGTCGGCGTCGATGGCCGTCGCTATCGCGCGCGCTGGGAAGCCAACCGCGCTCGGGAAAAGGCCGGCGGCAAGTTGCAGGCCAGCCGTCAGAGCCTGCGCGACATCGATCAGGATCAACTGCTCGCCAGCCAGAAAGGCGAGCACAAGACTCAGCTTGAAGCCGCGCTGGGCCTGAACTTCGAACAATTCACCCGCGCCGTGCTGCTGGCCCAGAGCGAATTCAGTGCGTTCCTCAAAGCCGACGACAACGACCGCAGCGAACTGCTGGAAAAACTCACCGATACCGCGCTCTACACCCGCCTCGGCCGCCGCGCATTCGACAAGACCAAGGAGGCCCGCGAAGCCCACAAGCAGTTGCAGGATCAGGCTACCGGCGTGACCCCGCTGGCCCCCGAGGCTCGCGCAGAACTCGACGAGCGCTTCAATGCCGCCCAGCAACAACTCAAGTTGCAGCAGGCGCAGCTCAAACAAATCGAGCAGCAGCATGACTGGCTCAAGGAACTGCTGCGGCTGCAAGACTCGCAACAGGCCGCCGCCGAACAACTGCGCAGCGCCGAGCACGAAAGGGAGTCGCTGGCCGGTGAGCGTCTGAAGCTCACCCGCCTAGAACAACTTGCCCCGCAACGGCACCAGTTCGCCCGCAAAACCGAACTTGATACCCAGCTGACGCCGCTGGCCGCACAGATCCACGCGCACACCCAGCAACAAGGCGAACTGGCTGAGCGCCAGACGCGACTGGAACAGGATCTCGCCGCAGCGCAGATTGCCCTGACCCAGGCGCAAACGCAGCAGAGCGAAGGCGCGCCGCTGTTGCGTCAGGCGTTCGAGGAGCAAAGCACCCTCGCCCGCCTCGCCAAGGATGTCGCAACCGGCACCGAAGCGAAGCAAGCCGCTGAGCAAGCCTGCGCCCAGGGCCAGGGCACAATCCAGACCCTGCTCGATCAGCAGAAACAGGTCGCCGAACGCTTGCAACGTATCGCCGCCGATCTCGAGCAAAGCGCTCACTTGGCACCGTTGAGCGAAGCGTGGAATGCCTATCGCGACCGCTTGCAGCAACTGATGCTGATCGGCAATCGATTGAACAAAGGTCAAGGCGAACTCGCTTCCCTCGAAGAAAATGCCACTCGCGCCACCGAGGCGCTTGCCACGCAAAGGCAGCAGCTGGAAGTATTGTTCAAGGAGGCTGGTGCCGAACCGGACGCGGTCGCCGAACAGATCGGCATCCTCGGCACTCTGTTGCAGGACAACCGCAAGCAACTGCGCGCCATTGAAGACCTGACGCGCCTGTGGGCCAGTCAGCAGGAGCTGGACAAACGCAGTGCCGAACTGCAACAGCGTCAGCTCGATGCGCAACAGGAGCGCGAGCGCCTGACCCAGGACGGGGTGAAAACCAAGTCCGAGCTGACTGTCGCCGAACAGACCCTCAACGTCACCCGTGAATTGCTCGAACGTCAGCGTCTGGCCCGCAGTGCCAGTGTCGAAGAGCTGCGCGCGCAGTTGCAGGACGACCAGCCGTGCCCGGTCTGCGGCAGCAACGAACATCCGTATCACCAGCCGGAAGCCCTGCTCCAAAGCCTCGGCCGTCACGACGAAAGCGAGCAGGCCAGCGCGCAGCAAGCGGTCGATCAACTGAAGGAAAAACTCACCGAGCTGCGCGCCAGCGTCGGTGGCGTGATTGCCCAACAGAAAGAGTTGCTGCAACAGCAGGAACAACTGGCTGCTCAGCAACAATCGCTGACGCCGAGCATCGAGGCGCATCCGCTGGCTGCGTCGTTGCTGAATCAGGACAGTGACAAGCGCGCCGCGTGGCTGACTCGCCAGAACGATCAACTGAACCAGAGCATCACCCAGGACGAACAGCGCCAGACCGCCCTGCTCACGTTGCAACAGGATGCGGCGCGGCTGACCCAGCAATTGCGTCAGGCCGAAACCGCACACCACCAAGCGTCGCAGCACCTGAGCAATCAGCAGCGCGAGCTGAGCGCTGACCGCCAACGCCTGGACGAAGAACTGGCGGCCTTCGCCACACTGCTGCCGAGCGACACCCTCGACGCCTTGCGCGCCGAACCGGCCGCGACCTTCATGCAGCTTGACCGGCAGATTGCCGAACGTCTGGCGCAAGTCGATCAACAGAAGGAAGAGCTGGCCGAACAGCAACAACGCCAGCAGACGCTTGAGAAAGAACAGGACCGCCAACAGGGCCGTGTGCAGCAGCTGCAAAACGCTGAGCAGCAGCTCAACACGCTGACAGGGCAACAACAGGCCAGCCAAGAGAAGCTTGCGCAATTGCTGGGTGATCACACCTGCGCCGAGCATTGGCAGCAGCAACTGGAACAGGCGGTGGAACAGGCGCGCAACGCCGAATCCACGACGACTCAGGCGCTGCAGGACGCGCGTACGCAGCTCGTGCAAATCGCCGCCGAACTGAAAGCGCAGCAGGAACGTCTGCAAGCGCTGGAAACCGAAGACCGCGATCTGGCCGGCAAAATTGCCGACTGGCGCGCCCGCCATCCGGAGCTGGATGACGGTGGCCTCGAAGACTTGCTGCGGGTCGATGACGCGCAAGTCGATGAACTGCGCCAGCGCTTGCAGCGCAACGAAAAAGCCGTTGAACAGGCCAAGGTGTTGTTGCAGGAACGCGATCAGCGCCTGCTCGATCATCAGTCCCAACACAACGGCAATCTGGATGCCGAACAACTCGCCAGCGCCCTCGCCGACCTGCAAAACCAGTGCACGGCCAGCGAACAGCAATGCGCCGAACTGCGCGCCGAGCAGGCCGAAGACCAGCGCCGCCAGAACGCCAATCAGGCGCTCGCGCAGCAGATCGCCGACGCCTATGCCGAGTATCAGCGCTGGGCGCGGCTCAATGCGCTGATCGGCTCGGCCACCGGCGACACCTTCCGCAAGATCGCCCAGGCCTACAACCTCGACCTGCTGGTGCATCACGCCAACGTGCAGCTGCGGCAACTGGTCAAGCGCTATCGCCTCAAGCGTGGCGGCAGCATGCTCGGCCTGCTGGTGATGGACACCGAAATGGGCGACGAACTGCGCTCGGTGCATTCGCTGTCCGGTGGCGAAACCTTCCTGGTGTCGCTGGCCCTCGCCCTGGGTCTGGCCTCGATGGCGTCGAGCACGTTGAAGATCGAATCGCTGTTCATCGACGAAGGTTTTGGCAGCCTCGACCCCGAATCCCTGCAACTGGCCATGGACGCCCTCGACGGCTTGCAGGCTCAGGGCCGCAAGGTCGCGGTGATTTCCCACGTGCAGGAAATGCACGAGCGGATCCCGGTGCAGATTCAGGTACAGCGCCAGGGCAACGGTTTGAGCACACTGGAGGTGAAATGAACACGCTGTATTCCTTCCGCCGCTGCCCGTACGCGATGCGGGCGCGGATGGCCCTGCGTTATTCGGGTGTGCCGGTGGAGATCGTTGAAGTCAGCCTGAAAGCCAAACCGGCCCAGATGCTGGCGATCTCGCCCAAGGGCACGGTGCCGGTGCTGGATGCGGACGGTCAGGTGATCGATGAAAGCCTGGAGATCATGCGCTGGGCGCTGGCGCAGAACGATCCGGATGAGTGGTTGCTGGGGGGCGATTCAAGGATCGCCAAGTTGATCGAAGCCAACGATCAAGTGTTCAAGGTTCACTTGAATCGCTACAAGTACGCCGAGCGTTATCCGGAACAGCCGATGGAGGTTTATCGGGCGGAAGGTGCTCTGTTCTTGCAGAAACTGGATGAGTTGCTCGAGGGTCGCGAATACTTGCTGACCAATCATCCGAGCCTGGCCGATATCGCGCTGTTGCCGTTCGTTCGCCAGTTCGCTCACGTGGATCGTGACTGGTTTGCGCAGACGCCTTACGTGCGGTTGCAGACCTGGTTGCAGCGGTTTCTGGAGTCGGAGCTGTTCACCGGCATCATGAAAAAGTAGGCGCGTTACGCCAGCACTTCACACATGCCGATGGCCGAGCAATCCACTTCAAACGGGCCGAGAAAACCGCTGGGAGTTTTCACTGGCGGATTGCCGGCCAGCAGCCCCAGCGCATTGGCCCGTTCGATGTTGTGCGCGATGTTGTGGTTGGCCTCTATGGCCCGGGCCAGTCCACCGACCGAGCCCTGACCGAATCCCAAAAGCGAAGCGCCGTTGGTCATGAACGCCAGTCCGGCAATGACCCAGAGTCTGTAGCCTTTCATGCTCCGCCGACTCCCGCGAGTTCAGCTGAATCCACCGTCGCGTTCTGGGAGCGGAGTTCGAACTGGATGCCGGGATGGGCGACGTCGATCGGTGCTTCGAAGCTGTGTTGCGACTGCGACGCCAGACTGACAAACAGCACCATGACCAGGTACAGACCGATGGCCACGTAGGCGCCGCGCTTGGCGGAAGTGATGATTGAACTGGCCATGATGTGTGCTCCGTGGACAATGTTTCGAGGCCCACAGAATCGATCAAAAAAGCCGGGGTAACCACTCAGGGTTTTCCATAGTAACCATCAGTTTCGTTGATTATTTAGCCGGTCTATCTCGCTGTTTGAAAATAGCTATCGTCGGCCGTTGCGCAGGCAAAAAACTGCCCAAGGCTGCGATCTTTTGATTTTGCTTTTTGAGAAACAAGATCAAAGGATCGCAGCCTTGGGCAGTTCCAGGGCGTGACGGAAATTTCAGTGTTGAGCTTTGTGATCCAGCGCGGCGTAGAAGTTGGCGCTTTGTTGCAGGTATTTCTGGGTGTAGCTCTGGGTGTGGGATTTTTTGTCGCTGATTTCAACGTTGGCACTGGCTGGCAGAGCCACGGTGGCGGAGATGGCGGAAGCGGCGATGATCGAGAAAAGATTGAAGTTCATGGCGGTAACCCTCGTGTTCAGTTGGCTTGCTTGCCCGGTTGGGCCGTGAAGCAAACTTAACGCTCGAGGGTCGATCGCTTGAAATGCTTTGCAACATTACCTGTTATCAGCAGGATTAATACATAGCTTCAGGCCCCGCAGATCGGGGCCTGCGGCTTATTGACGCACGAGAAACTTCAGATCGCTAGGGGCGTCCATCGGCAGTTTTTGCACGGTTTTGCCCAGCAGACCGGTCTTGTCGTCGCGCTCGACCACGACAATCTGGTTGCTCTTCTGGTTGGCGATCAGCAGGAATTTGCCGCTTGGATCGAGGCTGAACTCACGCGGGTGATCGCCTTCCACCGAACGTCGTTGCAGCTCCTTGAGCTGGCCACTGGCCGGGTCGATGGCGAACACCAGCAGCTGATTGGCGGTGCCACGGTTGCTGACGTAGAGGAATTTGCCGTCGGCGGACGCGTGCAGCGCGGCGGCGGCTTTGTCCGACGTCGGCTGGCCGGCAGCCAGATCGACCAGTTGCGTCTGGGTCAGGACGCCGTCCTTGTAATCGAACACTGCGACCTGAGCACTCATTTCCATGGTCAGCCAGGCATGTTTGCCGTCAGCGCTGAACAGCAGATGACGCGGGCCGCTGCCGGCTGGCAGTTGCACCGACGCGGTTTTCGCCGGGGTCAGCGGCAGATCCGAATTGGCTTTCGGGTCGAATTGGTAGATGAAGACCTTGTCCGCACCCAGGTCATTGGAGAACACATAACGACCGTCCGGCGAGGACACCGTCGAGTGCACGTGGTTCGAGGCCTGACGCTCGGGATTGACCCGGCTCGCCGGGTGCGCGCTCATCTGCACCACCGGTTTGAGCTTGCCGTCGCTGCCGACCGGCAACACCGCGAGGGTGCCGCCCGGATCTTCAACCACCGAGTAGTTGCTGACGAACAAATGGCTGGCGTCGCCGCTGAGGCTCGAATGGGTCGGCTCGTTGCCCAGGCTCTGCACTTGATTGATCAGGGTCAGCGCGTGGGTCTTCGGATCGATGGAATAACTGCTGACGCGGCCGACCGGATCCTTCTGGCCAGGGCCGTTTTCGTTGACCACGAACACCCGGTGCTGATCCTTCGAAAGGGTCAGCCACGACGGGTTTTCGCTCTTGATCACTTGCAGCGGTTTGGCGGCGATCTGGCCGGTGGCGCTGTCGAAGTTCATCCGGTAGATGCCTTCGCTGGTGCCGGCGGTGTAGGAGCCCACCAAAAACTGGAAGCTCTCGGCCGAGGCACTGGAAAGGCCCATCGCGCCGACACTGCCGGCCATCAGCAATGGCCAGAATTTACGCATGTTCATTCAGTTTCATCCTCGTCGTCGGCACTGCTCAGTACGTCACCGAGGCACACCAGACGGTGTTCGCCAACGGTTTTGGTGTCGCTGGAAAAACCGACGATCAACCAGCTCTGCAGGTCTTCATCAAACGTCGCCGCCGCCACCTGAGCCGGGGTGAATTCCCAGTGCTTGGCTGTTCGGCCATCGATGCATTCGATGTGCAGGTTGTCGTCTTCGTCGAGGGCGAATTCGAAAGCGTGCAGGCCGTCGATTTCGACCATACCGCAGTGTTCGAGGGCGTTGAGAAGGGTGTCGGTTACGGCAGTCATGGCAATCATGTCTTTCAGGGGGAAAGGGCCAATGATAGCTCAAAGCCCCGCTCTTGATCGTTCCCACGCTCTGCGTGGGAATGCCTCAAGGGACGCTCCGCGTTACAGCTCTCGAATGGGACGCGGAGCGTCCCGGGCTGCATTCCCACGCGGAGCGTGGGAACGATCATGCGGTTAGAGGGCTTCGCGCGATGGCTTGCCGTCGACCAGCCGCTGAATACGCAGCGGGTTGGCGTTTTTCAGCGGTTCCGGCAGCAGGCTGTCGGGGTAATTCTGGAAGCACACCGGACGCAGGAAACGATCGATCGCCAGCGTACCCACCGAGGTGCCGCGGGCATCGGACGTCGCAGGATACGGGCCGCCGTGAACCATCGAATCGCACACTTCGACACCGGTCGGATAACCATTGAGCAGGATCCGCCCGACCTTCTGTTCCAGCAACGGCGTCAGCTCCGGGAAGCGCTCGAAATCCGTCTGCTCGCCGATGATGGTCGCCGTCAGTTGCCCGTGCAGGCCATTCAACGCCGCACTCAACTGCGCCTGATCGGCCACTTCGACGATCACCGTGGTCGGGCCGAACACTTCTTCCTGCAGCACTTCATCGCCATCGATCAGCAGGCGAACATCCGCTTTGAACAACTGCGGCTGCGCCTGATTGCCCTGTTGCGGATTGCCCGCCAGATGCTCGATGCCAGCGTGCACCAAAAGTTTTTCCACGCCCTTGCCGTAGCTGCCGAGGGTCCCGGCATTGAGCATGGTTTGCGCCGGTTGATCACCGATCAGCGCCGCGACTTGCTCAACGAATGCGGTGAACTGTGGCGAACGGATGCCGATCACCAGGCCCGGATTGGTACAGAACTGACCGCAGCCCTGCACCACCGAAGCGGTCAGATCGCGGGCGACGGTTTCCGATCGCACGGCCAGGGCCTCGGGCAGCACGATGACCGGGTTGATGCTCGACATCTCGGCGAACACCGGGATCGGCTGAGGCCGCGCGGCGGCCATGTCGCACAGCGCCCGTCCGCCCCGCAGCGAACCGGTGAAACCAACCGCCTGAATGGCCGGATGTTTGACCAGCCATTCACCGACGCCACCACCGTAGATCATGTTGAACACACCGGCCGGCATGGCGGTTTTTTCTGCTGCACGAATCAGCGCATCGGCGACCAGTTCAGCGGTGGCCATGTGGCCGCTGTGGGCCTTGAACACCACCGGGCAACCGGCCGCCAGCGCCGATGCGGTATCGCCGCCGGCGGTGGAGAATGCCAGTGGAAAATTGCTTGCACCGAACACCGCCACTGGGCCGAGGCCGATGCGGTATTGGCGCAGATCCGGACGTGGCAGCGGCTGACGATCCGGCAACGGCAGGTCGATGCGCGCACCGTAGAAATCACCGCGTCGCAGGACTTTGGCGAACAAGCGCATCTGGCCGCTGGTGCGCCCTCTTTCACCTTGAATCCGCCCGGCCGGCAGTGCGGTTTCGCGACAGACCACGGCGACGAAATCATCGCCCAGCGCGTCCAGTTCATCGGCAATCGCATCGAGAAACTGCGCGCGGCGTTCGGCGCTGAGGCTGCGATACGCCGGATACGCCGCCGCAGCGGCTTTGGCGGCGGCGTCTACTTCCGCTTCCGTGGCCTGAATGAAATCGTGGGGCAGTGCTTCGCCCGTGGTGGCGTCCACGCTCTGCAGCTTGACGTTGCCCGCCGCACTGCGACGACCACCGATGTAGTTGTGACCGAGAATCTGAGTCATGGGATCTCCTTAAAGGGTGCCGATGCTGTCCGGTTCGAATGCCGCTGCGACCGGAGCGATGCCGTTGACCAGCGGTGCGCCGAATTCGGCCTGGCTGATCTCGAACACGTCGCCCGGCTGAGTGCGAATGCCATCGGCGAACGACAGGGTCGCGGTGCCGAAGAAGTGAATGTGCACGTCACCGGGACGCAGGAACTGGCTGTACTTGAAGTGGTGGTATTCGAGGTTCGCCAGGCTGTGGCACATGTTGGCCTCACCGCTGAGGAACTCGTTCTGCCACAGCACTTCACCGTCGCGCAGGATGCGGCTGGTGCCCGCCAGGTGTTGAGGCAATTCACCCGTGCGAAGTTCCGGGCCGTAGCTGCAACTGCGCAGTTTCGAGTGGGCCAGATACAGGTAATTCTTGCGCTCCATGACGTGATCGGAGAATTCGTTGCCCACCGCGAAACCGAGGCGATACGGCTTGCCGTCGTGGCCGATGATGTAGAGCCCGGCCATTTCTGGCTCCTCGCCGGCGTCTTCGGCAAACGGCGGCAGCGGGAACGGCTGACCGGGACGCACAACGATGCTGCCGTCGCCCTTGTAGAACCATTCCGGCTGCACACCGGCCTGCCCCGCCGCCGGTTTTCCGCCCTCCACGCCCCACTTGAAGATGCGCATGGTGTCGGTCATCGCCGCTTCGTCACCGGCCTGCTGGTGCATCTTGTCCCGGGCCGAGGCGCTGCCGAGGTGCGTGAGGCCGGTGCCGCTAACCAGCAGGTGCGCCGGGTCCGGGTGGTCCAGCGGTGGCAAAATGCGCAGTTTGGCCAGCAATTCGGCGTAATCGTGACTGATGCCGAGGCCAAGGGTTTGCACTTGCTGCGCGAGGGTGCTGCCAGCCTCGATCGCGGCCAGGGCCAGATCGCGAACCGTGCGCGCATCTTGTACTTCACGCACGAGGCCGTCCTCGACCACCCCGACACGGCGCTCGCCGCTACTCAATTCGAATTGAACCAGATGCATGATGTTCTCCTGTTAAAACAAATCCTGGATCGAAATCAGGTACGCGTCGCACCCCGTGCACTCGCTGCAAATTGCTCGACTGGCAGCACATGCTTGCGCTCCAGCAAGCGATAGACGACACCCGTCAGAATCAGCCCGAACACCATCACCCCGGACAGGAAGTACAGGCCCGAAGCGAGGTTGCCGGTGTATTCCTTCAGCGCGCCGATCACGAACGGGCCGATGTAACCGCCGAGGTTGCCCACCGAGTTGATCAACGCGATCCCGGCCGCCGCGCTGGCACCGGCAAAGAACCGCCCCGGCAGCGTCCAGAACACCGCCGTGCAGGAAAACAGCGCGAACGCCACCAGACACAACGCCGCCAGTTGCGCCACCGGCAACGACAGCCACGCGCTGAGGAACAGGCCGATCGCGCCCAGCACATAAAGCACCGCCAGATGGCCGTAGCGATCATTCAAACGGTCGGAGCTGCGCGGAATGATCAGCAGGCCGATGATCCCGAAAATGTACGGCACCGAAGACACGAAACCTGTCACCAGATCGCTGCCGCCGAACTGTTTGATCAGGGTCGGCAGCCACAGGCCCAGGCCATAAATGCTCAGGGTCACCGGCAGGTAAAACAGCGCCAGCAGCAGCACGCGTTTGTCTTTCAGTGCATGCAGCGGATTGCCGTGACGGGTCTGGCCGTATTCCTGCAGGTCCTTTTTCAGCTCGCCGGTCAGCCAGTCCTTTTCGGCCTGGTCCATCCATTTCACTTGCTGCGGGCCGTCCGGCAGCCAGCGCAGTACCGGCCAGGTCAGCAGGATCGCCGGGGTGCCGATGACGATGAACAGCCACTGCCAGCCATGCAGGCCGAGGATGCCGTCCATGCCCAGCAAACCGCCCGAAACGGGGCCGGTGATCATCATCGCGATGGGTTGGGAAAGGATGAACAGCCCGAGGATCTTGCCGCGATGGCGCACCGGAAACCATTGGGTGATGTAGTACAGAACGCCGGGAAAGAACCCCGCCTCCGCCGCGCCGAGCAGAAAGCGCATCACGTAGAAACTGTGCGGGCCCTGGACGAAGGCCATGCCGATGGTGATCGCGCCCCAGGTGATCATGATCCGCGCAAACCAGCGCCGCGCGCCGAAGCGTTCGAGCATCAGGTTGCTGGGGATTTCAAACAGAAAGTAGCCGATGAAAAACAGCCCGGCACCGAGGCCGTAGGCAGCATCGCCGATACCGATGTCGGCGCCCATGTGCAGCTTGGCGAAGCCGACGGCCGAGCGATCCACATAGGCGATCAGGTACAGCAGGATCAGGAAGGGAATCAGTTTCAGCGTGATGCGCCGGACAAGCCGCAGTTCCTGGCTCATGAGATCGGTCTCCGATTGTTGTTTTTATGGAACCTCGGGGAACGCCTCTCGCGGAAAATCGCCAGGGCCATCCCTCCGTCGAAAACGACTATATAGTAATACTAATTATGCGACAACACTTCCAAATCGACGATTTTGCGCATATGTTTAGCCGAAGCTCGCAAACAATAGTCTTACAATAAGAGAATCGATCATGTCTGATAAGAAACTCACCCTGCGCTCCGCCCAATGGTTTGGCACGGCCGACAAGAACGGCTTCATGTACCGCAGCTGGATGAAGAATCAGGGCATCGCCGACCATCAGTTCCATGGCAAGCCGATCATCGGCATCTGCAACACCTGGTCGGAACTGACCCCGTGCAACGCGCACTTCCGCCAGATCGCAGAGCACGTCAAACGCGGGGTGATCGAGGCTGGCGGCTTCCCGGTGGAATTCCCGGTGTTCTCCAACGGCGAATCGAACCTGCGCCCAACCGCCATGCTCACCCGCAACCTGGCGAGCATGGACGTCGAGGAAGCGATTCGCGGCAACCCGATTGACGGCGTGGTGCTGCTGACCGGTTGCGACAAGACCACCCCGGCCCTGCTGATGGGCGCAGCCAGTTGCGACGTGCCGGCGATCGTCGTCACCGGCGGGCCGATGCTCAACGGCAAGCACAAAGGCAAGGACATCGGCTCCGGCACCGTGGTCTGGCAGCTCAGCGAACAGGTCAAGGCCGGCACCATCACGATTGATGATTTCCTCGCGGCCGAGGGCGGCATGTCTCGCTCCGCCGGCACCTGCAACACCATGGGCACCGCGTCGACCATGGCCTGCATGGCCGAAGCACTCGGTACTTCCCTGCCGCACAACGCGGCGATTCCGGCAGTGGATGCGCGGCGTTATGTATTGGCGCACATGTCCGGCATGCGTGCGGTGGAGATGGTTCGTGAGGATCTGAAACTGTCGAAGATCCTGACCAAGGAAGCCTTCGAAAATGCGATCCGGGTCAACGCAGCGATTGGCGGTTCGACCAACGCGGTAATCCACCTCAAAGCCATCGCCGGGCGCATTGGCGTCGAGCTGGATCTGGACGACTGGACCCGCATCGGTCGCGGCATGCCGACCATTGTCGACCTGCAACCGTCCGGGCGTTTCCTGATGGAAGAGTTCTACTACGCCGGGGGATTGCCGGCCGTGTTGCGCCGCCTCGGCGAAGCCAATCTGATTCCGAATCCGAACGCATTGACCGTCAACGGCAAATCCATCGGCGAGAACACCAAGGACGCGCCGATCTACGGTGAAGACGAAGTGATCCGCACCCTCGACAATCCGATCCGCGCCGACGGCGGCATCTGCGTGTTGCGCGGCAACCTCGCGCCACTGGGCGCGGTGCTCAAACCGTCAGCCGCCACACCGGAACTGATGCAGCACCGTGGCCGCGCGGTGGTGTTCGAGAACTTCGACATGTACAAGGCGCGGATCAACGACCCGGAACTGGACGTCGATGCGGACTCGATTCTGGTGATGAAGAACTGCGGGCCGAAGGGTTATCCGGGCATGGCCGAAGTCGGCAACATGGGGCTGCCGGCCAAGCTGCTGGCGCAGGGCGTGACCGACATGGTACGTATCTCCGATGCGCGCATGAGCGGCACGGCTTACGGCACCGTTGTGTTGCATGTCGCGCCGGAAGCGGCGGCCGGCGGGCCTTTGGCGGCAGTGAAGGAAGGTGACTGGATCGAGCTGGACTGCGCCAGCGGGCGTTTGCATCTGGACATTCCGGACGCTGAACTGGCGGCGCGCATGGCGGATCTGCAACCGCCGCAGCAATTGTTGGTGGGTGGGTATCGTCAGCTGTATATCGACCATGTGCTGCAGGCGGATCAGGGGTGTGATTTCGACTTCCTGGTAGGTTGCCGAGGGGCTGAAGTCCCCCGCCATTCCCACTAACACCGCTGTCCCCCTGCCCTGATCCTTCCCACGCTCTGCGTGGGAATGCAGCCCGGGACGCTCTGCGTCCCATTTGAGAACTGGAACGCAGAGCGTCCCTTCAGGCATTCCCACGCGGAGCGTGGGAACGATCATTGCCTCGCTCCAGATTACGCCGTGCCTGCTATGATGCGCGGCATCTCCATCGCTCAGGATCGCGCCACTCCCCATGGATTACCGCAAACCTTCCGACCGTAAAAGCATGCACTCGCGCATCGTCCAGGAACTGGGCATGCAGATTGTTTCCGGACGCTTTCTGCCCTGCGACAAGCTGCCCGCCGAAGCCTTGCTCTGCGAGGAATACGCGGTCAGCCGGCCGGTGTTGCGCGAAGCCACCCGAGTGCTGGTCGCCAAGGGCCTGGTGTATTCGAAACCGCGCGTCGGCACCGTGGTCAAGCCGCGCCGGGAATGGCACATGCTCGACCCGGACGTATTGCACTGGTTGATGCAAAGCAGCCCGCAGAACGAGTTCTTCAACGTCCTGACCAGCGTGCGCAGCATCATCGAACCGGCCGCCGCCGCCCTCGCCGCCCAGCACGCCACGGATGCCGACATCGCGTCGATTGCCGAGGCTTACCAGCGCATGGAAGCGGCCCCGACGCCGGAAGCCTTGCTGCAACCGGATCTGGACTTTCACAGCCGGATTGCCGATGCGACCCACAACGATTTGCTGGCCAATCTGTGCAACATGCTTGCGGTGGCGATTGCCGAGGCGTTGAAGCATTCGAATCAGCGGCCGAATCTGCATGAACTGGCGTTGCCTCGGCACAAGGCGATTTTGACGGCGATCGAGAATCGGGATGCGTTGGGGGCGAGGCATGCGACGTTGGTGCAGCTGGATGATGCGCGCAGCGCCTTGAGTGTGGTGCTGGGGGCGGATCTTTCGTAAGCCTTTAGTCCGCCTGCCCTCACCCTAGCCCTCTCCCGGAGGGAGAGGGAACCGATCCGGGGATATTGGAGAGATACACCGACTTGAACTATCTGCCTTGAATCCGTAATCGACTCGGTTTTTCAGGTCGATGGTTGACGAAGCACAACTCGGTCAGTCCCCTCTCCCTTTGGGAGAGGGCTAGGGTGAGGGGGCTTTTGATCTCACACCATAAAAAAAGCCGCAACCCTTCAAGGTTGCGGCTTTTTCATTTCAGCCAACCGGATCAGTGAGCAAACAACGAATTGCCCTTCTGCCCCGCCAGTTTCTCCGGCTTGATCAGGAACTTCGCCAGTGCCGGCAATAGCCACAGCGCACCGAACATGTTCCACAGCAGCATGAAGGTCAGCATCAGGCCCATGTCGGCCTGGAACTTGATCGCCGAGAAGATCCAGGTGCACACGCCGATGGCCAGGCACAGACCGGTGAACAGCACCGCTTTACCGGTGGATTTCAGGGTCTGGTAATAGGCTTCCTGCAACGGCAGGCCGGCACGCAGGAAACTTTCCAGGCGGCTGTAGATGTAGATGCCGTAGTCCACGCCGATCCCCACGCCCAGCGCCACCACCGGCAGCGTCGCAACCTTCACGCCGATACCCATGAACGCCATCAGCGCGTTGCCCAGCACCGAAGTCAGCACCAGCGGCAGCACGATGCACAGGGTCGCCGCCCACGAGCGGAAGGTGATCATGCACATCACCGCCACGCAGATGTACACCAGGATCAGAATGGTCAGCTCGGACTTCTTGATCACCTCGTTGGTGGCCGCCTCGATCCCGGCGTTACCAGCCGCGAGGATGAACTCCAGGCCTTCCTTGTTGTTTTCCTTGGCGAAGTCCTGCACCGCATGCACGGCGCGATCCAGGGTTTCGGCCTTGTGGTCGTTGAGGAACACCAGCACCGGCGCCAGCGAGCAACTGTTGTTGTACAGGCCGTCGGCCCGGGCGATTGAGTTGTTCAGCACATCCGGGTTGCGCGACAGGGTTTCCCATTTCAGGTTGCCCTCGTTCATGCCCTTGATCATCTGCTTGGACACGGTCACCAGCGAGATCGCCGACTGCACGCCCTCGGTGTTCTGCATCTTCCACATCAGCTCGTCGATCGGCGCCATGGCTTCATAGCGCGAGCAGCCTTCGGACTTGGTCTTGACCATCACCACCAGCACGTCGGAACTGGTCGAATAGTTGCTGATGATGAAGTTGTTGTCCTTGTTGTAGCGCGAGTCCGGACGCAGTTCCGGCGCGCCCTGGTCGAGGTCACCGATTTTCAGGTTCTGGCTGTACCAGAGACCGCCGCCGAAGGCGACCAGCGCCAGGGCGATGGAAATCGGCGCGACTTTCGGGTTGGCGAAATTCGACAGCAGACGCCAGAACGGATGCTCGCGATGCGCGTCCTTCTTGCTCTTGGCGATGGCGCGCTTGCTGATGCCGACATAGGAAATCGCCACCGGCAGCAGGATCAGGTTGGTGAACACGATCACCGCCACGCCGATGGAAGCGCCGATGGCCAGCTCGCGGATCACGCCGATGTCGATGATCAGCAGCGTGATGAAGCCGACGGCGTCTGCCAGAATCGCGATCATCCCCGGCAGGAACAATTGACGGAATGTCCGCCGTGCGGCCGTCAACGCGTTGTCCGCCTCACCGGATTGCAGGGCGATACCGTTGATTTTCTGCACGCCGTGGGAAATGCCGATGGCGAAGATCAGGAACGGCACCAGCATCGAATACGGATCGAGGCCGAACCCGAAGAAGTGCATCAACCCGAGTTGCCAGACCACCGCCACCAGCGTGGTGCTCAACACCGCCACAGTGCTGCGCAGGCAGTTGGTGAACCACAGCAGCAGGATCAGGGTGATGACGAAGGCGATGCCGAAGAACATCACCACCATCACCAGGCCGTCGATCAGGTCACCGACCTTCTTGGCGAAGCCGACGATGTGGATCTTGACGTTGGGGTTCTGCGCTTCGAACTTGTTGCGGATCTTGTCTTCGAGCTCATGGGAGAACTGGCGGTAGTCCAGCGCCAGCAGCTTGCCCTGGTCCTGCGGGTCCGGGTAGGACTCCAGCAGCGGGATGTCGACGATGCTCGACTTGAAGTCGTTGGCCACCAGACGCCCGACCTGACCGGACTTGAGCACGTTGTTGCGCAGCAGATCGAGGCTGTCCTGGGAGCCGTTGTAGCTCTGCGGGATCACTTCGCCGCCGGCAAAACCTTCCTCGGTCACTTCGGTCCAGCGCACGCTCGGGCTCCACAGCGACTTGAGGCCGGAACGGTCGACGCCGGAGATGTAGAACACCTCGTCGTTGATCTGACGCAGGGTCTCCATGTACTCCTTGGAGAAGATGTCGCCATCCTTCGCTTCCACCGAAATACGCACGGTGTTGCCCAGGTTCGCCAGATCGTTGCGATGCTCCATCATCTTCTCGATGAACGGATGCTTGAGCGGGATCATCTTTTCGAAACTGGTGGACGGGCGGATCAGCGTGGCCTGCCAGAACAGGAAAATGCTGACCAGCAGGCAGATCACGATCACTGCCGGGCGGTTGTTGAAGATCAGGCGCTCAAGAAACGTCGCCTTGTCCTGATGATGAGTGCTCAAGGAAGTCATAGCCCCGCCTTCTTATTATTGATTCGGCTCATTTGCCCAGCTCGGCGCCGTTCGCAGTAGTGACCCGCACGCCACCCTGCCCGCTCAGGATCAGATTGCCGTTGCCGGCGGCGGTGACCGACGACAGCGAGATGCGATCCGGACGGTTGAACACGCTGAAGGTTTCGCCGTTGTCGCTGCTGCTGACCACCGAGCCGCCGTTGCCGACGATGACGATGGAGCCATCTTCGAGCAGTGTGGCACCGGACAGGCCGAACTCCAGCGAACCGCGCGCAGCTTTCAGTTCGACCTGCTCCCAGGTGCTGCCGAAATCGGTGGAGCGGTAAAGGTTGCCGCGCAGACCGTAGGCCAGCAGGGTTTGCGGCTGCGCCGTACCGATCACGCCGAACAGCGAGCCTTCGTACGGGCCTTCGAGTTTTTCCCAGGTCTGGCCCCAGTCGGCGGAGCGGAACATGCTGCCCGACTCACCGACGATGAACAGGCCGGCGTCTTTTACGGAAGCGATGGCGTTGAGGTGGAACTGGTCTTCGTTGTCGAGGCGGTCGCTGACGTCTTCCCAGTTTTTGCCGCCGTCGGTGGTTTCCAGCAGCGCGCCGTAGGCACCTACGGCCAGGCCACTGTTGACGTCCTTGAACCAGACGTCGAGCAGCGGCGACTCACGCTTGAGGTCTTCGAACTGTTTGGTCCAGGTCAGGCCGCCGTCTTCGCTGGCGAGGATCTGTGCGTCGTGGCCGACGGCCCAGCCGTGCTTGTCATCGACGAAATACACGGCGGTCAGCAACTGGCGGCTCGGCACTTTGGCCTGGGTCCAGGTCTTGCCCTGATCGTCGGAATAGAGAATGTGCCCGCGATCCCCAACCGCCACCAGCCGGGTTCCGGCGTGAACGACATCGAGCATCAGGCTTTTCGAGGCCTTGGCCGATTCGGTGGAATAGACCACGTCGGCTGGCGCTTCGGCGGCGAGAACCGGCGCCGACAATGTGGCAAAGCCCAGCAGAGAGAGTGCTGTGGCCAGCAACGCGGTGTTGCGTAACGCCGGCGGGCGGCAACGACTCATAGACCTTCCCCTGTTTATTATTGTTGGTCATGGACCTTAAGGGCGCCGCAAGGGTGCTCACGGTGACTGCCTGGTCACAAGCATAGTCCTGAAACCCGCCATCCAGAGCCCCTTCGGAAGCTGGCTCATCCTATCGGGCATTCGAAACGTCTGACAATCGGCGCAACGTTATCTTTTGTTAACCGCGAAGGAGCGGGGTTGCGAGCGAATGGAGGGGTATTCGCCGGGTTGATGAACCCGCATCTGGCCCCTCGTCAAAAATAATCATCCAGCTTCAACCTCTGAGCCGCGTCATCTTTCAGAACCCGGATCGACTGCATGTCGCAAGGCATAGTCTCGAAGACATAACCCTTGGCCCCGGGAATTGCGACAACCGCTTTTTTTTCACTGATCAATGCCGCTCTGGCGCCATGGGGCATCCCGGGGATGGCGCATTCGCGCGGATGAAGATGAAACGAGGCGAATACCAGAGCTTCCTGAACACCTTCTTCGACATGTTTGAGAACAAAAACCCACACACTCCATGAACTGCTGACGGTGAAAAGAGACACGCCGAGGACAATCCAGCGCATGGTCGCGCGCCTGATGTGGCTACGACCGGATTTGTATTTTTTCCAGAACGGCGCTGACAGAGGATCGCGCTTCGCCGACTCGCGGAATGTCGGCTTCACTTCATTCATGAACATATATGTGACGATGACAATGAGACTGCCCAGCATCGTCGCGGCGTAAAGCCAAGTGAATGCAAGTATCAGCAACGTCAGCGTCTTTTGTGCGACGGGAAACTGGGTGGCTTCGACTCGCGTGTAGTGAACGATGAAATAGTCAGCCCAGGCACTCGCAAACTGGCCGATACCCAACGTTATCAAGGCCGCGGTGAGGGCCAGCCACCAGAAGTTTTCCCTGAATTTGGCGACCAGATTGAAATATCTGATCGAGAGGACCAATGAACTCAGGCACAGGGTGACCCATACCTGCAAGACCACACTCAGATCCGCAGGGCTGCCCAGCCTGGTCCATAAAGCGAGCAACAGCAGCAGCGCCAGCGACACAAGGGTCAGCGCCGCCAGATACTCGTCGCCCCCCCACCATCGAATGCTGTAGTTGAGCTTCCAGGGCCAGTGTTTCGAACCTGTTCTGACAAACATCGGGCCATCCATGCAGCGTCTGGCCACTTCCAGTACGAAAGCGAAAATCAAATAGGTAGCAATGTAGGGGAGCATTGATCGCGAGCGTCCTTTCTCTCAGATCGGACAATGTTATCCCAAGCCTTCCGCTTATCCGATCAACGCCTCTAAACATTTGAACTGCCGCCCCTGAATGGCGTGGCGCTTGCGCATGCCGTCCATCTGATCTCGTACAAATTCGAATGGGAGGCTTGCACGATCGGTATTATGGTATACCATCAGACGCACAGACACTCTTTATCCCCTACGGAGCAGCTCATGAGTTTCGAAATTCGCAAGATCGTCAGCTATGTCGAAGAGACCTTCATTGAAGGCGGCAAGGCTTCCGACACCCCGGTGACCATGGTGGGCCTGGCCGTCGTGATGAAAAACCCGTGGGTCGGCAACGGCTTTGTCGAAGACCTCAAGCCGCAGATTCGCGCCAATTGCTCCGACCTCGGCGCGATGATGGTCGAGCGTCTGGTGGGCATCATCGGCGGTGCCGAGAAGATCGAGGCTTACGGCAAAGCCGCGGTGGTCGGCGCCGACGGCGAAATCGAGCACGCGTCGGCGGTGATCCACACCCTGCGCTTCGGCAATCACTATCGCGAAGCGGTCAAGGCCAAGAGCTACCTGAGCTTCACCAACAAGCGCGGCGGTCCGGGCACTTCGATTCAGATCCCGATGATGCACAAGGACGACGAAGGCCTGCGCTCGCACTACATAACCCTGGAAATGCAGATCGAAGACGCCCCCCGCGCCGACGAAATCGTCGTGGTGCTCGGTTGCGCCGACGGTGGTCGCCTGCACCCGCGCATCGGCAACCGCTACATCGATCTGGAAGAACTGGCCGCCGAAAAAGCCCAGTAATCACAATAAAAAAGGCATTGCAGGAGCGCTCCATGATTCGGCTCACCGCTGAACTCACCCCGGCCGGCACCAGTTATCTGGCGACAGGCGTTGGCCAACCCGTGGTGTTGATCCACGGCGTAGGCCTGAACAAAGAAATGTGGGGCGGCCAGATCGTTGGCCTGGCCACGCAATACCGGGTGATCGCCTACGACATGCTCGGCCATGGCGCCAGCCCGCGACCGGCCAGCGGCACCGCCCTGCTCGGCTATGCCGATCAGTTGCTGGAGTTGCTCGACCACCTGCAATTGCCCGAGGCATCGGTGATCGGCTTTTCCATGGGCGGTCTGGTGGCGCGGGCGTTTGCCCTGCATTACCCGGACCGCCTGAAAAGCCTGGTGGTGCTCAACAGCGTGTTCAACCGCAGCGAAGAGCAACGCGCCGGCGTCATCGCCCGCACCGCTCAAGCTGCCGAACACGGGCCCGACGCGAATGCCGAAGCGGCACTGTCGCGCTGGTTCAGCCGTGAATATCAGGCGGCCAACCCGGCGCAGATCGCCGCGATCCGCCAGACCCTGGCCGGCAATGATCCGCAGGGTTACCTGACCACCTACGAATTGTTCGCCACCCAGGACATGTACCGCGCCGACGACCTGGGCAGCATCCAGGCGCCGACGCTGATCGCCACCGGCGAGCTGGACCCCGGATCGACCCCGGAAATGGCCGAGCAACTGGCCGCGCGCATTCCCGGTGCGAAGGTTGCCGTGCTGCCCGAGCAACGGCATATGATGCCGGTAGAGTCGCCACGGCTGGTGAACCAGACGCTGCTGGAATTTCTCGACACCGCACACGCCCGACAAAACCATATAAAGGGGATCGTTGCATGACGCTCGCACGCTTCCAGATGTGCATCGGCGGAGAATGGGTCGACGCCCTCTCCGGCAAGACTTTCGAAAGCCTCAACCCGGCGCTGGCCGAACCTTGGGCCGAACTGCCCGACGCTGACGAGGCCGACGTCGAACGCGCCGTGCAAGCCGCGCAGACCGCCTTCGACAGCCCGGCATGGCGTGGCTTGACCGCCACCGCGCGCGGCAAACTGCTGCGTCGTCTCGGTGACCTGATCGCTGAAAACAAGGAACAACTGGCGCAGCTGGAAAGCCGAGACAACGGCAAACTGATCCGCGAAACCCGCGGTCAGGTCGGTTATCTGCCGGAGTTCTTCCACTACACCGCCGGCCTCGCCGACAAGCTCGAAGGCGGCACCCTGCCGCTGGATAAGCCCGATCTGTTCGCCTACACCGTGCACGAAGCCATGGGCGTGGTCGCCGCGATCATTCCGTGGAACAGCCCGCTTTATCTGACCGCGATCAAACTGGCGCCGGCGCTGGCGGCGGGCAACACCATTGTGATCAAGCCCTCCGAGCACGCCTCGGCGACCATTCTTGAGCTGGCGCGCCTGGCCCTCGAAGCCGGGATTCCGCCGGGCGTGGTCAACGTGGTCACCGGTTACGGCCCGAGCACGGGCGCCGCCCTCACCCGCCATCCGCTGATCCGCAAGATTGCCTTCACCGGCGGCGCGGCCACGGCCCGGCATGTGGTGCGCAGCAGCGCCGAGAACTTCGCCAAGCTGTCGCTGGAACTGGGCGGCAAGTCGCCGAATATCATCTTCGCCGACGCCGATCTCGACAGCGCGATCAACGGCGCCATCGCCGGGATCTACGCGGCGTCCGGGCAGAGCTGCGTCTCCGGTTCGCGACTGCTGGTGCAGGATGAAATCTACGACGAATTCGTCAGCCGACTAGTGGAGCGCGCCCAGCGCATACGCATCGGCAACCCACAGGACGACAGCAGCGAAATGGGCCCGATGGCCACCGCGCAGCAACTGGCGGTGGTTGAAGGTCTGGTGGCCGATGCCATCGCCGAAGGCGCGCGTCTGCGTCTGGGCGGCAAGCGCCCGAGCGGCGTCGGTGACGGCTGGTTCTACGAACCGACGCTGTTCGAATGCGATCGCAATTCGATGAAGATCATGCAGGAAGAAGTCTTCGGCCCGGTGGCTTCGGTGATCCGGTTCAAGGATGAAGCCGAAGCGCTGGCGATCGCCAACGACTCGCAGTTCGGCCTCGCCGCCGGCATCTGGACCCGCGATCTGGGCCGCGCCCATCGTCTGGCCCGGGACGTGCGTTCGGGGATCATCTGGGTCAACACCTACCGCGCAGTGTCGGCCATGGCACCGATCGGCGGCTTCAAGAACAGTGGCTATGGACGCGAAAGCGGCATCGATTCGGTGCTGGCCTACACCGAACTGAAAACGGTGTGGATCAACCTCTCCCAGGCGCCGATGCCTGATCCGTTTGTGATGCGTTAGGAGTCCTGCGACATGATCGAACCCGGCATTTACAAAGACGTCATGAGCTCGTTTCCGTCCGGGGTCACGGTGGTCACCACCCTCGACCCGGACGGCGGCATCGTCGGCATCACCGCCAGCGCCTTCAGTGCGCTGTCGATTGATCCGGCGCTGGTGCTGTTCTGCCCCAACTACGCCTCCGACACCTATCCGGTGCTGCGCGACAGCAAGCGTTTCGCGATCCATTTGCTGTCCGCCGACCAGACCGCCGAGGCCTACGCCTTCGCCGGCAAAGGCAAGGACAAGGCCAACGGCATCGAGTGGCATTTGAGCGAGCTCGGTAACCCGATCCTCGCCAAGGCCACGGCGATCATCGAGTGCGAGTTGTGGCGTGAATACGACGGTGGCGACCACGCGATCATCGTTGGCGCGGTGAAGAATCTGATCCTGCCGGAGCAACCGATGACGCCGATGATTTATCACAAGGGCAAGCTCGGCGCTTTGCCGACACTGGGTTGAGCGGAGAAACACATGAGCAACGAAAAGTACGAGCAAGGCCTGAAGATCCGCACCCAGGTGCTGGGCCAAGCCTATGTGCAGCGCTCGATCGAGAACGCCGACGACTTCACCCGCCCGCTGCAGGAAATGGTCACCGAATACTGCTGGGGCCACGTCTGGGGACGTGAAGGCCTGTCGCTCAAGGAGCGCAGCATGATCAACCTGGCGATGATCTCGGCGCTCAACCGCCCGCATGAACTGAAACTGCATGTGCGCGGCGCCTTGCGTAACGGCCTGAGTCGTGAGCAAATACGCGAAATTCTGCTTCAGGTCGGTATTTATTGCGGCGTCCCGGCAGCCGTGGACAGTTTCCGGCTCGCCCGTGAAGCCTTCGCCGAAGCCGACGCCGAGGCCTCCAGTTAACCCCTCGGCTGTTTTGATGCCCCTCTGGCATGGACAGCCACCTTAAAGAGCGGACCCCATGAAACGCCTGCCACTCGACGACAGCTTCAAGGTCAATCGCAACCCCGTCACCCTGCGCGAAATCGTGCTGGATAAACTGCGAAGCGCCATCATGAACTTCCAGCTGCTGCCGGGCGATCGCCTGGTGGAGCGCGATCTGTGCGATCGCCTGGGCGTGAGCCGTACGTCGGTGCGTGAAGCCTTGCGTCACCTCGAATCCGAAGGTCTGGTGGAATTCGCCGACGCCAAGGGCCCGCGCGTGGCGATCATCACCCTCGCCGATGCCGTCGACATCTATGAACTGCGTTGCGTGCTCGAAGGCCTGATCGTCCAGCTGTTCACCCTGCGCGCCAAGGCCAAGGACATCAAGGCCCTGGAAAAAGCCCTCGACGAGAACCGCAAGGCGCTCAAGGACGGCGAGTTGCAGCAGGTGATCGACTCGGTGCAGGGTTTCTACGACGTGCTGCTGGAAGGCTCCGGCAACCATGTTGCGGCCACTCAGTTGCGGCAGTTGCAGGCGCGCATCAGCTACCTGCGCGCGACATCGGTGTCCCAGGAAAACCGTCGCGGCGCCAGTAATCACGAGATGGAAAAAATGGTCGAGGCGATCAAGAGCGGCGATCCGCTGGCGGCGCATCAGGCGTGCGTCGATCACGTGCGCGCTGCGGCTGCCGTGGCCCTCGATTATCTGAAACGCAAACAGGAAGAGACCGGCGCCACTCCACCGATCACCCTGCCCATCGCGCTGAAAGAACCGCGCATAGGTCACTGACATGTTCAGCCCGAGCTTTTGCCCGAAATGCGGTGGCGCTGACCTCGGTCAGCAGGTGCCGCCGGGCGATACGCACGAGCGCCTGATGTGCCGCGGTTGCGGCTACATCCACTATGTAAACCCGAAAATCATCGCCGGCTGCATCATCGAGCAGGACGGCAAATACCTCTTGTGCCAACGGGCAATTCCCCCGCGTCCCGGCACCTGGACCCTGCCCGCCGGGTTCATGGAAAGCGGCGAAACCACCGAACAGGCCGCCCTGCGCGAAGTCTGGGAAGAAAGCGGCGTACGCGCGGAGATCGTCTCGCCGTACTCAATCTTCAGCGTGCCGAAGATCAGCGAGGTCTACATCATCTTCCGCGCACTCGCGCTGGAAATCACTGGCGAGTACGGTCCGGAAACCCTCGCCTGCAAATTCTTCGCCCCCGAAGACATCCCGTGGGAGCAGATCTACTACCCGGCGATCCGGCAGATCCTCGAACGCTACATCGAGGAACGCCAGGCCGGGGTGTATGGCATGTACATGGGCAATGACGACAGCGGCAAGATTCATTTCATGCGTTGATTAAACGTCACTTGCCAGAGATGCAGAGCTGGATCCGGGTCCTCGGCAGTTGCTCACTCAATCCGGCATCGCACGAATGATATCCGCCAAATCATCTTTGGTGATTTCATTGGCTTTGAGAGCAGCGGAGATGTCTTTCTTGGAGAGCGGGAAACGCTTGAAAATGTCCTTCAAGGTATCGGCATCAATATTGGAGAGCCAAAGAGGATCGATAAAAGATCCGCCATATTCAGGCTTCATTGGGACTTCTTCGTGGGCAATGGCACCTTTGTGATTCAGATACACCACATAACGATCGTGCCCTTCAGGAAAGCTTTTATCGTGATATAGCGTTGTCCCCATCGGCAGGACATAGTAATTGTCATCGCCACCTTGCCCCTCGATCAGCAGGGGTTCTTTGGTTTTAACCATCTCCAGATCGCGTCCCTTCGCACTGTTCCCGAAAATCAGAAAAGCCAGAAAGACTGCATTCACAAATAGTGCAGCCACTAGCCAGAGGCCCACTCGCCTACCTGAAAACATTCCTTTTGTCATGCGCATCAATATTCCCTTAGAGCACACCGTGCAAACCCGCAGGCATTAAATTCCGTCCGGCGGACGATCTCCTGATCCAGAAAAAATCAAAGATCGCGGCCACGTTCGATTCTGTAGTTCCTGCGGGTTTACAAGCAAGACGTTACGGCGCCATCCCTTCAACGATGACAATCTCCGCCCGCGCCCATTCCTCGCGATAGCTCTTCGCTTCCTGATACGCCGCCGAGCGGTAGCACGCCACGGCCTGCTCATAACTGTCGAATTCAATCACCACGCTGCGCTGTGGCGTCGCCCGCCCTTCCATTGCTTCGCTGCGCCCGCCTCTGGCTAAAAACTTCGCGCCGAACTCGGCGAACGCTTTCGGCGCGCGCTGGGTGTATTGGCTGTAGTGATCGGGATCGTTGATGTCCACGTGTGCAATCCAGTACGCCTTCATAGTGACCTCTTGGTTGATTTTGTATTATGGTATACCACAAAATTCATCCACATCGAGAGTCCAGCATGGCCTTCAACAGCATCGAAGAAATCATCGAAGATTATCGCCTCGGCAAAATGGTGTTGCTGGTCGATGACGAAGACCGGGAAAACGAAGGCGACCTGCTGCTGGCCGCCGATCGTTGCACACCCGAGGCGATCAGTTTCATGGCCCGTGAGGCTCGGGGGCTGATCTGCCTGACGTTGACTGACGATCATTGCCAGCGTCTGGGGCTGGAGCAGATGGTGCCGAGCAATGGCAGCGTGTTCAGCACCGCGTTCACGGTTTCCATCGAAGCGGCGGTCGGCGTGACTACCGGCATTTCCGCCGCCGACCGCGCTTGCACGGTGGCCGCTGCGGTGGCGCCGAATGCCCGCGCTGAAGACCTGGTGCAGCCCGGCCATATCTTCCCGCTGCGCGCCAAGGAAGGTGGCGTGTTGACCCGTGCCGGTCACACCGAAGCCGGCTGTGATCTGGCGCGGTTGGCGGGTTTCACGCCCGCCTCGGTGATTGTCGAGGTGATGAACGACGACGGCACCATGGCCCGTCGTCCGGATCTGGAAGTCTTTGCGCACAAGCACGGGATCAAGATCGGCACCATCGCCGACCTGATCCACTATCGCCTGAGCACCGAACACACCATAGAGCGCATCGGCGAACGGGAGTTGCCGACGGTGCATGGCACGTTCCGTCTCATCACCTTCGAAGATCGCATCGAAGGTGGCGTGCACATGGCGATGGTCATGGGTGAATTGCGCCGTGAGGAACCGACGCTGGTGCGCGTGCACGTGATCGATCCGCTGCGGGATCTGGTGGGTGCCGAGTACAGCGGGCCGACGAACTGGACGTTGTGGGCGGCGTTGCAACGGGTCGCGGCCGAAGGGCATGGCGTTGTGGTGGTGCTGGCCAATCATGAGTCGTCCCAGTCGCTGCTGGAGCGCATTCCGCAACTGACTCAGCCGCCTCGACAGTTCAGTCGCTCGCAATCGCGGATCTATTCGGAAGTCGGCACCGGGGCGCAGATTCTGCAGAACCTGGGCGTCGGCAAGCTGCGCCACTTGGGCCCGCCGCTAAAATATGCCGGGTTGACTGGGTACGATCTTGAGGTGGTTGAGAGCATTCCATTCACCGAATGACCCTGTTTGCCAGATAGCCGGTAAGGCAAAGTGCTTGCACAAAGTTTGGAATACCATAATATGATATTCCATAGACCGGACGACCTGAAAAACCGTCCAGCTACTGCTCCCGACAGGCGGGCAACAACGCAAGCCCGCTCAAAAACACAACAATGAGGGCGTAAAAATGGTGTTGAACAAAGCTGCAACCGCGATCTTTCTTGCGGGACTGCTGAGCGTGACCGGCCAGGCCGCGATGGCCGCCGAGAGTGTGAACTTTGTCAGCTGGGGCGGTAGCACCCAGGATGCGCAGAAACAGGCCTGGGCCGATCCGTTCAGCAAGGCCAGCGGCATCACCGTCGTGCAGGACGGCCCGACCGACTACGGCAAACTCAAGGCCATGGTCGAGAGCGGCAACGTGCAATGGGACGTGGTCGACGTCGAAGCCGACTTCGCCCTGCGCGCCGCCGCCGAAGGCCTGCTCGAACCCCTCGATTTCAAACAGATCCAGCGCGACAAGATCGACCCGCGTTTCGTCAGCGACCACGGCGTCGGCTCGTTCTTCTTCTCCTTCGTCCTCGGCTACAACGAGGGCAAGCTCGGCGCTAACAAGCCGCAGGACTGGAGCGCGCTGTTCGACACCAAGACCTTCCCCGGCAAACGCGCCCTCTATAAATGGCCAAGCCCCGGCGTGCTCGAACTGGCCCTGCTCGCCGATGGCGTAGCGGCCGACAAGCTCTACCCGCTGGACCTGGATCGCGCCTTCAAGAAACTCGACACCATCAAGAAAGACATCGTCTGGTGGGGCGGCGGCGCGCAGTCGCAGCAACTGCTGGCCTCCGGTGAAGCGAGCATGGGCCAGTTCTGGAACGGCCGGATCCATGCCCTGCAAGAAGACGGCGCACCGGTGGGCGTGAGCTGGAAACAGAATCTGGTCATGGCCGACATTCTGGTGGTGCCAAAGGGTTCGAAAAACAAGGACGCGGCGATGAAGTTCCTGGCCAGCGCCAGCAGTGCCAAAGGCCAGGCCGACTTCTCCAACCTGACCGCCTACGCCCCGGTCAACGTCGACAGCGTGGCGCGTCTGGACTCGACGCTGGCCCCGAACCTGCCGACTGCCTACGCTAAGGATCAGATCACTCTTGATTTCGCGTACTGGGCCAAGAACGGTCCGGCCATCGCGACACGGTGGAACGAATGGCTGGTCAAATGAAAATGGCGGCCACCGCATCCCGTCCCTCCACTGCCACCGGGAGCGCCCCGAGCGCTGCCGGCCCGGCTTCAGGCAAGGCGAGTGCCATGGCGCAAGCCCCGTCCCTCAAGCAACGCTGGCGCGGCGCCGGCAACCTCGCGCCGGCGCTGTTGTTCCTCGGTCTGTTCTTTCTCGCCCCGCTGATTGGTTTGTTGCTGCGCGGCGTGCTGGAACCGGTGCCGGGCCTCGGCAACTATGAGCAACTGTTCGCTAACTCGGCCTACGCCCGGGTGCTGTTCAACACCTTTTCGGTGGCGGGACTGGTGACCGTGTTCAGCCTGCTGCTGGGCTTCCCGCTGGCCTGGGCAATCACCCTGGTGCCACGGGGCTGGGGCCGTTGGATCCTCAACATCGTGCTGCTGTCGATGTGGACCAGCCTACTCGCCCGCACCTATTCCTGGCTGGTGCTGTTGCAGGCTTCGGGCGTCATCAATAAAGCCCTGATGGCCATGGGCATCATCGATCAGCCGCTGGAAATGGTGCACAACCTGACCGGCGTGGTGATCGGCATGAGCTACATCATGATCCCGTTCATCGTGCTGCCGTTGCAGGCGACCATGCAGGCCATCGACCCGATGATCCTGCAGGCCGGTTCGATCTGTGGCGCGAGCCCGTGGACCAACTTCTTCCGGGTGTTCCTGCCGCTGTGCCGGCCGGGTCTGGCATCCGGCGGCTTGATGGTGTTCGTGATGTCGCTCGGTTACTACGTCACCCCGGCGCTGCTGGGCGGGGCGCAGAACATGATGCTGCCGGAATTCATCATTCAGCAGGTGCAGTCGTTCCTCAATTGGGGCCTGGCCAGCGCCGGCGCCGCGTTGCTGATCGTCATCACCCTGGTGCTGTTCTACGTCTACCTGAAGCTGCAACCGGAATCCCCGGTTGGCGCCAGTAACGCGAGGTAAGCCGACATGCTTCTGACGCCCAATGCCATGAGTCGCCGGATGCGCTTCGGCCTGTATTTCACCACCGGGCTGATCGGCCTGTTCCTGCTGTTGCCGATCGTGTTCATCGTCCTGCTGTCGTTCGGTTCGTCCCAGTGGCTGGTGTTCCCGCCACCGGGCTGGACGCTGAAATGGTACGTGCAGTTCTTCTCCAACGCCGACTGGATGAGCGCAGCGCTGGCCAGCCTCAAGGTCGCGGTGCTGACCACGATCTGCGCCGTCGCCCTCGGTTTGCCGACGGCCTTTGCGCTGGTGCGCGGACGCTTCCCCGGCCGGGAAATGCTCTACGGTCTGTTCACCCTGCCGATGATCGTGCCGCTGGTGATCATCGCGGTGGCGGTGTACGCGCTGTTCCTCAAGCTCGGCTACACCGGGACGATGTTTGCCTTCGTCGTCAGCCATGTGATTGTCGCGCTGCCATTCACCATCATCTCGATCATCAACTCGCTGAAGCTGTTCGATCAGTCGATTGAAGACGCGGCGGTCATCTGCGGGGCGTCACGCCTGCAAGCGGTGTTCAAGGTGACCTTCCCGGCGATCCGCCCGGGGATGGTGGCCGGCGCCCTCTTCGCCTTCCTCGTTTCGTGGGACGAAGTGGTGCTCAGCGTGATGATGGCCAGCCCGACCCTGCAAACCCTTCCCGTGAAAATGTGGACCACCCTGCGCCAGGACCTGACGCCAGTGATCGCCGTCGCTTCGACGCTGCTGATCGGCCTGTCGGTATTGGTCATGGTGATCGCCGCCGCGCTGCGCCGGCGCAACGAAATCAGCGCATGAGCGCCAGGAGTACGACATGAGTGCCGTGATCAAAGACGCATCCCAGCAGAGCGACAAACCCCTGGTCAGCCTGCGCAACCTGAACAAGCACTACGGCGATTTCGCCGCCGTGGACAACATCTCGCTGGACATCAAGGACGGCGAATTCCTCACCTTTCTCGGCTCCAGCGGCTCGGGCAAAAGCACCACGTTGTCGATGCTCGCCGGCTTCGAAACCCCGAGCAGCGGCGAGATCCTGGTCAACGGCCAGTCGCTGGTGAATGTGCCGCCGCACAAACGCGACATCGGCATGGTGTTCCAGCGCTATTCGCTGTTCCCGCATCTGTCGGTGCGCGACAACATCGCGTTCCCGCTGGCGATCCGCAAACTCGCTGCAGCCGAGCGTGATAAACGCGTCGATGCGATGTTGAAGCTGGTGCAGCTGGAACAGTTCGCCCATCGTCGTCCTTCGCAACTGTCCGGCGGCCAGCAGCAACGGGTCGCCATTGCACGGGCGCTGGTTTACGAGCCACGTATTCTGCTGATGGACGAACCGCTCGGGGCGCTGGACAAGAAACTTCGCGAAGACCTGCAGGATGAATTGCGCCAGCTGCACCGTCGCCTCGGCATCACCATCGTCTACGTGACCCACGATCAGGAAGAAGCCATGCGCCTGTCCCAGCGCATCGCGATTTTCAGTCACGGCAAGATTGTCGGGCTCGGCAGCGGGTATGACCTTTATCAGAATCCGCCGAATGCATTTGTGGCGTCGTTCCTCGGCAACTCGAATTTCCTCAAGCTCAAAGCGCAGGGCAATGCGGCGGCGAGTTTTGAGGCGCAGGCGCTTTCGATTCGCCTGACCGCTGGATTGCAGACCGGGCAGGATGTGCTGCTGATGGTGCGTCCGGAAAAGGCGTTGGCGTTGAGTGTGCAGCAGGCGGCGAGTGAGCCGTTGGCGGCGGGCTGGAACGAGGTTTCGGCGAAGGTGGTCGAGGTGTTGTTTCTGGGTGAGAGTCAGACTTGCAGTGTGGTGACTTCGGGCGGGACTTCGATGACGGTGAAGGCGTTGTCAGCGGCGGGGATGCCGCTGAAGGCTGGAGATCCGGTTCGAGTGCGTTGGGCGACGGCGGATGCTTGCGTCTATACCGAGTGGGCTGAGAGCGATTTGAACAAAGCGGCGGGGGCTCATTAACACCGAGTCGCCTGCCCGCCCTCACCCCAGCCCTCTCCCGGAGGGAGAGGGAGCCGATTGGGGGATATTGAAGAGATATGCCGACCTGAAGGAGCTGCTTTGAATCCACAATCAACACGGTCTTTCAGGTCGATGTAGTGCGCCAGACAACTCGGTAGGCTCCCTCTCCCTCCGGGAGAGGGCTGGGGTGAGGGCCAGCAGACGACTCGGTCTCACTTGATAGCCGCAAAACCTTCAATTTCGTCAGGCCACGCGGTCAACACTTCGAATCCGTCTTCCGTCACCGCAATCATGTGCTCCCACTGCGCCGACAACGACTGATCCTTGGTCACCACCGTCCAGCCATCCGCCAGACTTTTCACATGGCGCTTGCCGGCATTGAGCATCGGCTCGATGGTAAAGATCATCCCCGCCTTCAGCTTCAAGCCCTGCTCCGGATAACCGTAATGCAGTACCTGCGGTTCATCGTGATAGACCTTGCCGATCCCGTGCCCGCAGTACTCGCGCACCACGCTAAACCCTTCTTTTTCCGCCAGACTTTGAATTGCATGGCCAATATCGCCCAGCGTAGCGCCCGGCCGTACGACGCGGATACCGGCGCACATCGCGTCGTAAGTGGTCTTGATCAGGTGCCGCGCCTCGGGCGTCGGTTCGCCGACCACGTACATGCGACTGGTGTCGCCGAACCAGCCGTCCTTGATCACCGCGATGTCGAGGTTGACGATATCACCGTCCTTCAGCACACGCTTCGAAGGAATGCCGTGGCAGACCACTTCGTTGACCGACGCGCAAACAGTTTTCGGGAAGCCGTGATAACCGACGTTGGCCGGAATCGCCTTCTGCACATTGACGATGTAGTCGTTGCACAACTGATCGAGCTGATCGGTGGTGACGCCAGCCTTGACGTGCGGCACCAGCATCGCCAGCACCTCGGCGGCCAGTCTGCCGGCCTCGCGGGAGTGGGCGATTTCGGCCTGGGTGTTGATCTTGATCGGGTTTCTCATGCCTTGGCCGCCTCTTTGACCGAGGCGTTCTGCGCGGCATCCGCCAGTGCGCAGACCTGCTGCAGATCCAGACCACCCGACTGTTCGGCGCGAATCAGCAACCGGCAAATGGCGTGGTGATCAAGGTCGGGATACAGCTCGGCGAGCATGCCGATGCGCATCCAGTGTTCGGCCTGCGCGTTGATCGAGCGGCTGAGTGCGTTGCTGGAGATGCGCAGATTCTCGTGCATGTCCTCTGAAATCTTTACGATGCCCATGGCAATATCCGATACGAAGTGTATATGGATCGTATATTAATCGTGCATCGTCCGGGATTGCAAATTTTGCACGCCCGGTAAATTCCGGGCAAAAAAAAGCTGCCCGGAAGGCAGCCGAATCATGAAAAGCACGCGATGTATTGGGGCAAAGTATGGACAGCCGATAATGACAGTGTCATGACAGCGATGAATTCACTGAACCGCCCCGCCCGCGTCATCAGGTTGTCATCGAACCCACGGCAGAATCCTCGCAAACCGTCCCGCGCCTCCCGACGGATGATTTGCAAGGATCCCCATGAAAGAAGACACCTCGCTGTTTGCCGCCATCGACCTCGGTTCCAATGCCTTTCGCATGATGATTGGCCAGTCGGTGCGCAGCAGAAAGGGCTTCATGATTCAGGAGGTCAAAACCTTGCGCGAACCGGTGCGACTGGCCGAAGGTTTCGACGGCCGGGCACTCGACGAAATGGCGCTGGATCGCGGCTGGCAGGCGCTGGCGCGGTTCGGCAAGAAGCTACGCGGTTTCGAGCCCGGTCGTGTGCGTGCGGTGGCCACCAGCGCGGTGCGCGAGGCGGACAATGCGCAGCTGTTTCTGGCCAGCGCGGAACGGCATCTGGGGTTTCGCATCGATGTGATTTCCGGCCATGAAGAAGCGCGTCTGGTGTACGCCGGTGTGGCCCACACTCTGCCGGTCGCCGATGACATGCGTCTGGTGGTCGACATTGGCGGCGGCTCCACCGAACTGATTCTCGGCCAGGGCGCGCAACCGCTGCTGACCGAAAGCATCGCCCTCGGCAGCGGCACCTTGAGCACCCGTTACTTTCGCAGCGGTGAGATTTCCCCCGGTGCGCTGCAAGAAGCCGAACGGGTAGCCATTCTGCAATTCGAAAAAGTCGCCCGACGTTATCGCGCCCAGGGCTGGCAGCAGACGATCGGCTCTTCGGGCACCGCGCGGATGCTCGCCAAAGTGCTCAAGGCCAATCGCCTGAACGATCATGGCGAGAGCGGCATCACCTACGGCGGCCTGTTGCGGTTGTCGTTGCGCCTGCTGGAAGTCAGCAATGTTCAACAGCTGAAACTGGCCGGCCTGCAACCCCATCGCCAGAGCATTCTGCCCGGCGGTCTGGTGGTCATGCTGGCAGCGTTCAAAGTGTTCGGGATCTCGCAAATGGTGCCGTCCGAACCCGGTCTGAGGCTGGGTGTGCTGCACGGTCTGATGAGCAACCACTGAGCGGTTTTCGCTGCAGGATTTTCACTGCCGGATCAAGCGCTTCGTGACGCCGAAGACGCCCTTTCAATACTCGATGACGCCTGCGTATAAACCCCTGCAAATCACTTCCTTGCCCTCGCTGATTTCGTTCTATCGTTAGATCGAAATGGCAGTATTTCCGGCCGTTTAAAGGTTGCGACAGCGCAGGTCTGAGCCTATGTTGCACGCGAGCTTTTTCCCCGCGAATGGAACGCGATCAACACCACAAAGAGGTGAAGAGATGTCAAAGGATTCACGCCCTGCCGTACTTGGGCTGATCGGCAATACGCCGCTGGTACAAGTCACCCGCTTCGATACCGGTCCCTGCACCCTGTTTCTCAAACTCGAATCACAGAACCCCGGCGGTTCGATCAAGGACCGCATCGGTCTAGCCATGATCGACGCCGCTGAACGCGATGGTCGACTGCAACCGGGCGGTACGATCGTCGAGGCCACCGCCGGCAACACCGGTCTGGGCCTGGCCCTGGTCGGCCGCGCCAAGGGCTACCGCGTCGTGCTGGTGGTGCCGGACAAAATGTCCACCGAAAAAGTCCTGCACCTCAAGGCCATGGGCGCCGAAGTGCACATCACCCGCTCCGATGTCGGCAAGGGTCATCCCGAGTACTACCAGGATGTCGCCGCGCGTCTGGCCAAGGACATTCCCGGCGCGTTCTTCGCCGACCAGTTCAACAACCCGGCCAACCCGCTGGCCCACGAGTGCAGCACCGGGCCGGAAATCTGGGCCCAGACCGAGCATGACCTGGACGCGATCGTGGTCGGCGTCGGCTCGGCCGGCACGCTGACCGGCCTGACCCGTTTCTTCAAACGCGTGCAACCGGACCTTGAAATGGTCCTGGCCGACCCGGTCGGTTCGGTGATGGCTGAATACAGCCGCAGCAAGCACTTGGGCACCGCCGGATCCTGGGCGGTGGAAGGCATCGGCGAAGACTTCATTCCGTCGATCACCGACCTGTCGAGCGTGCGCAGCGCCTACTCGATCAGCGACGAAGAGAGCTTCGATCACGCCCGTCAGTTGCTGAAAGCCGAAGGCATTCTGGGTGGCTCGTCCACCGGCACCCTGCTGGCCGCCGCGCTGCGTTATTGCCGCGAACAGACCGAGCCGAAACGCGTGGTCAGCTTCGTCTGCGACACCGGCACCCGTTACCTGTCGAAGGTCTACAACGACCAGTGGATGACCGATCAGGGCCTGCTGCAGCGCAAACGCTACGGCGACCTGCGCGACCTGATTGCCCGACGTTTCGAAGACGGCAAAGTCGTCAGCGTCGGACCGGACGATACGCTGATGACCGCCTTCCAGCGCATGCGCCTGGCAGATGTTTCGCAACTGCCGGTGCTGGTGGATGGCAAGCAACTGGTCGGCGTGATCGACGAGTCGGACATTCTGGTGCGGGTACACGAAGACGCCTCGCTCTTCAGCAAACCCGTCGCCAGCGCGATGACCGACAAGTTGCAAACCCTCGCCCCCGGCGCCACGCTGGCTGAACTGGAAGCCGTGCTCAGCAGCGGCCTGGTGGCCATCATCGCCGACGCGTCAGGCTTCCACGGCCTGATCACCCGCGTCGACATGCTCAATCAATTACGGAGATCCCTGGCATGAGCCAGCACGACAAGAACGCCCGTCAACAGGGCTTCGCCACCCGCGTGATCCACGCCGGGCAAACGCCGGACCCGACCACCGGTGCGCTGATGCCGCCGATCTACGCCAACTCCACCTACCTGCAAGACAGCCCCGGCGTGCACAAGGGGTTTGACTACGGCCGCTCGCACAACCCGACGCGATTTGCCCTGGAGCGTTGCGTGGCGGATCTGGAGGGCGGCACCCAGGCGTTCGCCTTCGCGTCCGGGCTGGCAACCATTTCCACCGTGCTCGAGCTGATCGACGCCGGGTCACACATCGTCTCCGGCAATGACCTGTACGGCGGCACGTTCCGCCTGTTCGACAAGGTGCGCCAGCGCAGTGCCGGGCATCGGTTCAGCTACGTCGATCTGGCCGACCTGTCGGCGTTCGAAGCATCGTTGCAGGACGACACACGTATGGTCATGGTGGAAACGCCGACCAACCCGTTGCTGAGCCTATCCGACCTCACCGCCATCGCGCGCATCTGCAAGGCCCGCGGAATCATCTGCGTGGCCGACAACACCTTCGCCAGCCCGTGGATCCAGCGGCCGCTGGAACTGGGTTTCGACATCGTGCTGCACTCGACCACCAAATACCTGAACGGTCACTCCGACGTGATCGGCGGGATCGCGGTGGTCGGTGACAATCCTGCGCTGGCCGAGCGTCTGGGTTTCCTGCAGAACGCTGTCGGCGCCATCTCCGGCCCGTTCGACGCGTTCCTCACCCTGCGCGGCGTGAAGACGCTGGCGCTGCGTATGGAGCGTCATTGCAGCAACGCACTGGAGCTGGCGCGCTGGCTGGAGCAGCAGCCGCAGGTCAAACGCGTCTACTACCCGGGTCTGGAATCCCACCCGCAGCACGAACTGGCCAAGCGTCAGATGCGTGGTTTCGGCGGGATGATTTCCTTGGATCTGAACAGTGATCTGGCGGGCGCTCGGCGCTTCCTGGAGAACGTGCAGATCTTCGCTCTGGCCGAAAGCCTCGGCGGTGTGGAAAGTCTGATCGAGCACCCTGCGATCATGACTCACGCGACCATCCCGGCGGAAACCCGTGCCAAGCTCGGCATCGGTGACAGCCTGGTGCGTCTGTCGGTGGGTGTCGAGGACATCGAAGACCTGCGTGCGGATCTGGCGCAGGCGTTGGCCAGTATCTAAGGCCCGAGAACGTCAAAGCCCGCACGAGGCGGGCTTTGGTGTTTGAGTAGGCGGCCAGTGCTGGTCTCTGGCTTACGAGGTTTCTCAGGACTCCCACAGTACAGGCAATGTGCTCTGCTGCTTCACACGGCATAAGGGCTGGAACCCAGCGCGGGGTTCTTTCTAACCGTGTACCCTTCGGAACGCGCCCAACGCTTCCTCGCTATCCGCTTGCGCATCAGTCTGCGTCTTCGCCTACATTCTTGAGCCTAGCAAACACGCTACATTGCGCTACGCGGTTTTTAGACTGATTGTTTTCTAGCGCAGGCCTTCAAGGAAGCGAACCGACTATCGCCTTCACGACCCTTCAGCCTGCCTTCCGCCGAGGGCGAACTATACTTTTCAGTTCGCTGTCCAGATTTCCTGTAAACCGTCGACACCCGTGCACCTTCCGGTGCCCCCGTGCCATTCACCAATCTGGTTGACCCCGGGCCGACGAGCCTTCCGTCAATGAACGAATGACGGGTAACGCTCGGTTGCTGTTTGGCTGATGGGGCGTGGAGAAAATCATGAAGCACACGCTTTGGCCGGGCCTCGTCCTGGCAGTTGCGGCAACGGTGGCAATGCCCAATGTCTGGGCTGCGAAGGCGCAGGCATTGGCGTCGGATGGGGCGGATCATGTGGGTGCGGGGGCGGTTGCTTCTGATGGTGCCGATCATGTTGGCGCTGGTGCAGTCGCATCTGATGGCGCAGATCATGTCGGTGCTGGCGCCGTTGCTTCAGACGGCTCCGATCATGTCGGCGCAGGCGCTGTCGCCTCTGATGGCGCGGATCACGTCGGCGCCGGAGCAGTTGCCTCTGACGGCTCAGACCATGTCGGCGCAGGGGCCGTTGCTTCTGACGGTTCCGATCATGTCGGTGCAGGCGCTGTCGCCTCTGATGGCGCGGATCGCGTTGGCGCTGGAGCTGTAGCTTCTGACGGCGCCGATCACGTTGGTGCAGGTGCAGTCGCCTCTGACGGCGCCGATCACGTAGGTGCTGGGGCCGTTGCCTCTGACGGTTCCGATCATGTTGGCGCTGGAGCGGTCGCCTCTGACGGTTCCGACCATGTCGGCGCCGGCGCAGTAGCTTCTGACGGCTCCGACCACGTCGGCGCCGGCGCCCTCGCCGCCGATGGCGCAGACAAAGTCGGTGCCAACCGGCTCGCCTATTCCCGCGCAGGCGTCGGCTCCGACCAGGTGGCTTCCGCCCTCATGAGCGGCAGCTATTCGGACCAGTTCAACAGTCCTCAATAACCGCTATCGGCGCAACCAGCCCACCGCTGGTTGCGCCGTACTAGCACATTTGTGCTAATCGACCACCCCGATCCCTGGCGTTATATTCCCTCGCAACCCCCGACGCTTCCCAGCATTGCCGCTGTGCAGTGCGCGGGATCGTTGTGCCTGGAAAAACAACAACACCAAGGAAGAAACACCATGAAACTGCAGCTCAGCCTCGCCAAGATCACGGTTCTCGGTGCCCTGCTCCTCGGCGCCAGCGGTTGCCAGACCGCCAAACCCACCGAAGACAGCATGCGCGAACGCGCCCAGACTGTTATCGGCCAACCCGTCACCAAGATCGGCAACATCCGCAATGACAGCACCCTGACCTACTACACCGCCTACACCGCCGCCGGCGAATACAACTGCGAGTTGCCCAGCGGCGCGATCATCGCGGTGGCCAGCATGGGCATCATGACGCCTCCGCTGTCTTGCCTGCCCAAAGGCGCGTCGCCGATTCCGTACCAATAATCCGGTGCAGAAAAACCGTTCAAATGCCTCTTCTCATCCGGTAAAGGATTGCGCTCGATCATGAAAACACTCATCGCCACCCTCAGCCTCGCGGCCGTCGTTCTGACCGGCTGCGCCACCCCAAAACAATGGGAAGCCACCGGCGGCAGCAAGACCGACGGCGTTGTCCAGGTCTCCTATGAACTGGGCCAGTTCGAGAGCGGGCAAACCTCCGCCGCTCAAGGGTTGGCCACGGCTGAAGGCCGTTGCAAGGTCTGGGGCTACAAGAGCGCCGAAGTATCGGGCTCGGAGAAAAACATCTGCCGCACCATGGGCCAGTACAACTGCCTGCAAACCACCATCACGCAGGACTATCTGTGTAAGCGCTGACCGCTTCGGTCTGCCGGTCGCGCAGCGCACGCAGGGTCGCGCGCAGCTCGGCCGGGCGTACCGGCTTGGACAGAATGGCGATCTGTCGGTCATGCAGGGCCGCCTGGATTTTTTCGATGTCATGCCCGGTGATGATCATGGCCGGGACCGCATAACCGCGCTGACGGCGAACCTCGTCGATGCACTCGATACCGGTGCTGTGGGAGCCGAGGTCATAGTCGGCAACGATGATGTCGCAGTCCGTGACCAGGCCCTGCCCGCTCAGCTCAGCCTGCACAACGCAGCCCCAGCGCTCGAGCAACGCCGAAGTCGCCAGCAGAACGTTGCGATCATCTTCCACCAGACACACCTTCAACCCCGTCAGCAAACCGATTTGCCGAACCTCTTCACGATTGACCGGCACCTGCGGCGGCGCCAGCGGCAGTCCATGCAAGGTCACCGCCGTGCCATGCCCCAGCCGTGAGCGGATCGCGACATCAACACCGATCAACTGCCCCAGACGCCGGACAATCGACAGCCCCAGACCCACGCCTTCGACGTCCTTGTCGCGCAACTGGCGAACCCGATAAAACTCCTCGAACACCTTGGGCAAATGCTCTTCGGCGATGCCGTTACCGCGGTCATAGATCGCGATGGCCAACCCTGCGCCGCGCTTGCGCACACCGATCAGCACCGGCCGGTGCGCGCCGTATTTGAAGCAATTGGAGAGCACGTTCTGCACCATCGTCGCGAGCAACGCCGGATCGGTGCGCACCCAGTGCTCGCAAGGCCGCAAACGCAGCTCCACACCTGCCCAGCGTGCAGCTTCGGCGTTCTGGCGGATCAGATCCGCCAGCCATTCACCCAGCTCAAGCGTCTGCAAGCGGGGCAGAATCCGCCCGTTGTCGAGGGTGTAGAGATCGAGAATCGAGCGAAACAGCTGCGACACGTTGAGCAGCGAGCGGTCGATGCTGTCCACCAGCCGCCGCTCCTCTTCGCCCAGCCGCGACTCGCGCAGGCACGCGGTAAACAACCCGATGGAGTGGATCGGCTGACGCAGGTCATGGCTGGCCTGGGCCAGGAAACGCGACTTTTCCAGATTGGCGGCGACCGCTTCTTCCGATGCCTTGCGCGTGCGTTCCAGCAGCAAGTGCGCATACACCGGAATCACCGTGCTGGTGATCATCAGCATCAACACCATGAACGGTTGCGCCTGCCAGTACGGCGTCAACCGATAGACCGCCAGCAGCGCCAGCAACGCCAGCACCGTGGCGATCGCCAGGTAGCGCGAGCCGTAGCGCATGCCGTTACCGAGATTGACCCAGACCATGACGGCATAAATGGGCAACGCCGCCTCGCCGCCGACCACCAGCCCGAAACTGGTGCCGGTGTAATCGTGAAGCATGCCGAAAATCCGCCGCGCCGGATAATGTCCCGGCCAGCGCACGATGGCCTGGCGCAGCACGACGGAGGCCAGCAAAAACAGGGAAATGTAAGTGACCACCGGCAGATAGGTATCGAAGCGCTGGCCCGGCAGGAAACCGAGCACGGCCATGTAAACCAGCGCGATGCTGGCGATGATGATGCGCAGATTGGCCTGGTCAAGCTCGGTGTTCTTTTCGAACTTCATGGGGGAACGTCCTTGTGCAGCAGTCGTCATAAACGCACGAATCAACAGGCAATGCCTTCGCCCGATGCTAAGGTGCATGCCATGAGCAATGCAGACCCAGGGAGGGTTGCGCCATGGCGTGCCGAATCATCATAGCCGACGATCACCCGTTGTTTCGCGAAGCGTTGCTGCGCACCGTCCAGCGTCTGCTGCCCGAAGCCCTGATCGAAGAGGCCGGCGACCTCGACGCCGTGCTCGCCCTGCTGCCGGCCGGTGATGAGCCCGACACCTTGATCCTCGACCTGCGTTTTCCCGGCCTGACGTGTGTCAGCCAGCTCGCGGAACTGCGCCGGCGTTTGCCGCGAACCACCCTGATCGTGGTGTCGATGGTCGATGACGAAGCGCTGATCGGCGACGTCATGGCCGCCGGCATCGATGGTTTTATCGGCAAGAACATCGCACCCGATGAGATGGGTCAGGCGATCCGGGCGATTCGTGAAGGTGAGGTACTGGTGAAATTCGCCCCGTCCGGCCTGCTGCCGCTGGACACCGGTACCGCCCTCACCCCGCGTCAGCAAGAGGTGCTGCGGCTGATCGCCCAAGGCAAGACCAACAAGGAAATCGCCCGTGAACTGGATATTTCGCCGTTCACGGTGCGGATTCATGTGTCGTCGTTGTTGCGGGTGCTCAACGTGCCGTCGCGGGCTGCGGCGGCAGTCAAGTATTCCGGTGCGGGCTAGCGCTGGCAGCCGAGATCAAGGATCGACCTGGGCCATCAGTTCAGGCACCGATTCCTGCCGCTTCGCATAGCGCTGCGCCAGCACCGCGCAAACCATCAACTGAATCTGATGGAACAGCATCAGCGGCAGGATCAACACGCCAATCGTGCTGCCGGCAAACAACACCTGCGCCATCGGCACACCGGTGGCCAGGCTCTTTTTCGAGCCGCAGAACAGAATGGTGATGCGGTCTTCCAGATTGAAACCGAACAGTTTGCCCAGCACTGTGGACGCCAGCAGCACAAGCGCCAGCAGGACGCAGCACGCCACGACCAGCCCCAGCAGTTCGATCACCGGAATCTGGTGCCAGATGCCCTCGTTCACCGCTTCGCTGAACGCACCGTAGACCACCAGCAGAATCGAGCCCTGATCGACGAACTTCAGCCAGTTCTTGTTGCGACCGACCCAGGCGCCGATCCAGCGACGGGCGATCTGACCGGCAATGAACGGCAGCAGCAGTTGCACACTGATTTTCACGATCGCGTCGAGGGTCGAGCCGCCGTCGCCGTGGACGTTCAGCAGCAGCGTCACCAGCAGCGGCGTGAGGAAAATCCCGAACAGGCTGGACGCCGCCGCGCTGCAGATCGCCGCCGGAATGTTGCCCCGCGCCAGCGAGGTGAAAGCAATCGCCGATTGCACCGTGGCCGGCAGCGCACACAGGTACAGCATGCCCATGTACAGCTGATCACCGATCAGCGGCGACAACAGCGGTTTGAGCGCAAGCCCCAGTAGCGGGAACAGGACAAAAGTCAGGCCGAACACCAGCAAATGCAGGCGCCAGTGGCCGGCGCCAGCGATGATCGATTCGCGAGACAGCTTGGCACCGTGCAGGAAAAACAGCAGCGCGATGGCGATGTTGGTCAGCCAGCCGAAACCGGTCGCGACCTGACCGCTGGCGGGCAGGAAGCTGGCCAGCAGCACCACGCCGATCAGGGTCAGGGTGAAGTTGTCGGGCAAAAATCGTGGGCGCGTCATGGTTTGTTCATCCGGGGGTTGCCAGTACGTGGCAGCGACTCTAACGTGACTGGAAATTACCGACTAACGCCGAAGAAACCACAGATGCCGCCAAAAGGACACGACAAGAGCGTCAGACGCAGCATTCCAGGGCTGCCCAGCCTGCCGCGTCCGCTGTACGGACGTACCGAATCTCTGCCCAATCGCGCGCTGACCCGCCGTCACAGTCATCCGTGGGTGCAGTTGTCCTACGCGATCCAGGGCGTGCTTGAAGTACAGACCGCCGTCGGTCGTTTCGTTGCGCCGCCGGAGCGTGCGGTGTGGATTCCGGCGGGCATGCCGCATCGGGTATTCAGTTCGCCGCACACGGAAATGCGCAGCCTGTACATCGATTGCAGCGTCGCCAGTTGGGCACCGGAGCGGTGTCATGTGCTCGGCGTCAGTGATCTTTTGCGTGAGCTGATCCGGGCCTTCAGTCAGATACCTGTCGAATATGACCAGAGCGGCCCGCACGGGCGCCTGGCTCAGGTAATCCTCGATCAACTCGCCGATGCTCCGCCCATCGATCTGATGCTGCCACTGCCGCAAGACAGTCGTTTGCGTCAGATCTATCAGAGCCTGGAGCAACATCCGGAACAGCAGACCACCCTGGCGCACTGGAGTGAAAAATTCGGCGTGACCGAGAAAACTCTGACTCGGCTGTTCCTGCGCGACACCGGTTTGACCTTCCGCACTTGGCGCCAGCGCCTGCGTTTGCTGGGTGCGCTGACACCGCTGGAACGCGGCGAACGCGTCACCGACGTGGCTTTGGCCTGTGGTTATGACTCTACCTCGGCGTTTATCGCGGCGTTTCGCCAACAGTTCGGTGAAACACCGGGAGAGTTTTTCCGATGAAATTAACCGATATTTATCGACTTTATGCATGCCATTGGACAAATTTCAGGGTAGAGTTTCGCCCATCAAGAATCTTTGACATCTTTCGACGATAACAATGATCAACCACCCTTTAGCGAACCTGTCGGCGGTAACAGCATGATCGAAGTCACTGAAGTTTCCATTGCCCAATTGCGCGCGGCGCTCGAATCCGGCCAGACCACCGCGGTTGAACTGGTCCAGGCCTACCTGGCGCGCATCGACGCCTTTGACGGCCCGGACACCGCCACTGCCCTGAACGCAGTGATCGTGCGCAACCCTGAGGCGCTGAAAGAAGCGCAAGCTTCCGATGCCCGTCGCGCCAAGGGCGAAACCCTCGGTCCGCTGGACGGCATCCCCTACACCGCCAAGGACAGCTATCTGGTCAAAGGCCTGACCGCCGCGTCCGGCAGCCCGGCCTTCGCCGATCTGGTGGCCCAGCGCGACGCGTTCACCATCGAGCGCCTGCGTGCTGGCGGTGCGATCTGCCTGGGCAAGACCAACATGCCGCCGATGGCCAATGGCGGGATGCAGCGTGGCGTCTATGGCCGCGCCGAAAGCCCGTACAACGCCGCTTATCTGACGGCGCCATTTGCTTCCGGCTCGTCGAATGGCGCCGGCACTGCCACCGCTGCCAGCTTCTCGGCATTCGGTCTGGCGGAAGAGACCTGGTCGAGCGGTCGCGGCCCGGCGTCGAACAACGGCCTGTGCGCCTACACCCCGTCGCGCGGGGTGATTTCGGTACGCGGCAACTGGCCGCTGACGCCGACCATGGACGTGGTGGTGCCGTACGCCCGCACCATGGCCGACCTGCTGGAAGTGCTCGACGTAGTCGTCGCCGAAGACACCGACACCCGTGGCGACCTGTGGCGCCTGCAACCCTGGGTGCCGATCCCGAGCGTCGCCTCGGTGCGCCCGGCTTCTTACCTTGAACTCGCGGTGAAAAGTGATGCACTGGCCGGCAAACGCCTGGGCGTGCCGCGCATGTACATCAACGCCGACCCTGAGGCCGGCACCAGCGACGAGCCGGGCATCGGCGGCCCGACCGGGCAACGCATCAACACCCGCGCTTCGGTGATCGATTTGTGGAAACAGGCGCGTCAGGCCCTCGAAGCCGCCGGCGCCGAAGTGATCGAAGTGGATTTCCCGCTGGTCTCCAACTGCGAAGGCGATCGTCCGGGTGCGCCGACCGTGTTCAATCGCGGCATCGTCTCCAAAGAGTTCATGCACCACGAACTGTGGGACCTGTCGGCCTGGGCCTTCGATGATTTCCTGCGCGCCAACGGCGACCCGAAACTCAACCGTCTGGCAGACGTCGACGGGCCGAAAATCTTCCCGCACGACCCGGGCACCCTGCCCAACCGTGAAGGCGACCTCGCTGCCGGCATGGACGAATACGTGCGCATGGCCCAGCGCGGCATCACGCCGTGGGATCAGATCCCGACCCTGCCGGACGGCCTGCGCGGTCTGGAGAAGACTCGCAAGCTCGACCTCGAAGACTGGATGGATAAACTCGGCCTCGACGCTGTGCTGTTCCCAACCAACGCCGACGTGGGTCCGGCCGACGCTGACGTCAACCCGGCTTCGGCGGACATCGCCTGGAGCAACGGCATCTGGGTCGCCAACGGCAACCTCGCAATCCGCCACCTCGGCGTGCCGACCGTCACCGTGCCGATGGGCGTGATGGCCGACATCGGCATGCCGGTGGGGCTGACGTTCGCCGGGCGGGCCTATGACGACTCGACGTTGCTGCGCCTGGCAGCGGCATTCGAGGCCACCGGCTCCAAGCGTCTGGTACCGCCACGCACGCCAGCGCTGGCGGCAGGCAAGTAAATGCAAAACGGCGGGATCAATTGATCCCGCCGTTTTTTTATCGCTCTGCCAACTCTTCCAGTAAATCCGCCGAAGGCACAAAGAACAGACTGCCGGTGACCGCCGTGCTGAAGTCCAGCAACCGGTCGTAGTTGCCCGGCGGCTTGCCGACAAACATGTTCTCCAGCATCTGTTCCAGCGGGTCCGGCGAACGCGCGTAGCCAATGAAATAAGTGCCGAACTCCCCCGCGCCGGGCCGGCCGAACGGCATGTTGTCGCGCAGGATTTTCACCTCTTCGCCGTCCTTGGTGATGGTGGTCAACGCACTGTGGGAATTGCTCGGTTTGACCGAATCATCCAGCTCGATATCGGACAGTTTGGTGCGCCCGATCACCCGCTCCTGCGCCTCGACCGGCAATTCGTTCCACGCCTTCATGTTGTGCAGGTACTTCTGCACCAAAACGTAACTGCTGCCACTGAACGGCTGATCTTCATCGCCCACGAGGGTGAAATGCTCGGCTTTGCGGCCGACCGGATTTTCCGTGCCGTCGACGAAACCGATGATGCTGCGCATGTCGAAATAGCGGAAACCCTGCACTTCATCCGTTACCGTCACGGCGCCGTCCAGCGCCGACATCAATTGCGTTGCCAGTTCGAAACACAGGTCCATTTGATCGGCGCGAATGTGCAGCAGCAAGTCGCCTGGCGTGGAAACGGCGCGCCGCCCTTCCACGCCGAATTCGCGAAAGTCATGCAGGGACGCAGGGCGCGGACTGCCGAACAGACGGTCCCACGCGCTGGAAGAAAATCCGCAGACACAGGACAGGTTTCCCGAGGGGACGCGCTTGCCGACCGAGCGCGTCAGGCCGGCGATATCGGCGCACCAGCCACGGACTTTTTCGGCGGCCTCGGCCTCGGCGTTTAGGGTCGCCACGATGAATATGGCAGCGCTGGTGATCGGGCTGCAGACGGCTTGAGGATCTGGCGTGTCGATGATCGTAGCTCCCAAAGTGGTGGACTGACTCGACAGCGAGGTTAGCAAAGAAGTGCTGAATGAAGTATTACCCGCGCTCTGCCCGTGTCGACCGACACTTCGTTATTCACGAACAATAACCACGAAATAAACGATTTTTCTTTGCCGGAAGGCTCCTACTAGCATGGCCCCGTCTACCCCGAAAAACATAAAGACAGGGAGAACGGCATGCACCCCATCAACATCGGCGAACCCTGGATGTGGGTCGCCTTCATCGTTTTTGTCCTCGCCATGCTGGCCGTCGACCTGTTCGTCTTCGGTGGGCGCAAGGCGCATCGGGTTTCGGTACGGGAAGCCTCATCCTGGGTGATCGCCTGGTGCATGCTGGCGATGGCCTTCGCCGGGTTGCTCTGGTGGTATCTCAACGGCGAATTCGGGCCCGAAATCGCCAAGGTCAAGACCCTGGAATTCCTCACCGGTTACCTGATCGAGCAGTCGCTTTCGATCGACAACATGTTCGTCTTCGTGATGATCTTCAGCTACTTCGCCGTGCCGCCGGAGTTGCAGCGCCGGGTGCTGCTGTACGGCGTGCTCGGGGCGATCGTGATGCGCGCAGCGATGATCTTTGCCGGCGTATGGCTGGTATCGCAGTTCACCTGGCTGCTGTATGTGTTCGGCGTGTTCCTGATCATCACCGGGATCAAGATGCTGGTGTTCGCCGAGCAGCAACCGGACCTCGATAACAACCCGCTCCTGCGCTGGGTGCGCGGGCATCTGCGGATCACCAACGGCTTTCACGGCGAGCGTTTTTTCGTGCTGCAGAACGGTGTGCGCTGGGCCACGCCGATGTTTCTGGTATTGGTGCTGATCGAGGCCAGCGACCTGATGTTCGCGGTCGACAGCATCCCGGCGATTTTCGCGGTGACCACCGATCCTTTCATCATTTTCACCTCGAACATCTTCGCGATCATGGGGCTGCGGGCACTGTACTTTTTGCTGGCGGACATGGCCGACCGTTTTCATCTGCTCAAGTATGGGCTGGCGCTGGTGCTGGTGTTCATCGGCGGGAAAATGACGGTGATGCCGTGGTTTCACATGCCGGTGGAGTGGTCGCTGGCGATTGTTGGCGGGCTAATTCTGGCGTCGGTGGTGCTGAGTCTGATCCTGACGAAGGACAAGTCGCCTGAAGAAAGTCAGGCGAAATAACGGCCGAGGGAGCGAACGGATTCGCTCCCTCGGCTTTGAGCTTATTTATCCGACTTGATACTGGTCCACACCCGGGTCCGCACCCGCTCCAGTTTCTGCGGCAACGGCTGCACCACGTAAAGTTTCTTCAGTGCTTCGCTGGTCGGCGTCAGGTTCGGGTTGCCGGTGATTTCCTTGTTGATCAGCGGCAGCGAATCCTTGTTGGCATTCGGGTAGCCGAGGAAGTCGCTGATCGAAGCGATGACCTTCGGATCGAGCAAGGTGTTGAGGAACTCGTGGGCCTCTTCGACGTTCTTCGCGCTCTTCGGAATGGCGAAGGTGTCGAACCAGATCGGCGCGCCTTCCTTCGGCAGGCGCCAGTCGACCACCACGCCGTTGCCCGCCTCTTTGGCGCGGTTGCCGAATTGGTAGAAGCTGCCGGAATAACCGATGGCCACGCAGATGTCGCCGTTGGCGATGTCGGTCATGTACTTGGCCGAGTTGAAGTAGGTGACGTAAGGGCGAACCTTGAGCATCAGGTCCTTGGCTTTCTCATAGTCGGCCGGGTTCTGGCTGTTCGGGTCCAGGCCCAGGTAGTGCAGAGCCAGCGGCAGGATTTCCGACGGCGAATCGAGCATCGCCACGCCGCAGGATTTCAGCTTTTCCATGTTCTCCGGTTTGAACACCAGGTCCCAACTGTCCACCGGCGCATTCTCGCCGAGCGCCGCCTTGACCTTGGCCGGGTTGAAACCGATCAGCACCGTGCCGACCATGTAGGGCACGCCGTACTGGTTGCCGGGGTCGTTGGCGTCGAGCAGCTTGAGCAGCGCCGGGTCCTGGTGACTCCAGTTCGGCAACTTGGACTTGTCGAGTTTCTGGAACACGCCGGCCTTGATCTGGGTATCGAGGAACTGGTTCGACGGCACCACCAGGTCATAGCCGGAGTTGCCGGTCAGCAGCTTGGCTTCGAGGGATTCGTTGGTGTCGAAGGTGTCCCAGGTCACTTTGATGTTGCTTTTGGAGGCGAAATCCTTGGGCACCGACGGCAGGATGTAATCCGCCCAGTTGTACACCCGCAGTTCGCGCTGTTCGGCCTGTACGGCGCTGGCCAGCAGCGTCAGCCCGAAAACAGTAGCGCCCAGAATGCGTTTCATCGTGACCATGTTGTGTTTCCCCGAATGCAGCGTGAGTCGATGGTTTTTATGTTCTGTACACGGCAGCGGCTAGCAAATCAGCCAAGGGCAAGGAAGGTGCAGCATTTTGTTGTGGCTTCGATTCTTCCTGACAGCGTAGACGCGGCACAGTAGCCCGTTGGCCAAAAGGGGATCGAAATGGCCAATTTGCGTGACCGCCGGGATGCGGAAACAACAATGCCCGGCGAAGTGCCGGGCATTGTTTGAGCAGCCTGCGAAGGATCAGTCGGTGAAACCCAACCGCGCCGCCCTGCTCTGCTGGGTCTGTCCACGGGTCGCCAGGCAGTAATACAGCGGGCATGTCACGATCAGGCCGACCAGCCACGACAGGTCCGCGCCTTCCACCAGATTGGCGTACGGCCCGACGTACAGCGACGTGTTGGCGAATGGCAGCTGCACGATAATGCCGATGAAGTAGGCAATGATCGCGTGCAGGTTGAAGCGCCCATAAATGCCACCGTCGGCGCGGAAGATCGAGGCGATGTCATAGCTGCCGCGCTTGATCAGGTAGAAGTCGATCAGGTTGATCGACGCCCACGGCACCAGCACCAGCAGCAACGCCAGAATTAATCCGATGAATTCGGAAATGAAATCCGCCGACGCGCCCAGCGCTACAACGCAGCATCCCGCCAGCACCACGCTCGACAGGATCACCCGCACCTTGATGCTCGGCGTCCACTGGCTGGCGAAGGTCTGGATCGAGGTGATGATCGACAGTACCGCGCCATACAGATTCAGCGCGTTATGGCTGATGATGTTGAGCAGGAACAGCACCATCAGAATCGGCCCCAGCCAACCGGTGGACTGCTTGACCGCTGCCATCGCCTCGGTGCCTTCCGGGGTTGCCAGCACCGCCACCGAGCCGAAGGTGAACGACAGAATCGTGCCCAGCGTGGCGCCCAGATAAGTCGCGATAAATGGCTTGCCGATACCGATGTCCGCCGGCAGGTAACGGGAATAGTCGGAGACGTACGGCGAGAAACTGATCTGCCAGATGATCCCCAGGGACACCGTCGCCAGCCATCCCGAAAGATTGAAGCTGCCACGGGTAAAGAAGTCCGCCGGCAACTCATGGGCAAAGATGTAGATGAACCCGGCTAGCAGCGCACTGCCCATCACCCAGGTGCCGATGCGATTGAGCGTGTGGATGAAGTTGTAGCCGATCACGCCGATGGCCGTGGCGCTGAGGGCGCCGATCAGAATGCTCAACGGCGCCGGCACCGACGGCGCAATGCCGACGATGGATTTGCCGGCCAGCACGATGTTGGAAATGAAGAAGCCGATATAGATGATCGCGGCGAAGAACACGATCAATAGCGCGCCGTAACGCCCGAACTGGCCCCGACTCTGGACCATCTGCGGAATGCCCATGCGCGGACCTTGCGCCGACGCCAGGGCGATCACCACCCCGCCGATCATGTGCCCCAGCGCAATCGCCAGCAGCCCCCAGAACAGGTCGAGATGAAACACCTGAACCACCATGGCGCCGGTGACAATGGGCAGTGGCGCAATGTTGGTGCTGAACCAAAGGGTGAAAAGGTCGCGGGCCTTCCCGTGGCGTTCCGCGAGTGGGACGTAGTCGACCGTGTGATTCTCGATCAACGGATCTTGCCGGGACATCTGGGACATAAAAATGAACTCGATTGGGTCTGTTCTTATCGTTGTATGAAGCCAAACCGGGGGAGCTTCGTGGCCGCCCCTCAGATGAAGACCATATTATGGTATTCCAACATTTTCACAAGACTGATCCGCTGTTTACGACGGCATCTGATCCGGCATCCTCCCTGATAGCCAGCGTTCACGGCTAGAGAAAAGCCCCGTGAATGCTGAGTTTCCGACGGATGAACCACGTTTATCGTTTCACCAAAAAAGCGCTTGCAATCGATGTATTACGGTATACCATCAGACCCATAAACACATAAAAACACGCTTCACCGCACTCGAGGATTGACCAATGATCGATGCTGCCGTCTACAAACAAGTCATGGGCTCGTTCCCGTCCGGCGTTACCGTCATCACCACGCTGGATGACGACGGCCAGATCGTCGGCCTGACCGCCAGCGCTTTCAGTTCGCTGTCGATGGATCCGGCCCTGGTGCTGTTCTGCCCCAACTACAGTTCCGACTCCTACCCTGTCCTGATCAAGAACAAACGCTTTGCCATTCACGTCCTGTCCGGCGGCCAACAGAGCGAAGCCTATGCGTTCGCCCGCAAAGGCAAGGACAAGGCGCAGGGCATCGAGTGGACGCTGAGCGAACTGGGCAACCCGATCCTGGCCAACGCGACAGCTATCATCGAATGTGAGCTGTGGCGCGAATACGAAGGCGGCGACCACGCGATCATGGTCGGCGCGGTGAAAAACCTCATCGTCCCTCAGCAGGACGCCGGCCCGCTGGTGTACTGCCACGGCAAGATGGGCGCCCTGCCCGCCTTCGCCTGATCTGCACGATTGCACTTAAACAGGCCGGCAAGCGACCGGCCAACCACAAGAGATTCGAGGTAGCGTCATGAAATTTTCCCTGTTCGTACACATGGAGCGCTGGGACGAAAGCGTCAGCCACCGTCAACTGTTCGAAGACCTGACCGAACTGACGTTGATGGCCGAGGCCGGCGGTTTCAGCACCGTGTGGATCGGCGAACACCACGCGATGGAATACACCATCTCGCCGAGCCCGATGCCGCTGCTGGCCTACCTCGCGGCCAAGACCACCACCATTCATCTGGGCGCCGGCACCATCATCGCGCCGTTCTGGCATCCGCTGCGGGTTGCCGGTGAATGCGCATTGCTCGACGTGATCAGCAACGGCCGGATGGAAGTAGGCCTGGCGCGCGGCGCCTATCAGGTGGAGTTCGATCGCATGGCCGGCGGTATGCCCGCCTCCAGCGGCGGTCAGGCGCTACGGGAAATGGTCCCGGTGGTGCGCGCGCTGTGGCAAGGCGACTACGCCCACAACGGCGAGATCTGGAAATTCCCCACCTCCACCAGCGTGCCGAAACCGATCCAAAAGCCGAACCCGCCGATGTGGATCGCCGCCCGCGACCCGGACTCGCACAACTTCGCCGTGGCCAACGGCTGCAACGTAATGGTCACGCCATTGATGAAGGGCGATGAAGAAGTCCTCGATCTGAAGAACAAGTTCCAGACTGCGCTGGACAACAACCCCGACGTGCCGCGCCCGCAACTGATGGTGCTGCGTCATACCCACGTGCACTCGGCGGATGACCCGGAAGGCTGGAAGGTTGGCGCGAAAGCCATCTCACGTTTCTATCGCACGTTCGACGCGTGGTTCGGCAACAAGGAAGTGCCGGTGAACGGCTTCCTCGCCCCGAGCCCGGAAGAGAAGTTTGCCGGACGTCCGGAGTTTGAACTGGAGAGCCTGCACAAAACCGCCATGATCGGCACGCCGGAAGAGATCATTCCGCGGATCAAGTACTACCAGGAACTGGGGGTGGATGAGTTCAGCTTCTGGTGCGACAACAGCTTGCCGCATGCGGAGAAGAAGAAATCGCTGGAGCTGTTTATCAAGCATGTGGTGCCGGCGTTTCGGTGATACGCCGCAGGGGGTATCCACAATAAAAAACGCCCCGACAGGTTCGGGGCGTTTTTTTAGGGGGAGGCATTCTTCCAAGGCTCAGTCTTTTTGCTTTTCGTGTCTGATTTTGCGCCTGGCAAGGAATGCTTGTAAGAACAAGGACACGACAGCGAAAGATGAGTAAATTCCGGCCCCTATCAATGTTCTGATGACCCCCTTCAGGCTAAACGCCCACTCACCATGTTTAAAGTAATAAGCAACTGTGGCTATCGCCACGACACATGCGCCTACCAAAACAAAGAGCATATAGGTTCGGATCAATAAACCGACAATCTGGCGGACACTGATTTTGTCAGTCTTCACTTTTTGCCTCCCAGATCTTGAATATAATCTCCGATAGCCTCAGAACCATAAGATACCGCCGAATTGCCCACGGTCGTCGCCGCCGTTTCGCCGAGGTAGGGCTTGAGTGTATTGCTGATAACAGGCCCCCCCTTGAACCCGATGGTCGTCCCGGCAAACGAGCCGATCATCGGCAGGATTGGATCTTCACCCTTGATCAAACTGCCGGCGTAGGCGCCGCTAAGCCCCACACTCTGGGTAGCGACAAAGCCCTTGCCTTGAGTCAAGGCACCGACCAGCGTCGCAATGAATGCATCGGAATAGCTGAATTTCTCTCCTTTGGTCAGTTGATAGCTGACATTCGCCCCGCCCGATATTGCTGCCCCCGCCGCCATGGCGACGAGACCTGCAGTCAGCTCGGTTCCGACCAGCGGACCGGCCGCAAAGATCAGGTAGCCCTGGATCATCCCTTTTGCAGTCGGCCCCTCAAAGCCGACGCCTTCTCGCTCGTCCTTCAGTACTTTGGCAATTTGCTCGTTCGAGTAACCCTGTCCGACGGCCCACTCGGCAAGGGACATTGCTGCAGCTCCCGATGGTATCAGGAACATGTCGTTGTTTTCGGCCGTGTTTTTCCCGGCCTGCGCAGCTGCGACAGCAGATGCGGTATCACCCCCGATGATGCCACCGGAAATGCCGCTGGCCAGGGTGGCCAACGCCGATACGCTCTGCTTCTGACTTTCGGTCAACGACCTCACATCCGTCGTGCCATACAACGCCTGCATGATCAGATCGGTACTCACCGCCGAGACAGCCGCACCGGTGGCACCTGCCGCGGCATTGCTGCCTTGAACGGCCGCAGTCAACGCGCCGAGAACGGCGTGGGCCATGACCCTTGCTTCTTCATTGCCCGCTGTCATCTTCTTGATGGTTTCAGCCAGGTAGGGAGCGGAAGCTCCCACCAGCGCCTGTGCAATGTTGCCGCCTGCCAGCCCCTGGATCGCTGCGGTCACCGCCTGTGCAGCCTGCTGGAAACTGCCACCGGTGCCATAGCTGGACATTGTGTTCTTGTAGGCGTTGGTCGCTTGAAGCACGGCAATGTAAGCCTGGCGATCTTCATAGGAAGCATCCGGACTGGCGCCCGGCATCTTGCGTTGCTCTGGTGTCAGCTCTGCCTCGGCAGCCTTGCTGGCTGCAATCATGCCCTGGGTTCGAACGATGTTCATCGTCTGGCTGCCGATCTCACCGATCAGTTGCGCCTGACGAAGTCGTTGCTGTTCTTTCTCCTTGTTGAAGATCGGACTCAGCGCGTTGTTGGCATTCTCCACATCGCGACTGAGCGTCGACACGTCCTGCTGTTGATTGTTCTTGTCACGAATGAGCAGCGTTGCACCGGAAATCGCCGAGTTCGTGGTGCTGCTGGCGTGACCGCTGTTGTTGCTGCCGACAAGCAGCATGCTGCCCATGTTCCCGAGAAGCTGGGCACCCGCACCACCGCTGCTGCTGGCACTGACACTTTGGTGCTGACTGGAGAAGTCAGCCTTGTTGTCGATGTCCGCCCAGCCCAGCGTTCCGGTACTCAGGATGTTTTTGTCAGCGGTCGCGGTGCTGGCGATGACACTGCCGTTGAGCTGGGTATGTCCGCCGACCTCCAGCTGGAAACCGCCCTTCCCGGCATAAATCCCTGTCTGTTCCTGCACACTGTCAAAGTTGGATTTGATCTTGTCCTTGCTGACGCTGAGCGATCCGCTGCCCGTCATCGAACCGAAGGTAAAGCTGGCGCCCCCACTGACATTGGTCTGTTTGGAGTCGTAGCGGTCAGTGTCCTGCAAGCTGGTCAGCGTCAGGTTGCGGCCGACATTCGCCACCACCTGCTGGGCATTGGCCTGAGCGCCGATCAGATTGGTGTCGCGCCCACTGCCGATCTTCAGTTTGTTGCCCGCATCCAGCGTGGTTTCGGTCCATGTCGTGCCGTTGCCGGATTCCTTGCCTACGCCTTTGTTGCCATTGGCAAAGATACTCAGCCCGGCACCGCTGGAGCCAACCCCAAGACTGATACCGACAGCGCCGCCGCTACTGGAATTCGATCCTTCAACCTTCTGCGTGTTGGCCGCAGCCAGAAGATTAACGTCACGATTGGCAACCACCACCATGTCGTTGGTGGCTTGCAGTTTGCTGCCCTGGATGTTGATGTCACCGTCAGCGAAACCGGCCTTGCCACTGCCCGTCGCAACGATGTACAGGTTTTTGCCGGCGGTCAGCGTACTGCCCTGACTGACACTTTGTTCCTGGACTTGAGTCGAGGTGGATTTCTGCGTGCCCAGAGACAAACTGATGCCTGCGAAACTGCCAGCCTCGGCGCCCGAGCTCAATGCCTGCGCAGCCTGGTAAGCCTGATAGCCTGAAAGCCCTGCCTTGACTCCCTGAAGTGCTGCCAGACGCGTGTCATCTTCATGCCTGGCTGCCTGCGCAGTCTGATAGGCAGTATTCACGGCCTCTCCGACAACACCCGACAACGCCAGCGTCAGACCGCTTTTTTTACTTTCCTGAGTCTGTCGAGTGCTGCTTTCGTTCTGCGCAGCAAGAATATTGACGTTTTGAGCGGCCAGGCTGATATCGCCACCGGCAATAGCGTCCGACGCTTTAATGGTGAGGTTTTTCCCCGCGGTGATGTTCACGTTACCCAGCACACTGCCCACCGTACTGCCCTTCTGGGTCTCGGTATGAGTGGACTGAGTGGAGGCGAGCTTGGAGGAGCCCAAGGTCACGCCAATCCCCCCGGAACTCATCAACCCCGACTTTTTGGTCGACTGACTATGCTCGGCACTGAAGGTCTCGACACCGCTTTCGATACGAATGTCATTGCGGGCCTGCAGATCCGTCTGCCGCGTCGACACCACATTACTGGCCGAGACCAGCAGATCATGTCCCGCCTGCACCAGCACAGTCTCACCGCCCAGGGTCGACCCTGAGAGCCAGGTGCTGCTCGAAGAATCACTACTCGCCTTGCTGGTGCTCGACAGCCCCAGACCACCGGACTTGGAGGATGCCGAGGCGTTGAACGCGCTGTTTTGCGCAGCCGTGACGTTCACATCATTGCCTGCCATCAAGTGGAGGCCGCCCTTGTCGCTATTGACTTTCGAGCCCTCGATATTGATGTCGTTCGTTGCCACCAGCATGGTCTTGCCCTGAGCCTGAATGACCGACCCGACCGCCTCTTCGCTGCCACTCTCGGTCATGGTCGAGCTCTTCTTGCCGAACGAACCTTTCTTGGTTTTGGTGTAATAGGAATAATCGGTATCGGCGGCGCTCTCGAGGTTCAAATTGTCCCCGGCGAAGACAAAGGCTTCACCCTGAGTCGTTGCCTGGCTTGCGATGAGCGTCAGGTCGTTGCCGGCTCTCAGGGCCAAATCCCCACCCGCCTTGATGGTGCTCGACTGCTGACGTACATGATCCTCCTCCGCACGGAACTTCTTGTTCCAGCCGCTGGCATGGGATTCGTCCGCCGCTGAAGCAATCGTCAGGTCGCCTTTGGCATTGATATCGACATTGCCTTTGGCCTCGACATTACTCGCCACAACGCTAACGTCACGCTGGGCCGTAACCTTGAGCGTGCCGCCGACGTTGACGTCCGAGCCATGCTGCTTGACCGTCGAATACTGATAGTTGGTATTGCTGCGGTCTGTCGTCTGCTCGGTCGAGTCGATGTGTACATCGCGCCCGGCTGTCAGCGTAGTATCGCCGCCACTCTTCAGCACACTGCCGGTGTTGTTGATGTCCCGACCGGCGCCGATAACCAGTGCGTTCGCCGCTTCGATGCGCGCCGCGTTATCGACGAAGTCGGTTTCTTCGCTGAGACGTCCGTCACTGCTACGGTGGGTGGTCACGGTGCGTTCGTTGATCACGTCGCCGCGTTCGGCGGTGAGCGTGACATCGCGACCGGAGATGATCCCGCCGGCCTTGTTAGTCAGGTTGTCGGTCGCCGTCAGCTTCAAGAGGTTGCCGGCCTCGACCAGACCACTGCTCACCAGATCTTTTTTGGCCGTGGCATCGAGGTTTTGACTGGCGCGCAACGTGCCGGAGTTTTCAAGGTTTTCACCGGCAATCAGCGTGACGTCCTTACCCTGGATCAACGAGCCCGTGGCCGCAAGACGATTATTGGCGTTGGCCAGGTACAGCACCGGCACCAGGACTTTTTCGCCGTTCACTTCACGCTCTTCGAGCCAGACGATGTCGTGCGTCAACGCCGCGACCTGCTGCGCACTGAGACTGACGCCCACACTCAGGTTCAACGTGTTCTTGCTGGCGATGGCGTTGTCCATCAGGTACTTGAAGACCCCCTCGTCGGAGGTCTGACCGTCGATGAAGCGCTGCCCCGTCCGGGCGACGACGGCCTGCTGGACCAGTTTCTGTTCGAACAGGCCATCACCCAGGCGCTTGGCGCTCTGATCGGCGTCGTAACCCAGGCCCTGAAGCAGGTAATCCGAACTCATGAACTGCTTGAGGTCAGTGAGTACCGGGTTGGTTTCGATCAGGTATTTGTGCGGCTGGGATTTGCCGGCGTTGCTTGGCAGACCCTGTACGCGATTGACGGTCACCGGTGTGGTCGACACGCCGCCGGTGACTTTGCCACCGGTGAGCGTCCAGCTTTGCGGGCCGGTAGTGGCCGGGGCGCTGCCACCCTCCTGACTCAGGCGGAAAAGACCGTTCTGACCTGTCGGCAGGCTGAAGCCCGGCAAGTCGATCGGGCTGACCTGTTGCTGGGCCAGGTCCGGGGGCAGTTGCGGATTGATCTTGACCACGGTGGAGTAGCCGTTGCCAACGCCGGTGTCGGTGTTGGTCTTGCCCGCCGCGACGTAGCTGTAATAAGGCCGCACCACGCTGTTGTCGATGGTCTGGGCCGCATCCAGTCTGATGTTGCCGCCGGCCTGGATCACGGCGTCGTAGGAGCTGCCCGAGCCTGTGACGGTGGAAACGCTTTCGGTCAGCTTGCCACCGCCCAGAAGGCTGATGAAATGGCTCAAATCGGCTTCGACGGTGGCCGAAGGCGTGCCGCCGTTCTTGTCGTTGAAGGCTTTGGCGGCAGGCTCGGCGGCGAAGATCTGGTCAACGTAGTTCCAGTAGGTTCGCTTGGTGATGATTTCCTGCTCTTGCAGGCCTTTGTTGGTGATGGTGCCGGCAGTCACATTGATATTGCCGGTGGCCGCGATGGTGCTGCTGACGTTGTTCAGCGCCTGAGCGTTGATCGACATATTGCCGCCGCTGGTCAGGCTTGCGGCAGCGCTGCTGTTGTCGACTTTCAGGCGATCGGTTTCGGCGATTTCCCAATGCCCGTTGCGGCGACCGCCACTGCGAAAATCACACCCGGCAATCGGGATCAGGTTGCAGTCGATCTGCGTGATGACTACCGAGCTTTTTTCATGTGCCGTGTATTCGAGAATGTCCCTCACGTTGTTCACGGTCAGGGCATTGATGGTCAGGTCCTGCGCGCTGTAGATCTCACCCGAACGGTTGTCCAGCAAGTCTGCCTTGGCGCTGTCGCGATCCCGGCCGATGTGCACATTGCTCAGACCGTATACGTTGCCGTAGGCATTGGTGAAACTGGACAGCAGCAGACGCATGTCACCGCCACTGGTGATCAGGCCTCTGTCGTTCAACAGTGCGCCGGTGGTCAGGGTCAGGTCTTTGCCGGCGCCGAGGGTGCCGTAGTTGTTGACAGTGGCAGCCGTGAGGGTCAGGTCGCCGCTGGATGTCAGCCGCCCCTGATTGCTCAACAGGCCGTTGATATTGACCGTGGAATTGCCGCCACCGGCAATGCTGGTCCCGGCGCCGAGGGTCAGTTGACCGCTTTTGAGCGTCAGGTCGCCGAGGCTGCTGGTGCGACCGTTGCCGGAATAGTTGCCCCACAAGGTCAGATCCAGCGATCCGTCACTGGCGATCATCCCGTCGTTGTTCCAGTAACCACCACTACCTGTCAGCTTGCTGGACGCCAGCAATTGACCACCTGCGGTCTGGTTGAAGTTGTTGATGTTGACGGTCAAGCGGTCGGCCTGGATCACGCTGCCGTTGGTCCAGCTATCCGCCGCCAGCGTCAGGGCGCCGCGCGTGACGAAGCTGCCGCCAGCGCTGCCGAGTTGAGCGGTGGCAATGTCGAAAATCCCGCTCCCGACATGCAGCACGTTACCGCCCGCGTTCAACAATCCACCCGCCCCAAGGCTGAAGTCACTGTTGGCGCTTTCAACGGCGCCGTTGCGGTTATCGAACAGTCCGCCCACGCTGAACGCGGTTTTGCCGGTGTTGCCCAGTGCGCGCAACTGACCGGTCTGGTTATCGACGCTGGCGGCGCCGACGCTCAGGGTGCTGGCGCTTTCGATGATGCCTTTGCGGTTGTTCAGGGCGCCGCGCAGGCTGAGATCGATTTGTTGGCCGGCGATCTGGCCACCCGTGTCGCCACTATTATCGAAATCCCTGCCGGTGACGCTGACACGCTGCCTGGCGACCAGCACACCGTTGCGGTTGATGAAATTGCCGGTGTTGCCCAGATCAAGGGTCGTGTCACCGCTTTGCGCAGCGATCCGTCCGCTCTCGTTGTCGAGACCGGCCAGGGCCTTGAGTGTGACGTGCTGAGCCTGGATCACGCCTCCCTGCCCATTGCGCAACAAGCCGCCGATCTGTGCAGTGAAAGCGCTTTTGAGGCTGGACAGCACACCGCCGCGGCTGTCGAGACTGGCGGCAGTGACGTCGAGGTTGCCGGACTTGGCAACGAGTCGCCCCTTCTGGTTATCGATCGCACCACCGACCTTGACGGTGAGTGCGCCTTCGCTTTGCAGCGATCCCCCGGCGTTGTCGAGGCTGGCGGCGTTCAGTTGCAGATCGGCCGCATCGCTGTAGATCAGGCCGCCACTGTTTTGCACGGCGCCGCTGGCGACAAGCGTCAGGCTGTCGTTGGCAGCGACGGTACCGCTGTTGCGGTTGTCGAGACCGCCGGTCAACAGACTGAGCAGCTTCTGGCTCACCAGTTTGCCGCCCTGGTTATTGATCTGCGCGGCACGGGTGATCACCAGCGGGCCGGCAGCAACCAGTTGGCCTCTGGTATTGGTCAGCGTGCCAAGCAGGTCGAGATTGACAGGCGCATCACTGGCCAGAACGCCTTCGGTGTTATCCAGATCAGTGCCGGTAAAACGGATGTCCCGCTTGGCGTTGATGGTCGCTTTGGTGTTGTCCAGGCGTTTGGCTTTAATGTCCAGATCGCTACCGCTGTCGATCAGGCCACCCTGAGCGTTGTTCAAAGTGCCGGTGAGGATCAGGGCTTGCGCGCCCTCACTGGAGAGAACGCCGCTGTCCGAGTTGTCGAGACTGGCAGCATTGACCTTCAAGGTGCCTTTACTGACCAGCGCGCCGGTGTTGCTGTTACGGATATCGCCCGTGAGATCCACCAACAGGTCGCCGTCACGGCTGGACAGGGTGCCGTGGTTACGGTTGTCGAGACTGCCACCGAGCAGGGTCAGGCCCTGCCAGCCGGAAATCAGGCCGTTGAGATTACGCGTGGTGTCTGCGTTCAAATCCAGCCGCTGACGGCTGAAAAGCTTGCCGTCGCTGTTGTCCATATTGCGTGCAGTAAGCGTGTAGCTGAGGTCGCTGGAAAACTCGCCACCCTGGTTGTTCAGGTCCCGCAGGTGGCTGATGCTCAACTGTCCCTTGGTGGTAATCAATCCCTTGCAGTTGTCGAGATCGCCCATCGCACCGCTGAAATCAATGGCGATGGCACTGCCCAGCAGCGAACCGCCGTTCTGGTTGTTCACGCTCGCGGCAGTGATGTCGAGATTGCGGGAGGCATTGATCAGGCCCCTGTCCTGATTGTCCAGACGGCCGTCAGCCCGCAGACTCAGATCTGCGCGGCTGGTGAATGTGCCGCCGTTATTGTTCAGGCTGCCGGTTTGAGCATCAATGCCGGCAGCAGCGATGAGCCCCTTGATATTGGTCAACGCCTGCTGCACGCGCAGGGTCAGGGTTTGATTGCTCAGCAGTTTGCCGTTGCTGTTGTCCAGGCTTGCGGCCGCCAGTGTGAAGGCCTGGGCACTGGAGATTTCGCCGTTACGGTTATCAACCTGTCGCAGGTTTTTCAGTACCAGCAGCGGTGCGTTGATCAGGCCGGTCTGGTTATTCAAGTCGCCGTTGTTCAGATCCAGCGTCAGTGACGTATCGCTGGTGAGTTGACCGCCGTCGTGTTGATCGAGGCTGGCGGCATTCATCGCCAAAGACTTGTTGCTGGCGATCCGGCCCTTGTTGCTGTTATCGACGTGCCCGGCATTGAGCGATAGGCTGTCGAGCGACGTCAGTCTGCCGTTCTGGTTGTTGATCGCGCCTGTGGCAGTGATGCTCAGCGCCCTGCCGGCATTTACCAGACCTGCCACGTTGTCCAGGCTCCCCATGCGCAGCGTCGCATCCTGCAGGCTCGACAGTTCGCCGCCACGGTTATTGAACTGGCCGATGGTTGCGTCGAGTGATCCGGTGCTGTTGATCAGGCCGCCGCCATTTAGCGCCTGGCCGACGTTGAGATTGAGGGCGCCGGTGCTCAGCACCCGGCCCTTGTTCTGGTTGTCCAGCGTCGAAGCCGACACCCGAGTGTTCTGCGAGCTCAATGTGCCGCCCTGGTTGTTCAGGGTTTGCCCCACACTGACGGTGAGGTTGCGGCTGGCCAGTACACTCTTGTTGACGTTGCCGAGACTGCCGGCGCTGAGGTTTACATCACCCGCGTTGTTACGAGTGTTATCCGCATTGACACCGGCCTCGACGATGCCGTTGTTGGTCAGTTGCCCACCGGCGCTGAGGTTGATGCTGTCGCGAGCCGCAAGGGTCTGCTGGTTGGTCAGATTGCCCTGGGTTTGCAAATTAGCACTGGTGCCGGCGTAGACCGGGCCTTGCGCATCGAGGCTGGACGCCTTGATGTTGACGGCATTGGCCGCAGAAACCTGCGCCACGGTCAATTGCCCGTTGGCATCAATCTGGATATCACCGCCACTGGCCGCCAGGTTGCCCGCCAGTTTCACCCCGACCCCGGACTCGGTGCCCACCAGTTTGATCGCCCCGGCGTACATCCCGCCGAGCGCGGAAGAGTCGATCGCCAGTTGCGGCCTGGCACTGCCATCGTCTGCTCGCGCCGTCGCATCGAGGCTTTGCGCGTTCACGTCGTTGCGACCGGCCACGATGGTCAGGTTCTGCGCCTGAATTTCAGCGTTGATTTTTGCGCTGCGGGTGATGATCTCGAAGCGGTCGACGTTACTGGCATTGAGCCCCGCACCTTCGATGGCGACGCTGCCCTGATCGACCTGAAAGCGGTCCAGCCGCCCCATGCCATCGATCACCGGTTTGCCGGTTGTCAGGGTCACCCGTGGGGAGTTGATGAACCCGCAACCGTTACAGGTGATGCCGTAAGGGTTGGCGACGATCACCCGCGCCGACTGCCCCGCGACTTCGGTGTAGCCGCGCAACTGACTGGGATTGCCACTGATTACCTCGTTGAGAATCGCCTGGGCTGCCACCCGATTGGTCAGGTTGGGGTTGCCGACGATGATCCCGCCCAGTTGTGTCTGCCCGGTCTGCGCCGCCACGTTGTTGAGGATGACGCCCTGCGCACCGACGTTGTAGTCATGGAACTGGTTGTGCGACAGGCCTGCAGCGTTGGGTGTGGCGATGTTGACGATAGGCACGCCGTTGCCCGCCTGACCCAGGCTTGTGCCGGGATTGGCCACCACGATGCCGTCCGCCTGTGCCCACATCGGTTGCCAGAACATGACGTTGGCCAGCAAGAACGCCAGTCCGCGCTTGGGCATGCCCCAGAAGTGCTCGTGTTTTTCTACGTCTGCAGATGACTGTCGAGCAATAAAGGCGTACTGACGAACGTCCATGTCGGTGGTCTCGGGTAAATGTAATTAGATGAAGAAATCCAGACGGAAGTAGATCGGCGCTTCGCGTTCGGTCAGCACATCCGGCCGCTCCAGGGAATGAGCGAAGGTCACGCTTGCGGCCACATGCTCGCCCCGGGCGAACAGCTCCAGCGAGTTGCTCGACATCCGCCCGTGCTGGTCGCCGTTATAGCGGTCGCCACGGATCACGCCCTGGTCGTAGCCGAGGCTGGTGCCGTATTCGGCGAACACAGGGCGCAACCATTCGGCACTCACCGGGCGCGACCAGCGCAGGTCGTTGCGCCAGTAGCCGCCGCTGTCGCCGGACAGCGACTGGTCCTTGTAGCCACGGATCGACGACAACCCGCCGAGGCTGGTGCGTTGCGGGCTGAACAGAACGTCTTCGCTGCGCTGACCGGTCATCAGGCTGCTGAAGGTGAAGGACTCGCCCCACACTTTGAATGGCTGCAGATAGCTCAGGGTGGCGGTGTATTTGCGGTAACGCGCATCCGGCTCGCCGGGGCCCGGGTCGTGGCTGCCCTGAGCGTCGAATGCACCGATGCCTTCCTGCATGCCGGCGTCGAAGTTGACGAAGGCGCTGCCGATACGCCGCCCGTGGTTGAAGCCGAACTGCGCTTCGCTGATGCGGTTGCTGCTCAGCTTGAGCTTGCTGTCTTCGATGAAGTTGTTGGTGCGCAGATACGACAGGCCGGCGTTGAGGGAGGTCTTGCTGACCGAGTCGCGGTGGATCACCCGCTCGGCGCGCAGCTGATGGTTTTCGCTTTCGCCAGTCTGCTTGAAGTTGTAGCCGTTGGCCGCGATTTGCGAGCGGTACTCACTCTGGCTGTAGGTGTAGCTGAAGTTCCACCAGCCCCACGGCAGGTTGTAGTTGAGCATGGCGTTGTTGGAGGTGTGCTGGTGATCGGTCATCGCATCGTGACCGCCGCGCAGACTCAACTGATCAGCCAGACCCAGCGGGCTGTCCCAGTCGAATGTCGTGCCCCACTGCTGCTCACCGGTGCTGCGCTGGCCGTCGTTGCTTCGCGACAGCCCGGCGCGCCATGGTTTCTGCGGGGTGTTGGTGACCAGCACCTCACTGCCGCCGACGTTCTTGCCTGGCGACAGCTCCATCTTGGCCTGGTTGGAAGGGAGGCGATTGAGCTGATCGACCATTTGCTCGATCTCGCGCAGATTCACCAACTCGCCGGCCTTGCCGGGAAACGCCATCGACAACTCACGCTCCGAGAGCTTGCTGTTATCGGCGCCTTTCAAGCCCTCGAGTTTGCCTTCGACCACCAGCACTTTCAGGTGTCCACCGGACAGATCCTGCTGTGGCAGATAAGCACGGCTGGTCACCCAACCCTTCTCGATGTAGTGATCGGTGATGACCTTCAGCACTTCATTCAGCTGAGGCACACCGAGACACTGGCCGATGTAGGGCTTGAGCAAACGGCTCTTGTCGTTCTCCGACAGGCTGTCGGCGCCTTTGAGCTCGATGTCGTTGATCTGAAAGCAACGTGTGTCGGCGGGGGCTTCCGGCTGCGCCGGCTTGGCCTCTTCACCGGGCAGATCCTTGAGCTCTTCGAGCCGCCGCTGCTGCTCTTCGAGCAGACGATTCTGGCGTTCGCGGATCAGGTCGGTTTCACCGGGGGTGGGTGCTGCAAGTGCGGTTTGGAGTGGAGAAAGGCATAGCAAAGCCAGGCACAACCTCGCCACGAGGGCGGGTGAGGACATGTTCGATCCCTCGAGACGGAAACTGATATCAGAATAGTGGCGCGATAGTAATGAGCCACTATTCTGACGTCAATTTTTGTCATTACTAAATATGTATTGCCGACCAGCGGCATCAGTAAAAGTCTTCCGGAATCGGTGAATCACATCATCTCAATGCTCAACCGCCAGTTTCGTCGCCACATCTTCCGGCGCCAGCACCCGACCATCGGCCGACAGCAACTGAAGCTTCCTGATCGGCTGACGCTTCTGCGCATCCACCATCACCGACCCCGGCTCGCCAGGCTCGAACATGAACTCCCCACCCCACTGCGACAACGCAACGATCACAGTTTGCAACGCCCGACCCTTTTCGGTCAGCACGTATTCCTTGTAAGCGCTGCCATCGGACGCTGGCACCAAGCGCAGGATGTCGCGCTCGACCAGCCCTTTGAGCCGGGTGCTCAACATGTTCTTGGCGATTTCCAGGCTCTTCTCGAAATCGCTGAAACGACTGATGCCTTCCAGCGCATCGCGGATGATCAGCAACGACCACCAGTCACCGATCAGATCGAGTGTCCGGGCGATCGGGCAGGCATTGCCCGCAAGGCTTTTGCGCTTCATTTCGGGTGTCTCCGGCAAAACGGCAGGTTCGATGCGGTTGCATCTTACAACTCATGCCGTCAAATCGTTAACGCGTGCGGCTCGAAACTTAGCACCTGCGTACAAGTGGCCAATGCCCTTTGTCGCGATAGTGAACGCTGCCATCACGGCATCCTCGCAGGCCCACACCCAAGGAGTTTTCATGAGCACGTTCACGACCCAAGACGGCACCGAGATCTATTTCAAGGACTGGGGCAGCGGCAAGCCCGTGCTGTTCAGTCACGGCTGGCCGCTGGATGCTGACATGTGGGAATACCAGATGGAATACCTGAGCAGCCGCGGCTATCGCACCATCGCCTTTGACCGTCGTGGCTTCGGCCGTTCCGAGCAGCCGTGGACCGGCTACGACTACGACACCTTCGCCGATGACATCGCGCAACTGATCGAGCACCTGGATCTGCGTGACGTGACCCTGGTCGGCTTCTCCATGGGCGGCGGCGATGTCAGCCGCTACATCGCACGCCACGGCAGCGAGCGCGTTGCCGGACTGGTGTTGCTGGGCGCGGTGACACCGCTGTTCGGCAAGAAACCGGACTTTGCCGAAGGCGTCGACAAGTCGGTGTTCGACGGAATCAAGGCTGGCCTGCTGAAGGATCGTGCGCAGTTCATCGCGGACTTCAATGCCCCGTTCTACGGCACCAATCAGGGTCAGACAGTCTCCGATGGCGTGCTGACCCAAACCCTGAACATCGCCCTGCTGGCCTCGCTCAAAGGCACCGTGGATTGCGTCACTGCATTCTCGGAAACCGACTTCCGCCCGGACATGGCGAAAATCGATGTGCCGACGTTGGTGATTCACGGCGATGGCGATCAGATTGTTCCGTTCGAAACCACCGGCAAACAAGCGGCCGCGCAAATCAAGGGCGCTGAACTGAAAGTCTACGCAGGTGCGCCGCACGGCTTTGCGGTGACTCATGCGCAGCAATTGAATGAAGACCTGCTGGCGTTTCTCGATCGCTGAGTCCTTGTGATCTGAACACGCCTTGAAAAGGGCCGTCGACTACCCTGTCGGCGGTCCTTTTTTTTGTTGTCCCGGATTCCGGTGCCAAGGTGAAGCCCCGTATTTACGGGGCTTTCAGGCCTCTGCATCACGTTTTTATCTTCACATGCCAGCTTAATAATATTTTACCGATAACCACCCCCTCCCTAGTCTGATCCCAAGCACAGAGAACAGGGTCGACAGCGACCTGAATCCAACGGCCTCGTGAGAAGGGATCAGAGATGACCACTGAAATAATAAAAACAGACACGCTTGTTGTCGGCGCCGGTCAAGCGGGTGTGGCCATGAGTGAACACCTGAGCAAACTCGGCGTGCCGCACCTGGTGCTGGAGCGCAACCGCGTTGCCGAACGCTGGCGCACCGGGCGCTGGGACTCGCTGGTGGCCAACGGTCCGGCGTGGCACGACCGGTTTCCGGGGATGGAATTCGATGATGTCGATCCGGACGGTTTTGCCCACAAGGAACGTGTCGCCGATTACTTCGAAGCGTATGCAAAGAAATTCAACGCGCCGATCCGCACTGGCGTCGATGTGAAAAGCGTGGTGCGCAATGTCGGGCGTCCGGGCTTCACCGTCGAGACCTCCGAGGGCGTGATCGAAGCCGCCCGCGTCGTTGCCGCCACCGGCCCGTTCCAGCGTCCGGTGATCCCGGCCATTGCACCGAAAGATGAGCGCCTGCTGCAGATTCACTCGGCCGACTATCGCAACCCGCAGCAACTGCCGGCCGGCGCAGTGCTGGTGGTCGGTGCCGGTTCGTCGGGCGTACAGATCGCCGATGAATTGCAGCGCTCGGGCAAGCAGGTTTACCTCTCGGTTGGCGCCCATGACCGCCCTCCTCGCGCTTACCGCAACCGTGATTTCTGCTGGTGGCTGGGCGTGCTCGGCGAGTGGGATCAAGCCGCGATGAAACCCGGCCGCGAGCACGTGACCATCGCCGTCAGCGGTGCCCACGGTGGCCGCACCATCGACTTCCGTGGTCTGGCCCATCGAGGCATGACCCTGGTTGGCGTCACCGAATCGTTCAGCGACGGCGTGGTGACCTTCAAACAGGACCTGCGCGACAACCTCAAGCGTGGCGACGAGAACTACCTCGCGCTGCTGGATGCCGCCGACGCCTACATCGAACGCAACGGCCTCGACCTGCCGCTGGAACCGGAAGCCCGCGAGACTTATCCGGATCCTGAATGCGTGAAAAACCCGCTGGCCGATCTCGATCTGGCCGCCGCCGGTATCACCTCGATCATCTGGGCCACCGGGTTTGCGGTGGACTATTCGTGGCTGAAAGTCGCGGCTTTCGACGACAACGGCAAGCCGCAACACCAGCGCGGTGTGTCCAGCGAATCGGGCGTGTATTTCCTCGGCTTGCCGTGGCAGTCGCGACGTGGTTCGTCGTTCATCTGGGGCGTGTGGCACGACGCCAAGCACGTGGCCGATCACATCGCCACCCAGCGCAAATACCTGGCCTATCGCGATGCCGAACAACGCGAAGCCGCGCTGCACAACAACGCTGTCGACACCGTCGACGCTTGATTTCCCTCTTCAATCCCGGCGCCCGTCGCGCCGGGTCCGAATTCGTCAGGAGCCGCACATGAGTCAGCCAACCCACACCCGCATCCGCATGTTCAACACCAAGGACACTTACCCGAACCAGACCCTGGACAACGACCTGTGCCAGGCCGTGCGCGCCGGCAACACCGTGTATGTCCGTGGTCAGGTCGGGACCAATTTCGACGGTGAACTGGTCGGTCTCGGCGACCCGCGCGCGCAGACCGAACAGGCCATGCGCAACGTCAAGCAACTGCTCGAAGAGGCCGGCAGCGACCTGAGCCATATCGTCAAGACCACCACTTACCTGATCGACCCGCGCTACCGCGAGCCGGTGTACCAGGAAGTCGGCAAATGGCTGAAGGGCGTGTTCCCGATCTCCACCGGGCTGGTGGTGTCGGCTTTGGGTCAACCGCAGTGGCTGATGGAAATTGATGTGGTTGCGGTGATTCCCGAGTAATTCGACCTTAGCGAAAGGAGGCCACACATGACATTTTCCATCGCCGCCCGTTGCCCCGAAACCGGTCAGTTCGGCATCGCCATCAGCTCCTCCAGCATTGCCGTCGGCGCCCGCTGCCCGTGGTTGTTGCCGGGTGTCGGCGCGGTGTCGAGCCAGAACATCACCCTGCCGTCGCTCGGCCCGGAAGTGCTCGCTTTGATGGAGCAAGGCCTGGCGCCCGAGGCGGCGCTGGACAAGGTGCTGACCCGCAACGGCTACAGCCAGTACCGGCAGATCACGGCGGTCAATCACCTCGGCCAGACCGCGCATTTCAGCGGCGCGCAAACCCTGGGCGTGCACAACGCCGTGTCGGGCGAGCAATGCGTGGCGGCGGGCAACATGCTCGCCGGGCGCTCGGTGATCGAAGCCATGGTCAGCGCGTTTGAAGAAGGCGAAGGTCAATTGGCCGATCGCCTGATCAACGCCCTGCACGCCGCCCAGGCCCTGGGCGGTGAAGCAGGTCCGGTGCATTCGGCAGCTGTGGTCGTGGTGGGTGAACTGACCTGGCCCATCGTCAACCTGCGGGTCGACTGGGCCGATGAAGACCCGATCGGTCAATTGCAGAAACTCTGGGACGCCTATCGCCCGCAGTTGCAGGACTACATCGACCGCGCCCTCGATCCGGCCAAGGCGCCGGGCTACGGGGTTGCCGGAGACGACCGATGAGCGACAGCGTCGCGTTGCTCAAGACGCTGGTGGGGTTCGACACCACCAGCCGCGAGTCCAACCTGCAATTGATCGATTTCGTGCGCAGCTACCTCGAAAGTTTCGACGTGCCATGCGAGCTGATCTACAACGATGAGCGCAGCAAGGCCAATCTGTTCGCCACGATTGGCCCGGCCGATCAGCCGGGCATCGTGTTGTCGGGGCACACCGATGTGGTGCCCGTCGATGGCCAGCCGTGGACGCTGCCGCCGTTCGAACTCAGCGAGCGTGACGGCAAGCTTTACGGTCGCGGCACGGCGGACATGAAGGGCTACATCGCCTGCGTGCTGGCGCTGGTGCCGTCGTTGCTCGAAGCACCGTTGCGACTGCCGGTGCACATTGCTTTGTCCTATGACGAAGAAGTCGGCTGCCTCGGCGTGCGCTCGTTGCTCAAGGTGCTGGAGCAGCGTCCGGTCAAACCGCTGCTGTGCATCATCGGCGAGCCGACCGAACTCAAACCGGTGCTCGGGCACAAGGGCAAACTGGCAATGCGTTGCGATGTCCAGGGTCATGCCTGTCACTCGGCCTACGCGCCGCTCGGAGTGAACGCCATCGAGTGCGCCGCCGAGCTGATCGGCGAGCTGGGACGCATCGGCCGGCAACTCAAGGACGAGCACCTCGATCCGCGTTTCGACCCGCCGTACTCCACGGTGCAAACCGGCGTGATCAACGGTGGCAAGGCGTTGAACATCGTCCCCGCCGACTGTCGTTTCGACTTCGAAATCCGCGCCCTGCCCTCGCAGGATCCGGCGGTCGTCGCGCAGCAACTCAAGACCTATGCCGAACAGCAAATGCTGCCGCGCATGCGGGCCGTCAGCGAGCAGAGCGATATCCGTTTCAGCGAACTGTCGGCCTATCCGGGGCTGGCCACCGATGCCCGAAGCAAGGCTGCGGAATTGATCGCCACGTTCTGTGGTTCGGACGATTTCGGTACTGTTGCGTTTGGGACCGAAGGTGGCTTGTTTGACGCAGTGGGGATTCCCACGGTGGTGTGCGGCCCCGGCAGCATGGATCAGGGCCACAAGCCGGACGAGTTCGTCAGCGTCGATCAGCTCACGGCCTGCGATGAAATGTTGCATCGAATGTTGGCGTCTATTCGCCTTTGAAAGACCGGTCTGGCTGCTGGATCAAGTCCGCAGCCGAGCCGCAATAACACCGACAGACAGCTGCTCCGATGGAGGTCAGCTGCGTTGTCGTTCATAGCGCTGAAACACCCGAGACAGAGCGTTTTCAGCTGACCGGAGAGCCTCGTTTTTTTAACGCCTGAAGCAACAAAACTACTAATTTATCTCTCCCCTTTCCTTGCCCATGATCAACCCCAACAAGAAATGCGCCGTCCGTGCCGGCGCTCACTGAAGTACGTCCACGTACTCGTCCTTGCCTTGGAGTTCGTCATGGCCACCTCTGCAACAACGTCCGCACCGCTCATTGAGAAACACACGATCGGCTACGTGCCGCCCGAAGATCGCCACGGAAAGGTCAGGGATCTGTTCACCCTCTGGTTCGGCGGCAACATTGCGCCGTTGCCCATCGTCACCGGCGCCCTCGGCGTGCAGTTGTTTCACCTGAATCTGGTATGGGGCATCGTCGCCATTCTGGTTGGCCATCTGGTCGGCGGTGTGCTGATGGCGCTGCACTCGGCGCAAGGCCCGCAGATGGGCATTCCGCAGATGATCCAGAGCCGCGCGCAGTTCGGCTCCCTCGGCGCGCTGTTGGTGGTGTTGATTGCCGGCGTCATGTACATCGGCTTCTTCGCCTCCAACATTGTGCTGGCCGGCAAGTCGCTGCATGGCGTGGTCGACAGCGTTCCGGTGCCGGTCGGCATCGTCATCGGTGCGCTGGGTTCGGGGATCATCGGGATCATCGGTTACCGCTTCATCCACGTGCTCAACCGCATCGGCACCTGGGTCTTGGGGATCGGTATCGTGATCGGCTTCGGCTACATCCTCACCCACATCCAGACCGATGATTTCCTCACGCGCGGCAGCTTCAACCTTTCGGGCTGGCTTGCGACGGTCTCGCTGGCGGCGCTGTGGCAGATCGCGTTTGCGCCTTACGTGTCGGACTACTCGCGTTACCTGCCGGCGAACGTGCCGGTGGCGGCGACCTTCTGGACGACCTATCTGGGATCGGCGCTGGGCTCGAGCCTGTCGTTCGTGTTCGGCGCCGTTGCCGTGCTGGCAACACCGGTGGGCATGGACACCATGGACGCGGTGAAACTCGCCACCGGCGCCATCGGCCCGTTGATGCTGGTGCTGTTCCTGCTCAGCGTCATCAGCCACAACGCCCTCAACCTGTATGGCGCGGTGCTGTCGCTGATCACCCTGGTGCAGACTTTCGCTTACCGCTGGATCCCGACCGCCAAGAGCCGCGCCGTGATTTCGATCATCGTGCTGCTGGCCTGCTGCTTCGCTGCGGTCGGCGCTTCGGCAGACTTCATCGGCCACTTCGTCGACATGGTGCTGGTGTTGCTGGTGGTGTTGGTGCCGTGGACCGCGATCAACCTGATCGACTTCTACGCCATCCACAAAGGCCAGTACGACATCGGCTCGATCTTCCAGGTCGATGGCGGCATCTACGGCCGCTACAACCCGCAAGCCTTGCTGGCGTATGCGATCGGTATCGCGGTGCAGATTCCATTCATGAACACGCCGCTGTACGTCGGTCCGGTGTCGGCGCACATCAACGGTGCGGACCTGTCGTGGGTGGTTGGCTTGCTGGTGACCTCGCCGCTGTATTTCTGGCTGGCGACTCGTGACAGTGCTTATCGTCGGCGGCTGACTTCCGGAAAACTGGCGGGCAGTCTGTAAGCCATTCGTTCTGAGCTGACACACGAAGGCCCTCGCAAATGAGGGCCTTTTTTGTTTTGGATGGAGCCGTCTATTTCGCCTTGAACGCCTCACGCCGCGCCTGCCGTTCCGCGGCGTACGCCTCTTGAGGCTGGCTGATCAAATCCTCACGGCGCAACACCTCACCGCAGTGATCGCACAACGGCCCGAGTCCGGCGCTGTGGTTGCAGTTCTTGTGGGTCATGTTCACCGCCAGCCCTTCCTCCGGCGACTTGCACCAGGTCTCGCCCCAGGCACGTAACGCAATCACCACCGGGTAAAACGCCTCGCCCTTTGCAGTGAGGTGGTACTCGTAGCGTTTCGGCCGCTCGTTGTACAAGCGACGCTCGACCAGTCCGTGCGCCTCCAGGCTTTTCAGACGGGCGGCAATCATCTGCGGCGTGCCGCCGGTCTGCGCCAGGATCTCGTCATAGCGGTGGCTGCCCATGAACAATTCGCGCAAAACCAGCACCGTCCAGCGGTCGCCGACGATCGCCTCGGCCCGGGAAATCGGGCACAGCGTGTCGGGAAGACTATCGTTTACAGCCATCAGGGCTTGCCTCTTTCACAGTTACTATGATTATCATATCAACACGATGCGGGAACAAGCCCTGAGCATCGATCACTCTCATTGCCGGAGTCCATCGTCATGTCGAAACCTCTCTATCCGCTCGACAGAACCGCCTACCTGCTGGTCGATCCGTACAACGATTTTCTCTCCGACGGCGGCAAGATCTTTCCGCTGCTCAAACCGATGGCCGAGCAGAACGGCCTGCTCGACAACCTGCGCAAACTCGATCGCGCCGTGCGGGCCCTGCCGATTCCGGTCGTCATCGTACCGCATCACCGCTGGGTAAAAGGCGACTACGAGAACTGGGATCACCCAACCCCGACCCAACAAAAGATCATGCACATGCACCACTTCGCGCGCGGCGAATGGGGTGGCGAATGGCACCCGGATTTCGCGCCGAAGGACGGCGACATCGTGGTTCAGGAACACTGGGGCTCCAGCGGTTTCGCCAACACCGACCTGGATTTTCGCCTGAAGCAGCAAGGCATCACTCACGTGATCATCGTCGGCCTGCTGGCCAACACCTGCATCGAAGCCACCGCGCGCTATGCGTCCGAACTCGGCTATCACGTCACGCTGGTGCGCGATGCGACCGCCGCGTTCAAAGAGGAAATGATGCACGCCGCCCACGAACTCAACGGCCCGACCTTCGCTCATGTCATCACCACTACAGACGAACTGATCGCCACTCTTCAGTCGCAGGGTGAAGCGAAATGAATCTGACCGGCCACCTGCTGATCGGCGCCACTGACGTCGCCGCCACCGAGGGCACGATGAAGGCGCTGAATCCAGCGACCAACACGCTGATCGAGCCGGATTTTGCCTTCGGCGGCGCGGCGCAAGTCGATCAGGCTGCAACCCTCGCCGACGCGGCATTCGATAGCTATAGCCACACCTCGCTGACCGAACGTGCGGCGTTTCTGGAAAGCATCGCCGACAACCTCGACGCCGTGCGCGAAGAAATGGCTGCCCGGGCCGCGCTGGAAACCGGCCTGCCCCATGCACAACTGGAAGGCGAAGCCGCCAAAGCTGCGACCCAGTTCCGTCAGTTCGCCGAGGTGGTGCGCAAGGGGCGCTTTCTGCAACTGGCGATAGACCCGGCGCAACCTGATCGACAGCCGCGACCACGGATGGATCATCGCCTGCAGAAAGTTGCCATCGGCCCGGTGGCGATCTTCGGTGCGAGCAACTTTCCGATCTCCTATTCGGTGGCCGGTGGCGACACCGCGTCGGCACTTGCAGCCGGTGCGACGGTGATTCTCAAGGCGCACAACGCGCATCCTGGAGCCTCGGAAATCCAGGCTAGCGCCATCCGTAAAGCGGTGCAGAAGCATGGCTTGCACGAGGGTGTTTTTTCGATGGTGCGCGGTGGCGGCAATGCCATCGGTGAGGCGCTGGTCGATCATCCTTTGATTAAAGCGGTGACGTTCACCGGTTCAGAGGTGGGCGGCATGGCGCTTTATCGTCGCGCGCAGTTGCGGCCTGATCCGATTCCGGTGTTTACCGAAATGACCAGCGTCAACCCGACGTTCATTTTGCCCGCAGCGCTGTCCGCACGTGGCGGCGAAATCGGCGATGGCTTTATCGAACGGATGCTGGTGAATGTCGGTCAAGCCTGTCTGTGTCCGTCGATCCTGATCGCGGTCGAGGGCGAAGGTCTGCACGCGCTGCGCAGCGCCATGATCAAGCGAGTCAGCGAAGCGCCGGCACGCACAATGTTGACGCCGGGGATTCACGGTTCATACGTCAAAGGCCTGGTGGCGATGGAAAGCGTGGGAGCGAATCTGGTAGCGGTCGGCGCTCCGGCGGATGGCCAGTTTGAAGGGCGCTCGGCGCTGCTGGAAGTTGACGGTCAACGCCTGCTCAGCGAACCGGCGCTGGCCCATGAAGTGTTCGGTCCGGCGGCGCTGTTGGTAACGGTCAACGATGAAGAAGAGCTGCTGGCGGTTGCCCGTTCGTTCAAGGGCCAACTGAGCGCAGCCATTCACCTTGAAGACCGCGATCTGGATCTGGCCCGGCGTCTGCTGCCGATCCTCGAACGCCGCACCGGGCGCATCGTGGTCAACGCCTTTGCCCATCCGCAGGAAGTGACCTTCGCTACGGTACACGGCGGGCCGTTCCCGGCTACCTCGGACAGCCGCTTCACCTCGGTCGGCATGACCTCGATCGAACGCTTTTTGCGGCCGGTGGCGTATCAGGGCTTTCCCGATGCATTGCTGCCGGAGGTGTTGCGCGACGGTAATCCGCTCGACCTGCCCCGCAGCATAGACGGACAATAAAAAATGCCCGGTTCGGCGAATCACCGAACCGGGCACGCTTTTCAATCAAATGAGCAGGTCTTCATGGAGAGACCCGAACCCATAGGGTCAATTCTCTTCTGCGCGCACCACACCGCGCTCTTCCAGCAAGCGCACAAACATGCTCAGACTGCGCGAAACCGTACCCCGCCGCCATACCAGCCACGTCGTCAGATAGCGGAAATCCGACGCCAGCGGCCAGACACTCACCGTCGCGCAACCGGGCATGCTCTGCAGCATGCTGCGCGGCATCAAAGCCAGACCGGCGCCCGCGCTGACGCAGGCAAGCATGCCGTGATAAGACTCCATTTCAAAAATCTTGCCGGGCACGGCAGCATCGGTGCTGAACCATTTTTCGAAGTGATGGCGATAGGAGCAGTTCGAGCGGAACGCATAGATGTTCTCGCCGTTCACGTCCGCCGCGCGCTGGATCGGCCCGTGATGCAGTGGCGAGATGATGACCATTTCTTCTTCGAACGCCGGGATGCCCTCCAGCGCCGGATGCAGGACCGGGCCGTCGACGAACGCGGCCGCCAGTCGCCCGGAAAGCACACCGTCGATCATCGTCCCGGACGGCCCGGTCGACAGGTCCAGATCGACCTTCGGGTGTTGCTGGTTATAGGTTGCCAGCAAACCGGGAATCCGCACCGCCGCCGTGCTTTCCAGGGAGCCCAGCGGGAACGCGCCTTGCGGTTCCTCGCCGGCCACCGTGGCGCGGGCTTCCTGGACCAGGTCAAGGATGCGCCGTGCGTACTCGAGAAAACTCCAGCCCGCCGGCGACAGGCGCAAGCGGCTTTTCTCACGGATGAACAGGTCGACGCCCAGATCTTCCTCCAACTGTTTGATGCGGGTCGTCAGGTTCGACGGCACGCGATGGATCTGCGCCGCCGCCGCGCTGATGCTGCCGTGCTCGGCAACAGCCTTGAAAATTTCCAGTTGCACCAGATCCACAGTCATTCTCCAATCGTGAAAGAAACGCTCTTTATTATTCAGTTTCCAGAAACCAAACGCCACCCTACTCTGAGCGCATCCACTGACCTCGCAGGACGATGCCATGAGCCCGATTTCCAGCCAGACCCACGCTATCTCGATCAATCCCGCCACCGGCGAGCAGATCGGTCATTACGCTTTCGAATCCGCCGAAGCCCTCGACGCTGCGCTGACCCGCGCCGCCTTCGGCTTCAACAAGTGGAAACGCAAACCGCTGCAGGATCGCTCCCGCGCCCTGACTGCGCTGGCCGGCGCGCTGCGTGACAGCAGCGAAGCCATGGCGACCATGATCACCCAGGAAATGGGCAAACCGATCGCCCAGGCTCGTGGCGAAATCGAGAAATGCGCCAAGCTCTGCGAGTGGTATGCCGAACACGGCCCGGCCATGCTCAACGCCGAAGCGACCCTGGTCGAGGGCGGTAAGGCACGTATCGAGTACCGTCCGCTCGGCCCGATCCTCGCCGTGATGCCGTGGAACTTCCCGATCTGGCAAGTGCTTCGCGGTGCGGTCCCGGCCCTGATCGCCGGCAACACTTACGTGCTCAAACATGCGCCGAACGTGATGGGCAGCGCCTACCTGCTGCGCGACGCCTTCACCCGCGCCGGTTTTGCCGATGGCGTGTTTGAAGTGATCAACGTCACCCCGGAAGGCGTTTCGACCGCCATTGCCGATTCGCGCATTGCCGCCGTAACCCTGACCGGCAGCGTCCGCGCCGGCATGGCCATCGGCGCACAGGCCGGTGCTGCGCTGAAGAAGTGCGTGCTGGAACTGGGCGGCTCCGATCCGTTTATCGTGCTCAACGACGCCGATATCGACGAAGCCGTGCAAGCGGCCGTGATCGGTCGTTACCAGAACTCAGGCCAGGTCTGCGCCGCTGCCAAACGTCTGATCATCGAAGAAGGCGTGGTTGAAGAATTCACCCGCAAATTCGTCGAAGCCACTCGCCAGTTGAAGATGGGCGATCCATTGTCCGCCGACAACTACATCGGCCCGATGGCCCGTTTCGATCTGCGCGACGAACTGGATCAACAAGTGCGCGACACCCTGGAAGAAGGCGCCACCCTGCTGCTCGGCGGCGGCAAAGTAGAGGGTTCGGGCAACTACTACGAGCCGACCGTACTGGCCGACGTCACCGACCGCATGACTTCGTTCAAACAGGAACTGTTCGGCCCGGTGGCCTCGATCATTACCGCTCGCGACTGCGCCCACGCTGTAGCGCTGGCCAATGACAGCGAGTTCGGCCTGACTGCCACGATCTACACCGCCAACGTCGCCCTGGCCCAGCAACTGACCAGCGAACTGGAAACCGGCGGCGTGTTCATCAACGGTTACTCCGCCAGCGACCCGCGCGTGACCTTCGGCGGCGTGAAGAAAAGCGGTTTCGGCCGTGAGCTGTCGCACTTCGGCGTGCGCGAGTTCTGCAATGCGCAGACGGTGTGGCTGGATCGCCGCTGATCCAATGAAAAAAGCCCGGAAGCGTTTTGCGCTTCCGGGCTTTTTCATTTATGCCGCAGCCTGTTGGGGTTCCGGCACCGTCCGATCTTTGCTTAATAGCCCCAGCACCACAGCCGCCGACACCAGGGTGATGATCGTCAGGATGTGCAGCAGATACTGGAACGCCGAGGCGTAACCCTGCACCAGCCGTTCGTTAGCCAACCCCGGAACTGTGTTGATCGCATGGGCCATATCACCTGTGGTCACCCGGTGCGCGGTCTCGGCAATCAGCGCTGCGTCTGCACCGCCGGCCACTGCTTGTAGATTCGTGTGTAGCAGCGAAGCAAGAATCGCCGCGACACTGGCCAGCGCAATCCCCTCACCCGCCACCCGCACCGTGTTGAAGATCCCGGCCGCCATGCCGGCGCGCTCTTTCGGCACCACGCTGACCGACAGTCCATCCATCAAGCCCCACGGCAGACCCGCGCCGATTCCGATCAATACCATCGGCACCACCAGCGCAAATTTCGGCTCGTCGACGTTGTACAGGCTCAGCCAGTGCAGCCCCACGGCGGCAATCAAAAAACCCACGCCCGACAAGACTCCCGCCGAAACAAAACGTGTCATGGACGCCGCAAGCATCGGCACCACCAGCATCGGTGCCGACAGCGCCAGCAACAGCAGACCGGCATCGATTTCACTCAAGCCTTCGACGCCGATAAAGCGCAGCGGCAGCATGACCACCAGCACGATGTAGCAATAGCAGGTGCCGATCGGCAGCATCTGCACGCCGACGAAGCGCGGAAAGCGGAACAGCGTCAGATCGAGCATCGGGCGTTTGACGCGCATTTCGATGAAGACGAACAGCGCCAGCAACAACGCGGAAGCACCCAACAGACCGACCACTAACGGACTGCTCCAACCGCTTTCGGGCGCCTGGATCACTCCGAACGTGAACAGCGCAAGCACCGAGCTGAACGTCACGGTACCCGCCCAGTCGAGACCGCTGGCGTCGGGGTCGCGGGTTTCACGCATGCGCGGCAGGCCGAAGACCATCGCGATCACACCAATCAGCGCGGTGAACACAAAGATCGCGCGCCAGTTGAACGCCTCGATCAACGCTCCGGCCACCAACGGGCCGAACGCGAGACCGATACCAAACGTGGTGCCGAGCATGCTGTACGCACGGGTGCGCGCATGACCTTCGAACTCCTGCGCCAACGCCGCCGAACCGCTGGCCAGCGCCGCAGCACCGGCCACTCCCTGAATCGCCCGCAACACATCCAGCCAGAACACCGAAGGCGCCAGGCTCTGGGCAATCGACGCTGCGGTGAACAACAGCATGCCGGCGGTGAACAGGCGCTTGCGTCCATAGACATCGGCCAACGCCCCCGCCGCCATCAGCAGACTGCCGAACGACAACATGAACGCATTGGTGATCCAGGTCAGCGCCACAGGGCTGCCGCCCAGGTCACGGCCGATGGCCGGCGTCGCCACCGCGCCACCGGTAAAACTTAACGGAAGGACCAGCGCCGACAGGCAAATGGCCGCGAGGATCAGCAGCTTGTCGCGCGTGCCTTGGTGTTGGGAGACGTTTGTCATGATTTCATCCAATGAAAAGAAAATCAGGCTGCGATCAATAGAGCGCAGCCTGCGATAGCTTCAACGAGGGGCTAGGTCAGTCCTTGAAATCCGTGGACAACGCCAGCTCATTCCACCCGGCCAGTTCCTGCGCCACCAAACGGTTCTTCGCTTCGATCCGCGCAATCGTGTCGCTGCCCAACGCCAGCCGCTGCGGCGGGTTCGGCGCGTTGACCAGCGCCAGCATCGCTTCGGCAAACTTCAGCGGATCGCCCGGTTGTGCATGGTTGGCCGCTTCGGCAAACGTGCGCATCTTGCCGACGGTTTCGTCATAGTCCGGCAGCACCAGCGCGGTCTTGATCAGCGATTGTTCGTCGAGGAAGTCGGTGCGGAAGAAGCCCGGTTCGACCACCGTGGCATGAATGCCCAGCGGCGCCAGTTCCTGATGCAGCGCTTCGCTGATGCCTTCCACTGCGAACTTGGTCGAGCCGTAGACACCCCAGCCCACGTAGGCCTGATAACCGCCAATCGACGAGATATTGATGACCCGTCCGCTGCGCTGGGCGCGCATGTGTGGCAGGACGGCGCGGGTGACGTTGAGCAGGCCGAACACGTTGGTGGCGAACAGGCGCTCGGTTTCGCTGGCGCTGGTTTCTTCAACGGCGCCCAACACGCCGAAGCCGGCATTGTTGATCAGCACGTCGATGCGACCGAAGCGCTTGATGCCTGCTGCCACCGCTTGGTGGGCTTCCTCTTCGCGGGTGACGTCCAGCCGCACGGCCAGCAGGTTCGGGTGTTCGCCGAGGCGGTCGGTGATGTCTTGCGGGTTGCGGGCGGTGGCAATCACCGCGTCACCGGCACGCAGGGCCTGTTCAGCGATAAGGGTGCCAAAACCACGGGAAGCTCCGGTAATCAGCCAGGTACGCATATCAACTCCTCCTGTCGGTGACCCTGGCGAGATTGCCGGGCCTTCTTGATGAGTTGAGTCGACTTTAAAGCCGTGCTACTGATGTGATAATCCCAACAAATTTGCATGACTTTGTGAAAGGCACTCACAAATGAAAAACCCGTCCACGACGGATCTGTCGATCTTTCTCTGCATTGCCCAGCACTTGAACTTCAGCCGTGCAGCGGTGGATCTGGGCCTGACGCCGTCGGCGCTGAGCCATTCATTGCGAGCGCTGGAAAATCGCCTCGGCGTGCGCCTGTTCAATCGCACCACCCGCAGCGTGGCTCTGACCGAGGCGGGCGAACGGTTGTATGCGCGGCTGAAACCGGCGTTTCGCGATATCGAAGATGCGCTTGAAGACCTCAATCACTTTCGCGACAAGCCCTCGGGCAATCTGCGCATTACCTCCGGGCGCCAGGCGTGCGAGCTGGTGCTGCTGCCTATAGCCAGCGAGTTTCTGAAGATTTACCCGGATATTCGTCTGGAAGTAGTCGAGAGCGATGCGCTGCTGGATATCGTCGCCTCAGGATTCGATGCAGGTGTACGCTTCGGCAACCGGCTGGAAGCTGACATGGTGTCGATGCCCATCGGACCGAATCTGCGTTCAGTGGTGGTCGGCTCGCCCGGTTTTTTCGAACGACATCCCGCGCCACAGAAACCTGAAGATTTGCATGCCCTTCCCTGCATCCGACATCGGTTCCCGAGCGGTTCGATGTACCGTTGGGAATTCGAACGCGGTGGCATTGAACAGGAAATCGAGGTCAACGGCCCCCTGACCCTGGGCGATGTCAGCCTGATGATCGGCCCGGCGTTGCAGGGCTTGGGACTGGCGTATGTGTTCGAGGACATGGCTCGCGAGCACTTGGCGAGCGGACGGCTGGTGCAGGTGCTGGCGGACTGGTGTCCGTACTATCCCGGCCTGCACCTGTACTACCCGAGCCGACGCCATGTACCGGCGCCGCTCAAGGCGTTTATCGACTTCGTCCGCAATGCCCGCGAGGGCAAAACGAGCTGAGCCGTTCTACAGATACTTCAACCAGGCGATGTCACGGCGTCGGGCCTTCAGTGCCGAAAACCAGCGCACGGCCGGGAACAAAGCGACCGCCAGCACCATCGCCGCCAGCCACACCGCCGTCACCGACGAGAAACCGAAATAGGTGCCCTGATTGAGCCCGAACAGCGCCACGCCAATCAGGTACAGCACCTTCAGCGCGTACAGGTGCAGCAGGTAGAAAAACATCGGCGCCGAGCCGAACACCGTCAGCCAGCGAATCCAGCGTCGATCCTGCGCGCGCTCGAACACCAGCAACAGCAGTAGCCCGACACTCACCGTCAACGTGATGAACAACAGCGACGGCGGGTATTTGGTGATGTTGAAAAAGCTCATCAGGGTTTGCACACCGCTGTCACCGAAAGCCCAGGGTTTCTCGCCGTAACCGTTGACCAGCCGCAGTGCCACAAAGCCCAGCAGCCCGGCGACACCACCGATCAACAAACGGCGCTGGCGCACGCCGGCATCGGCTGCGCGAGCGAACCACGGCCCCAGCGCGTAACCCAGCCCGATCACGCCGATCCACGGCAACAACGGGTACGAGGTGCGCAGACGCAAAGTCTCGCCGGCCTCGATCCAACCGCGGTCATGCAGGATTGCCCATGGCACGTGCAGTGCCGACTCGGTCGGGAAGTGCAGTCCGTCGAGCAGGTTGTGCCCGGCGATGATCGCAACGCTCAACGTCAGCAGCAGCCAGCGTGGCAGCCAGACCAGCAGCGACAGCGCGATCATGCTCAGGCCGATCGCCCATATCACTTGCAGGTAGATCACGGTCGGCGGCAGCTGGAACGTCCAGGCGAAATTCACCAGGGTGAATTCGAGCGCCACCAGAAACAAACCGCGCTTGAACAGGAAGGCACTGACGTCAGCCTTGCCGTCGTACTTCTCGCCGAACAGCCACGCCGACAACCCGGTCAGCAGCACGAACACCGGCGCGCACAGATGTGCCAGGGTGCGGCTGAAGAACAGCGCCGGTTCCGTGCTGGCGATGTCCATCGGGTCGCTGACCTGTCGATGCAGCAGAAAGGTTTCGCGCACGTGGTCCAGCAACATGAACAGAATCACCAGGCCACGCAGCGCATCAATGGACAGCAACCGGCCAGTGGCCGAGGGGGCAGAACGGGGAACCGCAATCGTCATGGAAGTATCGCAATCGAAAGGTTGATCGATGCAGCCGCCCGAAAGCGGCCGCATAATTTGCGTTACCTTATAACATGAAAAACCGATCCAATCGCCAGTGGTTCTCAAGCAGCGATCACGCGGTACGCAGGGTTTCCAGCACGACCTGCAACGGATGGCGTAACTGTCGATCGGCTTGGCGCTTGACCTGACTACGGCAGGAATACCCGGTGGCCAGCGCCTCGCCCTTCTCCGCCGGCGCCTCGATCTGCTTCGCCCAGGACTGCTCGTAAATCACCGCCGAGGTCTCGCGATTGCGCGCTTCGTGTCCGTAAGTACCGGACATCCCACAGCACCCGGTGGCCTGGGTCGCCAGCTTCAGGCCGACACGTTCGAACACCTGCTCCCATTGCCGGGTGGCGGCCGGGGCGTTGGTTTTCTCGGTGCAATGCGCCAGCAGGCGGAAGGTGTCCTCGCGGCGCTGATCGGCCTGCTCCGGCATGACCTTGAGCAACCACTCCTGCACCAGCGCCACCTCCGGGCATTGCTCCATCCCAGGGACTTTCAGATATTCCTGGCGATAGACCAGAGTCATCGCCGGATCGAGCCCCACCAACGGCACCCCGATCTCGGCCAGCGCGCGCAACTGCCCGGCATTGCGCAACGCCGCGCGATTGAACGCCGACAGGAAACCCTGCACGTGCAGCGGCTTGCCGTTGGCACTGAACGGCGCCAGATAAACCTGATAACCGAGACGCGAAATCAGCTCGATCAGATCCGCCAGCAGCGGCGCCTCGAAATACCGCGTGAACGCGTCCTGCACCAGCACCACGCTGCGTTCACGTTGCGCCTGGGTCAGCGCCGAAAGTACCTCGACCGACGCCGGCTGAACCTGCCAGCGACGCATCGCCGCATAAAAATCGAAACGGCTGAGCAACGGCACATCGACCATGCCGCCAAGGCGCTCGATCAAGCGCCGGCTGAACGAGGCGCCCATCACGCCGTTGTAGAGCAACGGAATCCGCGCCATGTACGGAATCGTGTACTCCAGCGAGGCGATCAGATAATCCCGCGCCGGCCGCAGATAACGGGTGTGGTACAGCTCGAGAAACCGCGAGCGGAAGTCCGGCACGTTCACTTTCACCGGGCACTGCCCCGCGCAGGACTTGCACGCCAGGCAGCCGGCCATGGCGTCGTACACCTCGTGGGAGAAGTCCTGTTCCTGCGCACGACTGTTGCGCCAGCGCTGCAGCAATGTGCTGAAAAACGGCGGACGGCGGCTGGCATCGGCCAACACATCAACACCCGCCTCGCCCTGCAAACGCAGCCATTCGCGAATCAGCGAAGCGCGGCCCTTGGGCGATTGCGCGCGCTGGCGGGTGGCTTTCCACGACGGGCACATGGCGTCGTCGGGATCGAAGTTGTAGCAGGCGCCGTTGCCGTTGCAGTGCATCGCCGCGCCGTAGTCCTGCCAGACTTTTTCGTCGATCTGCCGATCGAGTTCGCCGCGCAGGGTCACTTCGTCAATCTTCAACAATACAGCGCCGGGAATGTTCGGCGTGGCGATCTTGCCGGGGTTGAACTGGTTGAACGGATCGAACGCCGCCTTCAAGGCTTGCAACGCCGGGTACAACTCACCGAAGAACGCCGGCGCATATTCCGAACGCAGGCCCTTGCCGTGCTCACCCCACAGCAGGCCGCCGTAACGCTGGGTCAACGCGGCGACGCCGTCCGACACCGGGCGCACCAGTGCGGCTTGTTGTGGGTCTTTCATGTCGAGAATCGGCCGTACGTGCAGCACGCCGGCATCGACGTGGCCAAACATGCCGTATTGCAGCTTATGGCTGTCGAGCAGGTCGCGCAGTTCGGCGATGTACTCGGCCAGGTGTTGCGGTGGCACGGCGGTGTCTTCGACAAACGGCTGTGGCCGCGCTTCACCGGCGACGTTGCCGAGCAGACCCACTGCGCGTTTGCGCATGCCATAAACGCGATTCACCGCTGCATGACCGACAGCCAGCGTATGGCCCAGGCGCTCGACTGTGGCGTCAGTGCCCAGGTGCCGGACGAAGGCCTCGACCCGACCTTGCAGCTCCTCGGGATCGTCACCGCAGAACTCCACCAGGTTGATCCCCAGCGTCGGCCGCTCGGCGCTTTCCGGAAAGTACTCGGCGACGCCATGCCAGACGATGTCCTGCATCGCCAGCAACAGCACTTTGGAGTCGACGGTTTCAATCGACAGCGGCTTGAGCGCCATCAGCGCCCGGGCATCGCGCAAGGCATCCATGAAGCCGGCGTAGCGAATGTTCACCAGCATCGTGTGCTTGGGGATCGGCAATACGTTGAGTTTGGCCTCGACCACAAACCCCAGCGAACCCTCGGCGCCGCACAGCACGCTGTTGAGGTTGAAACGGTTGTCGGCCTCGCGCAGGTGCGCCAGGTCGTAGCCGGTCAGGCAGCGATTGAGATCGGGGAAGGTTTCCCGGATCAGCTCGCCCTGCTCATCAATGATCTGCCGCGCACAGCGATACACCTCACCGGCCCGGCCCTCGCGAGCACACTCCGCTGTCAGCTCGCTTTCTTCCAGCGGGCGACCGTGCAAGCGCTCGCCACCCCGCAGGACCATGTGCAGTTCCAGCACGTGGTCGCGGGTCTTGCCGTAGGTGCAACTGCCCTGGCCGCTGGCGTCGGTGTTGATCATGCCGCCGACCGTAGCGCGGTTGGAGGTCGACAGTTCCGGGGCGAAAAACAGCCCGGCGGATTTCAGGGCGGCGTTCAGTTGGTCCTTCACCACACCGGCCTGCACCCGCACCCAACGCTGTTCAACGTTGATTTCGAGGATGCGGTTCATGTGCCGCGACAAGTCGACGACGATGCCATCGGTCAACGACTGGCCGTTGGTACCGGTGCCGCCGCCGCGAGGCGTGATCACCACTTTCTGGTACGCCGGTTCGGCGATCAGGCGCGCCAGCAGCGCCACGTCGTCGGCGTCACGCGGGAATACCGCCGCTTGCGGCAAGCGCTGGTAGATCGAGTTGTCAGTGGCCAGCACCACGCGGCTGGCGTAGTCGGCACTGATTTCGCCGCGAAAACCGCCGGTTTCAAGGGCTTTGAGAAACTGTTGGTAATCGGTGTTCAGCGCGGTGGAAGGCGACAGCTGGGCAATCATCGGGAGGGCAATCTCGGTCAAAAACGGGCCGTGTGGCGGTGAACAGTTGTGCGCAATGAATGATTGCGTCACGCTCCCGCCATCTCATAGGCCTTATGTTCATTGCAGAGCGACGCCGGGACAACCGTAAAATCGACCCGCAATCCATGACTAAAACGAATGAATCCGCGAACCCTCACTCCCTCGATGTCGTTGCTGCTGGCGTTTGAAGCCGCCGCACGCCATGAAAGCTACACCCGCGCCGCCCACGAACTGTCGCTGACCCAGAGCGCGGTCAGTCGTCAGGTGCAGATTCTGGAAAAGATGCTCGGCATGCGCCTGTTCAGCCGCGAAGGCCGGCGGGTGATCCTTACCGACGTCGGGCGCATGTACCAACGCGAACTGTCCGAAGCCCTCGGCCAGATTCGCAGCGCGACGTTGAAGGCCATGGCGTTTGGCTCGGGCATCCACAGTTTGCGCCTGGCGACCCTGCCGACCTTCGGCTCCAAATGGCTGCTGCCGCGCTTGAAGGATTTCTACACCGCGCACCCGGGCATGACAGTGCACCTGCATTCACGCATCGAAACGATCGACTTCGACACCAGCGAAATCGACGCGGCGATTTGCGTCGGCGGCGGTGACTGGCCGGGGCTGACCGCCCACCGCCTGCACACTGAAGAATTGGTGGTGATCGCCAGCACGCAGTTGTCCGATGCCGAACGTCTCACTGCCGACAAGGATATCGCCGGGCAACTGCTGCTCAACGTCAGCAGCAACGCTCAGGCCTGGTCCGAGTGGTTCAGCCATCACGCCCTGCCCCATCGCAGCATGCGCATCGGCCCGAGTTTCGAGATGACCTCGCACCTGATCCAGGCGGTGCGCGCCAATATCGGCATCGGGCTGGTGCCGAGGATTCTGGTGGAGGATGAGTTGCACAACGGCGAGCTGCTGCAACTGGGTGAACCGATCAGCAGCCGGCGCAGCTATTACCTGGTGTACCCGGCGCGTAATGAGTCGCTGGCGTCGCTGAAGGCGTTTCGCGACTGGCTGATACGCACGCTCTGAAACAACTGAGGGCGCCGTTTGGCGCCCTCTGGTTTTGCTCGATCAGAATCGCGGCTTCAGCGCTTTCCAGTCAGGTTTGTAGCGCTGCATCTGCCGCACATCATCGCGCTGACGAATGCCGCAGGTCAGATACTGGTCATGCAGCTTGCCCAGTTGATCGTGATCCAGTTCCAGCCCCAGGCCCGGTGCACGAGTGATCTTCACGCAGCCGTCGACGATCGGCAGTTTGCCGCCCTTGATCACTTCTTCATCCGGCTCCTGCCACGGGTAATGGGTGTCGCAGGCGTAGTCCAGATTCGGCACGGCGGCCGCCACGTGAGCCATCGCCATCAGGCTGATGCCCAGGTGTGAGTTGGAATGCATCGACACGCCGAGGCCGAAGGTGTCGCACATTTTCGCCAGGGTCTGGGTGTCGCGCAGGCCGCCCCAGTAATGGTGATCGGCGAGGACAATCTGCATGCTGTTCAACGCGACGCTACGGCGGAATTCGTCGAAATCGGTGACCACCATGTTGGTCGCCAGCGGCAGCCCGGTGCGTTTGTGCAGTTCGGCCATCCCTTCGAGGCCCGGGGTCGGGTCTTCGTAATACTGCAGGTCATCACCCAGCAACTCGGCCATGCGGATGGAGGTTTCCAGCGACCAGTTGCCGTTGGGATCGATGCGCAGCGGATAACCGGGAAAGGCCTTTTTCAGCGCCTTGATGCACGCCACTTCGTGTTCCGGCGGCAACGTGCCGGCCTTGAGTTTGATGCTCTTGAAGCCATAAGCCTCGATCATTCGCGCGGCCTGGGCGACGATCTGCTGTTCATTCAGCGCCTCGCCCCAGTTGTCCGGTTTGTACGGTGAATCAACGTGCTGCGCATACTTGAAAAACAGGTAGGCGCTGAACGGCACTTCATCACGCACCGCCCCGCCCAACAGGTCCACCAACGGCACATTCAAATAGCGCGCCTGCAAGTCGAGAAACGCCACTTCGAATGCCGAATACGCGTTACTGACGGCCTTGCTGGCGTGGGAACCGGGCGCCAGTTCGGCACCCGCCAGACTGGCCGGTTTGTGGGCAGCGACCGTGGCCTGAACGATCCGACGCAACTGATTGAGGTTGAACGGATCGAGGCCGATCAACTGCGATTGCAACTGTTGCTGGATCGCCAGTGCCGGGGCATCGCCGTAGCTTTCGCCGAGACCGATATAGCCGTTGTCGCTTTCGATCTCGATGATCGAGCGCAGGGCAAACGGTTCGTGGATGCCACTGGCGTTGAGCAGCGGCGGATCACGGAAAGCGATCGGAGTGACGGTGACACGAGTAATTTTCAAAATGACGCTCCTGTTGAGTCGGAATCAGTGGCTCGCCACCGGATTGGCCGTCGGCGCAACGGCGGTCTCGGGTTCAGGCTTTGCCGGGGTTTTGCCTTTGGTGCCGGGCGCCATGCGGGCGAAGAAAATCACCACTGCTGCCACCAGCGAAGTTGCGGCCAGACCATACAGGCCGCCCTCGATGGAGCCGGTGGTCTGCTCCAGAAAACCGAACGCGGTCGGCGCAACGAAGCCACCCAGATTGCCGATGGAGTTGATCAGCGCGATCACCGCCGCCGCGATGCGCGCATCCAGATAGCTTTGCGGAATCGGCCAGAACAGCGCCGAAGCCGCCTTGAAACCGATGGCCGCAAAACAGATCGCGACGAAGGCGAAAATCGGCCCTCCGGTGGTGGACATGAACATGCCGAACGCGGCGATCACCAGAGTCAGCGCGACCCACGCCTGCTGGAATTTCCACTTGCCGGCCAGCGCCGCAAAGCCGTACATCGCGACGATGGAAATGATCCACGGCACCGAGTTGAGAAGTCCGACCTGGAAATCGCCGAGGTTGCCCATTTTCTTGATCATGCTCGGCAGCCAGAAGGTGGCACCGTAGATCGTCAGGGCGATAGAGAAGTAGATGAAGCAGAACAGCGCGATCTGCCGGTCAGCCAACAGTTTGAACATCGAAGGTTTGGCGACGTGGGTTGCTTCGCGGGCACGCTGCTCCTCGGCGATCGCGGCCACCAGCGCCTCGCGCTCCTCTTCGCTCAGCCACTTGGCCTGGCGCGGATGGGATTGCAGCCAGAACCAGACAAACCCGCAGAGCACCACCGACGCGGCGCCTTCGATCAGGAACATCCATTGCCAGCCGTGCAGGCCCAGACCGCTGATATGCAACAGCGCGCCGGACACCGGGCCGGATATCACCGAAGCAATCGCCGAACCGCTGAGAAACACCGCCATGGTCTTGCCGCGCTCCGAGGCCGGCAGCCATTGGGTGAAGTAATAGATGATTCCAGGGAAGAACCCAGCCTCGGCAGCGCCCAGGATGAAGCGCAGCACGTAGAAACTGGTTTCGCCTTTGACGAACGCCATGGCCATCGCCGCTGCGCCCCAGGTGAACATGATCCGCGTCAGCCAGGCGCGGGCGCCGTAGCGTTGCAGAAGCATGTTGGACGGCACTTCAAACAAGGCGTAACCGATGAAAAACAAACCGGCGCCAAGGCCATAAGCAGCGGCGCCAATACCCAGATCGGTTTCCAGATGACTGCGCACGAAACCGATGTTGACCCGGTCGATGTAATTGACGATGAACATCACCACGAACAACGGCAGCACATGGCGCTTGACCTTGGCAGCGGCGCGGGCGAGTACCGTGATGTCCGGCGGACTCTGGAGGGTATTCAAGGGGCGACTCCCGATCTTTGTTTTTGTAGGGATAGCGGTGGCCTTTGAGGCGTAGAGCGATCATGGACGGGGCAATTGATCCCGTCTAATCTAACTTGGCATTCGATTGATACCTGGATTAGATCAATGTTCGAACTCACCCAACTGCGCTGCTTTACCACTGTCGCCACCGAACTCAACTTTCGTCGCGCTGCCGAGCGGTTGAACATGACCCAGCCGCCATTGAGCCGGCAGATCCAGTTGCTGGAGCATCACCTGGGTGTCGAACTGTTTACCCGCAGCACTCGCAGCGTGGCGCTCACCGCTGCCGGCCGGGCGTTTTTCATCGAAGCGCAGAATCTGCTCGAACGCGCGCAACAGGCTGCCGTCACCGCCCGGCGCTTTGCCGAGGGCGATATCGGTTCGGTGAACATCAGTTTTGTCGGCAGCGCGGTGTACGAGTTTCTGCCCAAGGTCATCGCCGAGGCGCGCCTCAAGCAGCCGCAGGTGAAGATCGACCTGACTGAAATGAACACCTATCAGCAACACGAAGCCCTGCGTGCCCGTCGCATCGACCTGGGCATCGTCCGCGCGCCATTGCTCGAGCCGGGTTACGCCACCGAATGTCTGGTGCGCGAGCCGTTTGTGCTGGCGGTGCCGAGCGGCCATCGACTGGCGGAGGCAGACGACGTTTCAGTGAAGGATCTGGATGGGCAACCCTTCCTGATGTATTCCCACGCGGCCTATCCGCCGTTCAACGAATTGCTCACCGGCATGCTGCGCTCCGCCCGGGTCGCTCCGGATTACGTGCAATGGCTGGGGTCTTCGCTGACGATTCTGGCGCTGGTCAATGCGGGCATGGGCCTGGCGCTGGTGCCGCGTTGCGCGACCAGTGTGGTGTTCAGGAGTGTGGTGTTTCGCGAGATCGATCTGGGCGAAGGGGTTCAGAGCGAGCTGCATCTGATCTGGCGGGAGAACAACGACAACCCGGCGTTTGCGATGTTGCTGGAGGGCATTCGCCGGGCGGTGAAGGATGGATGGGGCTAGGAATGGGTATGAGGATATGGAGGGTACTTCGGCGGAGGAGGTGCCTTTGATGCCTCGATCAATGGTTTCTCCAGCCGCTTTCCGTCCGGCCCTACAAAAAGACGCTTTATATGTGGCGGTATTGGTTGTGATGCTCTGGCGGTCATGATGAACCCTCTGATACAGGGCTGAATTCAACCCATTTAACCCTTGTGGAATCTATCAACAAAAATTCCGCACTAATAGGCACCTCCGTTCCATCCTCGTTGATCCAGCAGGGATACTGCATCACAAACTGCCCGCTGGTTGACTCGGGTGGCCAGTCCACCGGCCACCCTAGAACGCGCCTTTCATCATCCAAATGCAGGGTGATAACGCGATCATATTTCGCAAATGCGCTGAACCATTGACTGGGGTAGGAAGATTGTTTCGTGACGTTTCTGCTGCGCAACCAACCATGTAACTTGCCATTCGCTGACAGGCAACAGGCCAACAACCCGAGTACCAGCGATGCAAAAAATGCCCACAACGCTTCAGCCTTCGCATCCCACTTCCCTACAGAAAACCCCTTCTCCCCCACCCACACACAAACCGCTCCAACCCCCAACACCATCCAGTGAATCACAAACGTGAAAATCAACGCCTGCACAATCTGCCCGAACGTATCCGGCCGTTTGAACGCCGTCAGGGTGTAGAAAATCCAGGCCGAGACAAACCCCGGGATCAGGTACTGCAACAGCGGAATCACTTCTTTCACCAGATCATCCATGATCGGTCGCTCCTTGAATCAAAAACAATCCTCCAGAAACAGCAATGCCGGCCCGTAATGGGCCGGCATTTAAAGCCTAGTGCACGCTGGAAAGACGCTTGCGATCAAGTGTCACGGGGCATTACGCATCGTAGAGAAAACAGGGAGCCGTGAGGATTAGTCACAGCCGTGGCACAAAGAAGATCAAACAGGGATTTCTTCAGGTAACCGATGCTCGCGACAGATCAGTTCGATTTCCGGCGGGGCCAACGCTTCGCCGGTCAATCCGCAGACGGCGCCGGCAGTCGATGTCTGGTAGAAGCGACAAGTCCGGCAAAGCCCGTAACTGGGTACGTTTTCGCTGTGTTGAATGTTGCGCAGCAACTCCAGCAACAAGCCTTCCAGATCGCCGGCACGCGCGCCCATGCGTTGCGCGGCATTGCTCAGGAAATCCGGCGGCATCACTGCGTCGATCAGCTCGCGTGCAGTGGTCGTCAATTCCAGATGCACGCTGCGTTTGTCTCGGGCGTCCGGAACCTTGGTCAGAAAACCATGGGTCTCCAGCGCCTTGAGCGACTGCGACACGGTGCCCTTGGTCAGGCCCAGATAATCGGTAACCGCCAGCGGCGTATTCGAATAGCGGTTGCAACGCGCCAGATACAGCAGCGCGCTGAGTTGAATCGGTTGCAGTTCGGCCAGCAGCGGGTGCTCGCGAAACCACACCCGGGTCAGGCTGGACAATCTTTCCAGCAGGTCAAACAACACGGTCATCGCCTGTTTCAATGGGATCGATAATAGTATCGTTTAAAAACCTTATTGACAAAAAACAGTGCCACCTTAGGATTGCGGTGTCGATTCGAAACTTAAACGCACATCGAGGCATTCCATGAAAAGCGCATTGGCATTGACCATCAGCACGCTTCTGGCAACACAAGCCTGGGCCCACGAACCTGAAGGCATTCACAGCGAACCCGGTAAAACAGAGGCCGCTTTCGACCTGGTTCACACCCGTGTTTTCAAGGACGGCAACACACTGGTCTTCGAACAATTGGTCGATGGCAATGCCGGCAGCCGCGTACCGACCGCAAAAGGTTCTTTCGCCGGTGCCGAGGTTTACAGCTACGTCTGGCCCACCAGCCTCGACAGCGGCGCCGTCGGTTTTGAAGCGAACTCCGGCATTCTCGCCCTCGCCCTGACCTCGCACCCGGACTTCGATGACACCCCGCAGCTGGATGAAAACAAGGATGGCAAGAAGGACAACGATGGTGGCCTCTGGCACTCGCACTGGGTGGTTCTGAGCAAGGATGAAAGCTGCGGCCCCGGTGGCCTGAAAGTGCGCGACATCCCCAAGGACGCCAAACCGAAACTGCCCGCGACCTGGCCCGGCGCGCCGATTTACATCGACTCCCCCGGCTACGACCTGAGTGTGAAACAGAACGCCGCGCAGATCCGCGTGCCGCTGGCTGCCGTCGGTTTCCCGCAAAGCTTCAACTATGACGGCGTCACCGCAGCGCTGAAGGTCAATGCCGACCTGCACAACCCGCTGCTGTGTGTCAGCAGCGTCTACGACATCGCCTCGGGCAACCTCTCGCTGCCCGGCACCTGGAAAATGCAGGAGAGCCAATAATGTTCGTCAAAGTATTCGATACCCACGTGCGCACCAAAGATGGCCGCTATCTTCATTTCGACGTGTTGACCGATCGCGAAACCGAAGCGGCAAAGGCCTACGCCCGGCAGTTCCTGATGGACAACGGCTTGCAGGACGAAGACATTTCCCAGAGCCAGTGTCTGTTCTGCCACAGCGAGCCGGCCAATCCGCAGGTCGCCAAGGCCATCGCCGAAGACGGCTATTTCATCATCACCCTGCAAGGTTTCGAGGAGTAACGCCATGACCCGTTATCAGCCGTTGAACTGTGATCTGCACGACTACCTGGAAATCGCCTGCCTGCGCGGCTATCAGCTGGACATCGAGTTGATCGACGGTCAGCGGCTGGTGGCCCGGGCCGTGACCACGCGAACCAGCAGTGACAAAGAAGAATTCCTGGTGATCGAGCAACAAGGCGCGCAACAGGAAATTCGCCTCGACCAACTGCTCGCCATCACACCTCAGGAGACCAACGCCGAGTTCGGTCGGGTGGTACTTACCGGAGAGGTCTGCGGAATCTGAACAAAAAAAATCCCGCACGGCGTCAACCGGGCGGGATTTTCTGTGACACGCCGTTTTACGCGACGACGGGGATCATCGGATCCGCAGCCGCCAGCGCGATGGCACGGTCAGCAGCTGGTGGGTAAATCCACTGGGTGTTGATCTGGGTCTTGAGCGACTTGCCCTCTTCCTTGACCAGTTTCACCTGACGATCCCAGCCTTCGGTGTACACCGCGCCCCAGGCGCCGAGGTCGAGGCAGGTCACGTATTTCGGCTGGCTGTACGGCGTCGGGTCGACACCCAGAATCTGCGCCGCGACGTTGTTGCCGGCGTGACGACCGAGGGAAATCGCGTGCTGGCAGGTCATCAGGGCGAAGTTGCCGATATCGTCGGTGGCGGCATAAGCCACGTCGCCGGTGGCGAAGATGTCGTCCTGGCCGATGACTTTCAGGTTGGCATCAACGTGCAGACGGCCCTGACGATCATGCTCGGCAGGAATCTGTTCGGTCAGGGAGCTCGCGCGCACACCGGTGGTCCAGACGACGGTTTTTGCCTCGATGCGCTGGCCGTCCGACAGGGTCACGCCGTTTTCATCGACCGACAGCACCGACACACCCAATCGCCATTCAACGCCCAGTTCTTTGCTCGCTTCGGCAATCGACACGCTGATGGCTTCGCCCATGGAAGCGCCGACTTTCTGCCCACGGTCAACGATGATCACTTGAACCTTGGCATCAGCGCCCAGCACAGCCCGCAGACGCGCCGGCATTTCAGTGGCGGTTTCGATGCCGGTGAAACCACCGCCGGCGACGACCACGGTGTTGCGCGCCTGGCTTTCAGGCAGGCCAATCAGCGAATCAAGGTGATTTTCCAGGCGAATCGCAGCTTCGATCTGGTCGACGTCAAACGCGTATTGCGCCACGCCCGGGGTGTCCGGCAGGGCCAGGCCGCTGCCGGAGGCCAGTACCAGTTTGTCGTAGTTGAACACCTGCTGCGCACCGGCTGCGTCGGTGTAGCCCACGGTTTTCGCCTGTACGTCGATGGTGTTCGCGGCGCCTTTGATGAAGTTGACGCCGACCGCGTCGAACAGATCGCCCAGCGGCGCCGCCAGCGTGTGGGCATTCGGCTCGTAGAAACGCGGACGAACGCGCAGCTCGGCTTGCGGCGCCAACACGGTCACGTCGATGTTGTCCCGATTGTGAATGTCGACCAGACGCGTGGCGCTCAACGCCGTCCACATGCCACCGAAACCTGCGCCGATTACCAGAATGTGCTGTTTCATTGTTCTCTCCAGGCACGAAGCCAAGTCACTGAATGAGGTTGAAGGATTCACATCATCGGGAGCGGACTCGGCTGTATTTTTCAAGAACGCGGAAGGCTGCTGACTTGGCAGAGCTGCAAGGGGTGCCGCTGGATTACCTGGCGAAGATCTTCACCAAACTGGCCAAAGGCAAACTGGTGGAATCCACCGGCGGTGTGCGCGGCGGCTTCACTCTGGCGCGTCCGGCGGACGAAATCACCCTGCTCGACATCGTCAATGCCATCGATGGTCCCAAGAACATTTTCGAATGCCGGGACATTCGCGGACGCTGCGCGCTGTTCGACGGCTCCCCGCCGGACTGGGCGCTGGACGGCACCTGCTCGATTTACGCCGCGATGATGACCGCGCAAAAGCGCATGGAAGAAGCCCTCGCCCAGCAGACCATCCTCGACATCGCCAGAAAGGTCGGGCGCAAGGCGCCGGCGGGCTTCAATAGCCAAGTGGAAGACTGGATGCAGGATCGTCGGGAAAAAAAGACTGGCGGCGCCGGCATTCCGCTCACCGACATCTCGGACTGAGCCCGATCAGCAGGCAAAAAAAAGCAGAAACCGATCTCCGGTTTCTGCTTTTTTTATTTCGCCATTACAGGCAGTCGCGCACCGCTTTGCGCAACGACCCGGACTTCGCCCACGGCGGCCCCTGGTACAGGGAAACGCGGCTGCCGTCCTTGTACTTGACCACATCGAGAATCTCGTCGGCGGTGACGATGCTCGGCGCGGTGATCCGGTAGCCATTGGAAATCGCTGTCTGGGACGTCTTGGCAACGTCCTGCTGCCATAGCGGCAATACACATGCGGCGTAGTCCTTGGGAGTCTTGTCGCTGGTCTTACTGACATTCGGCTCGCCCGGCACCAGTGACGCAGGCAACGAACAACCGGCCAATGCCGCCATCAGCATCCCTCCGATCAACATCCGCATAGTGATTCCTTCATCTGAAAAAACGCAAATGTACCCTGTAACTGTTCGGACATCCATCGTAGCGCTCTGCCGGTACTCCCCGAAAACCGGGCCATTCAGCTCACCGACAGAAGACCTTGCCCCACACCAGAAAAATGCGGCTACTCTGTTTTACCGAGAATGTTCCGGAGGTGATCATGCGGCTCAATGAATACGAACACGAACTTCAGCGTGACCTGCAAAGCGTGGCATCGGATCTGAGATGGTCGGCGGTGGACCTCAAGCGCATCGCCGAGCAACTGCGTCAGTCGGGCAACGAGGCGGACGCCCAGGCGGTACTGCGATCCTGCGAAGTGCTGCAAAGCGATGAAGAACGCCTGCAACTGTATGCCCGGGAAGTGAAAGCCCGCGCCATCAGCCGAACCAAAGTCCACTGAAACCCACCCGGTCCACAACAAAAAGCCCCGGACATCCGGGGCTTTTTCTTCACAGACCTTCAGTCTGTCTTGCGGCCGCGTGCGCGGCTTTTGTATCCCGGCAGCGCTGCGGCGTACGCCAGCGCTTCCTCGCGACTGGCAAACGAAGCGAGCCGGTCACCCTGCGTGCAGACCCGCCACGGGCCGTTGTTCACACTGAGTACGTCGTAGCCATTCATGTGCATTTTGTTCAGCATCGCCATGCTCATAGGCACCTCCTGTCTGATAACGAACTTTTTCACCTTACACCCGCAATGCACCGCCGTGCCGACCGAACGTCGCACCGCGGCCGCGTCAAGTCTCCGGCACTTTTGCCGCTTCCAGGCACTCAGAAGCTCTAAACCGGTAGCGGCCCAAATATTGCTAATTCATGACAGATTTATGACAACCGGCAATCGGGTAACACATGAAAGTACGAGCAACCGTCATCTGCGAACAGGATCGACACATTCTCCTGGTGCGCAAACCCAGGTGCCGCTGGACGCTTCCGGGGGGCACCGTCGAACCGGGAGAAACCCGCGCGCAAGCCGCCGTCCGAGAACTCAAGGAGGAAACCGGGCTGGACAGCGATGACATGCTTTATCTGATGGAATTGCAGAACGGCAGCACCCGCCACCACGTCTACGAGGCATCGGTGCTGAACATCGATCAGGTTCGCCCGCTGAATGAAATCGTCGACTGTCTCTGGCACCCGCTCGATGCGGTGCAGAATCTGAACGTCAGTGACGCCACGCTGAGCATCGTCCGCGCCTTTCAACGACGCCTCTGACTCTCAGCCGGCAAACGCTCGGCGTCCGGCGCTCATTTCCGTGCGCAATTCACCGATAAAATTGGAGATGTCACGAATGCTGACCAGATGCTCCGGGGACACCCCGTTGAGCAACAGGTTGACACGCCCGCTGTCGGGTTCGTAAACCTTGATCTGCAAGAGGCCCTGCGCCGTTTCGGTGCAATCGCAATACAGCGGCGAAAAGCCGGATTCGACGATGCGGCAAATGTCGGTAATGGCAATCATGGGGGCACGCCTCACAGGCGCAGGCTCGGGCGACCCGATCAGCATAGATGAGCTTTTGTCGCCTTGCTCTCACCGACACCCGCAAAATTTGCCAACCGCTTCACATCTTCAAGTCGCCACTCTCAATGCGCGTCATGGTCCCAAATCCAGTTCCAGATCCCCGGCAGATTCACCGGCTTCGACGACTCGCCCACCGTGCGCGCCAGCGCGGCTTTTTCCAGTGCTGCGCGATCCTCATAGAACGGTTTGTCCGCCAGTCGCACGCCGGTGGCGGCGGCGCTGTCGAGCAGAATCTGCAAGTACTCGCGGGTATGGCGGGCGGTGTAGCGGTTGAGATCGTGGAAGGTCACCACCACCGGAATCACCCCGTCCACCGTTGGCAATTCACCGAGGGCAATCCGTTCCCGGACTTCCGACAGCTGACGCAGCATGTTCGCCCGCCGCCGGGGGCTGGCGTTGAAGCCCCAGATCTTGCCGTCGTTGGCGCTCAGGTCAGTCAGCAAAACCTGCATGTGGTGCTGCTGATAGGCGGCGAAGGTGCGTTTGTCGTAGTTCCAGAACGGCGGACGCAGCAATGTTGGCGGCGCGCCGGTGATCGCCGCGATGTCCGCCGAGCCGTTGGTCAACGTGGTTTCGAGCTCATCCGGGTCGAGCAATCGATGATTGGTGTGCCAATGGGTCGCAGTGTGAAAGCCCAGAATGTGCCCTTCAGCGTGCTCGCGGCGCATCACCTGCCGGCCGATCTCACTGTTGCCCGCTCGCGGCGCGCGGGTCTGGACGAAAAACACCGCTTTGATCCCCGGCTGCAGCGGGTTGTCCTTGAGGCTGTCGAGCACGGTGTCGGTCGGGTTGAAAAGACTGGAAGCGCTGGGCCCGTCATCGAAGGTCAACAGGAATCGCACAGGCGCCTGAGCCTTGAGCCGGGCCTCGGTCTGCGCGGTCATTTCGATGGGAGCGGCGATGCACCCGGCCAGCCCGACGGCCACCACCATCGCGCAGAAAAGCTTGAACCACTGTGTCATGTTTTGCCTTGAGCCCGACCGTTGCGGTCATGTTGTCGATTGGCAAAACTCCTTCGCCGCTGCTGCCTCCCTGCGACCCATTGAGATGGGCCGAGGTTGGATAAAGATACACGGGGTTTGGTTCCGGCGCTCGCTCAGCGTGCCAGTGCCTGTTGAAACGAGCTGTCGATGATCCCCGCCGTGGCCAGCGGAGCCGGCAGCGTCTTGACCTTGAACAGGAAGTCGGCGGTGCTTTGCAGATCGGCGGCAGCCTGTTGATCGACCGGGCCGACCGTCATGTGCGCCTGGCGCAACCAGTGCCGCGAAACCTGCTGATCGAGGTTGGCTTTCTTCGCCCACAGGTCGGCGTATTCGTCGGTGTGGCTGTCGACCCAGGCCCGGGCCTGCTTCAGGCGCCCGAGGAAATCGGCGATCGCTTCGCGCTTGCTGTCGATGGACGGCGCAGACGCGGCGATGGCGCTCAAACCCGGCATCAGGTTTTTCGCGGTGAGAATCGGCCGCGCACCGGAGAACACGATCTGCTGGGAAATGTAGGGTTCCCAGACCGGGAACGCATCGATGCTGCCTTGCGGTAGCGCGGCGGCTGCATCGATCGGCATCAGCTTGACGAAGTCGACGTAGTTCTCCGGCAAACCGCCCTGCTCCAGTGCCCGCAAGGTCAATTGCTGACTCCAGGCACCCGGCCAGTAGGCGACTTTTTTGCCCTTCAGGTCCTCGATGGTTTTCACCGGAGAATCCTTGGGCACCAACAGGGCGATGGTGTCCGGGTTCTGTCGCGACACCCCGATCAGTTTCACCGGCGCCTGTTTGGCAGCCAGAAACAGAAACCCCGAATCCCCCAGGAAACCCAGATCCAGGGATCCGGTCTGCAACGCCTCGGCCAATGGCGCGGCAGCCTGGAAGTGTTTCCAGTCGACCGTGTAAGGCGCGTCCTTCAACACGCCGGACGCCTCTATGGACGCGCGGATGTTGTAGTAATTCTGGTCGCCGACGTGCAGGACCAAGGGTTCGGCAGCGTAGGTCAATGGCGTGGCAAACAGTGCGCTGGTCAACGCGGCGCGTAGGAAACGTGAGAGCTTCATGGCGAGTCCTGCAGAGGGATTTTTATAGACCATAACGCTCTTACAAATCAGATTTGAAATTCGATTAGCGCATAAGCTCAGCACCTTCCCGCCGCACTGTTGGCCGAGCAACAGTGGCTCGGCACAGTGTTCTCCCTGCAACACTTCAAACCTGCAAAACCGGCGTTAGACCCCGTAAATACGGGACAAGGCGCACATGGCACAGAGCCTGCAATATTCCATTCATGCAGGAAGCATTCGATAAAAGTATCTTTTTGGACATAAGAATCTGTTGCCTTGCCGGAGCGTGCCCATGAAATCCCTCTTACCGTTTTCCCGCGTCAAAACGCTGCTCGCGGCCTGCGCAGTCGCCCTGAGCCTGCACCCTTTCGCCCACGCTGCCGAAGCGCCGCCGGCCGAAGTGCATCTGGATTACGCCTATTACTCGCCGGTCAGCCTGGCGCTCAAACATCTGGGCTACCTGGAAAAAGCCCTGCCCCAGAGCAAAGTCAGCTGGGTGCTGAGCCAGGGCAGCAACCGCTCGCTGGAGTACCTCAACAGCGGCGGCGTGGATTTCGCCTCGTCGGCCAGCCTCGCTGCCGTGCTCAGCCGCGCCAATGGCAGCCCGATCAAATCGGTCTACGTCTACAGCCGCGCCGAATGGACCGCGCTGGTGGTGCGCAAGGACTCGCCGATCCAGTCCGTCGCCGACCTCAAGGGCAAGAAAATCGCCGCTACCAAAGGCACCGATCCGTACCTGTTCACCTTGCGCACCCTGCAACAGGCCGGGCTGAAAAAGGACGATGTGGAACTGGTGCACCTGCAACACCCGGACGGCCGCACCGCGCTGGAGAAAGGCGATGTCGACGCCTGGGCCGGCCTCGATCCGCACATGGCCGCCAGCCAGGTGCAGGCCGGTTCGCGCCTGCTGTACCGCAATCGCGACTTCAACAGCTACGGCGTGGTCAGCGTTACCGAGCAATACGCCAAGCAACACCCGCAAACCATCGACACCGTGATCAAGGCCTATGAGCAGGCCCGCGAGTGGTCGGTGAAGAACCCCGAAGAATTGGCCAAGTTGCTCGCCAGCGAATCCGGCCTGCCGCTGGACGTGGCCAAGCTGCAACTGTCGCGCACCGACCTGAGCAGCCCGCAACTGACCGCCAGGGACGTGCTGGCCTCAAAAGCCGCCGCGCCGATTCTGGTCTCCGAAGAACTGGTGCGCCGTGGGGTGAATGTCGATCAGGTCATCGATCAGTTGATCGACACCGGTTTCCAGCAAGTCGCCGCCGCCCAGTAACCGATCAGGCTCATGACAAGTCCGCGCCCGTCGCGGATTTGTCGTGAGCGGAGAACCGTCCATGAGCAACGACTTGCCCGCCCGCCTCGCCTTGTCGGCACCACGGCGAAAACTCCCACTGCTGAATCCGCTCTGGCGCCGGCGCCTTAAGGGCCTGGCCCTGCCATTGCTGATCGTGATCGCCTTGGAATTTATCGTACGCATCGGCTGGCTGCCGTCCTACCAGATGCCGGCGCCGAGCGAGATTGCCCTGACCCTTACAGATCTGGCCGAAGGTGCCTTGTGGAAACACATCGGCGCCAGTCTGATTCGCGTGCTGCTGGGGTTTGCCATCGGCGCGAGTCTGGCGCTGGTGTTCGCCGCATGGGTCGGCCTCAGCCGCGAAGCCGAGGCCTATCTGGAACCGACCTTCGCCGCGCTGCGTTCGATTCCCAGCCTGGCCTGGGTGCCGCTGTTGTTGCTGTGGCTGGGGATCGACGAGACCTCGAAAATCGTCCTGATCGCCATCGGCGCGTTCTTCCCGGTTTACGTCAACGTGGTCGCGGCGATTCGCAACATCGACCGCAAACTGGTGGAGGTCGGGCATATCTACGGTTTCAGTCCGCTGCAACTGGTGCGACGGATTCTGTTGCCAGCTGCCCTGCCCGGTCTGTTTACCGGATTGCGCAGCGGCATGAGCCTGTCGTGGATGTTTCTGGTGGCGGCCGAACTGATCGCGGCGACCAAAGGGCTGGGTTACCTGCTCAGTGACGGTCGCGAGACTTCGCGACCGGACATCGTGCTGGCCGCGATCATCGTCCTGGCACTGCTCGGCAAACTCAGCGATGGCCTGCTGGCCATATTGGAACGCCGCTGGCTGGTCTGGCGCGACGCGTTCACCGGCCAGGGCAGCAAGGATTGAACCATGCAACTAAGCTGAAGCCTTCAGGCAGCTGTTCGCCGGAGGATCGGCCGATGTGCGGAAGACTGTCGCAATACCGTGGCATCCACGATTTCGTCGCGGTGCTGAGCATTCCCGATGCTCTGATCAATCACGCCGGCGACGCACCGCTGGCGCATTACAACGCTGCGCCCACGACGTCGCTGGCGATCCTCCATCAGCACCAACAACGGCTATACGCCGACAATCTGCGCTGGGGCTGGCGCCCGCACTGGGCCAAGGATCGCGCTGCGCCAATCAACGCGCGGGTGGAAAAAGTCGCCCACGGGCCGTTCTTTCGAGCGATCTGGCGCCATCGACTGATCGTGCCGGTCGACAACTGGTTCGAGTGGGTCGATGCACCCGACAAGAGCCGACAGCCGTGGCTGATTCGTCGCGCCGACCATCAACCGGTTTTCTGCGCCGCCATCGGCCAGTTTCCGATACCCGGCGAACCCTCACGGGAAGACGACGGCTTCGTCATCATCACCGCCGACAGCGAAGGTGGCTTGCTCGATGTGCATGACCGGCGCCCGATCGTGCTGCGCGCCGATCAGGTGCAGGAATGGCTCGATCCCGCCACGCCCACCGAGCGCGCCGAGCAGATGTTGCTGTTCGAAGCCGAACCCAGCGAAGCGTTCCAATGGCACAAAGTCGGCAAAGCGGTGGGCAACTCCCGCAATCAGGGGTCTGAATTGATTGAAGCGGTGACGTAAATAAATGCCGATGCGGTGCGTTATCAAGAGCAGGAATCCACGAATTGAATCCTGCGCGTTACACCCGGTGTTTCAAACGCGAAACATTCAACATAAACAGTCGTTTGATTGAACTAACCGCCTGTCTGACATTTCAACCGTCATACATACATTTACAAACACTACGGATAGCATGCGCGCCGCATTTCCTTTTGGCATACCAGTTGACCAAAGAGTCAGCAAAACCAGGAATACCCCACAAACTTAACAAGCCTTGCAGAGAACTAAGTTGCGCGACGATTTTGCAATCAAACAGGTCACAGGCCTGGAGTGTATTCATCTGTCCACGACAGAACGCTTTCAACTCGACTGTTTTATCGGCCACTACATAAAGACTCGAAACCTGCGTGACGTACCCGATATAGACCGCATCCTGCGCGCCACCCTCGAAAACTATCCCTGCCACCCGCCGGTGATGGTCAACGAGCTGAATGCCTGGATCGACAAGACCTTGGGTTATCGGGCCTCCCACCCCGATTTCACGCAGCTGGACGATCTTTGATGAAACGAAAAAGCCCCGCAATCGCGGGGCTTTTTCGTTGTGGCGTTCAGGGTTTCAGCGGGCGTTCCTGATCACGGTCGGACAACTCGCGGCTGTCGTCATGCTTCCAGGTCTGCTCCTTGTGTTTCTCCCGCTCGATCTCTTCTTCGCTCGGCTCGTCATCTTTTTCGGGACGTTTCTGCTCGGTTGCCATGTTCACCTCGCTAATGGAATTCATCCATTAAGCGTAGAACTTAAAGCCACCAGCGCAATAGAAAGAAGAACGCCATGCTCAATAGCATGCTAAGCAATGTATTACGCGTGTAGATCACCAGGCCGATTGCCACTAATGAACTCAGCAGATAAGGGTTATCCCACTGCAGATTCAGTTGTTTGTCCGGCATGAACACAATCGGTCCGCAAATCGCGGTCAACATGCCCGGCACGGCAAACCCGAGAAACTGCCGCGCGTTACTGCTCAAACGCACCGGCAGGCGCGGTTCGAGAAACACGTAACGGTTGAGGAACACCAGAATCCCCATGCCGAAAATCACTGCCCAGACCATCATGTGCGCTCCCGATACAGCTTGTTGCAGATAAACCCGGCGGTCATGCCGGCCAGGCCCGACAGCACCAGCGCCGAACCCCATTGCCAGTAGCTGAACAGCACCGAGCAGAACAGCGACACCGCCACGCAGACCACCGTCGGCACATTGCGCACCACCGGGGTGATCAGGGCAATGAAGGTCGCGGCAATCGAGAAGTCCAGCCCCAGATGCTCAAGCCCCGGAATGCTGCTGCCGAGCACGATGCCGGCCAGGGTGAAGAGGTTCCAGGCGATGTAAAACGTCAGACCCACGCCCAAGGCGTACCAGCGGTTGAACTGCTGACGATCATGCTGACTGGTCAGAGCGAACAGTTCATCAGTGAGCAAAAAGCCCAGACCGATACGCCAGCGCCCCGGCAACGGCGAAATCACGTGGCGCATGCTCATTCCATAAAGCAGATGCTGCGAAGTCAGCAGCAGCGTGGTCAGCAGAATCGAGAAAATCCCCGCGCCGCCCTTGAGCATGCCGATCGCCACCAATTGCGCAGCGCCGGCGAACACGATGCTCGACAGGCCCTGCCCTTGCAGCGGTGTGAGGTTGGCTTCGATCGCCATGGAGCCGGCCAGCAGCCCCCACGGCGCGGTCGCCAGCGATAACGGCATGATCGCCGCGGCTCCGCGAAGGAAGGCACTGCGCGGCATTAATGAGTCAGACATAACACGCTTCAACCGTGAGACAAGGCCCCGGACTCTGCCAGCAAACGCCCGTTCATGGCTTGAACAATCTTGCGCAGTTGGCGCAAATCCTTCCGTCAGTCATTTACCGGCGTAACATGGCAACCATTCACACACGCGTCAGGGAGACGACATGCTGTATCGAATAGCCGCCGACGGGCTGGTGCTGTTTCATTTGCTGTTCATTCTGTTTGTGCTGTTCGGCGGGCTGCTGGTGCTCAAGTGGCCGCGGCTGATGTGGCTGCATTTGCCGGCGGCGGCCTGGGGCGTGGCGGTCGAGGTGTTGCACCTGACCTGTCCGCTGACCTATTGGGAAAACCTGATGCGCCACGCTGCCGGGCAAACCGAATACGCGGGTGGCTTCATCGAACATTACATCTGGCCGATCATCTACCCGGCCGGGCTGACCCCGCAGATTCAGTTGGTGCTGGGCAGCGTGGTGCTGGTGGTCAACCTGCTGGTCTACGGGCGCCTGATTCGCCGCTTGAAACTGCGGCGCGGCGCGCGCATTCCGTTTTAACGCGCTTTCAAGGTTTCCAGCCAGGCCGGATCGAGGCGCGTCTGATCGGTATCCAGACCGAGCGCCTCCATCCGCGTCTTGTGTGTTTCGACTTCCCGGTGCAATTGCGCGTGATCGCTGGAGTTACCGTCCAGTTCATGCATCTGGGTCAGCCCCAGGTGATAGAAACGCAGCACCTTCATCGCCACCGGATCACCCTTCTCCACCGCTGCCGTCACCTGATGCATCACGTTGGTGACGCTCATCAGGCTGCGCTTGAGCCGCCAGCCGTACACCGCCGGGGCCATCCAGGTCTGATTCCAGAAACGCCCGCGCAGCAACGCCGCCGTCAGCAGAAATGCGCCAAACACCCCGCCGACATTGAACCGCAGGTTATCCCCGCCCGGCTCGCCGAACAGCGCCACCGCCGCCGTCGAAAACGCCATCGCCAGCACCAGGAACAGCACCGCGATGATCAGCGTGCTGCGCCGGGTCTGCTGGCGATAAGTGATGGCATCGATCGGTTGAATCTCGAACATCGCGACAGGCTTCCATGGCTTGAGTTAAAAAGAGGCTGCGCATTATCGCCTCTGAGGCGGATTTAGCTATGCTGGAGCGCCTTTTCATCTTTTCTACGTCCAACGGGGACATGGCGATACCACGCAGATCGTGCCATCTTCATTCATGGATACACACTATTCGGATGCCATTGACCATGCCGGCAATGACATCGTTTTAAGGATCACTGCATGACCCAACGACACGTAATCAATGCCTCGGTCAGCCCAAAAGGCAGCCTCGAAACCCTTTCCCAACGTGAAGTTCAGCAACTGAGCCAGGCCGGAACCGGCAGCACCTACACCCTCTTTCGCCAGTGCGCCCTGGCCATCCTCAATACTGGCGCCCATGTCGACAACGCAAAAACCATTCTTGAAGCCTACAAAGACTTCGAAATCCGTATCCACCAGCAGGATCGCGGTGTGCGCCTGGAGCTGTTGAACGCCCCGGCCGACGCCTTCGTCGACGGCGAAATGATCGCCAGCACCCGGGAAATGCTGTTCAGCGCCCTGCGCGATATCGTCTACACCGAAAACGAACTCGATGCCCTGAGCATCGACCTCAGCACCTCCCAAGGCATCAGCGACTACGTCTTCCACCTGCTGCGCAACGCGCGCACCCTGCGTCCGGGCGTCGAGCCGAAAATCGTCGTGTGCTGGGGCGGCCACTCGATCAACACCGAAGAATACAAATACACCAAGAAGGTCGGCCACGAACTGGGCCTGCGCAGCCTCGACATCTGCACCGGCTGCGGCCCGGGCGTGATGAAAGGCCCGATGAAAGGCGCGACCATCGCCCACGCCAAACAGCGCATTCATGGCGGCCGCTATCTGGGCCTGACCGAGCCGGGCATCATCGCTGCCGAAGCGCCGAACCCGATCGTCAACGAGCTGGTGATCCTGCCGGACATCGAAAAACGCCTGGAAGCCTTCGTCCGCGTCGGCCACGGCATCATCATCTTCCCGGGCGGCGCCGGCACCGCCGAAGAATTCCTGTACCTGCTGGGCATCCTGATGCACCCGGACAACGCCGGCCTGCCGTTCCCGGTGATTTTGACCGGGCCGAAACACGCCGCGCCGTACCTGGAACAACTGGACGCCTTCGTCACCGCCACCCTCGGCGAAGCGGCGAAGAAGCACTACGAAATCATCATCGACAACCCGGCCGAAGTGGCGCGGCAGATGACGGCGGGCCTCAAGGCCGTGAAGCAGTTCCGCCGCGAACGCGCCGACGCGTTCCACTTCAACTGGCTGCTGAAGATCGACGAAGGCTTCCAGCGCCCGTTCGATCCGACCCACGAAAACATGGCCAACCTCAAGCTGCACCGCGATCAGCCGCCCCATGAACTGGCGGCCAACCTGCGCCGCGCGTTCTCCGGGATCGTCGCCGGCAACGTCAAGGACAAGGGCATCCGCCTGATCGAGGAACACGGGCCGTATCAGATCCGTGGCGACGCCGCGATCATGCAGCCCCTCGATCTGCTGCTCAAAGCCTTCGTCGCCCAGCACCGGATGAAACTGCCGGGTGGCGCGGCGTATGTGCCGTGCTATCGCGTGGTGTCCTGACTAGAAGCGACCAGTGCCCGAAGCGCAACGCTTCGGGCACTCCTTATAAAAAGAGCGAACCATGGATCACATCAACCACATCCTGATCGTCGACGATGACCGCGAGATCCGCGAGCTGGTCGGCAATTACCTGACCAAGAACGGCCTGCGCAGCACCGTGGTCGCCGATGGCCGGCAGATGCGCAGTTTTCTGGAAGCCAACACGGTCGACCTGATCATGCTCGACATCATGCTCCCCGGCGATGACGGGCTGGTGCTGTGCCGCGAACTGCGCGCCGGCAAGCACAAGGCGATCCCGATCCTGATGCTCACCGCCCGCGACGACCAGACCGACCGCATCCTCGGCCTGGAAATGGGTGCCGACGATTACCTGACCAAACCCTTCGCTGCCCGCGAATTGCTGGCGCGGATCAACGCCGTGCTGCGCCGCACGCGAATGCTGCCGCCCAATCTGCTGATCACCGAAACCGGACGCCTGCTCGCGTTCGGCCGCTGGCGCCTGGACACCACCGCCCGACACCTGCTCGATGAAGACGACACCATGGTCGCCCTAAGCGGCGCCGAATATCGCCTGCTCCGGGTGTTTCTCGATCATCCGCAACGGGTGCTCAGCCGCGATCAGTTGTTGAATTTGACCCAGGGTCGCGACGCGGACCTGTTCGACCGCTCCATCGATTTGCTGGTCAGCCGCCTGCGCCAGCGTCTGCTGGACGACTCCCGCGAGCCGACCTACATCAAGACCGTGCGCAACGAGGGTTATGTTTTCTCCTTCGCCGTGGAGATGCTCGCCGAATCCTGACGGATTTGTATCGCTCTGTATAAATTCGCCGCGCAGATACGTAATCCGCGTTTTCGGGCCGCAACACCACATATCAGCGATACACCCTCGCGTTTGAATGAACCCACCAGAAAGCACTGGTTCACTCATCTCAAACGCAAGGAGAAGCACCATGTTCAAGTCCTCGAAATCCCTGGTACTCGCAATCAGCCTGTTCAGCGGTTTGGCCCTGGCCGACCTGGCGTCCGCCAGCTCCCAGCCGCTGGTTGCCGAATACGGCTCGGAAAACCTGCAGAAGGATCGCGTAGCCGAAGGTGGCGCGGATCGCTTGCAGGAACTGCGCGAACGCGTGGCTGAAGGCGGCGCGGATCGCTTGCAGGAACTGCGCGAACGCGTGGCTGAAGGCGGCGCGGATCGTTTGCAGGAACTGCGTGAGCGCGTCGCCGAGGGCGGTGCGGACCGCTTGCAAGAGCTGCGCGAACGCGTCGCCGAAGGGGGTGCCGATCGCTTACAGGAACTGCGCGAACGTTCGGCCCGCAGCGTACTGGTCGCCGAGAACCGTCCCGAGTTCGGCTCCAAGTACCAGCGTTACTGATCGTTTGTACCGCCGTTGTCGATTCCTGCCGGGGGCGCTCTGCCCCCGCAGCGATCACTACCGATAAGCCTTGTTCTCTGACACAAAAGCCCCGCTGTTTCCCCACGACAGCCGTCATGGCTCGTACTAAGCTGCGCGATTGTTTTGTTCAGGGACGATCCATGAAACGATTTGCCGCCTGTCTGCTGTCAATGCTGGCCCTGACGGCCACTGCGGCGGATCTGCAACTGCTCACCGACAACCACCCGCCCCTGCATTTCATGCAAGGCAATCAGCTCGCAGGATTCGGTGTGGACGTGGTGCAGGCTCTGGCGACCCAGACCGGCGACCGCATCCATCTGCAACAAGTCCCGCTGCTGCGCGCCCTGCGCATGGCCAGCGACACGCCCGACACCGGCGTATTCACCGTGCTGCGTACCGATGCGCGCGACGATCGCTATCAATGGGTCGGGCCGCTGATCGAAGTCGAAACCGCGCTATACGCCCGCGACAATCTCCAGCCTCCCGTGCACAGCCTGCGTGAAGCCGATCACCTGGGCCGGATCACCGTACCGCGCAAATGGCTGGTCTACAGCTATCTGCAAGGGCAAGACCTGAACAACCTCTACGGCGTGGAAACCCCGGAGCAGATGATGCGACTGTTCAGCCTGGGGCGTACCGATTTCGTGGTCTCCGATACCTGGTCCAAAGCCGCCCTCGCCCGCGAACAAGGCATGGAGCCGGGACGCTTGCAGTACCAGATCCCGTTGATGAAACAGAACACCTACATTGCCTTTTCGCCGCAGACCGATCCGGAACAGGTCGCACGCTGGCAGCAGGCGCTGGATACATTGCGGGCCGACGGTCGTCTGGAGCAACTGCGCCAGCGCTGGCTGAGCAATACCCTACCGCGCTGATCGCGCATCAACACCTTCGATAACAACTATGCGCAAGGGTGTTTTCACATCAAACCCCTCCAGCACTACAGTGGGCCCCATCTTCTCCCCACTCTCTGGAGCAACATCATGAAAGACATCATCGCACTCGGCTTCATTGTTTCTCTGATTGGCGCCACCTCCGCCATCGCCGCCCCACACGCCAGCACCCCGGTTGTCGCGGCGGCGACCGTCGGCCAGTCCGGCACCCTGAACGTCGACACCGTCAGCAACGACGCCGAACACCAAGGCCTCAAACTGCAACAGAACGCCGAACAGACCAAACTGTACGTCGCGGAAAATCGCCCGGAATTCGGTTCCAAATATCAGCGCTACTGAGTGATCGGTTTGAGCTGCCAGAAACAGGAAACCCCGCCGAAGCGGGGTTTCTTGCATTTGGGCATCAGCGAACCAGTCGCGCGGCCAGTGCCTTGGCCTGCAACGCCACATCGGTGACGGCGGTGCTTTCCCACCACATGCCACGCAACGGCGGGCCCATGGCAAACAGGCGGTTCGAGACCCGGCCCTCGACATCCAGCACCGCACCGTCCACCTCTGCCGCGATCCCCAGTGCCAGCGGCCCTGGACGAACCAGACCGCGCGCCAGCAACTGCTGCGGCAAAGGTCGCGCGACCCGGCGCCAGTCGTATTCGATGCCGCTGGAATTGATCAACGCCGCGCCCTGCACTACGCGGGTTTCGGCCTCACCGCGAGGGCGAATGAGGATACTCACGCCGTCGCCCGATGCAGGCTCAAGACCCTTGTAAGACGCCGCATGAATGCGCAATCGCCCTTCCCGGTGCAGACGCTCGACCAGTTCCGCACTCAGCGGCGGCGAACGATGGTGATGACTTTCCCACCACGGCCGCACATGCCGCACGAATTGCCGGCGCTGCACATCGCTGGCCTGACTCCATAACCGGCCGATGTGCGCACGCACGGTGTCAAGCGGCGCCTGCCAGTCGATGCCCTGTGCGATGGCGTCGCGGCAATGCCGGCGCAATTCGCGCAGTAACTGGCGTGGTGTGCGAATGCTGTGATCCTCGGCGAGGAAGTCCACCCACGCGGGCGGTTGCCGACGCACATGGGGCAACAACCCGTGCCGGGAAAACACCTCGATCGGCCCGCGATGCCCGGCCTGCTCCAGCGACACCACGGCATCGACCATGGTCAGGCCCGAGCCGATGATCAGCACCGTCGATTGCGGATCGAGCTGGCGCATGGCCGCGACATCCCACGGATCGAGTGCCGCCGCGTTGAGGCCGCTGGACTCCTTTTGCGGGGTGCGGGCAGCCGGGAACATCCCGGTCGCCAACACGGCAAAAGCCCCGAGCAATTGCTGACCGTTACTCAAGGTGAGCTGCACGGAATCACTGGAGGCCTGAACATCGACCACTTCGGCGCGCACATGCTCGACCGTAGAACCGTGTTGCGCGCCAACCTGCTGCGCTTCGGCGAGACGCTGTTGCACATACATGCCAAACAGCCCCCGAGGTGGAAACAGTTCGCTGACCGGCACATGTTGCTGATCCGACTCCGGCCAGCCGCCACCGGCGATGTGAGCGGTCAGCCACTGGGTCAGGTCATCGGCATTGTCCGGATCGACGCTCATCCGCGCCGCGTTGCCGTTAAGCGTGTGGCCCAGTTCCACCGCACTGTACGCTTCGCCCCGGCCCAGCTCGGCCCGGGGCTCGATCACCAGAATCTTTCTGCGCCCCGGCAAACGCAGCAATTGCACCGCCAGCATCGTGCCGCTGAGGCCGCCGCCGACAATCAGGATGTCGGCGTGACGCAGTGCGGTCGTATCGGTTTGAGTCATGCCGTTCTCGCTGCAGAGGGTTTGCTCAAGGCAGTGTCATTCAGACGCTGCGAAGGCGTCTAGACGGACGCGACTTTTTTCTCCTGCCGATGCAGCTCGCCGAGGTTTCGATAGCCGCTGCCCGGATGAACCTCCGGCAGTCTCGGCCCTTCGCCAAACAGCTTCTCGCGCAAGGTCCCCGGCGCGTACTCGGTCTTGTAGACACCGCGCTTCTGCAACTCCGGCACCAGCAATTCCACGGCGTCGATGAAGGTTTCGTGGGTCAGCGCGTAGGCCAGGTTGAAGCCGTCGACGTCGGTTTCGTCGACCCATTCCTGCAACAGGTCCGCCACCGTTTCCGGGCTGCCGACGAACAACGGGCCGAACCCGCCGATGCCGACCCAGTCGGCCAGTTCGTTGGGGGTCCAGACCTTGTTCGGATCCGCCGTGGAAAACGCCTCGACCGCCGATTGAATCGCGTTGGTGTGCACATGCCTGAGCGGTTCGTCCGGTTTGAAGCGGCTGAAGTCGATGCCGGTCCAGCCGGAAATCAGCGCCATCGCGCCTTCGTAGCTGACCCAGGATTTGTATTCTTCGAATTTGGCTTTGGCCTTGGCGTCGGTTTCGCCGAGGATCACGGTTTGCAGGTTGAAGATCAGGATCTTCGACGGATCGCGCCCGGCCTCGGCGGCGCGGCGGCGGATGTCGGCCACAGTTTTCTTCAGCAGCACTTTCGACGGGGCAGCGACAAAAACGCATTCGGCATGCTCGGCGGCAAACTGCTTGCCCCGGCTGGAAGCACCCGCCTGATAGAGAACCGGCGTGCGCTGCGGCGACGGTTCGCAAAGGTGAATGCCCGGCACCTGAAAGTGTTTCCCGTGGTGGCGAATCTCGTGAATTTTGCTCGGGTCACTGAAGATCCGCCGTTCGCGATCGCGCAGAATCGCGCCCTCTTCCCAACTGCCTTCCCAGAGTTTGTAGCAGACCTCGAGGTATTCTTCGGCGAAGTCGTAGCGTGCGTCATGTTCGGTCTGGGCTTGCTGGCCGATGTTCTTCGCGCCGCTCTCCAGATAAGAGGTGACGATGTTCCATCCGGCACGGCCCTTGGTCAGGTGATCGAGGGTCGACAGGCGTCGTGCGAATGGATACGGATGCTCGAAGGACAACGAAGCGGTCAGACCAAACCCCAGGTACTCGGTGACCAGCGCCATCGGCGGGATCAGTTGCAACGGATCGTTGACCGGCACCTGCGCCGCCTGCCGGATGGCTGCCTCGCCATTACCGTTGTACACGTCGTAGATGCCCAGCACATCGGCGATAAACAAACCGTCGAACTTGCCGCGCTCAAGGATTTTCGCCAGATCGGTCCAGTACTCCAGATCCTTGTACTGCCAGGAGCGATCCCGAGGGTGAGCCCACAGGCCCGGCGACTGATGACCGACGCAGTTCATGTCGAAGGCGTTGAGACGGATTTCGCGGGGCATCAGACGTTACTCCCGATGTTCAGGAGGCGTTTAGCGGTTTGATTTGAAGCGATCATGTGAGGCGACTCCGTGGTTTCCGGATGAGGATCCAGAACCCATAGCAGGAGTCATGCCTGAATATATTTTCTTTATTTATCAATAGATTGAGATAACAACCTAAAGCAGTCTGCACGCAGGATGGAGCAATCTGTTTATCCGCTGTCGGCCCTGCAACAGTCAGATCACCACATTGCGCACGAACCGCGCCGCGACTTCCCCGTCATTGCGATAGGTGTGCGGCTGGTTGCTGGCGAACATGAAAAACTCCCCAGCGGCGATGCGCTGAGGTTGATCGCCGAGCATCAGCGTCAGGCAGCCTTCGAACACGAAAATCTGTTCGCTCCAGCCTTCGGCGTCCGGTTGCGAGGGATAGACCTCACCCGGTTGCAGGCACCACTCCCACTGTTCCACCGCTCGGGTGGCGTTGGCCTTGGATAGCAAAACGGCTTTGCTGCCGGGGATGCTGCCGGCCCAGGCCAGTTCGTTGATACGGCCGGGATCGCGGTTATCCGGCGCCTGGATCAGATCGCTGAAGGCCACCTCGAGGGCTTCGGCGACGCGGTCGAGGGTGGTCAGGCTGACATTCTTCTCGCCGGCCTCGATGGCCACCAGCATCCGCCGGCTGACCCCGGACTTTTCCGCGAGGGCCGTCTGGCTCATGTCGGCGGCGTGGCGCAGGCGTCGGACGTTCTGGCTGACGTGTTGCAGGACCGAAGCCCGCTGAACGGAATCTTTGTGCACTATATTGCTCACTGGCTGGGGTTGGGCAGTATACTGCGCAACATTTGGCGCATTGTGCGTCCCCTCCTTAAAAGTGCGCAAGGTCATGACGTCAGCCAACTCCCCTCAAACTCCCCTGCGGTTTTCCCGGTTCAGCAAAGCCGAGTGCGTGCTGGTGCTGATCACCATGCTTTGGGGCGGCACCTTCCTGCTGGTGCAGCACGCGATGACCGTCAGCGGTCCGATGTTTTTCGTCGGCCTGCGCTTTGCTGCCGCCGCGGGCATCGTTGCGCTGTTCTCCTGGAAGCACCTGCGTGAGCTGACCCTGTTCGAACTCAAGGCCGGTGCCTTTATCGGCGTTGCGATCCTGCTCGGTTACGGTTTGCAGACTGTCGGTTTGCAGAGCATTCCAAGCAGCCAGTCGGCGTTCATCACCGCGCTGTACGTGCCGTTCGTGCCTCTGCTGCAATGGCTGGTTCTCGGCCGGCGCCCGGGTTTGATGCCGAGCATTGGCATCATGCTGGCGTTTACCGGGCTGATGCTGCTTTCCGGGCCGTCCGGTGCTTCGCTGAATTTCAGCCCCGGTGAAATCGCCACGCTGATCAGCGCCATCGCGATAGCAGCCGAAATCATCCTGATCAGCAACTATGCCGGGCAGGTCGATGTGCGTCGCGTAACCGTTGTGCAATTGGCGACGACTTCGGTGCTGTCGTTTTTGATGGTGGTACCGACCGGCGAGGCGATTCCGGACTTCTCGTGGCTGTTGCTGAGTACGGCTCTGGGCCTGGGCGCGATGAGTGCGGCGATTCAGGTGGCGATGAACTGGGCGCAGAAAAGTGTTTCGCCGACCCGAGCGACCTTGATCTACGCCGGTGAGCCGGTGTGGGCCGGAATCGTCGGGCGCATCGCGGGGGAGCGTTTGCCAGCGATTGCATTGGTGGGTGCGGGGCTGATCGTGGCGGCAGTGATCGTCAGTGAATTGAAGACCAAAGGCAAAGAGACACAAACGGTCACGGAAGAATTGGAGCACGAGACCGAAGGCTAAACGCGGGTTTTACGGCTACTTTGTAGGATTCAGAGACATCCTCGCGTTTGGCGATCCGGGAGCTGGCACGTATGATGCTTCACAAACTTCCGCAGATTAGAAGCCTATGTCCCTGATAGTTCTACTGCTTCTGCCTTTTCTGGGCAGCTGTCTGGCAGCCGTGCTGCCGCACAACGCACGTAACGCCGAATCCCTGCTGGCAGGTCTGGTCGCACTGGTCGGGACTGTCTCGGTCGCGCTGCTATACCCGCAGATCGCCCACGGCGGCGTGATCCGCGAAGAATTCACGTGGCTGCCCAGCCTGGGCCTGAACTTCGTCCTGCGCATGGACGGCTTCGCCTGGCTGTTCTCGATGCTGGTGCTGGGCATCGGCACCCTCGTTTCCTTATATGCCCGTTATTACATGTCGCCGGACGATCCGGTGCCGCGTTTCTTTGCGTTCTTTCTGGCGTTCATGGGCGCCATGCTGGGGCTGGTGATCTCCGGCAACCTGATCCAGATCGTGTTCTTCTGGGAGCTGACCAGCCTCTTCTCGTTCCTGTTGATCGGCTATTGGCACCACCGCCACGACGCGCGCCGTGGTGCGTACATGGCGTTGATGGTCACCGGTGCGGGGGGGTTGTGTCTGCTGGCGGGGGTCATGATTCTCGGCCATGTGGTCGGCAGCTATGACCTGGACAAGGTCCTGGCCGCCGGCGATCTGATTCGCGCACATGCACTCTACCCTATCCTGCTTCCCCTCATTCTTATCGGCGCCCTCAGCAAAAGCGCCCAGTTCCCCTTCCACTTCTGGCTGCCGCACGCGATGGCGGCGCCCACACCGGTTTCGGCGTACCTCCATTCGGCGACCATGGTCAAGGCAGGGGTTTTCCTGCTGGCCCGGCTGTGGCCGTCGCTGTCCGGCAGCGAAGAATGGTTCTACATCGTCAGCGGCGCCGGTGCCGCCACGCTATTGCTCGGCGCGTACTGCGCGATGTTCCAGAACGATCTCAAAGGACTGCTGGCCTACTCGACCATCAGCCATCTCGGCCTGATCACGCTGCTGCTCGGCCTGAACAGCCCGCTGGCCGCCGTGGCGGCGGTGTTCCACATTCTCAACCACGCGACCTTCAAGGCTTCGCTGTTCATGGCCGCGGGGATCATCGACCACGAAAGCGGCACCCGCGACATCCGCAAACTCAACGGCCTGTTCAAACTGATTCCGTTCACCGCCACCCTGGCGATGGTGGCCAGTGCATCCATGGCCGGGGTGCCGCTGCTCAACGGTTTCCTGTCGAAAGAAATGTTCTTCGCCGAAACCGTGTTCATCAACGCCACGGCGTGGGTCGAAGCCGCGTTGCCTATCGTCGCGACGATTGCCGGCACGTTCAGCGTGGCCTATTCACTGCGCTTCACTGTTGATGTGTTCTTCGGCCCGACCGCCACCGACCTGCCGCACACCCCGCACGAACCGCCACGCTGGATGCGCGCGCCAGTTGAGGTGCTGGTCTTCACCTGTTTGCTGGTGGGGATTTTCCCGGCCCAAATTGTAGGCCCGTTGCTGGCCGCTGCCGCCTTGCCGGTGGTGGGTGGCGTGCTGCCGGAATACAGCCTGGCGATCTGGCACGGCCTCAATGCACCGATGATCATGAGCCTGATCGCCATGTCCGGCGGCATCGTGCTGTATCTGCTACTGCGCAACCAGCTCAAGCGCGGCCGCTTCAAGTGTCCGCCGCTGGCGGGCCGCCTCAACGGCAAGCGAATGTTCGAGCGCAGTCTGGTGGCGATGATGCGCCTGGCCCGGCGGCTGGAGCGGCGCATCGGCACCAAGCGTCTGCAAACCCAGCTGTTCCTGATGGTGTTGGCGGCAGTGCTGGCCGGCCTGATCCCAATGCTGCACAGCAGCCTGAGCTGGGGCGACCGGCCGAAGATCCCTGGCTCGATCGTGTTCGTGACCCTGTGGCTGCTGGCAATCGCCTGCGCCCTCGGCGCCGCGTGGCAGGCCAAGTATCACCGTCTCGCGGCCCTGACCATGGTCAGCGTCTGCGGGCTAATGACGTGCGTGACCTTCGTCTGGTTCTCGGCGCCGGATCTGGCCCTGACGCAACTGGTGGTCGAAGTGGTGACCACCGTGTTGATCCTGCTCGGCCTGCGCTGGCTGCCACGGCGGATCGAAGAGGTTTCGCCACTGCCAAGCAGCCTGCGCAAGGCGCGGGTCCGGCGTCTGCGCGACTTGCTGCTGTCGATTGCCGTCGGTGGCGGCATGGCGTTGCTGTCCTACGCGATGCTGACCCGCCAGACGCCGAACGACATTTCTTCGTTCTACCTGAGCCGCGCCCTGCCCGAGGGCGGCGGAAGCAACGTGGTCAACGTGATGCTGGTGGATTTCCGTGGTTTCGACACCCTTGGCGAAATCACGGTGCTCGCCGCCGTAGCGCTGACCGTATTCGCCCTGCTGCGTCGCTTCCGCCCGCCGAAAGAAAGCCTGCAACTGCCGGCTCAGCAGCGCCTGCTCGCCCCCGACGTGGTCACCGATCTGGTCAACCCGCGTTCGGCCAGCGACACCGCGCTCGGTTTCATGATGGTGCCGGCGGTACTGGTGCGCCTGCTGCTGCCGATTGCGCTGGTGGTGTCGTTCTACCTGTTCATGCGCGGGCATAACCAGCCGGGCGGCGGTTTCGTCGCCGGTCTGGTGATGTCGGTGGCGTTCATCCTGCAATACATGGTCGCCGGCACCCAGTGGGTCGAGGCGCAAATGAGCCTGCGCCCACTGCGCTGGATGGGCACCGGCCTGCTGTTCGCCACCGTCACCGGGCTCGGGGCGATGGCGGTCGGGTATCCATTCCTCACCACCCACACCTGGCATTTCAGCTTGCCGCTGCTCGGTGACATCCATATCGCCAGCGCGCTGTTCTTCGATATCGGCGTCTACGCCGTGGTGGTCGGCTCGACCTTGCTGATCCTCACCGCCCTCGCCCACCAATCGGTCCGGGGCCACAAAACCGCTGCCGCCAAAGGAGCCGTCTGATGGAAGAAGTCATCGCAATCGCCATCGGCGTGCTCGCCGCCTCCGGGGTCTGGCTGATTCTGCGGCCACGGACGTTCCAGGTGGTGATGGGCCTGTGCCTGCTGTCCTACGGCGTCAACCTGTTCATCTTCAGCATGGGCAGCCTGTTCATCGGCAAGGAGCCGATCATCAAGGACGGCGTGCCGCAGGATCTGCTCAATTACACCGACCCGCTGCCCCAGGCGCTGGTGCTGACGGCCATCGTCATCAGCTTCGCCATGACCGCTTTGTTTCTGGTGGTGCTGCTGGCCTCACGGGGCCTGACCGGCACCGACCACGTTGACGGAAGGGAGCCCAAGGAATGACGGCGATGACTCACCTGATCGCCGCACCGATCCTGCTGCCGCTGCTGACCGCCGCCATCATGCTGATGCTCGGCGAGAAGCACCGACCACTGAAGGCGAAAATCAACCTGTTCTCCAGCCTCCTCGGCCTCGGCATTTCAGTGATGTTGCTGCAATGGACCCAGACCACCGGCGTGCCCGGCTCGATTGGGGTTTATCTGCCGGGCAACTGGCAGGTGCCGTTCGGCATCGTGCTGGTGGTCGATCGTCTGTCGGCATTGATGCTGGTGCTGACCGGGATCATCGGCGTCAGCGCCCTGCTGTTCGCCATGGCCCGCTGGGACGGCGCCGGGTCGAGCTTTCACGCCTTGTTCCAGATTCAGTTGATGGGCCTTTACGGCGCATTCCTGACGGCGGACCTGTTCAACCTGTTCGTATTCTTCGAAGTGCTGCTCGCGGCGTCCTACGGCCTGTTGCTTCATGGTTCGGGCCGGGCGCGGGTGTCGTCGGGGCTGCATTACATCTCGATCAACCTGCTGGCGTCGTCGCTGTTCCTGATCGGCGCGGCGCTGATCTACGGTGTGACCGGCACGCTGAACATGGCGGATCTGGCCCTGAAGATCCCGCTGGTGCCGGAGGCCGACCGTGGCCTGCTGCACGCCGGCGCGGGGATTCTGGCCGTGGCGTTCCTGGCCAAGGCCGGCATGTGGCCGCTGAATTTCTGGCTGGTGCCGGCCTACTCGTCGGCCAGCGCGCCGGTGGCGGCGATGTTCGCGATCATGACCAAGGTCGGCGTCTACACCTTGCTACGTCTGTGGACGCTGCTGTTCTCGGGCCAAGCGGGCGCTTCGGCTTACTTCGGCGGTGACTGGCTGATCTACGGCGGCATGGCGACCATGGCCGGTGCGGGCGTGGCAATCATTGCCGCGCAACGCCTGGAACGCATGGCTAGCCTAAGCATTCTGGTGTCGGCGGGGATCCTGCTGTCGGCCGTGGGTTTTGCCCAGCCGAACCTGATTGGCGCCGCGCTGTTCTATCTGGTCAGCTCGACCCTGGCGCTGAGCGCGCTGTTCCTGCTGGCCGAGTTGATCGAACGTTCGCGCACCGCCATCGAAGTGCCGCTGGAAGACGAAAACGAACTGCTGCCGCGTCCGCAGGAGTGGCAGCGTCCGGTGAAGGGCATCAACCTCGACGACGATCAGAAAGCCGTGGTCGGTCAGGTGATCCCGTGGACCATGGCCTTCCTCGGCCTGAGCTTCATTGCCTGCGCGCTGCTGATCATTGGCATGCCGCCGCTGTCCGGTTTCATCGGCAAGCTGAGCCTGATCGGCGCCCTGCTCAACCCGCTGGGCCTCGGCGCCGGCGAATCGATCTCGAATGCCGCATGGGCGTTGCTGGCCCTGCTGATCCTCACCGGACTCGGCTCGCTGATGGCGTTCTCGCGCCTGGGCATCCAGCGCTTCTGGTCGCCTGAAGAGCGACCGTCGCCGCTGCTGCGCAAACTGGAATGCACGCCGATTTTCCTGCTGCTCGGCCTGAGCATCGCGCTGACCTTCAAGGCTGAACCGCTGCTGCGTTACACCCAGGCAGCCGCAGATGCCCTGAACAATCCGCAGCAATACGTGATGGCGGTGCTCGGCACCCGCGCCATACCCAGCCCGGAAGCCAAGGCTGCGCTGCTGGAGGTGCAACCATGAAACGTCTGTTTCCTGCTCCTTGGCTGTCGCTTGCGCTGTGGTTGCTCTGGCTGGTGCTGAACCTGTCGGTCAGCCCGGGCAATCTGCTGCTGGGTGCCGTACTCGGTTTCAGCGCTCCACTGATGATGCGCAAGCTGCGCCCGCAACGGATTCACATCCGCCGCCCGGGCACGATCCTGCGATTGTTTCTGCTGGTCGGGCGCGATGTGATCGTCTCGAACCTGCAAGTGGCTTGGGGCGTTCTCAACGCCGGTCGTCGGCCGCTTCGTTCACGCTTCATCAAGGTGCCGCTGGACCTTCGCGATGCCAACGGTCTGGCGGCGCTGTCGATGATCTGTACGGTCGTGCCCGGCACGGTGTGGTCGGAGCTGGCGCTGGATCGCAGCGTTCTGTTGCTGCACGTCTGGAATCTGGATGACGAGGCGCAATTCATCCAGCACTTCAAGGTCACTTACGAGCGGCCGTTGATGGAGATTTTCGAATGAGCCCGCTGCTGTCGAACGCGATTCTGCTGACGCTGTTCCTGTTTTCACTGGCCATGGTCCTCACGCTGGTACGCCTGTTCAAAGGCCCGTCGGCGCAAGACCGGGTACTGGCACTGGATTACCTGTACATCGTCGCCATGCTGATGATGCTGACCCTGGGGATTCGTTATGCCAGTGACACCTACTTCGAAGCGGCGCTGCTGATCGCGCTGTTCGGCTTCGTCGGCTCGTTTGCTTTGGCGAAGTTCCTCCTGCGTGGCGAGGTGATCGAATGAACGCTGAACTGTCTCTCTGGGTGGAAATCCCGGTGGCGATCCTGCTGGTCCTCAGCGGCGTGTTCGCCCTGATCGGCGCGACCGGCCTGCTGCGGATGAAAGATTACTTCCAGCGCATGCACCCGCCGGCGCTGGCCTCGACGTTGGGCGCGTGGTGCGTGGCGCTGGCGTCGATCATCTGTTTTTCCGCGCTCAAATCCGGGCCGGTGCTGCACGCATGGCTGATCCCGATTCTGCTTTCGATCACCGTGCCAGTGACCACCCTGCTGCTGGCGCGGGCGGCATTGTTCCGCAAGCGCATGGCCGGGGATGACGTGCCGGCCGAGGTCAGCAGCCGGCGTACTGAAACCGGCAGTTAGATCCAGGCGACAGCCAACAGCCCGGCTCCCAATATCAGACACAGCGGCGAGTAAACCCAAGTGTCGAGCCGGGCAAATCGCGACCCCTTCACTTCCTTGAAAAACCCCACCAGCTCCGAATCGCCGATTGCCCGCGCAAACATCAGCAGCGCAATCGCGCTGATCACCCATTGCAGCGCCCAGTGATGCACGGCGGGCAGCCACCACCCCACTCGCATGCACACCAGTGCGGCAATCAGTAGCAGGGCTGCCGCCACCACCAGCGTGATCCAGCCTGACGGCTTGAACGCCGGCCTGAGCGTCAGTCCGCCGTTGTCAACCGGAACCTGCGGCACCACCGCCACGGCCGCCCACTGCCCACCCATCGCCCAATACACATGCATCAGGCTGATCACCGCAAATATCGCCACCAGCCATTGAGCCAACACAAAGGTCATGGTCGAGAATCCTTTAAAGGGATTTGAACAAAACATCCTAGTCGGCATTTTTCCATGTGCACGACCGGTCGGCGGTGCGGTAAAGTGCCGCCCCATGAAATTCACCCGTACCGATCGCTCACTGCTGGCCTGGATGCTCTATTGCTGCGTCCTGTTCAACGTGTTCGCCTGCAGCATCGGTCACGGACAAATGGTCGGCATGCAGCTCAACGGTATCGGCGGCCAGTTCTGCGCCGTCGACCCGAGCACCCAAGCGCCGCTCGCCTCGAGTCCCGCCGAAGAAAAACTGCCGACTCTGGCCAAGGCCTTCGGCTGCCCGCTGTGCTCTACCGGTGGCATGGGTCCGGCATTCAACTCCAGCCTGACCCTGGCGATCCTGCCGGAACAACACAGCCCGCCGCTGCCGGTCATCGTCAGCGCCGACCTCCCTGCCCGCTTTATCTGGCCTTCGGCCAACCCTCGCGCCCCGCCCCTCGCCTGAGTGTCCTTGCCTTTTTGATTTGTCAGCCTACTGCGCCAACGCGCGGCGTTCGCCTGTGCGCTGACTCCTAGACAAGTATTCAGGATTCAATCGATGAAACAACTTACCTTGCTGGCGAGCCTTTGCGGCTGCCTGTCCGTCAACGTCTGGGCGCAATCCACCGTGGATCTGGCGCCGATCACCATTGACGGCGAGTCCGGCGTCGAACCGGGCCTGAGCCTCGACCAGTCCAGCGGCATGGCCTCGCGCCTTGGTTTGAGCGTACGCGACACTCCGGCCTCGGTGGCGATCGCCAACCGCAATGACATCGAGCGTCACGGTTCACAAAACTTTCAGGACGCGGCCAACACCTTGCCGGGGGTGAACGCCAGTGCGCCGCCGGGCTTTGGCGGGTTCGTCTCCTATCGCGGTTTTACCAGCAGCCAGATCACCCAGATGTTCAATGGCGTGAACGTTTCCGGCGGCCTGGCTCGCCCCGTAGATTCATGGATTTATGATCGGGTGGAATTGGTCGGCGGCCCCTCGTCGCTGATCAACGGCGCAGGCTCGGTCGGTGGCTCGCTGAACTACGTGACCAAACTGGCCACGCGCGACGAGCAAGCCATCGAAGGTCGGGTCAGCTACGGCACCTACGACACTACCGAAACCGCATTCGGCCTCAACCACGCGCTGACCGAACCCGGCGCCGAGGTGCAGCATTACGCGCGTCTCGACGTCAGCCACAACACCAGCAACGGCTACATCGACCGCCAAGAGCGCGATGCCTGGAGCGTGGCGTTCTCGCTGCTCAGCGACCTGACGCCGAACCTGTCGCACACCCTGGCCCTGGAATATCAGGACGAACACGAGGACAGCCCGTACTGGGGCACGCCGGTGCTCAACCCCAAGGCCGGCGAGTTGAAAATCGGCAAGCACAACCGCTTCAACAACTACAACGTCGAGGACGGCCGCTACGAGCAGCGGACCATCTGGGTGCGCTCGATCATCGACTACCGGATCAACGACAGCACCACCCTGCGCAACACCCTCTATCACCTCGACAGCCAGCGCGATTACCGCAACCTGGAAACCTATCAATACAACGCCGACAACAGCGCCGTGAACCGCTCCACTGCGTATCAGGTGCGACACCAGGGCGAGCAGAACGGCAACCAGTTCGAACTGCGCCACGACAACAGCCTGTTCGGCCTCGACACCACCTGGTCCGGCGGATTCGAGTACAAGGTCAACCAGACCACCAACTCGCCGCTGAACGTCAAAGGCGCCAGCACGGTGAACCCGAACAACTACCGACCGGGGCATTTCTATGACATTCCCGGAACGATGCCGGGTTTCGTCAGCGACAAGACCAACGAAATCACCACCAAAGCGCTGTTTGCCGAAAACCGCCTGGCACTGACTGACAAGCTCTCGCTGCTTACTGGCCTGCGGTACGACGATATCGACCTCGACGTGACCAACCATCGCACGGTGACCGCGAGTAACCCGCGCCATCTCAAACGTAGCTGGGAACCGGTCACCGGGCGCATCGGCCTGACATACCAGTTCATTCCGTCAGCCAATGTGTACGTGCAATACAGCAACGCCGCCGAGCAACCCAATGGCACCCAGGACTTCGATGTCTCGACCGGCAAGCAATGGGAAATCGGCAGCAAGTTCGACTACCTGAACGGGCGCGGCTCGGCGACAGTGGCCGCCTACACCATCGAGCGCAAGGACTTCGCGGTGACGGATCCGATGGACCCGACTAGCAGCATTCCGGTCGGCCAACAGACTTCGAAGGGCATCGAGATTGCCAGCTCGCTCAGGATCACCGACAAGCTGCTGGCCGAAGGCAACTTCGCCTGGGTCGATGCGCAATACGATGAGTTCAACGAAAAGAACGCCGCCGGCGTAGTGGTTTCCCGCAAAGGCAACACACCGACCAACGTGCCGGACCGGGTCGGCAATCTGTGGCTGACCTACGATTTCTCGCCGCAATGGCAAGGCGGGGTCGATGCTCGGTATGTGGCATCGGTGTTCGCCGACACGGCCAACACCATGACCGTGCCGTCGTACACGCTGTTTGGCAGCTTCCTCAGCTACCAGGTGGATTCGCACACCACCGTGACCGGGCGGGTGCGCAACCTGACGAATGAGGTGTATGCCGAGTTCGCCCATGTATCGCCGGCGTATTACCTCGGCTCACCGCGCACCTTTGAGCTGGCTGTGCAAACCCGCTTCTAAAAGCTTCGCGGGCAAACCCGCTCCCACAGGAATCGATGTGTTTTCAAAGCTCAGAGCACACCGAAAAACCTGTGGGAGCGGGCTTGCCCGCGATAAGGCCCGTCGTTACGGCCTCTATTTCAAATCAGCTGAAACCTTATCTGCCACATCCTTCGGCAACCACGCCTGCCACACATCCGGATGCGCCTTCATGAACGCCACCGCCGCATCCCGGGGCGCCGTGTGTTTCTCGCTCATTTCGGCCAGCGCCTTGTTCAGGTCATCAATCGGAAAATCGACCTTGCTGAAAAACTCGGCAATCTGCGGATACTGCTTCTGGAACGGCGTGGACACCCCGATCGACAGCTTAGAGGCCAGTGAACGGGTCGGTTTCGGATTGGGGTTATCGGCGTCGGTCAGGGTTTTCCAGGCCTCGGCATCAAAAGGCGGCTCTTCCAGCTGGATCAGCTTGAACTTACCGAGCAGAGGGGTCGGCGACCAGTAATAGAACAGCACCGGTTTGCCCCGACGGATCGATGAGCTGATTTCCGCATCCAGTGCCGCACCGGAGCCGCTGCGGAAATTGACGAAATCATCCTGCAAGCCATAAGCCGTGAGCTTCTGCTTGTTGACCACCTCCGATGTCCAGCCGATCGGGCTGTTGAGGAACCGTCCCTTGCTCGGGGTTTCCGGATCCTTGAACACGTCCTTGTACTTCTTTAGATCGCTGACACTGCGCAGCTCCGGCGCCAATGGCTTGATGCCTTTGGCCGGATCGCCCTTGATCACGTACTCCGGCACCCACCAGCCTTCGGTGGCGCCTTTGACCGTGTCGCCCAGGCTGACGACCTTGCCTTCGGCCTCGGCCTTGACCCATACCGGACTGCGCCCGGCCCACTCTTCGCCGATGACCTGAATGTCATTGTTGGCCAGCGCAGTCTCAAGGGTGATGGTGGTGCCCGGCAAGGTATCGGTCGGCAGGCCGTAACCCTTCTCGACGATGATCCGCAGGACGTCGGTGATCAGGCTGCCGCTTTCCCAGTTCAGGTCGGCAAAGTGGATCGGCGCCTGTGCCGCGCTCACCGCAGGCACCGCCGTCATCAAGCCGAAGGAGGTCAGGCCAGCGGCCAGCAACCGTCGAAATCCGTTCATGCTTTTGCACCTCGTGCTGTTCACAGCAATAGCAGGATGGCCTGACAGAAGACCGCAAGCCTCTGAATACTCAGTCAACTGACTGTAGACGAGGTTCCTGCTTTTTCAGGGGCATGACACGGATGAGGCTACTTTTCAGAAATTTCCTGCAGGTTCTTCAGCTCGCGTCTGACCATGCTGGCGTATTCCGCAGGCTGCAAGGCGTAGATCTGCGAGGCGACCCACCCCAGCCAGGCGCTCTTCATTTCGGCCTTTGCAGTGAACAATCGACGTGCTTCTTCACGGGCGCTGTCGAGGTTCTGCAAATGGAAATCGGCGCGGCTCACTCGCTGGCCTTGAAGGTCACCAGTTCGCCCTTGCGCCACTTGGCGGCTTTGGCGGTGACGGCTTTCAGGGTCTTGGTCAGGCCTTCCTGCAGTTGTTCATTGGCGGCGAACACGGTGACCGCGCTGTGGCCTTCCTTGAACACAATGGCATGGCCGTCGGCCGTGGTGACGAACGCGTAGTCGCCCAAGCCGTACACAGTCATTTTGATTTCGCGAAAGCGGATGTCCATCTTGCCGCCTTCACGGCTCGGCAGCACCGACGCGCTGAAATGATCACCGACCTTGAGCTTGAGGCCAGGTTTGTCATCGACCACCAATGCGCTTTCGGTGTCGATCTCGGCAACGTAAATGCCTTCGGCGTTTTGCTCGGTGATGTAAACAAAACGCGATTGAAACTGCTTGACCAGCTTTGCCCGCAAATCACCCAGCACGAACAAAGCATGCATATCGAGGTTACTGACTGCCAAAGAAACATCCCCACACTTGAAAAGAGTGCCGTACGCGAAAAGCGCGCACGGCAGAAAAAATCGGCCAGGCCGAAGGTGTTGCGCGATGACTCGAATATACGCCTGAGCGAGCGAAGTGCTCATTCAACGCGAGTTGCACAAGACTACTGGAATGCCACTCACGAAACCTGCAAAGACGTTCTCCAAATGTTGAAGGAAAACGCGTCACGTTCAGCCAGAGAAAACTGACTACGAACTTTAGGGAAAAAACTCACCAAGAAAATCACTTTTCCGACATATCGCACGCAAAAAATTGCTTTAGATAGTGCCATGCCGTCAACAGGTGTTGGCGATTCTAGAGCAGCGATGCTGTTCACGACTACCCGCAACACCCTGTAAATGCGGGTCAATCCATGAAAAGGACTTCATATGTGCACTATGACGCATTTTGCCGTGACTCACGAACCTGCCTTTGTCCTGAACACTCCAGGCTTTGAGACTGTTCCTACAATCGAGTCTTGCGGTCAGGCACCGTTGTTTCAGGTGATCCCGGCGGGCAATGGCTTTTTCCATATCAGGGAAAAGTCGACGGGGCTTGTCAGAGGTTTCCGCGAGGATCACAACGCCGCCTGCGCCCTCGCCCGTTCACTGGAATCGCGGATCGAACTCCTGGCCGACGAGCACCTCAGATAAAGAGAGTGACCGACCCCGCCATCCTTCAAGGAGTACACCATGGAACTGCCTGCTTACAACCTGACAACTCTGTTCGATCAATTAGGGCTGCCTTCGGAGGAAACGGCGATCGACGACTTCATCGAAGCCCATCCGCTGGACGCCGATACCAAGCTGATCGACGCCGACTTCTGGAGCCCGCAGCAGGCGCAGATGCTCAAGGAGTGGCTACGGGCCGATGGCGAGGAAGCCATCATGGTCGATGAGCTGAATGTGCGCCTGCACCGGGGCAAGTAATCTTGATCAGTGCAGGCTGTCACCGGTTTCAGCGCTCAATTGCGCAAGCCATGCGGCCCTGCACTCTTCCGCTTCATTACGACTCGCGAAAGCGGTGCCGCGGCGTTCACCATTGAGCAGCACCACCCAGCAGACACTTTGTCCCATCGCGCGCAGCCCGGCAGGTACGCCGCTGCCGATCATCACCGCGACATCGACTCTGCATTGCATGTTGACCTCCCAACTTCATTAGCAACCTAACTATGTGGGCATGTTAATGATTTGGATCAAGAGGAAACAGCAACGCCGCTGCACAGATTAATTGCAGTTCCGGCAACAATGCCTCAGCGCGGATTTTCGGGTTTGTAGCCCAGACGCAACCCGCCCCAATGCCGGCCCTTGACCATGATCGGCACCGACAGGTCGTGCATCAACTCGCCGGTATCGCGGGTGTAAGTCTGCAACAGCACCGGTTGCTGGTGGCTGCCGCAACGGATTCCGGTGCGGTCGGCAAATTTGCGTTTGGTGCGATTGTTGACGGTATCGACCTGCACATTACCGGTCAGCGGTTGGCTGAATGCCTGATTGTGGGTCGGCACATAACCCTGCTGCGTGCAGGCGATGGCGAACACCAGACCTTCGTGACGCGGCAGTAACGGTTCCTGAATGGCCGGCAGCACCTGATCGGTGTAGCGATCGAAACGAGTCTGGAACTTGGCGGGCTGGGTGTCGGGAATCGGTTGATATTGGCGGTCGAACAGGTCTTCAAGACTAATGCGTCCCTGCTCGACATCGGCCTCGAACCGCGCGGCAATCTGGCTGGCCCCTTCGCGGGCGAGGTCGTAGATGCGCTGGTGATAGTCGTCCAGCCCGACTTCGGCCAGGCGTTCGCTGATGGTTTCTGCCTGCCCTTCCATCTGCACGGCGGCCTCGGCCAAGCGTCGGGTCTGTTGGTCGCTGATCGCCAGATCACTGCGCATCTGTTCGATGGCAGTGAACAGGCTGTCGAGCTGTTCACGATTGGTTTCCGCGCCTCGGGCGATTTCGCCGACTTGGGTTTCTACGCCGGCAGCCAGTCGCGCGATGTTTTCCAGGTGCTGACCGGTGTGTTCGACTTGCTCGACGCCCGTGTGCAAATCGTCGGAGAGCTGGCGGATCTGCTCCACCACCTGCGCCGTGCGTTGCTGGATGTCGGCGACCATCTCGCCCACTTCGCCGGTGGCCGTCGCAGTACGGGCCGCCAGACCGCGTACTTCGTCCGCGACCACCGCAAAACCGCGACCGTGCTCGCCGGCCCGGGCCGCTTCGATGGCGGCGTTCAATGCCAGGAGATTGGTCTGACTGGCAATCGACTGAATCACCAGCGTCACGCGCTGGATGTCATCACTGCGCTGGCTCAAGGCTTCGATCAGTTCGCGGCTGGCATTGGCGCGCTGGCTGAGTTGATGCATGCGCGTGATCGAGTCCACCAGTTCGGTGCGCCCTGCTGCGCTGCTGTGATGGGCTTCGCTGGCAGCGCCCAAGGCTTCACGGCTGAGCTGCGAAGTGGCTTGCTCAGTGGCGATCATGACTTCAGCGTTATTAACGATCTGCGCGGCGGCGTCGAGTTGCGATTGCAGCTTGCCGGCCAGCTCTTTGACGGAAAACGCAACGCCGGCGGCTGACAGCGCGTTATGACTGGTTGTGTAGGAAAGGTCGCGAGTCAGCTCGGACATCGCGTTGCTGCTGTCGACCGGTTGCGCATCGGGGACCGCCCGGGAACGCAGGCGCGGCAGCCAGACAATCAGCACCGCCAGCGGCATGCCGATGTACAAGGGCCATTCACCCAGGCTCATCCCGGCCAGCAACAGCATCAGGGCGATGCTTTGCAGGGTCGGCGTCAGCCAGCGACTCTTCGGCAAAACAACTGGTGCAGGCAGAGCCGCAACCAGAGATCCATCTCTCGTCATTTCGTTACCCCACGCTTGTTCTCATTGTTGTGACTGCATTAAACGCCACTACAACGCCATTATCCATGGTCCGTTAGTCGTGGGTCTGTGGCAGGTCAATGGAATGGCGGGGAGACTTTCCGGCAGACGAGAAAAAGCAAAGATCGCAGCCTTTTGCAGTTCATGTAGAAACTGCAAAAGGCTGCGATCTTTTCGCGACGACCCGCATTGAAGGGGTCGCCTCAGGAATCAGGCCTGACGCTGGTGCTTGTCGATCTGCTCGTGACGCTCTTGAGCTTCGATGCAGTACTTGGTGGTCGGGCTGATCAGCAGGCGTTTCAGGCCGATCGGCTCGCCGCTGTCGTCGCACCAGCCGAAGCTGTCTTCCTTGATACGCTCAAGGGCCTGCTCGAGTTGCGGCAGCATGCGCTGGTCGCGATCGATCGCGTTTACCAGCCAGGTGCGCTCTTCTTCCACCGATGCGGCGTCCGCCGGGTCAGCCGGGGTGTCCAGGCTTTCGATGGCAATACGGTTCTGCTCAATGCGCTCATGGGTTTCGACTTTCATGTTCTGCAACAGCTCTTGAAAGAAAGCGTGTTGCTCGGCATTCATGTAGTCATCTGCCGGCATGGCCAGCAACTTGTCCTTTGTCATTGATATCTCTATAAAAAACGTGCATTAAGGCGAATTAGGGAGCGTTCCGGCGAACCGCCTGCGGTCATCGGAAAGGCATCGTTTATTGCAAACGCCACCCGGCACTCAATTTACGAAGGGGCGGCAGTCTAAGGCCCGTTTGAGGCCTCAGCAACTGTAAATACCGGGAATTTGTCCGACAAGGCCCGGAAACTGCTCTGACACAGGCTTCACAGCGCTCATCGGAGTGCGTTTATAGCAAGAAATTCAGTCGAGCGGCTGTATATAGAAGACAAACGTCGGACGAGCGGCGCTTTGTCGCAATTCGTTACGGTCACTGAACGCAAAACCCTCCCCTCGCAAAGACTGACAAATCCCCCCAACCTCGGCTACGTTATGCCCTCCCCGGTTCGACTTGAAGGAACGCGTCATGAAACTGATCGGCATGCTGGACTCCCCTTACGTGCGCCGCGTGGCGATCTCTGCCAAATGCCTGGGGGTCGAAATGGAACACGACCCGGTCTCGGTGTTCCGCCACTTCGAACGTTTCCAGCAGATCAACCCGGTGGTCAAGGCGCCGACCCTGATCCTTGATGACGGCGAAGTGCTGATCGACTCGACCCTGATCCTCGACTATCTCGAAGCCCTGTCCGGCAAAACCCTGCTGCCCGCCGACCTGCCGCAACGCGCCAAAGCCTTGCGCCTGATCGGTCTCGGCCTCGCCGCCTGCGAAAAAGCCGTGCAGCTCTACTACGAACGCAACCTGCGCCCGGCCGACATTCAATACCAGCCGTGGGTCAAACGCGTCGAAGGCCAACTCGCCGCCGCCTTCACCGCCCTTGAACATGAACTCGAAAAACACCCACTGCCCACCGACGGCCCTCTCCAGCAGGACGGCATCACTCTCGCCGTCGCCTGGAGCTTCACCGGCCTCGTCGTCCCCGACCAGATCGACGCCGATCACTTCCCGCGCATCGCCCAATACACCGCGTACGCCGAAAGCACCCAGGCGTTCATCGACACCCCGATGACCTGACCATGAGCGCCACCGAAACCGCCGCCCCGGCCCTCAAAGAAATCTTCAACGCCGAACGCCTGCAACACATCGCCACAGAAATGAGCGCCGTGTACCCGGCGTTCAAGGCCAAGGCGTTTCTCAAGCACGCCAACGACGGCCTCGCCGACCTCTCCGTCATGCAGCGCATGGCCCGCGTCAGCGAAAGCCTGCATCACGTGCTACCGCTGGATTACGCAGATTCCCTCGCTGTCCTGCGCGAACTTGCCCCGCGACTGAACAGCGGCTTCGTCAGCATGTGCCTGCCGCACTACGTCGCGTGCTACGGCGCGCACGCGTTCGACGCTTCCATGGAGGCCCTGAAATACTTCACCACCTTCGGTTCCTCCGAATTCGCCATCCGCCACTTCCTGCGCAGCGACCTGGAACGCTCGCTGGAACTGATGCACGACTGGACCCGAGACGAAAACCACCACGTCCGAAGACTCGCCAGCGAAGGCAGCCGCCCTCGCCTGCCGTGGTCGTTTCGACTGGAACCAGTGCAGGCTGATCCACGCCTGGCCGCCGGGATTCTTGATCGGTTGAAGGCCGATGAAAGTTTGTACGTGCGCAAATCCGTGGCGAATCATTTGAACGACGTGACGAAAGAACATCCGGAGTGGGTGCTGGACACGGTTGAGGGGTGGTCGCTGGAGAACAAGCACACGGCGTGGATTGCCAAACATGCGTTGCGGAGTTTGATCAAACAGGGGGATTCTCGGGCGCTCACGGTTATAGGCGCTGGGGCGAAGGCTGAGGTTGAATTGCTGGATGTGAAGGTGGAGCCGGCGGTTGTGCGGCTTGGGGATACGATCACTCTGTCGTTTACCGTGCGATCGTTGGTGCCAGTTGAACAGCGGTTGGTGATTGATTATGCGATTGACTATGTGAAGGCGAATGGCGGGACTTCGGCCAAGGTTTTCAAGTTGAAGACGTTGGAGTTGGCGGGGTTTGGGAGTGAGGTTGTGGCGCGGCGACAGGTGATTAAGGATTTCACTACGCGCAAGCACTATGCGGGGGTACATACGGTGCATGTGGTTGTTAATGGGGAGCGGTTGGGGAGTACTGCCGTTGACATCATCACTTAATAAGCGTCAAAAATGGTCTGCTCATCGGATGACAACCGAAAGTAGCAGGTACGTTGGATCTTGAACCGAATGATAACCTCTCCAACTACTGAGCTCGCAAAGGAACGCACATGATCGATGGTCCCGCTGTTTTGACAGTTTTTTTGGTTTACCTGGCCGGTGTCGTTATTCCAGGACCCAATTTCGTTGCGGTAGTCCACAAAGCGGTAGCTGCGTCGCGGCCAGAAGCCTTGGCCTTGGTGGCAGGCATTGTATTGGTCAACTTACTCTGGGCCACCTGTGCAATAGCAGGTATCGGCGTTGTATTTGCTGCGTTTCCTTGGGCGGCGCTGATCGTAAAAGTTCTGGGGGCCGCCTATCTGATGTGGTTTGGACTCCGACTGTTGCTAAATGCCGGAAAGACCGCGCTTGCCCCCAATAATGATGCTGCCGTCGGAAACTTTCGGCAGTCGTTCATTCAGGGAGTCATCACGAACATCGGCAACCCAAAATCCATGGCCTTCTACGCCGCTATTTTCTCAGCGGCAGCCCCCGCCCACGTGTCAACAAGCACGTTTTTGTCGATGCTGGCAGTCGTAGTGGTGGTTTCAATGACTTGGTATGGAATGGTCGCAATCGCTCTTTCGCAACCTGACATCGCGTCAGCGTATCGAAGGAGGAAAAAAGCTATTGATCAATTATGCGGTGGTTTGATTTTGTCTCTGGGGATCCGGCAGCTTGTTCAATGAGTCAGGGAGGGATGCGGATATATTTACTTTCGGACTGCTTTTGGCCCAGATCCTGTAAACACACGTGGCATTTTCTCGCGGCAGGCTTCAGGCTGGAAGGAATGTCAAACTATCAAGATTGATCTCGGCGTAAGAACCTATATCCCCCTTGTAAAGCGAGACCCTGGACACTCCCAGCTCGGACTGTAAGATTTCGACAAGCTTTCTGAGGTTCTTGTTTTTACACATCGAAGCCGGACGTACCACCGTTGCCTGTCCGGGTTCGTCATCGTAAATTCTGATCAGAAACGTATCCTCTTCGCTCTGTATTTCGTAGTTATAACCACGATACTCATACCCGAGGTCGTGGTCGACGTCATCAAAGCGAGTAGTTTTTATTATCTTCAAAGTGGCATCCAGTATTCGATCACCATAGAAGGATCGTTTCAAAGAAATGCAAAAAATGGGACGCATCTAGTTATCAAAAGAGCCGCCCTATTTTTTTCCGACTCGCTCCCGTTTTCCAAGATTTACCAGCTGCCATACGGAATGCCGAATTTTTCGATATAACGCTTGGACTTTTCACTAACCGGATAAGCGTAACGCCCTTGGTTCTTACCCTGACTCGGACCTAACGGTTCGATTTCGGCGTTGGCCCTGGCCACTTTCACTGGATGGTGACACGAGTCCCTGACCCAGACTTGTACAACCCCACCGGGAGCCAGCCCCAGGTAGATAGAAGCGGAATAACTCGCTTGCTCCTTCGGAGTTTCCGGACAACGCTGATTGACCGACGTCCTCATTAATTGCCTGGCCTCTTCAGGCACATCCAACCAAACACTATAGGTCTGAGGTTCGACAATCGATTGCCAACGCACGTAAATGCGTTTGGGGAGATCGGCACCAATCACTGGCTTTGCAGCAGCGCCCAATGCGTGCCAGCCTCGTGCAGATTCTTTACCGTCTTCAGGCTCCCCGCCAGCAGCTGTACCTCCTCCCGTACGCTTGAACAGCTTGCCGTTTATATCTTCGACGGCACTGTCCTCCACCCACACCTTCATATAGTAAGGCTCAGTAAACGCGAGCTCCCACGACTCGGACTTAGGGTCGTTTTTGGCAGACAGCGGGTCCGCAGACTGACAGCCAGTCATGAACAAAGCACAAAACAGGGTTACAAAAACTCTCATTACCAAAGCGTCCAATCAGGTACGTGTGGGTGTAGCACGCGGATGGCATCGGCGGTCGGGGCGTTGATGTATACCGCATTTAGTCCGCTGCCATCTCTGCGGCCGAGTGGATGGTTCCAGTTTGCGGACATATGAATGTACTTGAGTTTCAGCAACTGCTCCTCTTCAGGCGTGGTGCTGTAGTCACCCGCAACGAACCGATCACACAAAGCTTGAAGTTCTGCGGGGACGGCCAAATCCGGAGTGTCAGGAATATCGTTGAATCGAGCGCCTTTCTCTTTTGCCAGATGATGCATCACTCTCAGGTAAACCCTGGATAGCACGCCACTCACCGGACGCTTGAGCTGTACAGCTGCGTAAACACGTTTAGCGCTTGGACTCAGCCGATCTTGCGGACTATTCGGCACCAGAAGCGCTTCTGGAGTCACAATCTCAAGCATGTCTGCAGGCCATCCCTTGGATAACCACTGGTTTCTAACATTAACCGCATCGCTGTAGATCGAGCTAGTCACGACGTCGGTGTTCAGTGGCACGATCAGTGTTTGCATTGGGCTAACAAGAACACACTCCTGCGCTTCCTCCAGATACCCTCCGCCGATGTCGGAATGCACTCCAGGCAGAATAATCTCCAGATGATCAGGTTTGACGCGACTGAGTGCGAAGTTGGCTCTGCATTCATCACGAGCAACCAACTGAGCGACATCACTGAAAAAACGACGATCAAGGTAAAGCTTGATACCCGTCGCAATTGGACTTTTGATGTTTCCCAAATTCGACCAACCAGCAATCGAGGGCACTGTATCGAATAAGCCGATAAACCCCATATTGATGTCGCTTTTATACTGGTCATTGAATCTAGGACCGAATGCTCTCGGTAGATTTCGCAGTACATGACCAAGAGGGCCGCGACTGGTGCGAACAATTTCGTTGGCGAAATGCCGTGCGGCTGCGGCGCCACGACTGAAACCAAACGTATCGAACGTCAGTGAGGTGATTTCACTGTCCGGGTTATCTTCCAGGACTCGATTGATCGCTTGTTGGATCATGGGAAACACGGACTCGACTCGCCCTGCGACACCTGTTTCTCCGCGCCCGGTACCAGCACCGAGTGTGCTGTCTTTTTCGCCAGATCGCGTACCGATGCCCTCGACGTAGACAACGCGGGAGGCTCGTCCCCCTTGCGCTACAGGAACCGCGTCATACAGCTCACTCAGCTTTTTGATATTGCTGACATCGTTGCCATAACTACTATCCGGATCACCCATATACGGCTTGCAACTCGCATCAATGTCTTGAGCAGCAATCGGATGATGAGCACCACACAGAAGCCCGGCCGCCGCGTTATTCGCATTATTCCCCGTACCATCGAAGAACACTCCGATCCGCAGGGCTATGCCAATTTTTTCACGTGCAGATGCCGGTTCCTTCCCGTGTTTCTCATACTCAGCCCAACGCTGGGCATGAATATCGACGGGGTCGGTTCCTTTGTTGCGATAGTTTTTAGGCGGGTTGGGGATGTAGCCACTCAATCCTTGATTCCTTCTTCTGATCCTTGAAGAACGGGCCGAAGGGTGACAGCGGAAATCGGGGGGCGCAAGGCGTGGCCGCATGCCAGCACCTGGCCCTCTTACTCCTTGCCTGCAATGGTGGCGCCGAGCCACGAATGATATGGTTCAGCCTCAAAACCAGGGACGACACCTCGTGCACAAACAATGTCTGGCAGCAGCAGTAACCTTCGCCATCAGTTTTTCCGCCCTTGCCTCTCCCGTACCGCAGGAAGAGCTCGAAGAGTGCCAACGAATAGAAAACTCGGCCAAACAGGTCATGAAAACCAGGCAGCAAGGCGTGCCCATGGCTTCGGTGTTGGAACTGGCCGAAGCGGCAGGTAAGCAGAACGAGTATGTAGGTGAGGTGTTCAAGTCGCTGATCCGCGAGGCGTACGAGATTCCTCAATACTCAAGCGAGAGCTTGCAGCAGAAAGCGATCAGCGATTTCCATTCCAATTTCTACAAGGCTTGCATCGTGACGGCGGAAAAGAGAGCAAACGCCAACGGCTGAGCTTAACGAACAAAAAAGGGAGCAGATTCAGGTAGTGAATCTGCTCCCTTTTTACTGAAGGACAGCCTTAAGTCTTCAGTTCGACGTTATCCAACGCCTGATTCACCGCCAATTCTCCGAGCATCACAATCTGCGCAATCCCTATCGCAGTCTTACGGTGAGCGGGCTCCAGCGTGGCCGCAAAGTTGTTGAGCATTTCGCTGGCCGAGCCTAGGGATTCGCTGGCATTGGCGAGCAGTGATTCGGTGTCGTACGCCGGATTCGCCAAGTACATCGGGTCGTGCTTGTGGTGACTCCCCATAATCCGTTGCTGCGGAGTGAGGTAATGATCGAGCGCGCGTTCGGCGGCTTCGTTCAGGGTTCGGGAGTCGGGGAATCTGTAGGGTGAAACCGGATCGGTTTCCGGGGGGTTCGGTGTCGGTTTGATCATGGTGAAACTCCTGATTTTGATTAGGAGCTACCAGCATCACTTGCAGATGATGGGTGGCAGCCATGTGCGGGTCTGCAAGACCGGGAAACCAGGCACCCGGCAGACCCGAGGGTCTCCCGCACAAAGCCGCCATTGCGCGGGCGCGAACGAGCGTCCTTTTGGCAGGCTGTGCGACTGGTTTTCCGGCGGGCTTGCAGACCCGATCACTGATGGGCAGTGACGGGAATCAAGTTACGGTCGGGGGGCCAGACGCACAAGCCGGCGGATTCTGTCTTAGGTGTAGGGGACGGCGCAAGGCGCTGTGGGCATCCGGGTGTGACAGCAGGACTGATTTAAACAACCAAAGCGCAGAGCGTTTAATTCCGGACAAAAGCCGGACTGTCACCCAGTCCGGCGCCCTCATCACAAACGCAAGTTTCAGTTTCCGGGCCAAAGAGCCCCATCATCTCCACCCGCAGTAAAAGCCGCCCCCTCAATGTGATAAACCTGCGGCGCCTCCGAAAAATACCCCTCCAGCCCCAACATAAAGACCCTGTGATCCTCCCCCGCCTCAAACTCCGTATGAGCCTCAAGAGACTCCCACCGCACGATCAAATTGAACCGCTCCGGCGTTTCAATCCCCTGCGCAAGCATGTGCCCGCCATACCCATTCGCGCGGCGGAGCAAAGGTGCAACCTCGGCAAATGCACGTCGGAACTCATCAACACGTTCTGCGTGAACAGGCAACAAAGCGATCTCATAAATCATGACGCATCCCCCACAGAACCCGAACGAGGCGCCGGCACAACAGCAATCGCAATCTTCCCTTGAAGACCATTGTTGGGACTTTCCAACCGAGCATGGGCCAGCGCAATCTCCGCAAGCGAATACACCGCGCCAACATGTGGCCGCAGTTGACCGCGTTCCACCAGGGCACTCAATTCATCGAGCTTGCCGCGGTTCTGGCGGGTGAAAACGAAGTGATAGCTCGCGTTCTTGCCCCACGCCTGAACGAGGTTTTGTGGTTTGGCGATGTCGACGATCGAGACCACGCGGCCAAGTTGTGCGAGGGCGTCGGGGCTGCGCGCGAGTGTGTCGCCGCCGATGGTGTCGAATACCACGTCTACTCCGAGGCCATTGGTTTCTCGCAGGATGGCTTCGACGTAGTCTTCTTTTTCGTAGTCGATGATCACATCGGCGCCCATGCGGCGGACGAACTCGGCGTTTGCTGCACGCGCGGTCGTGAACACCTTGGCGCCCATCGCTTTGGCGAGCTGGATGGCGACGTGTCCGACGCCGCCTGCGCCACCGTGGATCAAGATGCTCTCCCCCACTCTGAGCGCCGCCCGCACGATCAGGGCTTCCCACGCCGTCCCGCCCACCAGGCTCAAGCTGGCCGCTTCGAGGTGGCTCAGCGAGGAAGGCTTTTTGCCGATGATGCTGGCGGATGCTACGTGATACTCGGCATAGCTGCCGGGGCCGTCGAAGATTTGCGGCGTGTACCAGACTTCGTCGCCCGGCGCGAAAGCCGTCACGCCGGGGCCAACCGCCTCGACTACGCCGGAGACGTCATGTCCGGTGATGGCTGGCAGTTGCACCAGATCCTGATAGTCGCCGCGTCGGACTTGATAATCCAATGGATTGATCGAGGTGGCGTGTACCCGGACCAGCACTTGCCCCGCTTTCGGCACGGGCTTGGGTACGTCGCAAAGTGTGAACGATTCCGGGTTGCCAAATGATTCAAGCAGCATCGCTTTCATGTTGAATCCTCGTATCGATAATAAGGGATATCGAGATATCTCGATATCATGCGGTAAATTTTTTTACAGCTCTTTCCCTATGACCTCGGCCAAGGCGCTGATGTTGGCTTCATTGCGCTTGTAGTAGGTCCACTGACCGATGCGCCTGACTTCAACCAGGCCCACACGCTGCAGCGTTGCAAGATAACCGGACACCGTTGACTGCGAGAGTCCGATGCCCTCTTGAATACTGCTCACACACACGCCCACCGTGTGAACGTCGCCCTCTTCCTGCGGAGGGAAGTTCTTTACGGGGTCTTTCAAGCCTTTCAGGATTTCAAGCCGTACCGGGTTTGAGAGTGCTTTGAATACTTCGATCAGGTCCATGCGGCGAGAATATCGAGATTGTTCGATATGTCAATACGCTGATTGACCAACGGAAAGCATCTCGCCTGCCGAGAGCCCGGCAACGCTCGTCAAACCGCCAGAACGCAGCAAGGTACCTGGTAAAGAATGTGCTCGGTGGTACTGCCCAACCATTTGCTCAAGCCCCGGTTGCGAACTCTTCCCATCACGATGACATCGACATGCTGCTCGTCGGCGAACTCGCTCAGCACAGTGACTGGCCGGCCTTCAACGAAGTGGCGCTGACTGGAGGCCACACCGAACTGCCCGGCCAGTCGAAGAAACGATTTTTGCAGGTCCTCGCGCAGTGACCGAGTCAGCTCGGCCAAGGGCGATCCTCCCATGTCCGCCAGGTACGCGGCGGAAATATCGCAGGCATAGAGCAAGTGCAACTCGGCGTCGCACTGAATGGCCAGGGCACTGGCCTGCCGGATGATCTGCTCGTTCAACGAGTTGTCGGCGGACTCGGTATCCGATACCTCGACCGCCGCCAGCACTTTACGAGGCAATACATAGCCGCTTCCGCCCACCAGATACACAGGTACCGGACAATCGCGCAGCAATTGCCAGTCCAGCGGCGTGTAAAACGCGCGCCTGAGGGCCGACACCTGTTCGATTTCCTTGATCAGCAGATCGGGCCCATACGCTTTGACGTGATCAAGGATGCGCTGCTCCACATCAGCGGCCCAGTCCACTTCGGTGGTCACCTCGATCCGCCTGCCGCGCAGATTGACCGCCCGGGCTTCCAGCGTCTGCCGGTGTTCCTCAAGAAATGCTTCGCGTGCCTGTGACCGGTTGCCTGTTTCCAGCAGCGACAAACCGTCGAGCGAGGGAATCAGCGCCAATATGTGCAAGCGCGCGCCACTGGCCTTGGCCAGCGCCGCGGCATGGTTGATCGCAGCGGACTCGCGCAGGAGCGGATTGATGATCAGCAATAACCGTTGATACTGGCTCATAGAGACCTCTCGTCAGATCCAGGACTTTGCACTTCGGTTCGAACGACCGGCCCCACCGCCAGGATGCTGCCGGGTACCGAATACAGCGCCCGTTCAGTATTGCTGCCCATCAACCGATCAATACCTGCGCGGTGCACCGTGCCCATCACGACCACATCCGCCACGTATTGCTCGACAAACTCGCTGATGACAGGCACTGGCAGGCCCATTACAAAATGGCGTCGCTCAGGCGGGATCCCGTAGCGATCGGCCAGATTGATGAACGCCTGATGCAGGGACTGCCGCAGCTCCTCGACAAAATCCACTCCCCATCCGGCACCGACCAGCGGCGCGTCGCCATTGAAGGCCGGTGACAGGTCATAAGCGTAGAGCAGGTGCATGGGCGCGTCACATTGCGCGGCCAGCGCGTTGGCAGTCTGAATGATGGTGTCATTCAGACCGCTGATCTGGGTCTCGGGATCGAACGGATCCACGGCCGCCACGATCCGATGCGGCAGGCTGTAACGGACCTCGTTGACCAGATGCACAGGCACCGGACATTCGCGCAGCAAATGGCAATCCAGCGGCGTTATGAAAACCCGCTTCAGGAGGGGTTCGAGCGTCACATCCTTGATCAGCAAATCAGGTTTGAGGTCTGCGACAGCCCGCAGGATATCCAGCAGCGCGTGGGTGGTGAACACCACGTTCACCGTCACCTTCAGTCCCTGTTCCGAGAGTAGCTCAAGCTGATCGGCTACCCAGCGACGGTGGTGGCGCAGATAGCGCTGATACCCGACCTCATCGATTTTGTCCTCCCACAGGTGAACCACGGGTGCCGGTTCAGCGAAGACCCGAACGTCCAGCGCCGCCCCGCTCGCCTTGGCCAGCGCCACCGCGCGCAGCATGGCGGGCGTCTGATGCAGGGTCTGGTCGGCGACCAGCAGCAAACGTTGATATTGCCCCATTACACACCTCCGCAAGACAACCGCAGTCTTTGAGACTGAGCCTGCGCGACTGGTGCACAGTTGATTTACATCAACTTCGGACCATTCAACATCGCCGGTCTCTGACCCAGATCAGATTCCTGCCCATTGAGCGGCGTAGAAAGAAAGCGACTGCAGGGCGCTGTGTCCCGCACCCGTCTTTAAAACCGCAAGGAGGGTCTCCTCATGCTCACCGTCAAAGACCACAACGAACGAGCCGCCAATGCCTATGCCTCGATCGCCGGGCAACACTGGATCGAAGCACTCAGGGACGGTCGCCATGTGCTGATCCGGCCCCTTTCGGAAAAGGATCGGGAACGCGAATATGCGTTCATCAAACGCTTGTCTCCGGAGTCGCGACACATGCGCTTTCTGGCGCAGATCAACGAACCGTCGGGCACGATGCTGGATCAATTGATGGACACCGATAATCGCCTGCGCCTGGCCTACGTGGCGCTGGTGCACGACAACGGCCAATTGATCGAGATCGGCGTAAGCCGCTATGCCGCCACGGGTGAACACGAGTGCGAATGCGCCGTTACCGTCGCCGATGAATGGACGCACCTGGGACTGGGGACCCTGTTGATGGAGCACCTGATCTCGGCGGCACGCAAGAATGGAATGCATCGGATGTATTCGGTCGATGCTGCCAGCAATGCCCCGATGCGTGACCTGGCCCGGACGCTGGGGTTTGAACGGCACAATGACCCTGACGATCCCCGCCAGGTCATTCACAGCCTGTACTTGTAGCCTCTGCCGCCGGCGAACGTCCGTACGGGCGATCGCCGGTGCTCCGACGCTAGAGTCCCCTGCCCGGCTTGACCGCCAACACACTGCACGGTGCCCGGTGCAAGAGTTGTTCGGCGGTGGTGCCCAGCAGTTTGGTCAGACCCAGGTGCTGCACCGTACCCGCCACGATCATGTCGACATTTTGCTCTTCGACGAATCGGCAAATGGCCGGTACCGGCGCACCTTCGATGAAATGACGACACTCCTTCGACACGCCATGACGCTCGGCCATCGCGGCAAACGCCTCATGCTGCGCCGTGCCCAGTGCCTCGTAGATACCGGTGGCCAGCGGCAACGCACCAAACCCGAAGTCCTGCGCATAGGCGGCGGTCCAATCGTAAACGTGCAACAACTGCAGCCGGGCATTGCACACCTCGGCCAGCTTCGATGCGGCATCGATAATCTGGTCGTTGAACACCAGATCCTGATCTTCGCTGCGCAGCACGTCGATGATCGCCAGAACATGACGGGGGCGAGGGTTCAAGGCGTTTGTCACGAGGTGTACCGGGATCGGGCAATCGCGCAGCAGTTGCCAGTCCAGCGGAGTAAAGAACACCCGTTTCAAGGCCGACTCTTCATGAGCATCCTTGATGATCACCACCAACGGTATCTCATTGATGAATTGCAGAATCTCCGCGTAAGGGTCCTGGACCCAGACCACTTCGCTCGTGACAACGATCCCGTGTCCACACATCCGGGTCGCCTGTTCTTCAAGCCAGTGGCGATGCTTCTCCAGGTAGGCTTCACGGGCCACGGCCACCTGTTCGGGGGCAAACAGCCCGGCCACTGCCAGCGCCTGTAAATAATCGAATGCCACGATATGCAGCGGTCTTTGCAGCGCCTGCGCCAATGCCAAGGCACGATCGAATGCCGGCGTGTGGTTCATGGTGGGCGGAGCGATCAGCAGCAGGCGGGGTTCCTGTGACATGGTGCACCTCGGCATTGAGCGATGGCAGGGAATGAGTCTCAGGCTGCCCCTTTTACCGACCACCACTTTGATTTTTGTCAGTGTCCGGTCAAATCGTCGCTCGATCCACCAGCAGACCGGCCCACATGGCAGCGGTCAGCAGAATCTGACCGGGTATGACATACGCGGCGAAGCGTCGTCCGCCACTGATCCAGGCCACCAGGCACTTGCTCAACGCGTTACTGCTGACCGCCAGCAACACGGGTGGCGCAATGGCGCTGTAAGCCAACAGGCCACCCTTGGCGAGCGTGGCGATTGAAGCCGTGGAAGAATGGGCATCGGCGAATCCGCTTAGCACGGCAGTCAGCATCACGCCCGCCTCGCCAAAGTGATCGAGCATCAACGAAGACAAAAACGTCACGCCGGCCATGGTCAACGTGACCGCCAGCGCGAGCTTGAGATTGAACGCCCCGCCGACCTTGATCGGTTGGTTCGCAGCGACCGCGAGCCTGGGGAACAGCAGGCCCAGGCTGAACAGCAGCGTTACGCCAAACCCGGCCAGCAACGGCCCCCACAGGTGCGGCAACAGCGCGGTGTCGACCGCGCCGAGGATCAGCGCGACCTGCGCCGCCGTGGCCAGGTTCGACAGCAGGGCCGCCGCACTCAATACCTTGAGGTGCTCCGGGTCTTTGCGGGCGATATGCCCCATCGCCGCAATCGTCATGGTGCTGGAGGCGAAACCGGACGCGATGGCACTGACCGCGTAGCCGTAGCGCACACCCAGCGTGCGCACGGCGATATGCCCGATGGCGCCGACGGCCATCAGCAACACGGTCAATGTACAGAGGGTGCGCAGGTTGAGTGCCGAGTAGGGACCGATGAACCGGTCAGGCGTCAGCGGCAACACCACCAATGCTGCGATCAGCAGCACCAACCCATCGCGCATCTCCGCTTCGCTCAACTGGCTGCGGGCGAAGTGATGGAGTTTCTGCCGGTAAGCCAGCAGCCCCGCCATGACCACGCCAATGGCGATTGCCAGTTCCGGCGCTGTGCCGCATAGCGCGCCCAGTACCAGCACCGTGAGCAAGGCCACTTCGCTGGTCAGCCCCGGATCAGTGCTCAGGCTGCGCCAGTAAGCCACGCTGATCAGCAGCGCCAGACAGCCGCCCACAATACCCAACAGCAGTGCGCCGCCCACTTGCATCGCGACGTAACCCAGCAGCGCCGTGATCGCGAACGTGCGCAACCCGGCACAGGCACGGCTGTCGCCGCGCCCTTTATGCCGCTCGCGCTCCAGACCGACCAGCATGCCGATACCCAGCGCTGCGGCGGCCCCCGCCAGACCCAGTGCGTCGTTCATAGCGCGACGGGGTCACCGGCGCGCGTGACCCTGGGTCGTGCAACCGGCGCTGTATCGACAATCGTTGGCCACACATGAGGCGCATCGATCCGTGCCTTGAGCTGATCGACAAAAGATTGCGCAGCGACCTTGCTGTCAAACCTGACCACGAATGCATCCATTCGCACGATCCATTGATCGTCGCTCGGTCCACTGATTTCAATGTTCATCATCACCTCCAATCGCCGAAAGCAATCCGTCATGCAGTCACCGTTACGTCCTTCGAAGCAGTGTCGTGAGCTCGCCATGAATAGGCTGTCGCCGATGCTATTGCGCCTCAGCGTCAGGCTGAACATTGCAGTCATGTACCGGGGTGGGCGCTGAACCAGACTGCGCCGGGCTACGTGTCCGACACTTGATAATGATCAACAATCCACGCCGCAAACGGTCAGGGTAATCCCTGTGTCAGCGCTCACATCGTGGCGGCGCCCAGGCAAAAACACGGTGTTTGTTCTTTCTGATCTAGATCAAACGGCGTCTGAGTGTTCCCGCAGAAATTAGAGTCAGCATTCACGCCAACGCATTCGGTGAGTGCATACCACCTCGTTTCCCGGAGGCTCCCATGGCTACGCACCTGCAAGGCACGCATTCAACTGTTCCTCCCACCGGTCAACCGATGACGGGCCGTTTGCAAAAAGTCGAGAGCAAACGGCTGTCCCTGAGCCTGCTGATTGCGCTGGTGGTCGGCTCGATGATCGGCAGCGGCATTTTCAGCCTGCCGCAGAACATGGCGGCCAGTGCGGGCGCCGGGGCGATTCTGATTGGCTGGTTGATCACCGGTGTCGGCATGCTCTCGCTGGCATTGGTTTACCAGACACTGTCCAACCGTCAACCGGCGCTGGATAACGGCGTATTTGCCTACGGCCGGGCATTGGGCGGCGAATACCTCGGGTTCAATTCGGCCTGGGGCTACTGGATCAGCGCATGGATCGGCAACGTCAGCTACCTGGTGATTCTGTTTGCCGCGTTAAGTTACTTCTTTCCACTGTTCGGCGAAGGCAACAACACGGCGGCGATTGTCGGGGCGTCTGTGGTGTTGTGGTCGCTGCACTGGATGATCCTCAGCGGGATGCGCACGGCAGCACGCGCCAACGCGCTGACTACCGTGGCCAAAATCGTGCCGTTGCTGTTGTTTATCGGCCTGGTGATCGCGGCATTTCAACGTCAAACCTTCAGCGTCGACTTCTGGGGTTCGCCGGCGCTGGGCAGCACCCTTGACCAGGTCAAAAGCACAATGCTGGTGACGGTCTGGGTATTCATCGGCATCGAAGGCGCCAACGTGTTTTCCGCCCGGGCGGCAGAAAGGGCCAATGTCGGACGCGCCACGGTTATTGGTTTTGTCATCACCCTGTTGCTGCTGATTGCTGTGTCTCTGTTGTCGCTGGGCATTCTCAGGCAACCGGATCTGGCAGCCCTGAAAAATCCATCCATGGCCGGTGTGCTTGAAGCTGCGACAGGACCTTGGGGAGCCGTTCTGATCAGCATCGGCTTGATCATCTCGGTGGGCGGAGCCCTGCTCGCCTGGACACTGCTGGCGGCGGAATCGGTATTCACGCCAGCCAGGGAAAACGTCATGCCGGGCGCACTGGCCGAGGAAAACAGCCGTGGCGTGCCGAATCACGCCCTGTGGATCACCAATGGCTGCATTCAACTGTTTCTGTTGCTGACTTTGTATTCAAGCGCCAGCTACCTGGCGCTGATTTCCCTGGCCACCTCGATGATTCTGCTGCCGTACTTGTTCAGCGGCCTTTATGCGCTGAAGCTGGCCTGGCAAGGGCAGACCTACGAGGGACATCTGGGCCTGCAAATACGCGACGTGGCCATTGCCCTGATCGCCACCCTGTACTGCGTGTGGCTGCTGTACGCCGCCGGGCCGAAATACATGCTGCTCAGCGCTTTGCTCTATGCCCCAGGCTCATTGATTTACCTGGCCAGCATGAAATCGCGCCAGGGACAACCGCTCAACGGCCCCGAAACGGGACTGCTGATCATCATCTGGACGGCGGCGGCCTTCGCCGGCTGGATGCTGTGGACCGGGGCACTGACGCTTTGAGGCCAGTGCCCGCGCCGTATTTTTTTTCCAGGGTGGACTCGCGTACAGGACATTTGCAGCCTGCCCTTCATCTGAGAGGAGTCGTCAAAATGAGCAATTCCGTGAAAAAAATGCCGATCCATCCCGAGGACAAATCGAGCCAGCTGCCCCTGCCATCAGACCCGTGGCGCCCTCTGGAAAAACTCCGGCAACAGGTTGATCGCCTGTTCGAAGATTTCAATCGCGGTTCGGCGCTGTCGCCGTTCAGCCGTGGACTGTTCGATGTCGAACCCTTCTGGCGGCGCGAACTGAGCAGCCACGGCCTGCCTGCCGTGGACATCACCGAAAAGGACAAGAGTTTCGAGATCACGGCCGAGTTGCCCGGCATGGATCAAAAGAACATCGAGCTCAAGCTGTCCAACGGCAACCTGATCATCAAGGGGGAGAAGAAAGAGGACAAGGAGGAAAAAAGGAAGGGCTATCACCTCAGCGAGCGTCACTACGGCTCCTTCGAGCGAGTATTCAATCTGCCCAAGGGCGTTGATGCCGAGAAGATCGAAGCCAGCTTCAGCAAAGGTGTGCTGAACATTTCCCTGCCGAAAAAGCCCGAAGCCATGAAGGCGGACAAGGTCGTGCCGATCAAGGCCGACTGACCGCCTGACAGCCTCCGCCCGATAACGGCGGGGGCTTTTTCATCAGAGTCGCGAATGCTCTGGGGCATCGGTTTCGCCTAAATCCACGCTGTCACGATACTCCGGCACCGACACCGACCATCCCAGTTCCAGGCTGATGCGGCGGCGCAGCGTGTCGGATGCGTTTGGCTCGCCGTGCACCACGAAGGTGTGTTTCGGCGGCCGCTTGAATCCACGCAACCACTGCATGATTTCATCGGTGTCAGCATGCGCCGACAGGGTTTGCATGGGTACCACCTCAGCGTTGATGGGTACGTCCCTGCCATGGATGCGTACGCTGGGAGCGCCCGCGACAATCTGCGCCCCACGGGTGCCACCGGCCTGAAAGCCCGGCATCAACAATGTGTTGAGCGGGTTGGGAGCCAGCGCCTTGAGATGATGGACGACCCGCCCTCCCGTCGCCATGCCGCTGGCAGCGATGATCACCGCCGGGGTGCGCAGTTGATCAAGCTCTCTCGAGTCCTGAACAGTCCGGACAAACTGCGCGACATGGCACATCCCGTCGCAGGCCTGCGCAGACAATTTGTGCTCGCTGCGAAATCGCTGATACAGGCCCGTGACGTCAGTAGCCATGGGACTGTTCAGGTAGACAGGAAGATCGGGAATCGCTTTTGTGCGTTTCAATTGATACAGGTGATACATCAGCAATTGGGCACGTCCGACTGCGAACGATGGCACCAGCGTGATGCCTCGGCGCAACGCAGTACGGTTGATGACCTCGGCCAACTGTTGATGCGGCGATTCGGCTGGATGCCTGCGGTCGCCGTACGTTGACTCCACCAGCAGAAAGTCCGCTTGCTCGACGATTTCCGGGGCGAGCATCAAGGGATCATCCGGTCGGCCAAGATCCCCTGAAAACACCAGGGACCGTCCGTCGGCAACCACCGTGACCGTCGCTGCGCCCAGGATATGCCCGGCGCAGTGTAGTTCGATAATCATGCCGGGGATGATTTGAACCTTGTGACGCAACTCCACCGGCCGTAACAGTTTCAATGCTTGTGCCGCATCTTGCTCGGTGTAAAGCGGCTGCGCCGGGTTATGCTTCGAGAAGCCATGCCGATTGGCGAACTCAGCCTCTTCTTCCTGCAATCGGCCACTGTCCAGCAACAGGATCTTTACCAGTTCACAGGTCGCTGGCGTGGCGTAGACCGGGCCGCGATAACCATTGCGTACCAGTACCGGCAGATAGCCGCTGTGATCAAGATGGGCATGGGTCAGTACAATCGCGTCAAGACCGCCGAGAGGGAGCGGGAACGGGTCGCGGTTGTGCAATCGCAGTTGCTTGTAGCCTTGGAACAGGCCGCAATCGATCAGTACATGTTGATCATGATGTTCCAGCAAATACTTGCTGCCCGTCACCGTGCCCGCAGCACCCAGAAATGTGATTCGCATGGCCGTTTCCTTGAACGCTCAGAGGAGCACTATTGAGCGCTCCTTCTGGCTCGGGAGCCGTTGATTTTTATCAACTGCAGGCCTGACAGCGCTGACTTTCACTCGGAGGGCTGCGGCGGTTTGACGATCATCAGACTGCAGGGAGCCTGGTTCAACACGCTCTCGACGATACTGCCGATGAACCGGTGTTTGCCGTCGGGATACAGCGTGCCCAGCACCACCATGTCAAAAGCGTGCTGCCGGGCAAACAGGCCGATGACCTTTTGCGGGATGCCGGTCAGCAAGTGTCTGCATGAACTCTGGATGCCGTAGCGTTCAGCGAGTGCTTCGAAAGCTTCTTGCTGGGCGTCCTCGATTGCACCTTTCAGACTGCCATCCAGGCTGCCTGTCGGCACACTTGCGGCCCCATCACCCATAACCGCCCAGCAACCGACATTGAGCAGGTGCAGCGTCGCGTCGCAGCCGGCCGCCAGTGTGGAAGCGAGGTCGAGTATCCGGTCGTTCAACCCTTGCGTCAGTTCTTCCAGATGCGACAGATCGACCGCCGCAAGAATTTTCATTGGCCTGGCATGCCCGGCGTGGGTCACCAGGTGCAGGTGTGCCGGACATTCGCGCAGCAAGTGCCAGTCCAGCGGGCGATGAAAGGCGCGGTCGAGTGCCGGGACGTAATGGGTATCCTTGATGACCAGGTCCGGATGAAAGTCATTCACGTACTCAAGCACGTGCGCCAGGTTCGATCTGGCCCAGACCACTTCAGTAGTAACGTTCAAGCCAATGCATCGTTTGAAGCGGGCCTGCTGCTCCAGCCAGTGCCGATGCACTTGCAGATACCCTTCCCGCGCCTGGGCCATTGCTTCCGGTGCAAACAGCCCGGCCGCTGCCAGCACCGGGACATAATCGAACGCGACGATGTGCAACAGCGCTCCGCTCGCACCACCCAGCGCATAGGCGCGTTCAAAGGCCGGGGTCAGGATCATTTCACCCGGGGCTATCAATAGAATGCGTTTGAGTTTGAGCATCACGTGCCTCTCCCCGAAACGTGTATCTGGAAGATTGCAAACTTCATTTCCTGTGCCGGAACCCGGGCGTCGAAGCACGCACAAAGGCTTGATGCATGACGTCCCCCAGCGTGGTCACAACAGGCAATGCTGTCGTTCAAGTATCTGGCGGCGTTCGTGCGCAGTACTGATTTTTATCAATTGAGTCGGCGTTGCGTCACAGCAGTGATGCATGACTCATTTCCAATACGCCTGGATATTCGACAGCAACGGCTCCGTTCGTCGTTTCAGCTGGGCTCACGACACTTTTTGCGTGTCCAAGGCGCCTTGAGAACTATGCTCAACAGGTGACGGGGAGGGTTTCCTGGTGGCAGAAACTCGCGCGTACCACGACCAGCATCTCAAAACCGCATGCTCCAGTTGCAGCGTGCTGGAGCTCTGTCTGCCGCTCGGCTTGACCGGTGGGGAAATCGAGCGTCTGGACACGCTGATCGTGCAGAGATCGAAGGTCAAAAAAGGTGTGGCGCTCTACCGTGCCGGCGACCCCTTGCGCTCGCTTTATGCCGTGCGGCTGGGCTCGTTCAAGACCAGCGTGCTGTCGATCGACGGTCGCGAGCAAGTCACCGGGTTCCAGATTGCCGGTGAAATGCTCGGTCTGGACGCCATCAGTTCGGATCTGCACACCTGCGATGCAGTCGCGCTGGAAGACAGCGAAGTCTGCCCCATCCATTTCGGTCATCTGGAAAAACTGGCCAGGGAGCTGCCATCACTGCAGCACAACCTGAACAAGATCCTCAGCCGGGAGATCGTTCGCGATCACGACATGCTGATGATGCTGGGCAACATGAGCTCGGATGAACGCTTGGCAGCGTTCCTGTTGAACATGTCGCAACGCTTGAACTCTCGTGGTTATTCGTCGCGCTGCTTTGTGTTGAAGATGCGTCGGGAGGAGATCGGCTCTTACCTGGGCCTGCGCCTCGAAACCATCTGTCGCGGCATCGCCCACCTGCGCGACATGGGGCTGGTGGAAATCGCCGGCCGCGACGTCACCATTCAGAACATGGATGGGCTCAAGCAGTTGATCGTCGGCTGCCATCGTCACCTGCGGTGACCCTGCCGACGGGAGTGACGTCATGCGCGCCATGGTTCTGCACCGCCCCGGCCAGCCTTTGATACTTGAAGAGCGGCCCATTCCCACGCCCGGCTCACACCAGTTGTTGATCAAGGTTTTGGCCTGCGGGGTGTGCCGTACCGATCTGCATCTGGTCGACGGTGAGTTGCCTCAGGCACGGTTGCCACGGGTGCCGGGGCATGAGGTGGTCGGCGCCGTCTCGGCCGTCGGTAGCGATGTCGGGCCCGAATGGGTCGGCCGAAGGGTCGGCGTTCCCTGGCTGGGCCGAACCTGCGGTCAGTGTTCGTTTTGCCGCACGGGCCGGGAAAACCTTTGCGACAAGGCCCAGTTCACCGGTTGCCATCTCGACGGTGGTTATGCCGAGTACCTCGTGGCCGACGCCCGTTTCTGCCTGGTCATTCCTGAAACCCTTTCCGATACCCAGGCTGCGCCGCTGCTGTGCGCAGGGCTGATCGGTTTTCGCGCATTGCAAATGGCCAGGGAGGCGCGCCATTTGGGGCTTTACGGTTTCGGGGCTGCGGCGCATCTGGCGATTCAGGTCGCACGCGCACGCAAACAGAAGGTGTATGCCTTTACACGACCGGATGACAGCGAAGGCCAGCGCTACGCCCGATCGCTGGGCGCCGAATGGGCCGGGCCTTCGGATCAGCCACCGCCACACCTGCTCGATGCCAGTCTGATCTTCGCCCCGGTCGGGGCCCTGGTGCCGTTGGCGCTGGCTGTCACGGCCAAAGGGGGGGGCGTGGTCTGCGCCGGAATTCACATGAGTGACATTCCGGCCTTCCCCTACCGGCTGCTGTGGGGCGAGCGCAGCGTCCGCTCGGTGGCCAACCTGACCCGCGAAGATGGCACGGCTTTTTTCGCGGAGCTGCAGCACGCCCCGGTGCACTGCGACACCACCCTGTTTGCGCTCGAAGAAGCCAATCAGGCACTGGAGCGATTGCGCGCCGGGCAATTCAACGGCGCGATCGTGCTCGTCCCGTGAGCGGCAGGACCTGCACCTTCACGGTGTAATCGCCACTTTCATCACCCCGTCACGCTGGTGCGCAAACAAGTCATAGGCTGCTTCGATGTCATCCAGTTTGAATCGGTGAGTCACCAGCGGTGACAGGTCAACCATGCCGCTCTGCACGACCGCCATCAAACGCCGCATACGCTCTTTCCCGCCGGGGCACAGGGTGGTGACGATGCTGTAATCGCCCAACCCGGCCGCAAAGGCGTCGAGGGGTATGTGCAGGTTGCTCGAGTAAACACCCAGGCTCGACAAGCGGCCGCCCGGACGCAGCACGCGCAACGCCGATTCAAAGGTACCTTGTGTGCCCAGTGCCTCGATCGCGACATCGACACCGCGCCCATCGGTGAGGGCCATGATCTGCTCGACCACATCGCCCTCGCGAAAATTGACGACATGCGTGGCCCCCAATCGACGCGCTACCGTCATGCGTTCGGCCACCGCATCGACACCGATGATCGTGCTGGCGCCTTTGAGCCGGGCACCGGCGACTGCACACAGACCAATGGGGCCGAGGGCGAATACGGCGACGCTGTCGCCGATGCTCACCTCGCCCCGTTCGGCACCGGAAAAACCGGTGGACATGATGTCAGGACACATCAGCACTTGTTCATCACTGAGGCCGTCCGGTATTGGACACAGATTGGCCATGGCATCGGGCACCAAGACGTATTCGGCCTGGCAGCCATCGATGGTGTTGCCGAACTTCCACCCGCCGATGGCCCGGAAACCATGACGAGTGTCCGGCCCGTCCTGAGAACCACAGCCACACAGGCAAGCATAACTTTGCCCACTGGGAGTGATGGCGCCGGCAATCACGCGTTGCCCCTCTACAAACCCGCGCACCTGTGATCCCAGACGCTCGATGAAGCCCACCGGCTCGTGACCGACCGTCAAACCCTGCGCCACCGGGTATTCGCCGCGCAGGATATGCACATCCGTACCGCATATAGTCGTGGTGGTTATTCGAATCAAAGCGTCCTGCGGGCCAACTTCGGGGATCGGCTTGTCGTCGAGCACGATGCGATTGTTCTCGACGAAAATCGCGGCTTTCATGGTGGCCATGAGCATTCTCCTGAGGGATTCGACTCGTAACCCAGCCTGCGCCGCACGGTCTGGCCAGCGTTTGATAATGATCAACAATCGACGACATCCACCTCGATTGACCACCCGTCTGACGGCGTTCTGCCGACCATCGGTTGTTTGACAAAGATCAAACGGCCACCCCGCGCCTGGCGCAGCCTGTAACCATCGGTTCAAGTGTCCTGCCAAAGGAGAGTCGTCATGTCAGAGCAATCGCGTTACATGCTGGTCGCCTCACCCCTGATGGAAAACAACCCTGCCTTCGACCGTGCAGCGGCACTGGCCAAGGCGGCGGGCGCGGCCCTGCACATCGTGGCTTTCGATTATCTGGAAGGTCTGGCGACCGCCAGCATGGTCAACGAGCAAGCACTGGAACAGATGCGAATCGGCTATATCGAGCGTCATCGTCAGTGGCTCGAAGAACGGGCGCATTCGATGCGCAAGCTCGGGGTCACCGTCACCACGGAAGTGGTGTGGGTGGAACGGCCCTTACAGGAAATCCTCATTCACCTCAGAGAACAGCCCATGGCGGCGTTGATCAAGGCGCTGGAGCCGGAATCGCTCCTGTCACGGTTGATGTTCACCCCGCTGGATATTCACCTGCTGCGCGAATGCCCGGTGCCGCTGCATTTCGTCAGCCATGTCGGGCATGCCCTGCCCCGCAAGATCCTGGCCGCCGTGGACCCGTTCCACCGTGACGGGCAGTACGCCGGCTTCAACGACCGGATCCTGCGCGAGGCCGCCAAACTGGCCAGCCTGTGCAATGCCGAACTCGACGTGCTGTATGCCCATGATCTGTCATCAATCAGCGCCAGTGAATTCGGCTTCAACAATGCCTCGGCGTTCTTCTCCTCCAGCTCCGCCAAGTCCCTGTTCGATGCCCAGGCTGCCGCCTTTCGCGAACTGGCCGAGCGCAACGGCATTCCGGACGAGCGTCAGCACATGGTCATGGGCAACCCGGCCAAGGTGCTGTGCAGCTACGCGAGCGGGTATGACATCGACATGATCGTCATGGGCCGCGTCGGCCATCGCGGCGCAGGCCGGCTGGTCGGCAGCACGGTAGAACACCTGCTGTACAAGATTCCGTGCAGCGTATGGGTGGTGTCGCCGGAACACCTGGCTGACTGAGCGGGCCTGGTCCTCAGGAGCGATTGCGCCCGCCCAGCATCCGGTCCAGGGTGTCGTCGCCGACCCAGTAATGATGGAACAGTCCGGCAGCGGCATGCAGGCCGATCAGCCAGTAACCGGCATTGCCGATCAGCTCGTGCCAGCTCTTGATCTGCTTGGCCAGATCCGGATCGACCGCCACCGGCGCCGGCACATGAAAGCCGAAATACGGAAAAGGTTTGTCGCCGGCCGCGAGCATCAGCCAGGCCAGCACCGGGGTGGCGATCATCAGCCCATACAGGGCCAGGTGCATCAGGTGCGCGATTGCCGTCTGCCAGGCAGGCGGTTTGGGGGTGATCGGCGGACGCGGCGTCAGGCGGCCAAACAGGCGCACCCACACCAGAACGAAAATGCTCGCGCCGAACATCCCGTGCAGGCCCATTAACAGGCCCCGCGCTTCGCTGCCTCGGGGCATGAAGCCTTTGATTTCAACGCAGGCATACACGCCCACGAACAGCGCCAGCATCAGCCAGTGCAAGGTGATCGACAGTTTTCCATAACGGGGTGCGGCCATGTCGCGGGTCATAGTTGCCTCGTGATTGTTGTAAGCGACGGCCGACTCGTTCGGCTGTCTCGATCCGGTTGCCGGGCGAACCGACGGCGTCACACTGCCGTGACAGTCTTAAGACAATCTGAAGATCCGTCGTTCGTTAACCTTTTTTCACCTTCAGACTTCGTTAAGAAATGGTCCGGATACTCCACTCAAACCTATTGAGGGAGGCGTTCAGCCCATGCCCGATTCTGACTGGAACATCCACCTGCCCCTGCGTTTTGGCCAAGGCGAAACACCGCAGATGCAGCTGTCGAGCGCCCAACCCGGCGACGCTCAACGGGCGGCGTTCGAAGCGTTTATTCAACAACGTTTTCGCAAGGCCCACGGCGCCGATATCCGCCATTTCATGCCTGAACTGTTTGGTGTGCACAACGACTCCGGGGACTTGTGCGCGGTCGCTGGAGTACGTCGTGCGCACCTTGAACCACTTTTTCTCGAACGTTACCTGGATGAACCGATCGAGCCGTTGATCAGCGCGGCGGCAGACCATCCGGTGGAGCGCAGCGCGATTGTCGAAGTCGGCAACCTTGCCGCCAACGACACCGGCAGCGCACGCCTGAGCATCATTGCCATCACTTACCTGTTGGCCATGGGCGGTCTGGAATGGGTGACCTTCACCGGCAATATCGGACTGGTCAACAGCTTCCATCGCCTGGGTCTGAAACCGGTGACGCTGTGCGCCGCTGACCCGGAGCGTCTGGGCGATGACCGTCACCACTGGGGCAGTTACTACGAAAGCAAACCCTGGGTGCACGTGGGCAATATCCGCTCCGGTTTCATCCATCTGCGCAACATCGGTCTGTTCAGCCGGCTGGGATTGCCGACGTCTATCGAAGGAGCTTGCCATGTCGCTTGAACGGCAACGATTCCAGGAAACCCTGCGCAGCCATGCAGGACGCAATGACAACGCCCTGGCGTTGTGGGGCGACACGCTGAAAATCAGCTACACGACGCTGTACGCCGAGGTGATGTACCGCCAGCAGCGCTTGCGCGATGAAAACGTGAAGGTCATTGCCCTGGCACTGGATAACGGTGTCGAGGCCATACTCTGGGATCTGGCGGCGTTGTTTGAAGGCTTGACGTGCGTGACCCTGCCGCCGTTCTTCAGTCCGGCACAACGTGCCCATTGCCTGGAACAAAGCCAAGCCGAACGGGTGATCGCTGAATCGGAGTTGAAGAGCGAACTGCTCGCCGCCGGTTATGAACGACGCGGTGAATTCTGGTGCCGCGCCTTTGAAGGCCCGAACCGCCTGCCAGTCGGCACCGCCAAACTGACGTTTACCTCCGGGACCACCGGTACACCGAAGGGCGTGTGCCTGAGCGCCGACAGTCTGCTGCGGGTCGCTCGGGAGCTGGAAGAGGCCAGCAAACCCACAGCCCCTCAACATCACGTGGCGTTGCTGCCGCTGGCGATCCTGCTGGAGAACCTCGGCTGTTACGCCGCGCTGTACGCCGGTGCGACGCTGAGCGTGCCGAGCCAGAAAACCCTGGGCATCCAGGGCGCCAGCGGCGTCGACCTGCCGCGCTTGTTGGGCTGTCTGGCCAGCCGGGCACCCGAGAGTCTGATCCTGGTGCCGCAATTGCTTTTGCTGTTGGTCAGCGCCGCCGAACAGAAAGCCTTCGATCCGCAATCGCTGCGTTTTGCCGCCGTTGGTGGTGCACGGGTATCCGAGGATCTGCTGCACCGCGCGCAACGGGTCGGCCTGCCGGTCTACGAAGGCTACGGCCTGTCCGAGTGCGCCTCGGTAGTCTGTCTCAACCGGCCTGGGGCTCGACGTCCGGGCAGCGTCGGGCGGCCCCTGCCCCACGTCGATGTGCGCTTGGCCGAAGACGGTGAGGTGTTGATCAAAGGCTCGACCCTGCTCGGTTACCTTGGCGAACCGGCGTACACCGATGAGTGGTGGCCCAGCGGCGATCTGGGGGAGTTCGACCCGGAAGGTTTTCTCTACCTCAAGGGCCGCAAGAAGCATCAGTTCGTCACCAGTTTCGGCCGCAACGTCAACCCGGAATGGGTCGAATCCGAACTGACCCAGCGTCATCACATCGCCCAGGCCTTTGTGTATGGCGAAGCCTTGCCGCACAACCACGCCCTGCTCTGGCCGCACCGTCCGGACTGCACCGATGCTCAGCTCGCCGCCGCCGTCGCCGCTGCCAACGAGGCCTTGCCCGATTACGCCCAGGTGCATCACTGGACACGTCTCAAACAACCTTTCACGGCCGCCAACGGCCTGCTCACCGCCAACGGTCGCCCGCGCCGCGAGGCAATCGTCGCGCAGTACCGCGCCGTGCTTACCGAATCCGCCCTTTCCGAGGAATCCGCACCATGAGTTTTTTCGACACCCTGCAAGAAGCCACGCACCAGGAACGCCACGAGCTGTTCAATCTGCCGATCATTCTCGATGCGCTGCAAGGCAAGGTCAGCCTTGAAAGTTATCGCGCGTTTCTCGCCCAGGCCTACTACCACGTGCGTCACACCGTACCTCTGATGATGGCCTGTGGTGCACGCCTGCCGACGCACCTGGAATGGCTGCGCAAAGCCGTGTGCGAATACATCGAGGACGAATACGGCCACGAGCAATGGGTGCTCAACGACATCGAGGCCTGTGGCGGAGACCGTAACGCGGTGCGTGATGGCCAGCCGTCGCTGCCGATCGAGCTGATGGTCAGCTTTCTCTACGACCTGATCGCCCGAGGCAATCCGGTGGGTCTGTTTGGCATGGTCAACGTGCTCGAGGGCACCAGCATCGCCCTGGCCACCCATGCGGCGGGCAGTATCCGCGAGCGTCTGGCCCTGCCGGAAACGGCGTTCAGCTACCTCAGTTCCCACGGCTCGCTAGACATCGAGCACATGCAAACCTATCGCCGGCTGATGAATCAGCTGGAAGATCCGGCCGACCAGGCGGCGGTGATCCATGCCTCGAAAGTCGTCTATCGGCTCTACACCGACATGTTCCGCGGCCTGCCCCGTGACGCGGAGGCTCAACATGCAGCTGCATGAAGCCCGTGTGGTGTTGACCGGTGCCAGCGGCGGCATCGGAATGGCGATCACGCGTGCCTTGTGCGCTGCCGGTGCGCAGGTCCTGGCGGTCGCGCGGCATCAGGAATCGCTGCGCCCGTTGCTTGACCTTTACCCACAGAACCTGTGCTGGGTCGCTGCCGACCTGACATTCCTCAGCGACCGCCGCAAGGTGCTGGCCGCCGCCGAGGCCATCGGCGGCATCAACCTGCTGATCAACGCCGCCGGGGTCAATCATTTCGCAATGCTGGAACAGCTCGACGACAGCGACATCAACGCCATGCTGGCGGTGAACATCAGTGCGCCGATCTGCCTGACCAAACTGTTGCTGCCGCTGCTCAAGCAGGCCGACAGTGCCATGGTGGTCAACGTCGGCTCGACCTATGGTTCGATCGGCTATCCCGGTTATGCCAGTTATTGCGCGACCAAGTTTGCCTTGCGCGGATTTTCCGAGGCCTTGCGCCGAGAGTTGGCGGATACCCGGGTCGGTGTGTTGTACGTGGCGCCCCGCGCCACACGCACCGCCATGAACAGCCCCGCCGCCCAGGCATTGAACGACGCACTCAAATCCAGCGTCGACGATCCGCAAGCCGTCGCTGCCGCCGTGATCCATGCGATTGCCGGTGATCGCCGCGACCTCTATCTGGGCTGGCCGGAGCGCTTCTTCGTACGCCTCAACAGCCTGCTGCCCAATCTGGTGGATCGCGGTCTGCGCAAGCAATTGCCATTGATCCGTCGCCTGAGTGAAAAACCTGAAAACGAGACGCCGAAACCATGAAAAAAATTCTCGCCTGTGTGCTGCTGGGCGCCCTCAGTCAAAGTGTCTGGGCGCTGGACGCTGCCGATCAACAACGCCTCAACAGCATCCAGCAGAGCTGGGCGCTCATCCAGTACGAAACACCGGAAAAACAGCGCGCCGCTGCATTTGAACAGTTGGCCGTCCAGGCAACGCACTTCGCCACCGAACGTCCGGCCGTCGCCGAGGCCTGGATCTGGAAAGGCATCGTCACCAGCAGTTGGGCCGGTGCCGAGGGCGGGCTCGGGGCCCTGGGCAAAGCCAAGGACGCCAAGGCCGATCTGGAAAAATCCCTGACCCTCGACCCCAAGGCATTGCAAGGTTCGGCCTACACCAGCCTTGCCGCGCTGTACGACCGGGTACCGGGCTGGCCGATCGGGTTCGGCGACAGCGACAAGGCTGAACAACTGCTCAAACAAGCCCTGCAACTCAACCCCGAGGGAATCGACAGTCTGTACTTCTGGGGCGATCACCTTTACCGTCAAAAACGCTACGCTGAAGCCAAAGCAGCGCTGCTCAAGGCCCTGCAAGCCGCTCCACGCCCAGGCCGGGAAAGTGCCGACGCCGGGCGCCGCAAAGAGATCGCCGCGTTGCTGGTGGACGTGAACAAGAAACTCGACTGACAGGAGTCCGTGTGCGTTTATTACTGATCGAGGATGACGTGGCCCTCGGCGAGGGCATTCATCAGGCGCTGGGGCGCGAGGGTTACACCGTCGACTGGCTCAAGGACGGCAGCAGCGCCCTGCACGCCCTGCTCAGCGAAACCTTTGATCTGGCGGTGCTCGATCTCGGCCTGCCGCGCATGGACGGGCTCGAAGTCCTGCGTCGTCTGCGTGGCAGCGGTTCGAACCTGCCGGTGCTGATCCTCACCGCCCGTGATGCCACCGAAGACCGCATCGCGGGGCTGGATGCCGGCGCCGACGACTATCTGATCAAACCCTTCGACCTGGCCGAGCTCAAGGCCCGCCTGCGCGCCCTGCTGCGACGCAGTGCCGGACGCGCGCAGATGCTGATCGAACATGCCGGCATCAGCCTCAACCCCGGCACCCAGCAAGTCAGCTACCTGGGGCAGCCGGTGGTGCTCACGCCCAAGGAATATCAGTTGTTGCACGAACTGCTCTCGCCGCCGGGTCGGGTCATGACCCGCGACCACCTCACACAACTGCTTTACGGCTGGAACGAAGAAGCCGAAAGCAACACTCTCGAAGTGCATATTCATCACCTGCGCAAGAAATTCTCCACCGACCTGATCCGCACCATTCGCGGCGTGGGTTATCTGGTGGAGGAGCGCCGATGACCTCGATCCGGCGCCGCACTCTGACCCTGATCATCGGCCTGATGCTCGCCGGTCTGACCGTGCTCAGCCTGTTCAATCTGCACGACAGCAACCACGAAATCGCCGAAGTCTACGACGCGCAACTGGCGCAGAACGCACGGTTGCTGCAAGGTGTGATGCGCATGCCGTTGCCGGGGCAGGAGCACGCGGATCTTTATCGGGCGTTCAACTCGGCCCTGGCTGAAGCCGTGCCCAAGGGTGACGGCCATCCCTACGAGAGAAAGCTCGCCTTTCAGGTCTGGAATGCCAAGGGCGAGGTCCTGGTGCATACCGCCAGCGCGCCCTCCTTCAGCACGCCGCCGATCCAGCCAGGCTTCAGTGATGTGGTGGATTTGAACAAGCGCCACTGGCGGGCGTTTGTCCTGGAAGACCGACAGAACGGTTTGCGCATCTGGGTGGGTGAACGCGGTGACGTGCGAGCGGATCTGGTTGACCGGATCGTCCGCCATACCCTGTGGCCGAACGTGATCGGCAGTCTGATCCTGGCGGCGATGATCTGGCTGGCCATCGGCTGGGGTCTCAAGCCTTTGGCCAACATGGCGGCGACCCTGCGCGCCCGCCACAGTGGCGCCCTCGAACCGCTGCAACTGACGCCGCTGCCCAGCGAACTGGAACCAATGCAGGCCGCGCTCAACCGCATGCTTGCGCAGATCCAGGAAGTGCTCGGTCGCGAGCGCCGGTTCATCGCCGACGCCGCCCACGAAATGCGCACGCCGCTGGCGGTTCTGCGGGTACACGCGCAAAACCTGCTGGAAGCCGGCACCGAGCAGGAACGTCGCGAGTCACTCGAGTTTCTGATTGCCGGCGTGGATCGAACCAGCCGACTGGTCAATCAGTTGCTGACCATGGCCCGCCTCGAACCCAAGGCCAGTGCGCCTGCCAACCAACGCATCGACCTTGGCGACACCGTGCGCAACAGTCTGGTGCAGCTCACGCCATGGCTGCTGAGCAAGCATCTGGAACTGGCCTTCGACGTCAGCGAACAACCTTTTCCAGCGTTCGCCGATGCTGCCACCATCGACATTGCCCTGAACAACCTCATCACCAACGCCGCCAACTTCTCCCCGGAGCAAGGCGTGATCAGCGTGCAATTGACCCAGACCGACGGGTTTTACCATTTGAGCGTTGAAGATCAGGGGCCGGGTATCGATGAAGCGGACCGGGCACGACTGTTCGAACGGTTCTACAGCCGGGGCAATCCCGAGGGCGCGGGCCTGGGGCTGACCATCGTCAATACCATCGCCACCCGTCTGGGTGGGCGGATCACCCTGGAAAACCGGGTCGAGGGAGGCCTGCGGGCGACGCTGTCGATTCCCGCTGGTTGACCAGGTCTTGAGACCGTTTGAGTCAAGGCGCAACCATCGGCGGCGCCCTGCCTTGCAGGGTGATTGAGTCGGCATCGGGGCGCGACACCGTCTCCGGCACCGCCACCCAAAGCAGCACCAGCGCCGCCATCGCCACCCCCGCCAAGGTGAGGAACGCAACGCTGTAACCGGCCTCTTGTACCACGATGCCCGCCAGACTGTTGCTCAATGCAGCACCCAGACCGAACACCGTTGAAATCGCCCCGAGACTGACATTGAAATGCCCGGTCCCCTGCGTCAGGTCTTTCACCACCACCGGAAACAGCGCGCCGAAAATCCCCGCGCCGATGCCATCGAGCAACTGCACCGAAACCAGCCACCACGGATCGTTCGACAGCACATACAACACGCCACGCAACGGCAGGATCAGAAACCCCGCCAGCAGCAACGGCTTGCGTCCCCACAGATCCGCTTTCGCTCCCACCAGCAGCGCGACCGGCACCATCACCAGTTGCGCCGCGACGATGCAGGCGGACGTGAGCGGCGTGGCCATCTGCAGATTGGCCTGCGCCAGTTTCTGACTCACCAGCGGCAACATCGCCGCGTTCGCCAGATGAAACAGCGCGCAGCAAATCGCAAACATCAGCAACGGTCGGTTGGTGAGCAACACGGAAAGCCCCGAAGGCTGCTTGCCCTGCCCCGTTTCGCTGGGATTCAGGCCTCGGGCGAGATCGTGGTCAATCGCGTCTGCCGACACAAAGGAAACGGCAATCACACTGGCCAGCGCCATGACCGCCATCAAATAAAACACCGCGACCGGGCCGAACAGGTACGCGGACAAACCGGCCAACAACGCGGCGCAGGCGTTGCCGGCGTGATTGAAAGTTTCGTTGCGCCCGGTTCTTCGCGTGAAGGCACGAGGCCCGGTAATGCCGAGGGTGATCGCGCAAATGGCCGGCGCGAAAATCGAAGCGGCGACGGCACTGATAGCTTGCGTCACCGCCACCAGGCTGAACGACGTCACAAACGGCAGCAGCAGACAGCTTGCGGTGACCACCAGCGCGGCAATCGCGATCAGCGCCCGTTTGAAGCGCGTGCTGTCAACCAGTGCGCCTGCCGGGGTCTGCGTGATGAGCGCGGCGATCCCGGCAATCGTCATCACCAGACCAATGCTCGCCGGCTCCCAGTGGTGAACCGCCAACAGGTAAATCGCGAGATAAGGACCGAGCCCGTCACGCACGTCGGCGAGGAAGAAATTCAGGCTGTCGAGGGACAGGTTATTGCGGCGATCGAGGTGAGTGGCCACGGGTAACGTCTTCGTTGTCGAGGTTCTGCGAGATGACTCAACCTCCGCAAATCGAATGACCTTTTGCCAAGCGTTTTAGTTGCATGAAACAGCTTCTTTACTGGCCCATCAACAACTCGCGCTCGCCTTCGCACAACCCCACCACGTAATCCCAGACCACCCGCAACCGCACCGATTTGTGCAACTCGCGCCGCGTGCTGATCCAGTAACTGCGCTCGATGCTCTCATCCGGCAACAGCGCCACCAGATCCGGATCTGACGCCGCCATGTAACAAGGCAGCACCGCAATCCCCAGCCCCGAGCGCGCCGCCTGCTGCTGGGCGATCACGCTGGTGCTGTGAAACACCACCCGTGGGTTGCGGCAGAAGCTGTTGAGAAACATCAGCTCCTGACTGAACAGCAGATCATCGACATAGCCGATCCACGCATGCCGGCCAAGATCCTCGCGGCTGCGCAATGGCGGCGCGTTGTCCAGGTAGGCGCGGCTGGCATAGAGCGCGAGCCGGTAATCGGTGAGTTTGCGGGTGACCAGCATGTCCGCCGCCGGCCGTTCCAGGTGAATGCTGATTTCCGCCTCGCGGTTGAGGATGCTGACGAAGCGCGGTACCGCCACCAGTTCCACTTCCAGCCCCGGATAGCGTTCGAACAACCCGATCATGCGGCTGGCCAAAAACATGATGCCCAGCCCTTCCGTGACGCCGACGCGAATCTTGCCCAGCGGTGCGGTGGACTGGGTGATTTCTTCCTGGGCGAGCAGCGCGACGTTTTCCATCGCTTCGGCGTGTTTGAGCAGCGCCTCCCCCGCCGGTGTCATTTCGTAGCCTTGGGCGTGCTGGACGAAGAGCGCGGTGCCGAGGCTTTTTTCGATGGCCTCGATATGCCGGGCCACGGTGGCGTGAGTGGTGTTCAGGCGGCGGGCGGCAGTGAGCAAGCGCCCGCAGCGTTGCAACTCAAGAAAGAACCGCAGGTCGTTCCAGTCGAACATGGCTTGTCCTTGTCGGCTATCGTCAGGAAGCGCTGTTTGAAAACGCACAGCGGCTGCGCAAAAACTAACATTCTTTTGACGAAAGCTAACAACTAGGATGATCGATAACAAAAACAATAAGCGAGGTCAGGGAATGCAGACTTCCCTCGATGAATTCGATTACATCGTGGTCGGCGCCGGGCCGGCCGGGTGTTTGCTGGCCAATCGGCTGTCGGCGGATCCGCAGCAGCGCGTGCTGTTGCTGGAGGCCGGCGGGCGCGACAACTACCCGTGGATTCACATCCCCGTGGGTTACCTGTTCTGCATCGGCAACCCGCGCACCGACTGGTGCTTCAAGACCGAAGAGCAACCGGGCCTCAATGGCCGCGCGCTGAGTTATCCGCGCGGCAAGGTGCTGGGCGGCTGTTCGTCGATCAATGGCATGATCTACATGCGCGGCCAGGCCAACGACTATGACGGCTGGGCTGCCGAGGGTAATCCGGGCTGGGCCTGGAACGACGTGCTGCCACTGTTCAAGCAGAGCGAAAACCACTTCGCCGGCGCGGCGGATTTTCATGGCGACAAGGGTGAGTGGCGAGTCGAACGCCAGCGCCTGTCGTGGCCGATTCTCGATGCCTTCCGCAGTGCTGCCGAGCAGAGCGGCATCGCCAGCATCGATGACTTCAACCAGGGCGACAACGAGGGTTGCGGCTACTTTCAGGTCAATCAGAAAGCCGGGGTACGCTGGAACGCGGCGAAGGCGTTTCTGAAGCCGATTCGCGATCGGGCCAATCTCACGGTGTTGACTGACGTCGAGGTTGATCGCGTGTTGTTCGAGGACGGTCGCGCTTCGAAAGTCAGCGCCCGGTGGCAGGGTCAACAAAAGAGTTTCAAGGCGCGCAAGGAGATCGTGTTGTGCGCCGGCTCCGTGGGCTCGCCGAGCATTCTGCAACGCTCCGGAATCGGCCCGCGTCCGCTGCTCGAAAAGCTCGGGATCGGCGTGGTACATGAGCTACCCGGTGTCGGCGGCAACCTGCAGGATCACCTGCAACTGCGCCTGATCTACAAACTGGAAAACGCCCGCACCCTCAACCAGATCGCCGGCAGTGTGTGGGGCAAGATGGGCATGGGCCTGCGCTATCTGTATGACCGCAGCGGGCCTTTGTCGATGGCGCCGAGTCAGCTGGGCGCGTTTGCCCGATCCGGGCCGGAACAGACCTCGGCCAACCTCGAATATCACGTGCAGCCGCTGTCGCTGGAGCGTTTTGGCGAACCGCTGCACAGCTTCCCTGCGTTCACCGCGTCGGTGTGTGATTTGCGGCCGCAGAGCCGTGGTCGGGTCGAGATCCGCTCCGCCGATCCGAAAGAAGCCCCGCTGATTCAACCCAATTACCTCAGCCATCCCGAAGACCTGCGCGTGGCCGCCGATGCGATTCGCCTGACCCGGCGCATCGTCAGCGCCCCGGCCCTGCAAGCCTTCAACCCGGTGGAATACCTGCCAGGCGCCAGCCTGCAAACCGAAGAACAACTGCACGAAGCGGCGGCGAAGATCGGCACGACGATTTTCCACCCGGTCGGCACCTGTCGCATGGGCAACGACGCGGACGCGGTGGTCGATGCGCAGTTGCGCGTGCACGGCGTACCGGGCCTGCGGATTGCCGATGCGTCGATCATGCCGCGCATTACCTCGGGCAACACCTGTTCGCCTACGCTGATGATTGCTGAAAAAGCGGCTCAGCTGATTCTCACCCCAACCGCCCGGAGTTTTCCCGCCGAAGAAAAAGCACTGACCGCACTCTCTTGACCAAAGGAACAGCGGCGCACGCCCACAAGGTCGGCGCCGACAGTGGAAACAACAAAAACAATCACTGTGAGGGATACCGATATGTCAGAACACGCTCAACCGCTGGACGCCGTGCGCAGCACGGACGCCAGCCCCGATACCCGAAAAGTCATCTTCGCCTCGTCCCTGGGGACGGTGTTCGAGTGGTATGACTTCTTTCTCTACGGCGCCCTGGCGGCGGTCATCAGCAAGCAGTTCTTCGCCGGAGTCAACGACACCACCGCGTTCATCTTCGCGCTCATGGCGTTTGCTGCAGGCTTCATCGTGCGGCCGTTCGGGGCGCTGGTGTTCGGGCGGTTGGGGGACATGATCGGGCGCAAATACACCTTCCTCGCAACCATCATTCTGATGGGTGTGGCGACGTTCGCCGTGGGCCTGCTGCCGACCTACGCCAGCATCGGCATCGCCGCACCGATCATTCTTGTTGTGTTGCGCATGCTGCAGGGCCTGGCCCTTGGCGGCGAATATGGCGGCGCCGCAACTTACGTGGCGGAGCACGCGCCGATCGGCAAACGCGGTTTCCACACAAGCTGGATTCAATCCACTGCCACCCTCGGTCTGCTGCTGTCGCTGCTGGTGGTGCTCGGTTGCCGCTACTTCACCGGCGATCAGTTCGAAGTCTGGGGCTGGCGCATTCCGTTCCTGCTGTCGATCGTGCTGCTGGGCATTTCCACCTGGATTCGCCTGAGCCTGCACGAGTCGCCGGCCTATCTGAAAATGAAAGAGGAAGGCAAGGCCAGCAAGGCGCCGATCCGCGAATCCTTTGGTAAATGGGAAAACCTCAAGGTAGTGCTGATCGCACTGTTCAGCATCAACGCCGGCCAGGCGGTGACCTTTTATGCGGCGCAGTTCTACGTGCTGTTCTTCCTCACCCAGTTCCTGAAAATGGACCCGGCGGTGGCCAACAGTCTGTTGATCATCAGCGTGGTGATCGGCGCGCCGTTCTTCATCATTTTCGGCTGGCTGTCGGACAAGGTAGGGCGCAAACCGGTGCTGATGCTCGGCCTGCTGCTGGCCACCGCGCTGTACTTCCCGATCTTCAAATCCCTGGCCCACTACGCCAACCCGGCCATCGACCACGCCAGCCGTCAGGCACCGATCACCGTGGTGGCTGACCCGGCGACCTGCACCTTCCAGTTCGATCCGGTGGGCAAGGCCAAATTCGACAGCCCGTGCGACAAGGTCAAGACCTTCCTGGTCAAGCAAGGCCTGCCCTACTCCAGCGTCGCCGCCCCAGCGGGCAGCACGGTGCAGGTGAGCGTCGGCGATGTGAAACTCGACGGCTTCGACGAAGCGGCACTGCGCGGTGCCATCACCCTCGCCGGTTATCCGCAACAGGCTGACATGCAGCAGATCAACAAACCGATGATCGTGGCCCTGATCGTCGGCCTGATCATCATCTCCGCCATGTGCTACGGCCCGCTCGCGGCGCTGATGGTCGAACTGTTCCCGACCCGCATCCGCTACACCTCGATGTCCCTGCCGTACCACATCGGTAACGGCTGGTTCGGCGGTTTCCTGCCGACCGTGTCGTTTGCGCTGGTGGTGTACACCGGGGATATCTTCTACGGGCTGTGGTACCCGGTGCTGATTACCGGGGTGAGCCTGGTGGTGGGAATGATCTGTCTGCGTGAGACGAAGAATATCGATCTGGACAAGAACTGATTGATATTCGTGTGGCGGGGGCGCAATGCCCTCGCCACTCTGCTGGATCTCAAACCTCCGCCTCCAGCAATTCAAATTTCACCTGATCGGGATAAAACGCCACATAGTCCTTGATCTGGCTCACCGAAATCTTCGGATTTTCGTACGTCCACACCGCATTCGCCCCTTCATGCCCCGGCACTTGCAGACTGAAATAGTTGGCATCGCCCTTGTACGGGCAGTAGGTGGTGTGGTCGGTGCGGGCGAAGTATTTTTCGTCGATGTCTTCGCGCGGGATGTAGTAGACCGGCGGGTAATTGGCTTCGAGCAGCACCAGCGCTCGGGCCGAGGCGGCGACTTGTATGCCGTGGAATTTCACAAGCAGGCAGCCTGGCTGCTCGGCGATGGTGATGACGGGACTGGGACCGGAAGTTTTCATCGGTTTCTCCTGACTGCGGCGAAGGCACCGGTTCAGGTATAACCCATGCGGGGGAATCTCGTCGGGTTCGCAGCCGAACGGTTTTTCTCCGATCAGATATGACCGCCGCTTGCGGAGGCGGCGGATTCTGGTTTCATATCACGCCCAAAACGCCCACCGACAGGAGTCATCATGCGCAAGGATTACCTGGCTTTTTTCATCTCGCTGTTCCTGTCGCGGTTGGCGGACCAGATCCTGTTGTTCATCGTGCCGTTGGTGGTATTCCAGACCACCAACAGCGCGTCCTGGGCGGGGCTTGCGTTCTTCGTCGAGTCGCTGCCGCGTTTTCTCGCGTTTCCGTTGTGCGGGGCCCTGTGCGACAAGTTCTCGCCCATCAGAATCCTGCACATCAGTCAGGTCTACCGGGCGCTGCTCTGCGTGCTGGCAGTAGGGCTTTATGCCGTCTTCGGCGGTATCGCATGGCTGGTGGTGCTGTCAGCGCTGTGCGGCGTGCTGACGACTCAGGGCATCATGGCCCGCGAAGTGCTGATGCCGCATATCTTCCAACACTACAGCTACACCAAAACCCTTTCCTACTCGCAGATAGCCGACCAGACCGGACTGGTTCTGGGGCCCTTGGTGGCGGCATTGCTGCTGGAGTTTTCGGCTTGGCACTGGGTGGTGCTGTGGGTGGCCGGACTGTTCCTGCTGGCCGACCTCAGCATGCTGGTGTGGCAACGTTTCAGCCGTATCGCCCTGGAGGTGTTCGAGCAGCATCAGGACATCTGGCTGCAGCCTCTGCGCATCGCTTTCAGGCATATCCGCGAACAGGCGGAGCTGAAAAAGATCATCACACTGGCTGTGGGGGTCAACCTGATTGTCGGAGTCACCTTGGCCACTTCGGCGGCCATGGTGCTGGGTCAATACAGCGCCGGCAAGGACGACTACGCCGTGCTGCAAGCGGCTGGCGCGGTGACCACCATCGTGATTCTGTTTTTCCTCGCCCGGGTGGTATTGCCGTTGCGCGTACTGGGTGGCGTTGCCTGTTCGATGCTCGCCGCCGGCGCCTTCATTAGCGCCCTGAGCCCGAACCTGGCGGGTTATGTGCTGGGTTTCCTGCTGATCGTCGGTTTCGACAAGATGTTCAACGTTTACATGCGCAGCATTCGCCAGCGAGTCATTCCCCCTCAGGACTTCGGCAAGACTGTGGGCGTGATCACCCTGCTCAACAACTTGTCGCAACCGCTGGCCGGTCTGCTGGTCGCACTGCTCGCGGCGCCATTGGGGACGCAACGTGTGATTCTGATTCTGGCCGTGCTGGCGACGCTGCTGGGCGTGGCGGCTCTCTGGTGGTTTGCCAGAGTACGTAATGCCCACGCCACGTCGATCCTCGAGACCGAGCAGTAACGGATTTCACTGTCGTAGAGCGATGTCCAAAAACAAAAAAACCGCAGCCTGCGAAGGACTGCGGTTTTTCCGTTTTCAGATCAGGCGACGATATCGGTAGCCACCGCCTGCCCCACCACACCCACGGCGAAGTCCACCGAACCCTGGCCTGTCAGGTCGATCATCAGGCTGGTCTGGTTGGTCTGTTCGAAGTACGTAAGGATCGCATCGCCCGCGTGCCCGGTGAAGCCGCTGACGAAGTTCAGCGTGGCTGCGCCGGTGGCGAACCCGGCGATGCCCGACAGGTCGATCTTGTCCAGGCCGCTGGTGAAATCCATGATCCAGTCCGGCGAAGTCATGGTCGAGTCGCTGGCCGCGCCGAACACGAAGGTGTCTGCGCCTTCACCACCCCACAGCGAATCACCGCCGCCACCGCCGTAAATGATGTCGTTGCCGGCACCGCCGATCAGGTCGTTGGCCGCCGCGTTGCCGATCAGCAGGTCATTGCCCGAACCGCCAATGGCGTTTTCCACGGTCACGCCGTGGGCGATGGACACGTTGCCCACCAGACCGCCGACGTCGGAGAACGAACCTTCGTTGAGGTTGATCTTCTGGTTCTGGCTGAAGCCGGAGAAATCCAGGGTGTCATTGCCGCCGCCGTCCCATACCGAGAACACCACTTTGGAGGTGTTCGACGTGGCGCTGTAGAAGTCGCGATCGGCGTTGGAGTTGAAGCCGTACACGGTGTTGTCGGCACGGGTTTCGAAGTTGGCGCCGTAGAGTTTCTGTACTGCGACGATGTCATCCATCAACGGTGCCGAGGCGTAGGCGCCGCTGCCGTCCTTGCTGAAGTTCTGGTCGGTGTTGGCCTCGCTCCAGTAGCTCATCAGGCTGTAGCCACGGGTGTCTTCGGCGTATTTGGCGTCACCGTAGGTCGGGTTGCCGTTGCCGGCGTTGTAGGCGCCCGGGTGCGACAGGCCAAGGGTGTGGCCGATTTCGTGGGTCAGAGTCTGACGCCCGTAGTTGTTGGTGTCCGGGGTCTTGTTGACCTGGTACTGATCGTTGATCAGGTACCACGATTGGCCGTCGTAGCTGCTGCCCTGTGGCAGGTAGGCGAACGCTGCGCCGCCGGTGCTGACGTCGTAGTTGCCGAAGGTCATGTGACCGTCGCCACCCTTGCCCTCGGTGAAGGTCACGTTGGCCACGTCCGACCACGATTGCATCGCCAGCACGGCCTGGGCCTTCTGCTGGGCGCTGAACTCGCTGAAGTTGCCGAGTTTCGGGTTGTAGTTCGACGGTTTGTCGGTCAGGAAGGTGTAGGTCAGATCAATCTTGCCGTCGGCATTCCTGTCCTGCCACGACATGCCCTTGCGCAGGATTTCGTCGGCAGCCTGGTCGGCGGTGAACGACGGCTTACCGTTGACGGTCCCGGTGCCGCGATCATACAGGTGGCTGAAAGTGTCGACGGCGGTGAAGGCGCTGCTGGCCTGGGAGGAAGGTTGAGACATGGTGTACGTCCTTGTTTCTGAAGAGTCAGTGTCAGACAGAAAAGCGGCGATCTTCTGGCGAGATCGTCCTGTCACTCGCCTTGTCAGGCAGATTGAACCTGCCACAGCCGCCAACGGGGGCGCTAATCAATTTCTCGATAGCGTCCCGGATTGCCCCGACGCGGCTGTCATGACCGGCAATCCTTTTATCTGTATATCCATACAGATAAAAGTTGCCCGAACGCCCGACTCAGGCCATTCTGTGCGCCTCTTCGGGCAATGATCGACGACGGTGGTTATGCGGCTGTACCTCTGTGAAAAACCCTCCCAGGCCAAGGATATTGCGGCCGTGCTCGGCGCCAAGCGTCGGGGCGACGGCTGCTGGCTGGGAACGGATGTCACGGTGACCTGGTGCATCGGCCACTTGCTGGAAACCGCCCCGCCGGACGCCTATGACGCCAGATACAAGCGCTGGGTGCTGGCCGACCTGCCGATCATCCCGGACAAATGGAAAATGACCGTCAAGCCGCGCACCGCCAGCCAGTACAAAGCGGTCAAGCGCCTGCTCGGCGAGGCCAGCGAACTGATCATCGCTACCGACGCCGACCGCGAGGGCGAGATGATCGCCCGGGAGCTGGTCGAGCATTGCCGCTATCGCGGACCGATCCGCCGTTTGTGGCTGTCGGCGCTGGACGAGGCGTCGATTCGCAAGGCGTTGGCGTCGCTCAAACCGGGTGCTGAAACCTTCAGCCTGTATCACTCGGCACTCGGGCGCTCGCGGGCGGATTGGCTGATCGGGATGAACATGAGTCGGCTGTTCACCCTGCTCGGCCGGCAATCGGGCTATCAAGGCGTGCTGCCGGTGGGCCGGGTACAGACGCCGACCTTGCGACTGGTGGTGGATCGCGACCGCAGCATTGCCGATTTCGTGCCGGTCGCATATTGGGCCATCGACGTGCAACTGCTGCACAACGGCATGCCGTTCACCGCGCAATGGCGTGCGCCGAACGATGCCTGTGACGATCAGGACCGCTGCCTCAATCAGGCCCTCGCCCAGCAAGCGGCCGCCGCAATAAGCAGCGCTGCCAGCGCCCGGGTGATCAAGCTGCGCACCGAGCGCATGCGCGAAGTGGCCCCCCTGCCCTTCGATCTGGGCACCTTGCAGGAAGTCTGCTCGAAGAAGCTCGGCCTCGGTGCCCAGGAAACCCTCGACATCGCCCAGGCGCTTTACGAAACCTACAAAGTCATCACCTACCCGCGCAGCGATTGCGGCTACCTGCCCCTGAGCCAGCACAGCGAGGCGCCGGGGATTCTCGCGGCGTTGCGTCAGGCCGACCCTAGCCTCGAAGCGCTGCGTGAGCATCTGGAGCCACAGCGCCGCTCTCGCGCCTGGAACGACGCCAAGGTCAGCGCCCACCACGGCATCATCCCGACCGCTGCTGCGAAAAACATGGAGCGCCTGACCGGCAAGCACCGCGCGGTCTACACGCTGATTCGCGCACGGTATCTGGCGCAGTTCCTGCCCAATCACGAATACGACCGCACCCAGGCCGATTTCGATTGCGCCGGGGAAGCCTTGCGCGCGGTTGGCAAGCAGATCATCGAGCCGGGCTGGAAACGCGCGTTGCCCGAAGCGCTGGCCCCGGCCAAGGGCCGAGAAGCCCCCGCGCCGCAAACGCTACCGACGCTGACCCAAGGTGCCGAATGCGCCGTGGCGGACGTGAAGCTCAAGGACCTGTGGACACAGCCGCTCAAGCCCTACACCGAAGGCGACCTGATCAAGGCGATGAAGAACGTCGCCAAACTGGTGGAAGATCCGCTGCTCAAGCAGAAACTCAAGGACACCACCGGCATCGGCACCGAAGCCACCCGCGCCTCGATCATTCAAGGGTTGCTGGATCGTGGTTATCTGGTGAAGAACGGCAAGGCGCTGTCCGCCACCCCCGCCGCCTTCAGCCTGATCGACGCCGTGCCGCGCGCGATTGCCGACCCCGGCACCACGGCGATCTGGGAGCAGGCGCTGGACATGGTGCAGAGCGGCGAAATGAGTCTGGAAGAGTTCGTCACCAAGCAGGCCGCGTGGATGAGCAAACAAGTGACCCGCTGCGCCGGACTGAGCCTGACCATCAGCGGCCCGCCGCCTGCCGGTAAGGCCGCTGCGCCATGGAAGAACAAACGCAAGACCACCCGGCGCAAAACCACCGGAACCAGCAAGCGTGCGGCAAAACCGGCAGCCAAATAGCCTGCTGCACGCTACTGTTTCTGCAGTGATGGTCAGGAGGCAGCCGCATGTCTGTCATCGAACTGCGCGTCGCCCGGCGTGACGAACTGGACACCCTCGAAAACCTGATGCAGTTCTACACCTATGACTTCAGCGAGTGGCTGCCGCTGAAGCTCGGCGGGCATGGGTTCTTCCCGATCCAGTTGAAAGACGATTACTGGCGCCAGCCGGCGACGCGGCCATTCCTGATCCACGTTGACGGTGAACTGGCGGGATTCGTGACCGTGGATGACCACCTCCTCATCGAAGGCGCCGACTACAACATCGGCTATTTCTTCGTCAGCCGACGCTGGCGTGGCCAAGGCGTCGCGCAGTTTGTCGCCTCTGCCCTCTTGAGCCACCTGCCCGGTCGATGGCAGATTTTCCATGTCGACGCCAACCTGCCTGCACAGCGGTTCTGGGCCCGGCTCATCCCTGAGCTGAGCGGCGGCGACTTTACCCGCCAGACCAAAACAGTGGACGGCTATCCCTGCACGTTCTACTGCCTGCGCAGCCTCTCTCCCGCTGCCTGACCGCCGCTTTTTTCATTCCAGAATGACTTTGTCCGACAATATGTAGTGACCAAAAATAATCACTACAAAACCGTTGACGGCATCGTTTTGCTTTTGCATGATGCAGACGTCTCCCCGATCGGGAGCACTGGCAACACGCTTGAGCAAGCTCGTCTGACCGCCGAGCTGTTTTTTCCGGATACACGCTGCCCACAAGGCAGATTGAAGAAGCTGACCTGGCCTGAACGTCCAGTATAAGGACGAGAAGCGCTGGCGAAAATTCTCAAGACGCTTGTGGTCGACCCTGAAAACGTCGTCAAGGAGCCTCCCGGTTTTCGCTGCTTCTCCTCGTTGTGACGCTATTGCGTAGCAGTTATTCAACACGACTACATGCAACAGACGCATGACCCCGTACTTCACACGGGCGACCGCTGACGTCCTGGTTTCGGTGCCAGGGATCAACTAACCGATGGGCTACCTGTATTAGCGAATCAACTTTGAAAGATCACCAGACTGGTCAAGGGGCAATATCATGAATCTGAACAATCAACCTACTATCGAAGAACTGGCTCGTATGTTCGCGGCGCAAAAAGACAGCCACGACAGCCATATTCTGTGGATCAGCAAGTCGGGTCAGGTCCATATCGACTGCCTGTCGCCCCATGCTGGTGAAGAAGAGTTCGACCGGAACAACCAGAACCTGCTGGCCCGCCTGAAGATGTACCGCCGCGGCCACGGCTATGTCGGCAAGAAAGCCGCGGCCGACAAGGACTTCATCGGTAATGTTCTGCAGACGCTGAAACAGGCGTGGGACTCGATGCAGAACAAGAACGAAGTTCGGGTGATTGATCGGTTCTGCTAAGTTAAAACTTCAATAAACAAAAGGGCCTGCTTCGAAAACGAAGCAGGCCCTTTTTATTGCTCGCAAAAAAACTCATGAACGAGTTTCCAGCACCAGCTTCATGAACGCCTCAGCCGCCGCACTGTGATAGTTATTCTGGCGCCGCAATAACGCCGCTCCCCGCTGCGGCGCCTCGCTTTCGACACGCAACCGGCGCAACGCCCGGTCCTCGGTCGCAATCGCCTCCGGCAACATGGTCGCAATCGGCGCATGCCGGATCACTTCCAGCAACGTACTCACCGAGTTCACCTCGATCTGCACCTTGGGCGTGATGCCGTGCTGACGGAAATACTCGTCAATCGATAGCCGCGTGATGAAATCCGGCGCCAGCAAGGCGAAATCCAGCTGCGCGATGTCATCCGGGGTCAACACCGATGAGCTGTCGTACAGCGGATGCTCGCGCCCGACCATCACCCCCAAGGTCTCGACAAATGCCGGAATGCACTCAATGTCCGGATTGCGCACCGGCGTGAAGGCAATCGCGATATCCAGCGAGTCATCCGCCAGCCCGGCCTCGATGTCGTCCATCGACAACTCGAAAATCTCCAGGTGAATCCCCGGATACCGCGCCACGTAATCGCGCACCAGCGGCCCGACCAGATACGCCATGAACGTCGGGGTCATGGCCAAGCGCAGTGAGCCTCGGGACAGATCCTTCACGTCATGCAACGCGCGCTTGCCCGCCTCCAGCTCCACCAGCACCCGTCGCGCGCATTCGATATAGGCCTGCCCGGCATCAGTCGGCTTCACCGAGCGCGAGGTGCGATCAAACAGATCCACACCGAGGCTTTCTTCCAGTTGGCGGATCTGTTGCGACAGGGTCGGCTGCGACACGTGCAGCGCCTCGGCCGCCCGGGTGAAGCCGCCGTGATCGGCCACGGCCAGCAGGTATCGCAAATGTCGCAGCAGCATGGGACGCTCCATCTATAGGCAGTGCTTATGCCTTGCATTGTATATCGGTCTTGGACGCTATGGATCAATCGGCAGAAGATGAATCCCACACAGCAAGCCAACCCCGAAAGGAGAAGCACCATGCAATCCCAAGCCTACAACGACAGCCGCATCGCCCTGACCACCCGCGCCCTGGATGCCAAGGCTCAGAAAAACCTGTCGTGGCAGGATCTGGCCGACGGCACCGGCCTGAGCCTGGCCTACGTCACCGCAGCCCTCCTCGGCCAGCATCCACTGCCGAAAGCCGCCGCCGAAGTGGTCGGCGACAAGCTTGAGCTGAGCGCCGAAGACGTCGCCGCCCTGCAAATCATCCCGCTGCGCGGCAGCCTCGACGGTGTGCCGACCGACCCGACCATCTACCGCTTCCACGAGATGATCCAGATCTACGGCACCACCCTGAAGGCGCTGGTTCACGAGCAGTTCGGCGACGGCATCATCAGCGCGATCAACTTCAAGCTCGACATCAAGAAAGTCGAAGACCCTGAAGGCGGTTCCCGCGCCGTGGTCACCCTCGACGGCAAGTTCCTCCCGCTGCGTCCGTTCTGACCCCTCCGGGCCCGCACCCCGCGTGCGGGCCCCTCCAAACCTGAATTGCCAAATCGTAACCCCATCTGTCTGGAGGCTGCCCCATGCAAAAAATTCTGCTGACCCTTGCCCTGCTCGCCGGCCTTTGCACTCAAGCCCAGGCCGATGACGAAGCCGTCGCTTACCGCTACGGCATGTCGCTGGATATCGCTGAAGTCGTGAGCATCACCCCGGTCGCCGACGTCTGCGGCGTAGTGCCGGTCGAGATGACTTACCTCGACAGCCACGGCGCAAAACACATTCTTCAATACAGCGAATTCGGCACCGGCTGTTCGAACTGAGAGGACACACCATGAAAAACCTGATCGAAGGCTTCCTGAAGTTCCAGAACGAGGCGTTTCCACAACGCACCGAACTGTTCAAACACCTGGCGACCACCCAAACCCCGGGCACCTTGTTCATCACCTGCTCCGACAGCCGCGTCGTCCCGGAACTGCTGACCCAGCAGGAGCCCGGCGAGCTGTTCGTGATCCGCAACGCCGGCAATATCGTGCCGTCCTACAGCCCGCATCCGGGCGGGGTTTCGGCGACGGTGGAATACGCGGTCGCCGTGCTCGGCGTGACCGACATCGTGATCTGCGGCCACTCCGATTGCGGCGCGATGACCGCCATCGCCCAGTGCAAATGCATGGATCACCTGCCTGCCGTCAGCGGCTGGCTGCAACACGCCGAGTCGGCGAAAGTGGTGAATGAATCGCGACCGCACGCCAACGACGCAGCCAAGCTGAGTTCGATGGTGCGAGAAAACGTGATCGCGCAACTGGCGAACATCCAGACTCACCCGAGCGTGCGCCTGGCCCAGGAGAAAGGCCTGCTGAATCTGCACGGCTGGGTCTACGACATCGAGACCGGCTCGATCGACGTGCTGAGTGCCGACCGCCGTACCTTCGTCTCGCTGGCCGAGCAACCGTCGACGTGCGCGGTGTACGGTCAGGCAGTCGATGCTGCTTGAAAACACAACGCCGCGCCCGTCATTGCGACGGGCGCGGCGTTGTTCTGTTCAGCGTTTTACGCCCAGATCGATTTGCGTCATGCGGCTGCGTACGGTGAACACACCGTCACCGGAGAGAATCGCGCTGCGGGCAAACAACCGGCCGCTTTCCCAGTTCGAAAGACCCAGTTCCGGTTTGTTCAGCGCGTACTGACCATCGACCCAACGAGTGATGCCGTTGCCCACGAACGGCGCGTTGACCGCGCTGTAGAAGCGCTCCTGAACCGCCGCGTCTTCGCTGATCAGCGACACCGTGAACTGCGGGCTGTAGCGATTGAACAGCGCGATGGCCTGATCCAGATCGTCGACGATCATCAGGCTGGTTTCCGGGGTTTCTTCCCATTCCCACTCGCGGCCCAGTTGAGTTTCGGGCAGCGGCTCGGACAGCGCTTCGGTCTGGTAACCCTCGGCGCGATAGACCTCGACCGTCGCGTTCTGCCAGTCGTTCGGCAGGTAGCTTTCGCTGCCTTCGACGATGTGCAATTTGCAGCCCTGACCGCGCGCGGTACCGGCCTGCTGCAAGGCATCGAGGAACAGCGGCACCAGTTCGGCAGCACGGTCGCGCTGGATCAGGCAGACGTTCAGCGTGTTGCAAACCTTGCGATCCAGCGAGTTGCGCACCACAGCGGCAAAACGCTTGGCGTCGGCATCGCGATCGGCGATCAACCACGCGCCACCGGTGCCGTGCAGGCTGACGGCGGTACCGGCCTGCTGGGCGATGCTGCCCAACTGGCTGACCGCACGGCCCGAACCACGGGCCACCGCCAGCGACAGACGCCGGTCGGCGAACATCGCCCAACCGGCGGCGTGGTTGACGCTCTCCACCAGCGACACCGCACCCGCCGGCAGACCGGCATCGGCCAGCGCCGGGTTCAGGGCGTGGGTGACGATGGCTTGCGCGGTGCCCAGCGCATCGCTGCCAATGCGCAGCACGGCGGTGTTGCCGGTGCGCAATACACCGGCGGCGTCAGCGAAGACGTTTGGCCGACCTTCGAACACGAACGCGACGATGCCCAATGGCGACACCACCTGCTCGACCTTCCAGCCGTCATGCTCGACGCTGCTGATCACTTTGCCGCGGGTGGCCGGCGCATCACGCCAGGCGCGCAGGCCGGCGATCATGTCGCGGCGCATACGCTCGTCGGCGAGCAACCGGGTGGTGGAACGACCGCGCGCCTTGGCCCGTTCGATGTCGGCGAGGTTGGCGGTTTCGATCAGTGCCCAGGCGTCCGGGTTTTCCAGACGTTGGGCAAACAGATCGAAGAAGCGGCTGATGGCCTCATCCGGCACCGCAGACAACGCCGTAAACGCCGCCGCTGCTCGCTCGATCGCCACCGATGCGGCCTGCTGATCCACCACCGGAATCAGCAACAGCTCGCCGCTCACTTGCTCCACCAACAGGTGGTCGCCGGGTCGGAAACGCTCGGCCAGTTCGGGGCTGACCACGGTGACGCGGTTACCGGCGAAAGGGATAGGCGTGCCAGCGACGAGACGTTCGAGCGCGAGAGACATGGAGCGGATTCACCATATTGAGGGCGGCCGGAAAATGTATAGGTTGGCCTCCCTCAAAGCAACACGGCCTCAGAACACCGACCAGCCAATCCGCGAACTGAGCATTTCCAGCGCCGCCATCCCCGCCAGCGAATTGCCCGCCGCGTTCAGTTCCGGCGACCACACGCACACCGTGAACTGCCCCGGCACCACCGCGACGATACCGCCACCGACGCCGCTCTTGCCCGGCAGGCCGACGCGATAGGCGAAGTTGCCGGCCTCGTCATAGAGACCGCTGGTGGCCATGATCGAGTTGACTTGCTGGGTCTGGCGGCGAGTAAGAATCTGCTCGCCGCTGTGTTTGCAGAAACCGTCGTTGGCCAGGAAACAGAAGGCTCGGGCCAGGTCGATGCAGCTCATGCGCAACGCGCAGTGGCTGAAATAGCTGCGCAGCACCGCTTCAACGTCATTGTGGAAATTGCCGAAGGATTGCATCAGGTACGCCATCGCCGCATTGCGCGCGCGGTGCTGGTACTCGGAGTCGGCGACCTTGCCGTCGACCATCACCTGCGGGTTGCCCGACAGCCGCCGCACGAAATCGCGCATCGACAACGCCGGTGCCGCAAAGCGCGACTGGTTGATGTCGCAGATCACCAGCGCCCCGGCATTGATGAACGGATTGCGCGGACGGCCGCGTTCGAACTCCAACTGCACCAGCGAGTTGAATGGCTGGCCGGATGGCTCGTGGCCCAGACGCTCCCAGATCGCCTCGCCGGAATGTTCGATGGCCTGCACCAGGCTGAACACCTTGGAAATACTCTGCACCGAGAACGGCGTCTCGGCGTCGCCGGCGCAATACATCTCGCCGTCGTTGCCATACACGGCGATGCCCAATTGATTGGCCGGCACGGTGCCGAGGGCGGGAATGTAGTCAGCCACCTTGCCCTGCCCGATCAGGGGCCGGACAGCGTCAAGGATCTCGTTCAACAGCGCTTGCATGCCGGGTCTCGAAGTCTCGCCCCATGGGATTGCGGGGACACCGTGGCTAGACGCTGCGCCCGGCAATCGAATCACACCGGCGCTCTGTATCGCAGTGTGTACGGCCCGACGCCCGACACATCCCGCGCACAAATCCGGCCCTTCGCGACACATCAGCGATACAGCCCGGCGCTCAAATGAACCTGTCGATCGGCAGCCCCGATCAAGCCTTTGAACTCAAACATCGCATCGGAGATTCACCATGACCAAGCGCTCGAAAACCTCCCTGACCCTCGGCCTGCTGCTTGCCGGTGGCCTGGCCCTGTCCAACGCGGCTTCGGCTTCCGAAGCGTTCAGCGTCAAGCAACTGGATCACGGCTACAGCCAGTCCCAGGCCAAGGCCGACTCGGCGGAAAAAACCTCGGAAGGCAAATGCGGCGAAGGCAAGTGCGGCGCCGGCGAGTAACCCTTTTCACGGGGCACGTTGGTGCCCCGTTTTCTTTCGAATGAATGGAGCCTTCCCATGACCACAGCTCTCTCGTCGGCCGTCAAAGGTCTGCACCTGAACCTCGACCGCGCCGGACAGTGGCTCGCGCCGCTGACCTTGCGCCTGTTCATCGCCTGGGAATTTTTCGAATCGGGGCTGGAGAAATTCAACGGCCAGAACTGGTTCGAAGACATTCAGGAGCGGTTCCCGTTTCCCTTCGACCACTTGCCGGCGACGCTGAACTGGGAGCTGTCGATGTGGGCAGAGCTGATCTGCGCGCTGGCGATCCTGATCGGATTCGGCACGCGGATTTCGGCGATTTCGCTGATTGTCGTGACCATCGTCGCCACCGCCGCCGTGCACTGGCCGGCGGACTGGTCATCGCTGAGTGAACTGGCCCAGGGTTACGCGATCACCAACAAGGGCTTCGGTAACTTCAAGCTGCCGGCGATCTACCTGGCTTCGCTGGTGCCGCTCGTATTTGCCGGGGCCGGCAAGTTGAGCGTGGATGCGTGGCTGGCGCGGTTTTTCTGGAAACGCGCCAGCCGCTGAGGATCAATGCGCCCGGTCCAGCCCCGCCAGCAACGCGCTGTCTCGGCTGTAAATGTCCGGCGCGTAGAGCACGCGACCCTGGCCATCGACCTGTGCCGTCCAGTAAGTCATGAGGATCGGCACCGGATTGCTCAGGCGGAATTCATGGGTGGTGCCGGTGGCGAGCAAGGTGTCGGTGCGCGCCTTCTCCGCCGGGCTGAGCAGGAAATCGCGCAGCTTCATCGGATGCTCGACCCGCACACAGCCGGAACTGAACGCCCGTGGCCCCTTGTCGAACAGCGCCTTGCTCGGCGTGTCGTGCAGGTACACCGAGAACGGGTTGGGGAACCGAATGACCATCTGCCCCAGCGGGTTGCGCGGCCCGGCGTCCTGACGCAGAAGGATGTTGCCGGGATTGTCCCAGTCGATGTCGGCGGCGGCCAGCGGCTGGCCGTTGGCGTCGAGCACTTGCAGGTTCTGGCGGCTGAGGAAGGTCTGATCCTTACGGATTTCCGGCAGCTTGTCTTCCTTCCAGATGGTCGGCGGCACGGTCCAGGTCGGGTTCAGGGTCAGACGCGTGACCCGGGATTTGAGCAGCGGGGTCTGGCGTTCGGCGCGCCCGACCTGGGTGCGGGTCTGCCACACCGGCAGGCCACCCTGATAAAGCGTCAGCTCGGCAGCGGCGACGTTGACCAACAAACCGTCCGGCTCCATGTCCTGGGCCATCCAGCGGAAACGTTCAAGGTTGACCCGCAACTGTTCGCGGCGGGTCAGCGGACTGATGTTGAGCTCGGCAATCGTTCCCGGCCCGACCACTCCGTCGGCCTGCAACGAATGGTTGGCCTGAAAGCTCTTCACCGCCTCCACCAATACGCCGTGATAAGCGTTGTCCGGCGTGCCGACCACACTGCTCAGGTAGCCTTCGCTGTAGAGCCGGCGGGCCAGTTCCGGCACGCGTTTGTCTTCCATGTCCGGACGCAGCAACGGGCCGTTGCCCACCGACGTCCATTGGGGCAAGGCTTTCAGGCGTTGAGCTGCGTAGAGATGGCGCAAATTCTGATATTGCGCCAGCTGTGGGCGGGCCAGATCGAAGGCGGCCGGAACGTTGTGCACGCCCGGCACGGCGATGGCTAGCAATTCGGCCTGACGGTCGCGTGGCGTTTCGTCGGAATGCCACAGCGGTTCGAAGTGCGATTGCAGCAGGCGGCCGTAATGCAGATCCTGCAGGGCTTGCAGGTAGTAACGGCTGATCTCGATGTCGGCGCACAGCTCGCCGTCCTGCGGCGCGATGAGTGCGACCGGATAGCGTTTCGGATTCAGGCCATCGTCGGCCAACTGCTGCAATTGCGCATGCAAGGCCGGCAATTGCCCACCATCGGCCCACACCGGCAGCCAGTCCTGCTGCTGGTAGAACGCGCGCAACTGCTCCAGCGCCGGGCCGTTGAGGCTGGTGCCGATCGTCGGGCACGCCTGAGGCAGGCTGATCAGCGCAGCCTGCAGCGGGCTCTGCGGCTCGATGGGCATTTCCGTCGGCACGGGCGGCAGCGTCGGGAGTCCCGGCAACGGCTCTTCGGCGCAAGCGACAAACGGCGCAGCGAGCAAACAAATGCTCAAGTAGCATGCGTACTTTTTGAACAACTGCTTTACTCCAATCCATGGCCGTCTTGATTGACGGTCAACCTTACCTCAGGTGCGGTGCACAGTCAGGCCCGATTCGCGGGCTTGCCGGGAACGACTGGACGTCAGGAGCCTAAGTGCCAAACAAGTAGCAAGTGGAGACTCACTTTAAATGTTGACGTTTTTGCGCCGACTTCTGCTGACTGCCACCGCCATTGGCGTGCTGACCAGTCCAGCCTTTGCCGCCGGCACCACTTCGCCGGTTCTGTACACCAGCCTCGCGCACGCCGCGCCGGAACTCAATCCCCAGGCGCTGAAAGGTGCCTTGAACGCCATGCAATGTGCGATCAACAACGGCGCGAAGCAGTCCCGTCACCTGGCGATCATCGACTATTCGCAGCCGTCCACCGAGCGCCGATTGTGGATCTTCGACCTGACCCGGAAAAAACTGGTGCTGCGTGATCTGGTCGCTCATGGTTCAAACTCCGGGGAAAACTTCGCCACCCGGTTCTCCAACCGTGAAGGCAGTTTTCAGTCCAGCCTCGGCCTGTTCCGGACCCAGGAAAGTTACCAGGGCACTCACGGTTACTCGCTGCGCATGGACGGTCTGGAACCGGGCGTCAACGACATGGCCCGTGACCGCGCCATCGTGATCCACGCCGCCGACTACGTGAACCCGTTCTGGAGCAAACGTACCGGCCGTCTGGGCCGCAGCCAGGGTTGCCCGGCCGTGCGACCGCAAGTTGCCAAACGGGTGATCGACAGCCTGAAAAATGGCCAGTTCATGTTCTCCTGGTACCCGGATCAGCAGTGGCTGAAATCCTCGCCGTACCTCAACTGCCAGCCACAACAGATCGCGAGCATTCTCAGCACTCACGCCAGCTGAATACTCTGTGGGAGTGCGCTGGCTCCCACAGGTTCGGTTTATTACAGATTTGTCATCGAGTTGTCGGTTTGCCGAGCGGATCGCCCGGTAGCTTGAAGTTGTCCCGGCCCAAACGCCGATCAACTTCAACGACTCGAGTGACCCATCATGAAAACCCTGATCCTCGCCTTCACCGCCCTCCTCGCCACCGGTTCCGTGTTCGCCGCCCCTGCACCGGACGCTGCCGTCATTCATGACAAAACCGGCTTCTTCGTGCACCTGGATGTCGACAAAGTCCTCTCCAGCACCGATATTTCCCAGGCTTGCGGCGTGATCCCCGCGCGACTCAACTACCTCGACCACCAAGGCCGTGAACATGTGCTGGACTATCAAGTGCAAGGCAGCGGCTGCATCAATGACAATTGAGGCACAGTGCCCATGAATATCCTTGTTGTCGAAGACGAACCCAAGGCCGGCAACTACTTGCTCAACGGCCTGCAGGAACTGGGCTACAGCGTGAGTCTGGCCCGGGACGGCGCCGACGGTCTCCACCTGGCGCTGGAGTTCGACTTCGACGTGATCGTGCTGGACGTGATGATGCCGAAAATGGACGGCTGGGAAGTCCTGCGCCGGCTGCGCAAGGAGACCGACACGCCGGTGCTGTTTCTCACTGCCCGCGATGACATCGCCGACCGGGTCAAGGGCCTGGAACTGGGCGCCGACGATTACCTGATCAAGCCGTTTTCCTTCGCCGAACTGGTGGCGCGCCTGCGCACCCTGACCCGGCGCGGGCCGATCCATGAAGAGGAGCAATTGCAGGTGGCCGATCTGCAGATCGACGTGCTCAAGCGCCGGGTCACCCGCGCCGCCAACCGGATCACCCTGACCAACAAGGAATTCGCCCTGCTGCAACTGTTCGCCACCCACACCGGGCAAGTGCTGTCGCGCTCGCTGATCGCCTCGCGGGTGTGGGACATGAATTTCGACAGTGACACCAATGTGGTCGATGTCGCCGTGCGCCGCCTGCGGGCGAAGATCGACGATCCGTTCCCGCTCAAGCTGATCCACAGCGTGCGCGGCATCGGCTACCGCTTCGATACCCAACCATGAAAATCGCCGGCACGTATTCCCTGACCTTGCGTCTGGCGCTGGTCTTCGCCGTGCTTGCCTTCGCCGCGCTGGGAGGCCTGGGCGCGGCGCTGTACAACCAACTGGAAGCAGCTCTGATTCGCCGCGACGACATCCAGTTGGTCAGTCGCGTCGATCAGTTGCGCACCTTCCTCAACGACAGCAACACCCTGGAACTGATCAAGAACAAGCCGGCGCTGTTTCAGAACATGCTCGGCAACCGCGAAGCCTTGCTGACCATCGGCGCACCCGGCCAGCCGCCGTTGCTGGTGGTCAACCCCGGCAACCTCGCCACTCCGAACTTGCCCGCCGTACCGATCGATCACCCGATGGCCCTGAGCGATGTACAGCACTTGCCGAGCGTCGACGGTGTGCCATTTTCGGCGGTGGCGGCGACCATCGACTCGGGCGATCTGGGCAACCTGCAGGTGCTCACCGGACGCCTGATGACCGAGCGCACGACAATGCTCGCCAATTACCGGCTCAGCGTGTACGGCCTCGCATCATTGGCGGCGATTGTGCTGGCGCTGGTCGGCTGCCTGCTGGTGTATCGCGGACTGCTGCCGTTGCGGCGGATTGCCCGGCACGCCCACGGGATCGGCATCGCCAACCTCGGCGAACGCCTCGACCGCCACGGCACGCCTCGGGAATTGCAGCCGATGATCGAAGCCTTCAATGCGATGTTGGACCGGCTCGACCGAGGGGTTGCGCAACTGAGCCAAGTCTCCACCGACATGGCCCACGAACTGCGCACACCGATCAACAACCTGCTCGGGGAAACCCAGGTCGCGCTGCAACAGAACCGCAGTGTGGACGCCTATCAGCAGTTGCTCGCCTCCAACGTCGAAGAACTCGAACGGCTGGCGCGGATGCTCGACAACATGCTGTTTCTCGCCCGCACCGACCCGGCCAGCGCGCTGAGCCAGCGTCAGGAGCTGGACGCCAGCGATGAGATGCAGCGCATTGCCGATTACTTCGAAGGGCTGGCGGCGGACGTCGGTGTCACCATCGAGGCCAGTGGCAGCGGCGTGATCTGGGCCGAGCCGATGCTGCTGCGTCGGGCCCTGGCCAATCTGTGCGCCAATGCGATCAAGTACGGCGCGGCGGATTCGACGCTGCAGGTCGAAGCCATCGCCGAAGCGGACGGCAGCTACCTGCGGGTACGCAATCAGGGCGCGACCATTCCGGCGGAACATATGTCGCGGTTGTTCGAGCGCTTCTACCGCGTCGATCCGTCCCGCGAGCGTTCGGCCCAATCCAACGGACTGGGCCTGTCGATTGTCGCGACCATCATGCAATTGCATCAGGGCCGCTACAGCGTCAGCAGCGCCGACGGGATCACCTGCTTTGAACTGTTCTTTCCGGCCCGACAACCCCGCGACTGATTTCGCCAAGGTGTCCCTGTGGGAGCGAACTGCTTGCGAATGCGTTGTGTCAGGCACTGATGAAACTGGCTGACCGGGCGTTAACGCGAGCAGGCTCGCTCCTACTAGGGAAATGGCGGTGCCATTGTGTGCGGGAAGTCTGCGCCTAACGCGCATCCCCGCCAGCAGGTTTGTAGAACAGAAATTTCCTGGTCTCGGCGGTTTTTCTGTATTCCTTGGCCCAACTTGGATGAACGTTGCGGTCGTGGAAATACAGGGCGCCATGGGTGCGGTCGGTGAGCTGGCGGTTCAGCGCCTTGCCGGCGATTTCCTTGGCCAGCGCGTATTCGGCATCTTCCTTGACCTGATCCGGACGCCCGTCGCACCACCAGGAAAACTGGCAGCTCTTGGTTTCCGAGCCCTGCTTGACCACCTCGCACACCGTGCCCGGAAAGCCGTCATGCCCGAGGCGATTCATCACCACACTGGCCACGCCTTCCATGTCGGCATTGTCCTTGCCCTTGGCTTCCCAATAGATACTGCGCGCCAGACAGGTGATCGGGTCGTCCAGCGGAGCGGCGCCAGCGGGGTCGACCGCCTGCGCTTCGGTCGGGGTGATGGCTTCGGATTTGGGTGCCGGGGGCGCGTCGGGTTTGTCGGCGGCCTTCTCTTCCAGAACCTCGGCTTTCGCTTCGGCCTTTTCCTTGATCGGTGCCTGATCGGTGGCCAGTGCCGCGCCGCTCAGCAAGGTCAACGCAAGACAGCAAAGCAACCCGTTCAATTGCATGATCATTCTTCCGGCAGGGCCCGATACGGGCAAAGTGTTACGTGGTTGAGACGCCCGGATCCCGGGCTCTTCGCGAAGTGTAGACGGCAATTTTCACGGCATCGTTCCGCAGAAAAATCCGCGTCGTGAAGAAAAAGACATTGCACGAACCGGGGCCCTTTCGCGCATGATGTGCGCACTCAGCCCAAGGGAGATTTCCATGCGCTTCATGCCATCCGTTCTGCGACTCGCCGCGTTGTCCGTGGGCCTGGCGCTGGCCACTTCGGCCATGGCCACCGACGAGTCGCAATTGATCGAATCGATCAACAGCTACCGCAGCCAGCCGCAGCGTTGTGGCAGCCAGGCGTCCAGTGAATTGCCGCCGCTGTCGGCCGATCCGCGCCTGATTCTGCCGGCCAGCGGTGTGGTGGATTTGCAGCAGGCGATGTCCAGCGCTCGCTACCCGATGGTCAACGTGCAGGCGATTACCCTGAACGGGCCAAGGGATGCGGCGTCGGCGATGAAGGCGATTCAGGAGAGTTTCTGTCAGGTGGTGCTGGATCCGCAGTTCGTCGATATCGGCGTCAGTCGCGCCGACCGTGACTGGCGCATCACCCTCGCCCGACCACTGCTGTCCGCCCGCCTCGGCGACGGTCAGGCGGAAGGCCAGAAACTCCTCGAACAACTCAACGCCGCCCGCGCCCAACCGCGCCAGTGCGGCAGTCAGGCATTCGCAGCGACTGCACCGCTGGCGTGGAACGCGGTGCTCGGTGGCGTTGCCCAGGAGCATAGCCGCGAGATGGCCAACAACAATTATTTCGACCACAAGGACCGCAACGGCGGCACTCCCGGCGACCGCGCGGAACTGGCCGGTTACAGCGGCCAGCAGGTCGGCGAAAACATCGCCGCCGGGCAGGACACGGTGCAGAAAGTCGTTGCCGGCTGGCTCGCCAGCCCCGGCCATTGTGCCAACCTGATGAACCCGCAGTATCGCGAACTGGGCGCTGCCTACGCAGTCGATCCGAAGAGCAGCGCCGGGATTTACTGGACTGCGATGTTTGGCGGGGAGTAAATCCCGCGCAATAAAAACCGGAGCCAGGCTCCGGTTTTTTTATGGTCAATGAGCCCTCATTCCCGCCGCATACATCGCCAGTTTCAGCAGGCTCGCCACCACCGCCAGCGAGACCACGCTGCCCAACCAGATCAGCAGCAGCCAGCCCAGACGCTTGTACCAGGGGCTGGATTTCACCTCACGCGAATCAATGGTAGCCATCGCCAATCCTCACTTTGCCGCGGAACACGTAGTAGCTCCAGAAGGTGTACATCAGGATCACCGGCAGGATGAACAGCGCGCCGATAAGGGCGAACAACTGACTGGTGGCCGGTGAAGCCGCCGCCCACAGGCTGACCGACGGCGGGATGATGTTCGGCCAGATGCTCAGCGCCAGCCCGATGTAACCAAGGAACATCAGCACCAGGGTGAACACGAACGGCCAGTGGGTGTGGCGCTGACGCAGCGAACGCAACAGCCCGAACAGCGCCAGCACCGCCAACACCACCAGCCCGGCGAACACGGTCAGGTGCGCATGGTTGAACCAGCGGCCAGCCAGTTCCGGATGCAGTTGCAGCGTCCACGCGCCGATCACCACCACCATCGCCAGCAGCAGCCACGCCAGCGGACGGCTGTAGTGACGCATCCGCGATTCGAGCATGCCTTCGGTCTTGACCAGCAGCCAGGTGCTGCCGAGCAAGGCGTAAGCAATCACCAGACCGACGCCGCAGACCAGCGGGAACGGCGCCAGCCAGTCGAGACCACCACCGGCGAACTGTCGATCCACCACCGGAATCCCCGCCACATACGCGCCGATCACCACGCCCTGGGAGAACGTCGCCAGCAGCGAACCGCCGATGAATGCCCAATCCCACAGATGACGTTTTTCAGCCGGCGCCTTGAAGCGAAACTCGAACGCCACACCGCGGAAAATCAGCCCTGCGAGCATGAAGATCAGCGGCAGATACAGCGCCTCCAGAATCACCCCGTAAGCCAGCGGAAACGCGCCGTACAACGCCGCGCCGCCGAGCACCAGCCAGGTTTCGTTGCCGTCCCAGACCGGTGCGACGGTGTTCATCATCACGTCGCGTTCCTGCTCGTCGCTGATCATCGGGAACAGGATCCCGAGGCCTAGATCGAAGCCGTCCATGATCACGTACATCATTACCCCGAAGGCAATGATCACGCCCCAGATCAACGAGAGATCGATACCTTGAATACCCATGACTCAACGCTCCTTTTTCAGTGGATCCGGGTCGCGGATTCGAGGTTGTCGGTGACCGCCGACAGTGGCCGGCGCGGGGTCTGCACCTGGGTGCCTTCGGGCGGATGCTCGTGGTGCGGCTGCGGGCCCTTGCTCACCAGTTTCATCATGTAGCCGATGCCCACGGTGAACACCGAGCAGTAGATGACAACGAACAGCGCCAGCGAGGTGCTCATCTGCGCCACCGAGTGATGAGACGCGGCGTCATGGGTTCGCATCAGGCCGTACACCACCCACGGCTGACGCCCGACTTCGGTGGTGATCCAACCCGCCAGCAGCGCGATCAGGCCGCTCGGCCCCATCAGCAGCACCAGCCGCTGGAAGCCGCGATGGCGGTAGACCTTGCCAGTGCGCCGCAACGCCAGCCCCAGCACGCCGACCAGAATCATCAACATGCCCAGCCCGGCCATCACGCGGAAGCTCCAGAAAATCACGGTCGAATTCGGCCGGTCTTCTTTCGGGAAGCTCTTGAGTGCCGGGATCTGCTTGTCGAGGCTGTGGGTGAGGATCAGGCTGCCGAGGTACGGAATCTCGATCGCGTATTTGGTCTTCTCCGCCTGCATGTCCGGGATGCCGAACAGCACCAGCGGGGTCGGCCCGTTGTCGGCGTTTTCCCAGTGGCCCTCGATGGCGGCGATTTTTGCCGGTTGGTGTTCCAGAGTGTTCAAGCCATGGGCGTCACCGACCACCGCTTGAATCGGCGCGACGATCAGCGCCATCCACAGCGCCATGGAGAACATCTTGCGCACCGGTTGGGTGTCGTTGCCACGCAGTAAATGCCAGGCCGCCGAAGCGCCGACAAAGAACGCCGTGGCGACGAATGCGGCAATCGCCATATGCGCCAGACGGAACGGAAACGACGGGTTGAACACGATCGCCAGCCAGTCCAGCGGCATCACTCGACCGTCAACGATTTCGAAGCCTTGCGGAGTCTGCATCCAGCTGTTGGAGGCAAGAATCCAGAAGGTCGAGATCAGCGTGCCGATGGCGACCATCACCGTGGCAAAGAAGTGCAACCCTCGGCCGACGCGGTTCCAGCCGAACAGCATCACCCCGAGGAACCCGGCCTCGAGGAAGAACGCGGTCAGCACTTCATAGGTCAGCAACGGCCCGGTGACGCTGCCGGCAAAGTCAGAGAATCCGCTCCAGTTGGTGCCGAACTGGTACGCCATGACCAGCCCCGAGACCACGCCCATGCCGAAGTTGACGGCGAAGATCTTCGACCAGAAGTGGTAGAGATCGCGGTAAGTGTCGTTACGGGTTTTCAGCCACAGGCCTTCGAGCACCGCCAGGAAACTCGCGAGACCAATGGTGATCGCCGGGAAAATGATGTGGAACGAAACCGTGAACGCGAATTGAATTCGCGCCAGGTCCAGTGCCTCCAGGTTGAACATGATGATGTCCTCATCCAGGCTGAAAAGCGGCAGCACACGGCCGGGCCACCGCCAGGCGCGAACGCCTGCAGCCAGTCAAAATGCAAAAGGGTTGGATCGCGTGAGTCGGCTACGCCACCGACGACGGGATCAGGTTGCTCGCCTCGGCCGCTTCGAGGCGGATCGCCACGAACTTGGAGGTCGGCGTGTAGGTGCGATCACCGTAGCTTTCCAGCGGCACCAGCGGATTGGTTTCCGGGTAGTACGCGGCAGCCTGCCCGGCCGGAATGTCGTAGGCGATCAGGGTGAAACCGCTGACCCGACGCTCACGCTCGTCATCCCACAGCGCTACCAGATCAACCTTCTGTCCCGGTTCAAAACCGAGCCGGCGGATGTCCTGCTCGTTGGCGAACACCACGTCGCGCATCCCGTATACACCGCGATAACGGTCGTCGAGGCCGTACAGCGTGGTGTTGTACTGATCGTGAGACCGCATGGTTTGCAGGATCAGATGCGGTTTGACCGGCAGGTTGCGCACGCCTTCGCTGATCAGATGTTCCGGCAGCACACACGGGGTGAACTGGGCCTTGCCGGATTCGGTTTTCCAGATCCGGTCGGAAGCGTTGTTGCCGAGGTGGAAACCACCCGGGATCAGCAGCTTCTCGTTGAAATTCTCGAAGCCCGGAATCACGTCGGCGATCAGGTTGCGGATGCGCCCGTAGTCGCCCACCGCCCATTCCCAATCGATCGGGTGCTTGCCCAAAGTGGCGGCGGCGATCCCGGCAATGATCGCCGGCTCGGATTTCAGATGGGCCGACTTCGGCTTCAGTTGGCCGAACGACAAGTGCACCATGCTGAAGGTGTCTTCCACCGTCACGCCTTGCGGGCCTTCGGCCTGGACGTCGATGTCGGTACGGCCGAGGCACGGCAGAATCAACGCATCACGCCCGGTCACCAGATGGCTGCGGTTGAGTTTGGTCGAGATATGCACGCTCAGGTCGAGTTTGCGCATCGCGGCGTGGGTGCGCGGGGTGTCCGGCGTAGCTTGAGCGAAGTTGCCGCCGAGCCCGATAAACACCTTGGCTTCGCCACGTTCCATGGCACCAATCGCCATGACCGTGTTGTGGCCGTGCATCCGCGGCACTTTGAAGTTGAAGCGTTTTTCCAGGGCGTCCATCAGCTCGGTCGGGGCCAGTTCGTTGATGCCCATGGTGCGGTCGCCCTGCACGTTACTGTGGCCGCGCACCGGCGACAGCCCGGCACCCGGACGGCCGACATTGCCGCGCAGCAGTTGCAGGTTGATGACTTCCTGCAGGGTCGGCACCGAGTGCACGTGTTGGGTCAGGCCCATGGCCCAGCACATGATCACGCTCTTGGCCCGGGCATACATGCGCGCTGCCAGTTCGATGTCATGCAGCGGCACACCGGACTGCTCGACGATGTGCTCCCAGCTCGTGGCATCGACTTCAGCCAGATAGCTGTCGAGACCCGACGTGTGCTCGGCAATGAACGCGTGATCGAACACCGGTTCGCCGCCAGTGGCCTGGGCTTCGCGCTCCCACTCCAGCAGGAACTTGGCCATGCCGCGAATCATCGCCATGTCGCCGCCCAGTGCCGGACGGAAGTACGCGGTGTTGGTCGCTTCCCAGCCGTTGCTGAGCATCTCGATCGGGTTTTGCGGGTTCTGGAAACGCTCCAGTCCACGCTCCTTGAGCGGGTTGATGCACACCACTTGAGCGCCTCGTTTCACCGCTTCTCGCAGCGGTTCGAGCATGCGCGGGTGGTTGGTGCCAGGGTTCTGGCCGATGACGAAAATCGCGTCGGCATGGTGCAGGTCTTCATAGACCACCGTGCCTTTGCCGACGCCCAGGCTCTCGCCCATGCTCACCGCGCTGGCTTCGTGGCACATGTTCGAGCAGTCCGGGAAGTTGTTGGTGCCATAGGCGCGGACGAACAACTGATAGAGAAACGCCGCTTCGTTGCTTGCGCGACCCGAGGTGTAGAACTCGGCCTCGTGGGGCGATTTCAGGCCTTTGAGGTGTTTGGCAATCAGTGTAAAGGCGTCATCCCAGGTGGTTTCGACATAGCGGTCGACCCGTGCGTCGTAGCGCATCGGGTGGGTGATCCGCCCCTGATATTCGAGCCAGTAATCGCTTTGTTCGGCCAGCGTCGAGACCGTGTACTTGTTGAAGAACGCCGGATCGACCAGGCGGCCGGTGGCTTCCCAGTTCACCGCTTTGGCGCCGTTCTCGCAGAACTTCAGCATGCTCGCACCGGGCGCTTCACCCCAGGCGCAACCGGGGCAGTCGAAGCCGCCGTTCTGGTTGGTCTTGAGCATGGCGCGGATGTTTTTCAGGGCGTTTTCACTGCCCAGCCAGTTCTTGGTGAGGCTGATGACAGCGCCCCAACCCGCAGCGGCGCCCTTGTAGGGTTTGTAACGGTCGACTTGTGACATGGGACTTCTCCATGACGATGCACACAGGCAAAAACCTGATCGGGTTTAAACAGCGACGACTGACTTTCAAGTTAAAAAAGCGGTCGTTTCGTTTGACGGGGCCAAGGATAGGAACCGCTGCAAAAACTTGTCTAATCGCTATTAATGACTGCGTTATCGAAAGCATCTATCACGGACTTAAACCCTTTGAATACGGGCACTTGCAAAACTAAGAAGCGATAAATCCGGAATAATTATTTCATCATCGACAGCATCAATCGGCCGGTCATTAAGAGTGATTGGACGCTGTCTCAAGTTGCTCATAACCTGCACCGACCCGATCCCTTTAATAACGGATCTCACCCAAGCGAGGCTGTCATGTCAGAGCGCGTCTTGATCGATGGTTACAACCGCCGCGTCGACTATCTGCGCATGTCGGTCACCGACCGCTGCGACTTTCGCTGCGTGTATTGCATGGCCGAAGACATGCAGTTCCTGCCGCGCCAACGGGTGCTGACGCTGGAGGAGATCTATCAACTGGCGCAGAGCTTCGTTGCGCTGGGCACCCGCAAGATCCGCTTGACCGGTGGTGAGCCGCTGATTCGCCCGGGCGTCGTCGGGTTGTGCAAGCAGATCGCCGCCCTGCCCGGCCTGCGCGAACTGTGCCTGACCACCAACGGCTCGCAGCTCGGCAAACTCGCCAGTCCGCTGTTCGACGCCGGGGTCAAACGCCTCAACGTCAGTCTCGACAGTCTTGATGCCGAGCGCTTCAAGCAGATGACCCGCACCGGTGACCTGACCCAGGTGATCGACGGCATCGACGCCGCGCGCGCCGCCGGATTTACCCGCACTAAACTCAACTGCGTGGTGATGCAGGGCCGCAACGATCACGAGATCAACGATCTGGTGCAGTTCGCCATGGAGCGGGATCTGGACATTTCCTTCATCGAGGAAATGCCGCTGGGGATCATCAGCGAACACAGCCGCGCCGAGTCGTTCTTTTCCAGCACCCAGGTGCGCGAAAAGATCGCCGAGCGCTACACCCTGATCGACTCCGCCGAGTCGACTCAGGGCCCGTCGCGCTACTGGCGGCTGGCGGAAGCGCCGCACATCCGGCTGGGGTTCATCTCCCCCCACAGCCACAACTTCTGCGGCACCTGCAATCGGGTGCGGCTGACCGTCGAGGGGCGTTTGCTACTGTGTCTGGGGAACGAGCATTCGGTGGATCTGAAAGCGGTGCTGCGGGCCCACCCGGGTCAACCGGAGCGGCTTGAGAAAGCCATCATCGAAGCGATGAAACTCAAGCCTTACCGGCATAACTTTGAAGTGAACGACGACGTGCAAGTGGTGCGTTTCATGAACATGACCGGCGGCTGATCCGCCACGTTTGCAAGGCAGAGAGCCGCATGATCATCCGACCCAAGGTCAATCAATTCGCCATTCTCTTCACCCTCAAGGGCTCGATTGCCAAGCGCATCGCCCTGCGCACCCTGATGGTCACACTGCTGGCGTCGGCCATCGTGCTGGTGGAAATGCTCCACCCGAGCAACTTCACCAAAGTCAACGCCACGCCGTTCACCCTGCTCGGCCTGTCGCTGTCGATCTTCATGAATTTTCGCAACAACGCCTGCTACGACCGCTGGTACGAAGCGCGCAAGGCCTGGGGCGAAGTGATCGTGCATGTGCGTTCGGTGATTCGCGAGACCCATGTGATCCGCGAATCGGCCCAGCGTCGGTTATTGCTGCTTAACCTTTGTGGTTTCGCCCACGCGCTGAATGCGCGACTGCGCCGGGAAGACGAAGCCGCCGCCAGCGCTCAATGGATCACCCCGCAACACGATGCGCAGGTGCCGGATTACAGCGGGCGGATCCTGCAAACCGTCGGCCAGCAATGTTCCGATCTGCATGAAGCGGGCGATCTCAGCGAATGGCGCTACATGCTGCTGGCCAATCACCTGACCAGCCTGACCCAGGCGCAGGCCGTGTGCGAGCGGATCAAGAACACGCCGCTGCCCTTCCCTTACACCCTGCTGCTGCACCGCACAATTTACCTGTTCTGCATCCTGCTGCCGTTCGCCATGGCCGAACCGCTGGGGTGGCTGACGCCGCTGTTCACGGCGATTGTCAGCTACACCTTCTTCGGCCTGGATGCGATTGCCGATGAACTGGAAGACCCGTTCGGCCGGGATGAAAACGATTTGCCGACCGATGCGCTGGTGCGGGGTATCGAGCGGGATATTCTCTCGGAGCTGGGGACTGAGCCGTTGCCGCCGGCGCTGAAACCGGTGGACTACGTCCTCAGTTAATCAACTGCCTCCCCTTCCGGGGAGGGAGACTCATCAATCCAGATGCGCCCAGGTCATGCGGAACGAAGCGCCGCCCCACGGCGAGTCGCCGACCTCGACCTGCCCGCCATGGGATTGCGACACCCGTCGCACCAGCGCCAGGCCAAGTCCGAAACCACCCGTGCGGCGGTCGCGGCTGGCGTCCAGGCGCGAGAACGGTTCGAAGATTTTCTCCCGCCCTGCCAGCGGCACACCCGGCCCGTCGTCGTTGACCTGAACTTCGTACTGATCGCCGATGCGCACCAGCGACACTTCGACCCGCTGCTCGGCATAACGAATGGCATTGCGCAGCAGATTGATCACCGCACGCGCCATGAACCGCGGTTCGATCCGCACTTCATCGACCCGGCAATCTACGATCAACAGCTGCACCCCGGCGGCCTCGGCTTCCAGCGCCACGCTGCCGACCACGCTGTCGAGCCAGTTGGCAGCCTGAATGTTTTCGCGGGTGATCACCGTCGCGCCGCGTTCGAGGCTGGCGTAGGTCAGCAGCTCGGAGACCATTTCTTCCAGCTCGCCGAGGTCGGCGTACATGTCGGCGATCAGTTCGCGGTTCTGGCTGGCGTCCGGTTGTTGCTTGAGCTGGTCGAGTTCGAACGACAACCGGGCAATCGGCGTGCGCAGTTCGTGGGAGACCGCGTTGGTCAGTTCGCGCTGATTGGCGATCAGGCCTTCGATGCGCGCCGCCATCAGGTTGAAGTGACCGGCGAGGTCGCGGATGTTGGAACGTTTGGACAGCTGGATCCGCACCGAGAGGTCGTTGTCGCCGAAGCGCTCGGCGGCCAGGCGCAGTTTTTCCAGATCGCGCCAGTGCGGGCGAACCCAGAAGTACAAAACGATGCCGAGCAGCACCGCCAACATCATATAGGCCCCGGCTATGTAGAACGGCATCAGGCTCGGCTCGGGCGGCAGCTTGATGCTGAGCAACTGCGAACCACCGTCGATGTTGCTGATGAACTGGGTGTAATCGTCGCGGATCACCAGCAGATCCTGAGCCAGTTCGGCTTTTTCCTGATCGTTGAGGTTCAGTTGGTCAGCCTCGATCAGGCTCAACGTCAGCCCGTAGTGCGGCCGCAACGCCTCCAGTTGCGCCTCGCGCGCCGCGCCCTGCTGGTCGCGCATGTGTTCGACCAGCGACCACGCTTGGCCGCGAACCGCCTCACGGTTGTAGGCCTGCATCTGGTTGTCGAGCAAAGCGTTGAAGGTGTGCTCGACGGTTTGCAGCGCCGCCACCAGCCCGACGGTCATCACCAGAAACAGCCCGAGAAATAACCGCAGCATCTACAACTCCCACGCGAACGGATTGAACAGATAACCCTTGCCCCACACGGTCTTGATGCAGACCGGCTCGCGAGGGTTGTCCTTGAGTTTGTTGCGCAACTTGCTGATGTACACGTCGACGCTGCGGTTGAGGCCATCGAAGGCGATGCCGCGCATGCGGTTGAGAATGTCATCGCGCGACAGGATCTTGCCGGCGGCGCTGGCCAGCAGCCACAGCAGCTCGAATTCCATGGTGGTCAGTTCGATCAGCTCGCCCGCCAGACGCACTTCGCGGCAGCTGCGGTCGATGATCAGGTTGCCGAACTCCAGCGAACTCACTACGCCGCTTTCCGGGACTTGCCGGCGTTGCAAGGCACGCAGGCGCGCGAGTAAAACAGGTGGCTTGATCGGTTTGATCACGTAGTCGTCGGCCCCGGACTCCAGGCCCAGAATATGGTCGAGGTCGTCTTCCTTGGCGGTCAGGATGACAATCGGTGTGTCCGACACGCTGCGGATTTCCCGGCACACGTGCAGGCCGCTCTGCCCCGGCAGCATCAGGTCGAGCACCACCACTTTGGGCTTGAATTCGAGAAACGCGGCCACGGCCAGATCGCCGCGATGCACCGTGCGAACCTCGTAGCCGTGTTGTTCGAGAAAGTGAGCGATCAGCGTGGCCAGCCGCTCATCGTCTTCCACCAGCAGGACTCTGCCAAAACCCAGGTTATCCATAACAACCGCCGCCAACCGCTTTGTGAAGTGGGCGACATTATGCGGGCATTCAATGGCGAGACGTTTATCGCAGGCAGCAAAAACCGGCCTCTGGGGCCGGTTTTCGTTGATGTTTCATACTCTTAAGAGTTTTTAACAATTCATGCCGCGACGGGTACGCCACTGTGGAAACGGAATTCCTCGTCCGGTGACTCGATCAGGTCCTGCTCGGCGGCGCGGACTTTCTCGATCACCTGGGCGATGTCCTTGGCGTCACCGTACTGGTAGGCCAGTTTCAGATAACCCTGGAAATGCCGGGCCTCGCTTTTCAGCAGGCCGAAGTAGAACTTGCCGAGTTCTTCGTCCAGATGCGGCACCAGCGCTTCGAATCGCTCGCAACTGCGCGCTTCGATAAAGGCGCCGACCACCAGGGTGTCGACCAGTTTCACCGGTTCGTGGCTGCGCACCACTTTGCGCAGGCTCGAGGCATAACGGCCGGCGTGCAGCTGGCGCAGTTCGATCTTGCGTCGCTTCATGATGCGCATCACCTGCTCGTGGTGCACCAGTTCTTCCCGGGCCAGACGCGACATCATGTTGATCAGATCGACGTGGGAATGGTACTTGGCGATCAGGCTCAACGCGGTGCTGGCGGCCTTGAACTCGCAGTTCTTGTGGTCGATCAGCAGGGTTTCCTGATCGGCCAGCGCGGCTTCAACCCAGGCGTCAGGCGTGCGGCAACCAAGGAATTCGTGGATTTCGGGAAGGATCATGGGGCTCACGGTCAAAAGGTGTTCGAGCGAAGGGCGCCGATTATACCGGCCTGCCCGCAGACCACCAGCGGCCTGCGTTGATATGCATCAAGTCGCAGACGGATGCGCAGCAACTATAGTTGTGCAACGCCGTGCCTTTTCATTGCTGGAGACTCACTCATGCAAGCCATTCGCAGCATTCTGGTGGTCATCGAACCCGAACACGCGGAAAGCCTGGCGCTCAAGCGCGCCAAGCTGATCGCCGGGGTGACCCAGGCCCATCTGCACCTGCTGGTCTGCGACAAGAAGCACGATCACGCCAGTATGCTCAGCGTGCTCAAGGCCGCGCTTTTGGCGGACGGCTACAGCGTCACCACCGAACAGGCGTGGAACGAGAGCCTGCACGAAACCATCATCGACGTGCAGCAGGCCGAAGGCTGCGGACTGGTGATCAAGCAGCACTTCCCCGACAGCTCGTTGAAGAAGGCCCTGCTGACCCCGGCGGACTGGAAACTGCTGCGCCACTGCCCTACTCCCGTGCTGCTGGTGAAAACCGCCGGTTCGTGGAAGGACAAAGTGATTCTGGCAGCGGTCGACGTCGGCAATGCCGATGGCGAACACCGTCATCTGCACACCACGATCATCGACCACGGCTTCGACATCGCCAGCCTGGCCAAGGGGCATCTGCACGTGATTACCGCCCATCCGTCACCGATGCTGTCGGCGGCGGACCCGACGTTCCAGCTCAAGGAAACCATCGAGGCGCGCTATCGCGAGCAATGCCGGGCGTTTCAGGCTGAATTCGACATCGATGACGCTCACTTACACGTCGAGGAAGGCCCGGCGGATGTGTTGATTCCGTTCATGGCGCACAAGCTGCAAGCGGCGGTGACCGTGATTGGCACCGTGGCGCGCAGCGGTGTGTCGGGAGCGTTGATCGGCAATACGGCCGAACAGGTGCTGGATCAATTGGAGAGTGATGTGCTGGTGCTCAAACCCCAAGAGGTTGAAGACCATTTGGTGGAGTTGGCGGTGAAGCATTAAGTATTAGGGCGCCTGTAAGGCCGTTATCGCTGGCAAGCCAGCTCCCACAGGGACTTAGGTGTGCACTCCAGAGAGAGCTTTACACCATTATTGTGGGAGCTGGCTTGCCAGCGATAGCAATAGGTCAGTCGCCGAGGGCGTCCTTGAGGAAACCGGGTGCGATGTAGCGCTGATAGTGCGCTTCCGACAGCAGGAAAAATTCCCGATCAATGGCATCTCGCAGTTCCGGCAGGTTCCAGTCGCGAAACTCCGGCAGTAGCACCATCCCGTAGGCTTCCAGATTAATGATCACCCGCGCGCCCCGGGCGATCAGCTGATACGCCCAGCAATATTCCGATTGATGCGGCACGAAGCGGATCTTGCGCTGTTCCAGCTGATGGCGCAGGCGCGCCGGATCGAAGACCTCGACCTTGCTCGCCATCACTTGTGACAGCAATTGCTCAAGACGCAGCCACACCGCGCGCTTTTCTTCCTCGTTGTAACCATTCCAGTGGATCACTTCGTGGTGGAAACGCTTGCAGCCACGGCACACCAGGTCACCGTAAACGGTGGAGCAGAGGCCGACGCAGGGGGTCTTGATGGTCTGATTGGGCATAGGATGGGCAAAACACTTGAAACGCGGAACAGGTCGGCATGTTAGCCCTTTGTCCGCCATTCATCACCCCTCAAACGTCAGGGACAAGCGCTGGATCAAGGTTTGCCCGAGCCGCGCACAACGCAACCAAAGTCCAATAGAGCGCGACTTACCTTTAAATTTTTTTTGCCGTAGAATCAGCCAGCCTTTTTAGGCGCCAATGTCCGTTAGAAGCTGTTTTCAAAGCGTCACGAGCACAGTCGTTCCTTCAGAGCGGTGTTGGCGTAAGGTTTTTCCAGCGGGGAAAAGCCAAACGCCAACCCTCATCAGCTCCCCGTTCTGCAGGCGTAAAACTTTGAAAGCAGCTTCTGTAAGGAATGCCCGGTAATTCTGGCTAAGCGGCCCACAACGCCACGCAGCGCATGAGTACGAGCATTTCGGGATGAGCGTCCCGGACACCCATTTGGGACCACTGATGAGGGTAATAACTGTGCTTGAAGCCTACCGCAAACATATCGAAGAGCGTGCAGCCCTGGGTATCGTTCCCCAGCCGCTTAACGCCGAACAAACTGCAGGCCTGGTCGAGCTGCTGAAGAATCCTCCGGCTGGCGAAGAAGCTTTCCTCGTTGACCTGATCACCAATCGCGTACCACCAGGAGTGGACGAAGCCGCCTACGTCAAGGCCGGTTTCCTCTCCGCACTGGCCAAGGGCGAAGTCTCCTCCCCTCTGCTGGACAAGAAGCGCGCTGTAGAACTGCTCGGCACCATGCAGGGCGGCTACAACATCGTGACCCTGGTTGAACTGCTGGACGACGCCGAGCTGGCGCCAGTGGCCGCCGAAGAACTCAAGCACACCCTGCTGATGTTCGATGCCTTCCACGACGTGGCTGAAAAAGCCAAGAACGGCAACGTTCACGCCAAGGCCGTGCTGCAATCCTGGGCTGACGGCGAGTGGTTCAAGAAGCGCCCTGTGCTGGCCGACAAGATCAGCCTGCGCGTCTTCAAGGTGACCGGCGAAACCAACACCGACGACCTGTCCCCTGCCCCAGACGCCTGGTCGCGTCCCGACATCCCGCTGCACGCCCTGGCCATGCTGAAAATGGCCCGTGACGGCATCGTTCCGGACGAGCAAGGCAAGACCGGCCCGATGAAGCAGATCGAAGAAATGCGCGGCCAGGGCTTCCCTATCGCCTACGTCGGTGACGTGGTCGGTACCGGTTCCTCGCGTAAATCGGCGACCAACTCGGTGCTGTGGTTCTTCGGCGACGACATCCCTTACGTGCCGAACAAGCGCGCTGGCGGTTTCTGCTTCGGCAGCAAAATCGCTCCGATCTTCTACAACACCATGGAAGATGCCGGCGCACTGCCAATCGAGTTCGACGTATCGAACATGAACATGGGCGACGTGATCGACCTGTACCCGCACGCAGGCAAAGTCTGCAAGCACGGTACCGACGAAGTCATCACCACCTTCGAAATGAAGACCCCGGTCCTGCTGGACGAAGTCCGCGCCGGCGGCCGTATCCCGCTGATCATCGGCCGTGGCCTGACCGAGAAGGCTCGCGCCGAACTGGGTCTGCCAGCGTTCGACCTGTTCAAGAAGCCGGAAGCACCGGCTGAAAGCACCAAGGGCTTCACCCTGGCGCAGAAAATGGTCGGCAAGGCTTGCGGTCTGGCAGAAGGCAAAGGCGTTCGTCCTGGCACCTACTGCGAACCGAAGATGACCACCGTAGGTTCTCAGGACACCACAGGTCCAATGACCCGTGACGAACTGAAAGACCTGGCGTGCCTGGGCTTCTCCGCTGATCTGGTGATGCAGTCCTTCTGCCACACCGCGGCTTATCCGAAGCCGATCGACGTGACCACCCACCACACCCTGCCTGACTTCATCATGACCCGCGGCGGTGTTTCCCTGCGTCCGGGCGACGGCATCATCCACTCGTGGCTGAACCGCATGCTGCTGCCGGACACCGTAGGTACCGGTGGTGACTCGCACACCCGTTTCCCGATGGGCATCTCGTTCCCGGCCGGTTCCGGTCTGGTCGCGTTCGCCGCTGCCACCGGCGTCATGCCGCTGGACATGCCGGAATCGATCCTGGTGCGCTTCAAAGGCAAAATGAAACCTGGCATCACCCTGCGTGACCTGGTTCACGCCATTCCTTACTTCGCCATCCAGAACGGTCTGCTGACCGTCGAGAAGAAAGGCAAGAAAAACGCCTTCTCCGGCCGCATCCTGGAAATCGAAGGCCTGGAAGGTCTGACCCTGGAACAGGCGTTCGAACTGTCCGACGCCTCGGCCGAACGTTCGGCTGCCGGTTGCACCATCAAGCTGTCGAAAGAGTCGATCACCGAGTACCTGCAGTCCAACGTCACCCTGCTGCGCTGGATGATCGGCGAAGGCTACGGCGATGCGCGTACCCTGGAGCGTCGTGCCCAAGCGATGGAAGCCTGGATCGCCAACCCGCAACTGATGGAAGCCGATGCCGACGCCGAATACGCCGAAGTCATCGAAATCGATCTGGCCGACATCAGCGAGCCTGTACTGTGCGCGCCGAACGATCCGGACGACGCCCGTCTGCTGTCCAGCGTTGCTGGCGAGAAGATCGACGAAGTGTTCATCGGTTCGTGCATGACCAACATCGGTCACTTCCGCGCTGCCGGTAAACTGCTGGATCAGGTCAAAGGTCAGCTGCCAACCCGTCTGTGGCTGTCGCCGCCGACCAAGATGGACGCTCACCAACTGACCGAAGAAGGCTACTACGGCATCTACGGCAAGGCCGGCGCCCGCATGGAAATGCCAGGCTGCTCGCTGTGCATGGGTAACCAGGCACGCGTTGAGCCGAACAGCACCGTGGTGTCGACGTCGACCCGTAACTTCCCGAACCGTCTGGGCGACGGCGCGAACGTCTACCTGGCTTCGGCTGAGCTGGCGTCCGTTGCTTCGATCCTGGGTCGCCTGCCGACCGTCGAGGAGTACATGGAATACGCTGGCAAGATCGACAGTATGGCGGCCGACGTTTACCGCTACCTGTCCTTCGACCAGATTGCCGAGTTCCGTGAAGCTGCTGCGAACGCCAAGATCCCTGTCGTTCAAGCCTAACGCTGCAACGCAATGAAAAACGCCGCCCATCGCGAGATGAGCGGCGTTTTTTTTATGCCTACCGAGTAAGGCCTATCCCCGCGTTGATCGTTCCCACGCTCCGCGTGGGAATGCAGCCAAGGACGCTCTGCGTCCCGAACCGTGACGCAGAGCGTCACAAGAGGCATTCCCACGCAGACGGTTCGACGCCTCGACGTGGGAACGATCAATCACAAACCATACAGGCACAAAAAAGGCCGACCTGCGAGGCAGGTCGGCCTTTCTGTTTCACAAGATCAAACGGGATCCTGTGTTGAACCTCAAGCAGTCAGCGAGTAGATCAACGCCGAAATCGCCACCAGACCCACTGCGGTGACAAACACGTTCGACATCTGCCCACGATAACGGGCCATCGCTGGCACTTTGCGGATCGCGTACATCGGCATCAGGAACAGGATCGCCGCGATGACCGGGCCACCGATGGTTTCAATCATGCCGAGGATGCTCGGGTTCAGGGTCGCCACGATCCAGCACACTACCAGCATGAACGCCGCCACAATGCGATCCAGCGACTTGGCGCCCGGACGCTTGCCGCTTTTGACGATCAAGCCTTTCAGGCCTTCGCTGGCACCGATGTAGTGACCGAGGAACGACTTGGAGATCGCCACGAACGCAATCAGCGGCGCCGCGAACGCGATGGTCGGGTTGCTGAAGTGGTTGGCCAGGTACGACAGGATCGACAGGTTCTGCGCCTTGGCTTCCGCCAGTTGCTCCGGCGACAGGGTCAGTACGCAGCTGAACACGAAGAACAGCACCATTACCACCATCAGCAGATGGGCGCGGGACAGGATCTGCGAGCTGCGCTCGTCAGCGTGAACGCCATAACGACGCTTCTGATCCACCGCAAATGCCGAGATGATCGGCGAGTGGTTGAACGAGAACACCATCACCGGAATCGCCAGCCACAGCGTGTGCAGCAGCGCCGACGGTGCCGGCACTTGCGAAGCGGTGGTCAGGATGCCGCCGTTCCAGTGCGGAATCAGGTACACCGCCAGGAACAGCAGCGCGACGATGAACGGATACACCATCAGGCTCATGGCCTTGACGATCACTTGCTCGCCGCAGCGCACCACGGCCAGCAGGCCGAGGATCAGCACGAACGACAGCAGCGCGCGCGGTGGCGGCGTGATGTGCAGTTGGTGTTCGAGGAAACTGGCGACCGTGTTGGTCAGGCCGACGCTGTAGATCAGCAGGATCGGGAAGATCGCGAAGAAGTACAGCAGAGTGATCAGCGCGCCGGCCTTGATGCCGAAATGCTGTTCCACCACGTCAGTGATGTCGGCGCCTTCGCGACCGGAAAGCACGAAGCGGGTCAGGCCGCGGTGTGCGTAGAACGTCATCGGGAAGGCCAGCAGCGCGAGGATCACCAGCGGCCAGAAGCCACCCAGACCTGCATTGATCGGCAAAAACAGGGTACCGGCGCCGATGGCCGTCCCGAACAGTCCCAACATCCAGGTAGTGTCATGGCGATTCCAGCTCGACAGTTCGGCTGGTGCTGCCGCCTCAAAGCGTTGTTCGACGCTATTGGCCTGATCATTCATCCGGTCGGATCTCCGCATTCCGGTCACTTGCCACTCGGTCAGGACGCGTCGGAAAAAACCGACAGACATGCTCCGGCCGAAACAGGGGCGCGATTCTCCGCGATAAATGAGCAGAAGCAAAGACTTAGCTGAGGAATGGTTGTACGGAGCAGATCGGAGGCTTGTCGCTTTTGGGAAAAAGCCTGTCGGCGCCAGATACGCGACATGTCGTTTTATGACATGCACCGGCGCCGAATGAGCCATGGGAAAGCCCGATCAGATCGATCGGGCCAATATGAAGCCGAGGAACATGCAAAAGATGCCCAGACCCATCAACCCCCAGATCGGGCGCATTTCTTTCCTGTCTTTGATACGTATTTTTTCGGCCCACTCATCGTGTTCCCGTTCCAGTTGTTCCATTCTGGCTTTGGCGTCATAGGTGCTCATGTTGATTTCCTTTTGGGTCATGTGTCTGAAGATTGCGAAAACGAACGCTCAAAACTTGAAAAAGACGCCTGCCAATGCCGCGCTTGCCGTCAACACGCCGGCCACCACCGCAACCGGATAAAAATACGTCTCCCACTTCAGCTTCTTCTGTTCCGCCATAAGCTTCTGCCGCTCAGCTATCAGTTTTCGCGTTTCGTTATGCAGCCTGTCGAGTTCCAGGTTTTCGCGGTTGTTCTGAAGCATTGGCCTTCCTTGGCTGATGGCAATTTCCGTCCGGATTACTGCTTCGTCATGAAGAACGCATCCCGTCCTGCTCTCTATAATTCCGCGCTTCTCACCCCGCCGTATAGCGGATGAATCCGGCAGCACTCGTAGGCAACATCCGTAAATCCCGCAGGACGGTGCGTCCATTTCCTAACGTTTTTAAACAACCTCACCGACTGGCATTTTTCGGCTATACCCAATGGCGAATTGACTGACATCCCCGTCCAGTCCCCCCGCCTGTGGAGCCATCCCATGCCTCTCGTCCGCGTCGACATCAAGAAAAACCCGGACCCGACGTTCGCCAAACGCATTGGCGAAGTGATCTACGCCGCCCTGCGCAGCGAGATCAATGTGCCGGAACACGACAATTTCCAGGTGCTGGCCGAGCACGACGACCAGCACTTCGTCTATGACCCGCAATACCTGGGGATCCAACGCAGCGACGGCATCGTGTTCATCCAGCTGACCATCAGCGAAGGCCGCACCGTGGAGATGAAACAACGGCTGTTCCAGACCATCGCGCGCAACCTGAACCAGCAACTGGCCGTGCGTCAGGAAGACGTGTTCATCAATCTGGTGGAAGTGAAAAAAGAGAACTGGTCATTCGGCAACGGCATCGCCCAGTACGTGACGTGATCCAGTGACCGCCAGCGCCGACATCACCTTCTGACGAAGCACCCGCGCGCTCCCCGCATCAGCTCCTACACTGCCTGATGCGGGGCCGTGCCGGCCATTGCCAAACCGCTCTGGAATCAGCACTCTGAACCGACTTTTGCGCCCGAAGACCGACGATCACAGGAGCCGAGCAATGCCCGCCACCGTTCTGGTACTGGTTGAAACCATCAATGACTATTTGCCGATTCTCGAGCGTCAGGGTTTTCACCTGATTCTCGCGCCGACCCCTGCCGAACGCGCGCAAGCCATCGCCACCCACGGGGCACGGATCGACGCGGTGCTGACCCGTGGCCCGCTGGGTTTATATGCTGAAGAAATCGCGGCCTTGCCCGCGCTGAAAATCATCTGCGTGATCGGCGCCGGTTACGAGCAGGTCGACCTGCAGGCCGCCAGCGACCGTGGTCTGACCGTGACCAACGGCGCAGGCGTCAACGCTTCGTCGGTGGCCGACCACGCCATGGCGATGCTGCTGGCGCTGGTGCGGGACATTCCGCGCTGCGATGCCGCAGTGCGTCGCGGCGAGTGGCCGAAGATCATGCGCCCGTCGCTGGCCGGCAAGCGTCTGGGGATTCTCGGTCTGGGCGCAGTGGGGATGGCGATTGCCAAACGCGCCGGTCTGGGCTTTGACATGGAGATCAGCTACCACAACCGTCAGGTGCGCAGCGATGTGCCTTACGCGTTCTGCTCGACGCCAACCGAACTGGCCCGGGCCTCGGACTTTCTGGTGGTCGCCACGCCCGGCGGCATCGGCAGCCAGCATCTGGTGACCCGCCCGGTGCTTGATGCCCTGGGGCCCAATGGTTTCATCGTCAACATTGCCCGCGCCAGTGTTATCGCCACTGCCGACTTGATCGCCGCACTGGAACAACGTCGAATCGCCGGCGCAGCGCTGGATGTGTTCGATCACGAGCCGCAAGTGCCCGATGCGCTGAAAAACCTCAGCAACGTGCTTCTTACCCCGCACGTCGCCGGGTTGTCACCGGAAGCCACCCAAGGCACCGTTGAGCTGGTGGGCAAGAATCTGGTGGCGTTCTTCTCCGGCCAACCGGTACTGACGCCGCTCCAGCTACCGCCAAAACTCAACAACCAGCGCGTGCACTAAAGCACGCCGAGCAAGGTCCACAGACGCCGGGATTCGGCGTCTGCCGAAATCAGCTCGCCGAGCAGCTCGCTCAACGGCTTGTTGCCCCACTCGACCCCACGTCGGATCAGATACGGCACCGGGCTGTGGGGTTCGGTGCGGGCCAGGTACTCGGCGATCAGCAGCAATTGCCGATAAGCCTCTTCTCGACTGGCCGGTTCGCGCGGCACTGGCGCGGCTTCGGACGTGGCCGCGACAGACGCTTCAACCGGTGAGACCGCGACCGGCGCAGGCGGCGGTGCCGACAGTGGTTGTTGTGGGTGCATGGCGATGAACTCCTGAACCAGTATCAACAACGCTTGAAGGGTGTCCTGCAACGGCCCGAGCCCCGGCCCCTGATCTCCCAGATACGCATCGCACCAGGCATCGAGACGCTGCAGGTGTTGCAGGCTCAGCAGCAGATTGCCTTGATGGCGCAGCCAGAACGCCATGGGCGTGGCACGCACCTGCTCGATGAGTTTCTTGTGCTCGCTGCGCGCCGTTTCGGCCGACGCCTTGGCGCCTTTGGAGTCGTTGGCCTGCACCTGCCGCACCTGAATCCGCCGCCAGGTTTCGAGGGTGTAGCCCTCAAAATCGCTGTTGTTGGCGCCAAATAAAGGCACCCGGGTCAGCAACACTTCGCTGTAGCGACGCACTAGCCATTCCAGCGGAATCGCTCTCCACGACTGGTCACCGTCGTCGGCCTGCGGATGCAGATGTTCGGGATAGCGCTCACACAGACCGGCAATCAGCGCCAGACTGCCCGGCAGTCCATCGAGTGCCTGCAAATGCAGCCAGGCCTCGCCCAGCCAGGCACTGAGCATCAGGTCCTTGCTGCGCTCGAGCAATAACGTGGTGGTCAGCCGCTCGACTTCCGGCCAGTTGGCGCGTTTCAGGGTCGACTGCCAGACACCCGTGGGCAGACTCGCGTCGTCCTCGCGGCGCAGATCGCGCAACTGGTCGTACTCGCGCTCATAGCGCAGATCCGCACCACAGGGCGCGTCGTCGCTGATGGGCGCGAGCAACTGATCGATCAGGTCCGGCAACGGGGTCGATGGCAGGCTCACAAATCCTCCTTCTGGACTTCAAGGGCGGCGGTGGTGCCGGTCACCTGGAACGGTGAACGCGGCGCGCGGGTCGGCAATGGTGGAATCGAAAGCGGCAGTTTCGAGCCCTGGCTCATCAGCGACACGCGCACGAACATCCGGGTGAATTCGCTGGTGACGCTCTCGTTCTGCGCGGTAACCGGCAAACGCAGGCTCAACGGAAAATCGGTGTAATCCATGCTCGGCTGGCGCTGCACCGAGAAGTGCGCGCGCATCAGGCGCAGCAGCGACCACGGCCCGCCATACTCCCAGCCGGCCTCCAGATCACGCACCATCAGGTTCGGTTGCAGCGGATCGTTGACCGGGCGCTCCTTGCCGTTGCGCGCCCAGCGCAGGGTCAGACGGATCGGCTGGCCGGGCATCCAACGCAGGTTCGGCTGATCGGCAGCGGGATAGCTGATCTGCTGATTGCCGGCCAGCAAGCCCCAGGCAATCACTTGATCGGCGCCCTTCTCTTCTTCGCGGTCGGTGCGCCAGCGTACATCCAGCTCGACGCCTAGAATGCCGCTCTTGTCGCGCACGAACAGCGGTGTCAGCCAGACGCTGGCCTGTTTCACCCGGTTGAGAAAATCTTCTGCCGCCAGCCGCTCCGGGGTCTGGCTCAGGACCAGTCCGGCCTGGGCCACCGGCAAGCGCTTGTCGATGATTTCCAGAAAGTGCTGGACCCGCGCCGGGTCGGCATCCTGCGCCTGCACGCCGCTGGCAAACGGAAAGCGGTCGGCCAGGTATTGATTGAAGTAGGTGGCCAGCTCGTTCCACGCGGCGGCCGCCTGTTGCTGTTGCAGAAACTGGCAGCGTTGCAGGGCCGACTGTTGCAACTCCACCGCCCGCATCGCCAGGGTGCCGCGCCCGCCGGTCAGATTGGCGGTCTGCAACACCTGCACACAGGAGCCGGTGTCCATTTCAATGAAGTCGCGGCTGACCAGTTGCTCGATCTGCGCCGGCGAACTGGCGGGGTTGGAATCCTTGTACTTGAGCAATTCGTCATTGAGCGCGCTGAACTGGGTCACGCGCTCGTAATCCAGCGCCGACAGATTGCCCTGCTGGGTCTTCAGCCATTCCAGCGCCGGGGCGCGACGCTCGGTGATGCCGAGCATGGTGTTGAATTGCTGCTTGAGGCTCAGCTTCAGATCCTGCACATCGCTGGCGCCGTAGAGTTGCAGGCCAAGGTTTTTCGAGCCGTCCCACTGGCTGATTTCCGTACGGCCACCGAACAGCGGCTGCGCGGTGATTTCATCCAGCCCGCCAACGATCTGCGCCATCGCCCGGCGGTTCAGCGCCCCTTGCAGACGTGCCGCCAGATCACTGCGATGGACTTCGATAAAGGCTTTTTGCAGGTTCATCGCCTGTACCGCCTGCACGTTGAACACCGCGTAAGGATGAGTCTGATCATCATGATCCTTGAGACTCAACCACATCGCTTGCGCGGCGGCGGTTTCGGCCGCTTGCAGCAATGCTTCGCGATAGGCCGGCGGAATGCGCGGCAGTTCTTCGGCAACGTAGCTTTTATAACTCGCGAAATAATTCAGCGATTCGTTGAGGTCATCGCCGTCCACGGTCTGGCCTTGCCGGTTGACGCTGTCCTGGCTGGCACGCAGGGCAATCGAAACGAAGTCACGTTTGAACAGCGCCTGCACCGCGTTGTTGAGCTTGACCACCTGATCCTGCAACGCCAGTTGCCCGCTGCCCTGCTGCACCAGCAGATTGCCCCGCGAACCCACCTGGGCGATCCATTGATCGCGAAAACTCTGCTGCAACTTGCCGGCCTGCGCATCGAGCTGCTGTTCGACCGCCGGGCCGAGCAATGAACTCTTGCGCACCTTGTCGAGAAACTCGCGATAACCCGGCACCAGCTCCTGACCCTTGCCGCGACTCCAGGTCGAGTTGGTCAGGGCGATCGCCGCTTGCAGGTCGTCGATCAGCGCGCGCAGGTCTTCCAGTTCGGTGAGGCTGTTGCCACTCCCGGCTTCAAGCTGTTCCAGATGCAACTTGAGGTAGCCGGCCTTGCTGACGAAGTTGTCGGCCAGAAAATACTGATCGAGCCAGCGCTCCATCAGCCCGGTGAAATTACTCACGATCAACGGCCGTTCAACGCTCAGATCCAGAGCCTGCAAGTCGCCGCCATCACTGGCTGCGAGCAGCCGGTTGTAGTAGGCGGCATGGGGCAAGGTGCCGGCGTTGAGGTTGAATGACAGCGCGCTGTTGCTCAGCTGCGCCAAATCCTCCAGCGGCGTCCGCTGATTGTTCTGCACCTGAGCGAACAACTGGTTCTGTTGTTCCAGACGCAAGGCCCGCTCGACCAGATCCGTGGCCTTCTGATAATTCTGCCACTGCGCCGGGTCTTCGCTTTCGACGCTGGTACGCCGGTCGGTGGCGCGGATCGCCTTGATTTTCGCCAGCTCCGCGACCAGCAGATCGTGCAGCGGTTGCAGCATGTGGCGCTGGGTCGATCTGAACACTTCCTGTTCGAGTCGCCCGTCCAGCGAAGAAAACCACGACGTCGGAAAGGCCAGCGAAACGTAGTGCCAGTGCGGCGCCCGTTCCAGCACCCGCCAGAAGTTCTGCACGTTGCGCCGGGTCGGCTCGACCCGATGCTCGTCGTCGGTGACCGCCACGTAATTCTTCTGTGCGCCTTGCAGCAGCCGCGCCAGTTCATGAGCGTCCTTGACCGATGCGTGCCAGACCCAGAGCATCGCCACCGCCCAGACCACCCCGACCACCAGCGCCACCCCGGCGGTCACTCGCTGCCAGCGCTGGCGCAAGCGCATCAGGCGCGGCACGCCTTGGGCCAGTCCGCGTTCGCCGACGATTCGCTGGCGCCACAACTGACGCACAAACGCACTTTGCTGCAGGCCGCTGTCATCGGCAGAAAAACCGTCCAGCGCATCGTCGGCCGGCTGATTGGCCGTCAGGTAAACGCCACGAAAACATGGCGCCTCGCCCTGAGCGTTGCCTTGAAACACCGGCTCCAGCACGTTCTGCAAACCGCGGCGCAGGATTTCCAGACGTTCCGGCAAGGCGTACAGATCCGCACTCAAATGCCCGGACAAGGTGCCGATTTCGATCACCGCTTCCGCCACCGCACGGTGCAACCGATCCAGCGCCTGATCGCTCCATTGCCCCTGCCACACCGCATCGCGGGCATAGGGCGACGACCAGCCCAAGGTGCGATCGCGGGCCTCGTCCGGCAAGGCGCTGATCAGTTCCTGAAATCCCGGCAGTTCTTCCAGCCCGGTGATGACCACGTACACCGGCAGGCTCAGACCAAAGCGCTGCAACAGATCGATGAAACGCCGACGCGCCGCCAGACCGAGCTGCGTGGCCTGTTCCAGACTGCTCAGCCGACTGACCGGCACCGTCCAGATCACCCCGTCCAGCGGCCGCTTGCTGCGCAGGCGCAGGATCAACCCGAGCAAGCGCCACCAGCCGCCGCGTTGCAGGTGCATGCCGTCTTCCGGCAGAAACAGCGCCTGCGGCACCACCAGCACCGCGCCTTCGGAGTCCGACCACCAACGGCCGAACCACGCCGGTTTGTCAGTGGGTTGCAAACGCCATTGAGTGGCGAGTTGCGCGCCCTGGGTTTCATCGCCGAGCATCAGCAGCCACGGCATCTGATACCGGTCGTGGGCGCTCTGCTCCTGTTCCATGTGCCGCACGGCGGCGTAGAAACTGCGGATCGCCGCGCCGCTCTGGGTGCGCAGCCACCACACCGCCAGCGCGATGATCACCAACAGCAGGAGGATGGCGACCGCCCAGGCCACGATCGTCAGGGTACTCATGAGTCTTGCTCCGGCGCCGTCAGCGTGTCGGGCGCCTGCAACACCGGCTCCAGTTCCTGACGGATGTCGCGCCACAGAAACTGCCCGAGCCCGGTCAGCAGCAGAATCATCGCCAGAATGCCCAGCGCCAGACGAAAGCCATCGGGCAACGCCGTGCGCACCGGCAACTGCAAGGGTGTCGCCAGCGAAGGCTGTACCAGTCGCTGACTGACACCCGCGTAATCGGCCTCGTCCTGCCAGGCAAACATGAACAGCGCCCGCCGCCATTTTTCCCGTTGCACCTGACCCTGCTCACCGCGCAGGCGTCCGTGGAAACCGAGGATCAGGCACTGCAAATACACGTTGGCCAGATCGCGAGTGGTGGGCTGCTGTTCATCGAGCAAGGTCTGGATCGCCGCCGGCACTTGCTCGCCGGCCTGACGGCTGGAATACAGTCGCGACTCCAAAGGTTTTTCCTGCCAGGCACTCTGGCCCGGCCACGGGCTGAACAACAGGGTCTCATCGACCAGCGCGACAAAGGCATACACCAACGCCTTGACCTGTGCGGTCGCCGAATCGCCCACTCGGGCAAACGCGGTACGCCACAGCCGTTGCGAAGCCTGGGTCGAGAGTTCGACCACGGTTTCGACCAGCGCCGCTTCGTCCTCGCTGTCCTTGGGCAACTGGCTCCAGTCCTGCGACCACTGCTGCCACGTCTGGCGGAACGCACTGCTCAGCGGAGCGTCCTGCAACCCGAGGCTTGCGGCACTTCCTTGCGACATACGACGTTCCTTGTGTGATCAGGCACGTTCACTGTTCTGGGCGACAAACAACACCACTTGCCACGGGCTGCTGGTCAGCCGGGTGGCCGGCGCGGCGATCATCAGCGGCAGTTGCGCGTCGAACCAGCTGCCTTCGGCGGTCACCACGAACAACCGGGTGTCGTCGCCGACGCTGTAAGCCACCTGCTCGCTGCGGCTCATGGCCTGATGCGTCAGACCGCTCATGCGCTGGCGGCTGAGCAACGCGATGTGCGGCGCCGAAGCGATGATCGCGCCCCGCAACCACTCGCCGGCTGCCTGCTCGCTTGCACCGTTGGGCATGCGCAGGCCGATGACCAGACGCTGGCTCGGTTGCTCGTCCGGCAACTGAATGGAAAAGCTCTGCTCGCCGCGCTCGAACGCGATGCTGCGGTAACCGGCGCGGATCAGTTCCAGGGTGTTTTCCAGCCAGTCGAGCAACGGTTCGTAACCACGCTGCAATTCGAGAAAATCCAATGGCGCAAAGGCCGGTACGCCCGCCAGCGGATCCAGCGCCGACCACGCACCGGCGAGTCCCAGCAGTTGCACATAAACACTTTGCGGATGAGCGACACGACTGATCAGCGCCCCTTCCACTTCCGGCAACCGCGCCCACAACGCCGTCATCTGCCGACGGATTTCCAGCGCGTCATCCTGATTGCCGGCCTGCAGCGCCTGGCGCAATCGCCCGCCGAGAAACAGGCACTTCTCCCGCGCCCGCGCGCAGAGCCCGGCCACCCGTCGACCCAATGGCGATTCCGGCAGCAGGACCGGTGTCGGCGGCGTGTACGGCAACGGCAGGAAACCGCCGCCCTCCTTGCGGATTTTCAGCAGCGGCAGGCAGATCGAATCGGCTTTGTTCAGTTGCGTACACAGCCGTGGATTGGGACGCCACACCGTGATCGATTCAGGAAATTCACCGCTGGTGAGATCCGGTAACGCCTCGCCGACCACCGATTGCAGACGCCCCTTGAGCGGCAACAACTGGCCGGCGCGCCACAGCGGACTGATCGCCAGATAAACCGTCACCGTCGCATCGTCCGTGGCGTCGATCGCGGCAGCGACGTCCAGCTCCAGCGTCGGGTCAACGCCGACTTGCAGATTGACCGGCAGACCGTCCGGCATCGTCCCTTGCAACGACAGCACCCGCACCACCCCGGCGCTCATCGCCGACGGGTCGAACTCCATGTGACTGACGCCGAAAAACCACGGATTGCACGCCTGAGCCAGATGCGCGCCGAGCGCCTCGGCCCGCAGGCCCTGTAACTGAAAATGCTGTGGCAGCAATTGCATGCCTTCATGCCAGCAGACCGCGTCAGGTAGCAGACTCATACGACTCCCTTCGACTGCACCGCGAACCGGCGGCGGACGGTGTGTTTCAGTTTTCCTTGCTGACCAGGCTCATCTCGCGACTGTCGAACTTGAGCCATGCGTCGCTCTGATCGTCCAGCCGCAGGCGGTGCGCTCCGGGAGTGTTATAGCTGGCGAAGACTAAAAGTCCAGCCGCCCGCTTGCCCCCCAAAGGGAACGGCTGGCGGTCGATGAATTGCCCCGGCACCAGCTCCAGTCCCCACACGCTCATCAGCTGACGATAGTCGCGCTGGTACTGCTCGCGCTCGGCAAACCACTGGCGGGCACTGATGCCCGACAATTGCTTGAGCAGATCCGGATCGTTGACCGCGATGAAATCCACGGCGATCGGGGTGTCGTCATTGGCCTTGGGGGCGACGTCGAGGGTCAGGCTGTCGAGATCGACTTTCGGCCCGAAAAACGAACAACCGGCGAGCAGCGCAAACCCGATTGTTAGAAAAAGTCGTGCAGACAAAATGAATTTTCCTTTTCGCCAGTCAGTCCAAAAAAGTTTTCGCTTGCATTTTTATAGACCTGTTCTAGCGTCTTGGGTAGTTCGGTTCCTACAGCCGAATGAGGAAGGTTTGTCAAAGGAACGACAGGTCATCTGCCACCCTTTCTAACCTGTGGTCCAGCAAGGGAAAGCGATGAACGGGCCTCCCCGATGCATTGCGCCCGCTCATCGCATCGGAGTCCGCCGACATGGCAGAAAGTACCCAGCACAAGCTCGACCGGGTTCGCCCGCCCCGCGTGCAAATCACCTACGACGTCGAAATCGGCAATGCCATCGAGAAAAAGGAATTGCCGCTGGTAGTCGGCATCCTGGCTGACCTCTCGGGCAAGCCGCTCGAACCCTTGGCAAAACTGACCGAACGCCGTTTCACCGAAATCGACCGCGACAACTTCAACGACGTCCTCGCCTCCATCGCCCCCCGCGCCACGCTGCAAGTCAACAACACCCTCAGCGGCGACGACAGCAAGCTCAACATCGAACTCAACTTCAAGCACATCGACGACTTCGACCCGGTCAAGGTGGTGGAGCAAGTCACGCCGCTGCGGCGCCTGTTCGAGGCCCGCCAGCGTCTGCGCGACCTGCTGACCAAACTCGACGGCAATGACGATCTGGACAAGCTGCTGCGCGACGTCATCGCCAACACCGAAGGCTTGCAAGAGATCAAGTCGGCCCGCCCGGACACCGCTGTCCCGGCCGCTGATGCCGAAGCTCCGGCCGAACCGCAAGCCTGATCGTCCACCTGACCGAGGAAGAATTCGCCATGCCCGCCGCCGCCCAGAATCAAGCCAGCGAAAATGCTGCCGCCGAGACTTTATCCCTGCTCGATCGAATCATCGCCGAGGGCCGCATGGCCCATGACGACAGTCAGCAGGATTACGCCCGCGACATGCTCGCGGAATTCGCCACCCAGGTGCTCGACGAAGGCATGGCCATCGACAAGGACACCGTGGCGATGATCAACGACCGCATCAGCCAGATCGACGAGCTGATCAGCGCCCAGCTCAACGAAGTGCTGCACCACCCGGACCTGCAAAAACTCGAAGCGTCCTGGCGTGGCCTGCACATGCTGGTGCAGAACACCGAAACCAGCACCCGGCTGAAACTGCGCCTGCTCAACGTGACCCAGAAAGAGCTGCAGAACGATCTGGAAAAAGCCGTCGAGTTCGACCAGAGCGCGCTATTCAAAAAGATCTACGAAGAGGAATACGGCACCTTCGGTGGCCATCCGTTCAGCCTGCTGGTAGGTGACTACACCTTCGGCCGGCACCCGCAGGACATCGGCCTGCTGGAGAAACTGTCGAACGTCGCCGCAGCTGCCCACGCGCCGTTCATTGCCGCCGCCAGCCCGCGCCTGTTCGACATGAACAGCTTCACCGAATTGGCGGTGCCGCGTGACCTGTCGAAAGTGTTCGAGAGCCAGGAGCTGATCAAGTGGCGCTCGTTCCGCGAAAGCGAAGACTCGCGTTACGTCTCGCTGGTGCTGCCGCACTTCCTGCTGCGTCTGCCTTACGGCCCGGACACTTCGCCAGTGGAAGGCATCAACTACGTTGAAGACACCAACGGCACCGACCACAGCAAATACCTGTGGGGCAACGCCGCGTGGGCGCTGTCGCAACGCATCACCGAAGCCTTTGCCAAGTACGGTTGGTGCGCGGCGATCCGTGGCGCTGAAGGCGGTGGCGCGGTTGAAGGCCTGCCCGCGCACACCTTCCGCACCAGCTCCGGCGACCTGTCGCTGAAATGCCCGACCGAAGTGGCGATCACCGACCGCCGCGAGAAGGAACTCAACGACCTCGGTTTCATCGCCCTGTGCCACAAGAAGAACAGCGACGTCGCGGTGTTCTTCGGCGGCCAGACCACCAACAAATCCAAGGTCTACAACACCAACGAGGCCAACGCCAACGCACGGATCTCGGCGATGTTGCCGTACGTGCTTGCGGCCTCGCGTTTCGCCCATTACCTGAAGGTGATCATGCGCGACAAGGTCGGCAGCTTCATGACCCGCGACAACGTGCAGACCTACCTCAACAACTGGATCGCCGACTACGTGCTGATCAACGACAACGCACCGCAGGAAATCAAGGCGCAGTATCCGTTGCGTGAAGCGCGGGTGGACGTCACCGAAGTCGCCGGCAAGCCTGGTGCCTATCGCGCGACGGTATTCCTGCGGCCGCACTTCCAGCTCGAAGAGCTGACCGCGTCGATCCGCCTGGTCGCGACCCTGCCGCCACCGGTAGCCGCCTGACCTGCCTGCGCCCGCAGGATTTCCTGCGGGCGCGCCCCTGTTTGCCTGGCACGACACCTTTCAGGAGTTTCAAGCGATGGATGCAATCATTCTCGACCTCGGCGGCGACATCAAAGGCGACAGCCTGCTCGAGGGTTACGCGGACAAGATCGAAGTCATGTCCTACAGCCACAACGTGGCGATGCAAGTCACCAACGACGTCAGCAACTCGGAGCGCACCTCCGGCAAGCCCCACGTCGGCGAGTTCACCCTGACCAAATTCGTCGACACCTCCACACCGTCGCTCAACGAATACTGCTGCGCCGGCAAACCGATCCCGGAAGCCAAGATCACCATCGGCCGCAACGCCGCCGAAGGCAGCGGGCAACTGCTGCCGTTCATCATCTACACCCTGACCAACGTGGTGATTTCCAACGTCAGCGTCAGTGGCGGTACCGGCGGCAAACCGGTGGAAACCCTGTCCCTGAACTTCACCAAGATCAAATGGGAACTCACCGCGCAGAAAGACGACGGCACCAAGGAAGGCACAGCGGCCTCGACCTGGGACATGGCCGCCAACAAGCTCGTCAGCTAACCCGGCGGCGCGGCCATGGCAGGCACCGGCTTCCTTCCACCGCTGTTCGAACGCCTCGCCTCGAGCGAGGGCGACGAGGCGCGGGAGTTCGATCGGCAGGATTTGCTCGACTCGGTGCACGCCGAGCTCGGGCGCCTGTTCAACACCCGCCGTGGCCCGCGCCCCCTCACCTCCCCGCCCAGCGTCATCGATTACGGCATCGCCGACTGGAGCGCCCTGCAACAACAACGCAGCGATGACCGGCGTCGTCTGGCGCGGGACATTCGCGAAGCCATCACCCATTTCGAACCACGCCTGCTGCTCGGCGAGGTTCAGGTCAATCCCCTGCCCGAGCACCCGCAGCGCCTGAGCATTCGCCTGACCGGTGAATTGCGCAGCGGCTCGCAGCACTGGCCGGTGGCATTTGTCATCGAGCCCGGCAACGAAGGGCTGGAGGTGCGCCATGAGCGACTCGATTGACCCGCAATTGCTCGACTACTACCAGCGCGAACTGACCTGGCTGCGACATGCCGGCGGACAGTTTGCCGAACGCTATCCGAAAGTCGCACGACGGCTGGAACTGTCCCCCGGCGAATGCCCCGATCCGCACGTCGAACGATTGCTGGAAGGTTTCGCCCTGCTCGCCGCACGCCTGCAACGGCGGCTGGATGACGACTACGCCGAATTCAGCGACGCGCTGCTCGAACAGCTTTATCCCCTGGCCATGCGCCCGTTGCCGTCGTGCGCGATCGTCCAGTTCGAACCGGACCCGAGCAAAGGCAACCTCGACGGCGGCTATCCCCTGCCCCGGGACACGCCGTTGTTCGTCACCACCAGCAAGGGCGAGAGCATTCACTTTCGCACCAGTGCTGCGGTGCGGTTGTGGCCGGTAGAAATCAGCGAGGCATTGTTGCTGGGTAGCGATGAAGCCCAGGCGCTGACCGGTGTGGCGCAGTCCCGCTCGGCGTTGCGCCTGAGCCTGCGTTGCCTCGGCGACAGTCAGTGGTCGGAGCTTGGCATCGAACAACTGCGCATTCACCTGGCCGCATCACCGGTGGTCAACGCCAGCCTCTATGATCTGCTCGGCGCCCACGCGGTGCAGGTGCTGGCCGGCTCGCCGGGGAGCATTCCCGCCGGCGTGAAAGGTCTGCCGAAGATGGTTGGTTTCGCCGACGACGAAGTGCTGCTGCCGGACGAAGACGGCGTGCATCCAGGTATGCGCCTGCTGGCCGAGTACTTCGCGTTCCCGGACAAATTCCACTTCTTTGATCTGCCCCTGTCCGGTGTTTCGAGTGACAGCCAGACGCTGTATCTGTACATCGTTTTTGACCGGGCCCCGACCGGCCGATTGCACTTGCAGGCCAGCGATATCGCGCTGGGCTGCGCGCCGGTGATCAACCTGTTCCCGCGCACTTCGGAGCCGCTGCGCCCGGACGGCACCCGCAGTGAGTATCGACTGATCGCCGACAGCCACCGGGAAAACAGCGTCGAGATCCACAGCATCCGCGGCGTGCGCGCCAGCTCCGCCAGCGGTGTGCAACGGCTGCCGGCGTATTTCGGCAGCCAGCACAGCAGCGGTGACCGGCAACGTTACTGGCATGCGCGGCGAGTCAACGGACAGACGCCGAACCGGCTCGGCAGCGATCTGTTGGTCAGCGTTGTCGACACCCGTTTCGAACCGCAGACCGATCTGCCCGATTACAGCCTGACCGCCGAACTGCTCTGCACCAATCGGCATCTGGCCCAGAGCCTGCCCGCCGGTACACCGCTGGGTTTCGAGCGGCCGGGCCCGGTGGCGTGGGCACGCCTGCGCAATCCCCCGAGCCCGCAGAGCCTGCCGCGTCTGGACGGTGATTCGCGCTGGCGGCTGGTCTCGCAACTGACCCTCAATCATCTGTCGCTGGTCGAAGGGCCGCAGGCACTGGATGCGCTGAAGGAAATCCTGACCCTGCACAACCTGCGCGATGAAGCCAGCGCCCTGCGCCAGATTGAAGGTCTGCTGAGCCTCGGTTGCGAACGAGTAATCGGCCATGTCGGCGCCGACGCCTGGCGCGGCTGGCGCAACGGGCTTGAAGTGCAATTGCAGCTTGATCCACAGCATTTCGTCGGCAGCAGCGCGGTGTTGTTTTCAGCGGTGCTCGCGCAATTCTTTTCGGTGTACGCCACGGCCAATCGCTTTGTGCGCACGGTGCTCATGCAGGCAGACAAGGAGGTCAAGGCATGGCAACCCCAAGCCGGCATGCCCCTGTCGCTCTGACCCTGAGCCAGCGCCTGCGCCGTGATCCACAGGCGTTCGAATGGTTGCAGGCGTTGCTGTTGCTGGAGCGCGAACAGCCCCAGGCCGACGCCCTTGGTTCGGGTACATCGCCACAGGCCGAAGCGCTGAAATTGCGCGGGCCGCTGACGCCGTTGTTCGCCGCCAGCCAGATCGAAAGCCTGGAAGAAAACCCCGGTGAACCGCTGACCCTGAACTCGCCGATGTTCGGCCTCGGCGGCCCCGACGGCCCGCTGCCTTACGCCTATCAGGAATGGCTGCAACAACGTGCGCGGGCCAAGGATCACGCGCCCGCCGAGTTCCTCGACCTGTTCCAGCATCGGCTGCTGAGCCTGCTATACAAGGTGATGCGCAAACACCGGATCGCCCTCGGTTTCACCACGCCCGGCGCTTCGCCCGTGCAGGCGCAATTACGGGCGCTGACAGGGTTGTTGCCCAAGTCCCTGCAGGAACGCCAGGCGATTCCCGACTGCGCCGTTCTGGCCTGCACGGCGTTGTACGCCGACGGCCGCCGCTCATTGGCGGGGTTCGCGGCGATTGTCCGTGAGCAGTTTTCCGTGGCGGTGGAACTGAGCGCTTACGAGGGGGCGTGGCGTGAGATTCCACGTGCCAGCCGCAGCATCATGAAGGCTGGCGGACGCAATCTGCAGCTCGGCTGCAGTGCTGTCGCCGGTACTCGGGTCTGGGATGAACATGCCGGAATTCGTCTGACGCTGGGGCCGCTGCCATCGACGCAGGCCGCGCGATTCCTGCCGGAAGGCGAAGCGCATCCGGCACTGGCCAGCCTTGCTGCGCTGTATTTCGGCCCGGATCTGGACGTGAAACTGGTGCTGCTGGTGCGCGGTGCGGGGCCGCTGCAACTCGGCCGACAAACCCCGGCCCTGTTGAGCTGGAACGGTGGCCTGCAACGCCAGACCAGCCTCGCCGTGCAACGGATCGAAACCCGCCTGCGTCAGCTGGAGATTACCTGAAATGGAACTGGCCAGCCTGATCGGACGCCTCAACCCGGACAACCGCCGCGCCCTCGAACGTGCCGCGCAACGGTGTTTGCAGCGCGGGCATCACTTTGTCGAGATCGAGCATCTACTACTGGAGTTGCTGGATATCGAGGGCGGCGATTTTGCTTTTCTGCTGCCGCGCTTCGGGCTGGAGCGTGATGCGCTGACGGCGGAGATCAACAAGGCGCTGGACCTGTTCAAGACCGGCAGCACGCGCACGCCGGCGCTGTCTTCGCACACGCTGGGATTGTTGGAAGACGCCGTGGTGCAGGCGAGTGTGCTGGGGATCGACAGCATTCGTTCCGGCTTGCTGTTGCTGGCGCTGATCGATCGCGACGAACGCCGCAGCCTGCTGCTCAACAGCGCGTCGTCATTGCTGCGAATTCCGAAAGAAGCGCTGCGCGCAAACCTGCTGGAATGGACGGCAAACTCCCGTGAGCACGTTGGCCCGCGCTCTGTGTCTTCGGGGAGTCCAACGCCACGGCAAGACTCGGTGCTCGATCAATACACCCAGGACCTGACCGCCGACGCCCATGCCGGGCGCATCGACCCGATCGTCGGTCGCGATGGCGAAATCCGCCAGTGCGTCGACATTCTTCTGAGACGCCGGCAGAACAACCCGATTCTGGTCGGCGCACCCGGAGTCGGCAAAACTGCCGTGGTCGAAGGCCTGGCACTGCGCATCGCCGCCGGGGATGTGCCGCCGTCGTTGCAGGAAGTCAGTTTGCGGGTGCTCGACCTTGGTTTGCTGCAGGCCGGGGCCGGGGTCAAAGGCGAATTCGAACAGCGGCTCAAAGGGGTGATCGACGCAGTTCGGAGCGCCGACAAGCCGATCATCCTGTTCATCGACGAGGCCCACACCTTGATCGGCGCTGGCGGTGCCGAGGGTGGCAGCGACGCGGCCAACTTGCTCAAACCCGCGCTAGCCCGAGGAGAGTTGCGCACGCTGGCCGCGACGACCTGGATGGAATACAAAAAATATTTCGAGAAAGACCCGGCCCTCGCCCGCCGCTTCCAACTGGTGCAGGTGGAAGAGCCGGACGAAACCACCGCCGTGGAAATGCTACGTGGCGTCGCCGCCAAACTCGAACAGCATCACGGCGTGCAAGTGCTGGATGCCGCGATCCACGAAGCGGTGAAACTCTCGCACCGCTACATCTCCGGCCGCCAGTTGCCGGACAAGGCCATCAGCGTCCTCGACACCGCCTGCGCCCGGGTCGCCCTCGGCCAGCACGACGTGCCGCCACCGCTGGAGAGCCTGCGCCATCGCCAGCAAAGCCTCAAAGAAGAAGTCGAACGTCTGCGCCGCGAACAAGCCACGGGGCTCGATCACCGCGAGCGCATCACCCTGCTGGAAAGCGAATCGAAGACCAACGTCCAGGCCATCCGCGAACTTGAAACCCGCTGGAGTGAAGAGCGCGTGGCGGTGCGTGAACTGCTCGACACTCGCCGCGAATTACTTGACCTCAGTGAACGCGCCGACAGCGACAAACCGGATGAAGCCACCGACAGCCGCATCGATCACCTCGCCGCCGAACTGCTGCGCCTGGAAGCCGGCCTCGATGCGATTCGCCAGGACGATCCGCTGGTGCCCGAACAGGTCGACGGCAAAACCGTCGCCGCCGTGATCGCCGGCTGGACCGGCATCCCCGTCGGCAAAATGCTCGCCGACGAAGCCCACGCCGTGCGCACCCTCGGCACACGCATGGGCCTGCGAGTGATGGGCCAGAGCACTGCGCTCAACACCATCGCCCAACGATTGCAGGCCTATCGTGCGGGTCTCACCGATCCGCAAAAACCGGTTGGCGTGTTTCTGCTGGTCGGCCCCACGGGCGTTGGCAAAACCGAAACCGCGTATGCGCTGGCCGATGCCTTGTACGGCGGCGAACGCAACCTGATCAGCATCAATCTCTCGGAATATCAGGAAGCCCACACCGTCAGCCAGCTCAAGGGCGCACCACCCGGCTATGTCGGTTACGGCAGCGGCGGCGTGCTGACCGAAGCCGTGCGGCGCAAACCGTATTCGGTGGTGTTGCTGGATGAAATCGAAAAGGCGCATCCGGATGTGCTGGAAGCGTTTTACAACGTGTTCGACAAGGGCTTGATGGAAGACGGGACGGGGTTGGTGGTGGACTTCAAGAACACCGTGATGCTCGCCACCAGCAATGTCGGCGCCGAGTTGCTGCTCGATACACCGACTGCACAACTCGGCTCGGAAGCCTTCAACGAAGCACTGCACAAAGTCCTCCTGCAAGCCTTCCGCCCGGCGTTTCTGGCACGCATGACGGTGGTCGCGTATCGGCCGCTGGATGAGCAGACGCTGGAAGGGATTGTGTTGGCGAAGCTGGAGAAATTGCGCGGCCGTTACAAGGCTGCGACGGGCAAGCAGTTCGAGTTCGATTCGGGAATTGTGAAAGCGGTGCTCGCCAAATGCAGTGCGGCAGGCGCGCGGGATGTCGAGAACGTGCTGATGACGCAGGTGACAGGGAAATTGGCGGAGTGGGTGTTGGAGTAAATGACGTACTGTCATTGAAAGCTAAAAAAATACAGGAGTTAATGGAATGCCGTTACCCAGCGCGCCTCAACAGAGACCTGTTATCAACGTTTTGTCACCGCACAATCCCAACCATCTCTGCATCCTCAGTGTTGTGCTGGGTGTCATCGGGCAGCATGTCACCACCAAGAGCCCGGAAGAGGTACAGGCCTACACTCACCCTGGTGAAAGTACCATTTATGTTGCAGCGAACAAAAATGGCGAGTCATTGATTGCCGCCTGTGAGGTGCTTCTAACCGCCATACACCCCGGTGGTAGTAATGCACTCATGGAAGCGGCCAGAATTCTCCATGTGTTGTTCTCGGAAACGGACCGAGTGATCAATCAGAACATCCCGGAATACGAGTTGCAGGAAAGCTGGCTGAAGAGCAATCAGGTTGGTAATAAAAATGGCAATTGGGCGACAGACGAAAACTCCAAACTGGTCAGATGGAAGTTTCTCGATCGCGCGCCGATCATTCCTGACACCAAACTTTACGTTACCAACATGCCCAGCAAGACCGCGGAGGAAAAGGCAAAGGTCGCCGAAAAAATTCTTGAATTGACCTACAACCCCCGCCTCAACACCAAACAACTCAATAACCTATTGAATTTGGTCAAGGCATTCAAAGAGCAGAAACCATTGCCACGTACGGTGGTGCTGAGCCCGATAACAAAAATAACCAACACTCCTCCAACACCGCATGCCCTGCAATATGTAGAGAATGATGGCTACCATGCGGAAATTTCGCTGATGCGAGCTTTGATTATCGGCAGTGGCTTCAAACCCGTTATCAAGGGAAATCTGGGCGGTAAAAAAGCCGCATGCGCAAAGTGCAGCGCCTGGTTCAGCAAGGTTAAAACGCTGTCGGCGAATCAGATTGATCCTTCTTTTCCAAACGAAGCTGAATTCGGTAATTTGCGACCACAACGACAATCACCTACCAATTGGGCGGCGCCAAAGTTCTCCCCCCACGTTTTTTCCTCGACTGACTTCACTGTTTTCAAAACGGTGTATGAAGGCGCCGGCAAGGTCACGACAAGCGCAGAAGAAGAACTCATGGAATTCACTTGAGGCTGGTCAGCCCATCACAACAGAGTCGCCAACGTCTACGTTCAGGGGATTTAGGGGATTTAAGGGGACAGATTTATTTATGCGAAACAAATAAATCCGTCCCCTTCAGGAGAGCAGCAAGCCTATTGGTAAATTTTCAAGATTGCAGGCCTTTAACGGGACTAACGCCAATGCCATTGAATCCGGAATACAAATCCACCACTGTCAACGTAAACGGTAGCAACGTCACGGTGCCTCTTTATGCAAAGGCAACTTTGACATCGACCAACATGACCGGCGGCTCGGGTCCGGATCAGTCCTTGCGACCACCGGGATTCGTGTCCGGTACTTGCCCGGAACATCATCAACGAGGGCATCTGATTGGAAACAAGCTGGGCGGCAGCGGAACCGATCTTCGGAATCTGGTAACACTGACCGAAGGTAGCAACCATCCAATCATGTATGAGTACGAAGCCATGGTTTACGAGTACGTAAAGAAGAATCCCGGGATCGAGTTTGTGTATCAAGTCACCGCACAGTACGACACCTCGCGCTACTTGGTTGCGCAAGTTGCACCCGGTGGTTCGACATCCGGGGCTGCCAACAATCCTTACTGCCCGCTTCCCTGCCCGGAATCTTTACGAATCGACTTTTTCTACGCAGAAGCACCTGGAAAGTTGAATTACCCATTGATATATCGGGTTTTGACGGAGCACGGTGAAGGCTGGAACACTGGACCGCTCTATATTCTCAACGGCGTGTACAAGTTTCACGAAGGTAGCCCGAAACATGTCGCCCAAGGCTGCTGGGCATCGTGAGGTGACTATGAGCTTCGATATTTTCCCGACACTCGAACACGAGATAAGGCTGAGCCCTCCTGAGCGCGCGGTCACACTGATCGCTGCCTGCAATACCAATGAAATCGGCCGATTCAATGTTCGTGAAACCGTCTATCAAACACTCATTGGCTCCAGACCCGAACAGCGAAAAACTCAGTCCTGGATATTTACCTCCAGTGTGATCCGCGCACAGACGGACAGCCGCGATCGGGTCATGGTGTTTGTCAGCGTCAAGAAAAAATATTTGAAAAAAGTATCTGACTCACTCAATGGATGGAGCTGCCCCCACGGGACGCCAATGCAGGTCATCAAAGTTCAACATGGCATCGCATCCTCACAACTTGTTTTTGCGAATTCTTGATCGGAGGCAATGCGGATGCCCCGCTCCACCGACAGCAACACTACGCTCTCCCTCACCGCCACCTCGCTGTCGGCGCTTTACCCTGAGTCGCTCTCCGGTGAGGAAACCCTGAACAACCTCGGCGTTCAAACCCTCAACGGATTGAATGACGGTACCTCGCTCACCCTCACCAGCGCCGTTGCCACCCACGTCACCACCACCCTGCACAACGACGCTCAATTGCGCCCGTTCGATGCCTTGGTCGCTGAAATTCGCCAACTGCCTGCCGATGCCACCGCCGAGCGCTATCAGTTGGTTTTAAGACCGTGGCTCTGGTGGTTGACCCTGGCCAGCAACAACCGCGTATTCCAGAACCTCACCACCTCCGACATCGTCACCACAATCTTCAAAGCTCACGGTTTCACCGATTTCAAACTCTCACTGACCGGCAGTTACACCCCACGTGAATACTGCGTGCAGTACGGAGAAACCGATTTCGCCTTCGTCTCGCGCCTGCTGGAGGAGGAAGGCATCTTCTGGTTTTTTACCCATCAAGACGGCAAACACACGCTGGTGCTGGGCGACAGCAACGACGCCTTCGTACAGATTCCCAACGGGCCGAAGGTCAAGTATCTGGGTCAGCAATTGGGTGAGCGCGAGCTGCACGGCATCCGCTCAGGCCAGGTGTGTCTGCAAGCGGTGGCCGGGGTGTACAAGGCGACGGATTACGAGTTCACCACGCCGACCACTTCACTCTATGGCCAGGCCGAAGCCGTGGCCGGACCGCGTTCGATCTACGAGCATCCCGGCGGTTACAACGCCAAGGCTCGAGGCGATGCATTGACCAAACAACGGGTAGACGGGCTTCGCAGTGAAGAGAAACGCTTTGTTGGCGAAAGCGACTGCCGCTGGCTGATTCCAGGCCACTGGTTCACCCTCGACGGCCACGAAGACGCGAGCCTGAACATCGACTGGGTCGTCACTCGGGTGACCCATGACGCCAGCCACGAAAGCTATCGCAATCGCTTCGAGGCGATCCCCAAGGCCACGCCGTTTCGTCCGCAACGCCTCACGCCCAAACCGCGCATGCACCCGCAGACCGCCATCGTAGTCGGCAAGTCCGGCGAGGAAATCTGGACCGACGAATACGGCCGGATCAAGTTGCAATTCCCGTGGGATCGCGACGGCAAGAATGACGAAACCAGTTCCTGCTGGGTGCGCGTGGTGCTGCCGTGGAGCGGCAAGGGCTTCGGCATGCAGTTCGTGCCGCGGATCGGTCAGGAAGTCATCGTGACCTTCATCGACGGGGATCCGGACCGGCCGCTGGTCACCGGTTGCGTGTACAACGGTGATAACGCCCTGCCCTATGCCTTGCCCGCCAACCAGACCCAATCCGGAATCAAGACCCAATCGTCCAAGGGTGGCGGTGGTTTCAACGAACTGCGTTTTGAGGACAAGAAGGACGCCGAAGAGGTGTTCCTGCAAGCGCAGAAAGATCTGAAGATCAACGTGCTCAACGACACCACCGCCACGGTCGGCCACGACGAAACCCTCACGGTGCAGAACGCTCGTACCCGCACGGTCAAGGACGGCGATGAAACCGTGACGCTGGAGAAGGGCAAACGCAGCGTCACGATCCAGACCGGCAGCGACAGCCTCGATGTGAAGGACAGCCGCACCGTGAAAGTCGGCGCCGACCAGAACCACAGCACCGGCGGCAACTACACCGACAAGGTCACCGGCGATTACAGCCTGACGGTGGACGGCAACCTGACGATCAAGGTCAGCGGCACCCTCACCCTGCAAAGCGGCGGCAGTTTCACGATCAAGAGCGATGCAGATCTGGCGACTTCGGCCAGCACTTCGATCACCCAGAAGGCCGGCACCGCCATGACCAATCAGGCCGGCACTTCGCTGGACAACAAGGCCGGAACCACGCTGACCAACGACGCCGGCATCAGCCTGACCAACAAGGGCGCTGCCTCACAGACCGTGGACGGCGGCGGCATGCTGACCATCAAGGGCGGGCTGGTGCAGGTCAACTGACAAGGAGAAGCCATGGCGATCACACCACTGGATCTGCAGCAGGATGACAAACACCTCAAGGGGCGATTGCAGGACGGCCAGCTCGACGGCCCGTTGAACATCAAGGATGACGGGCGCCCGCAGGCGGATCTGAATTACAGCCAGGGCGAATTGCAGGGCACGTCCCTGCTCTATCACCCCAATGGCAAGGTTTCGGCGCAGATGCCGTTTGTGCGTAACAAGCTGCAAGGCATTGCCAGTTTCTACGCGCCCGAGGGCTGGCTGCAGCGCAAGGCCAGCTATCGGCGCGGGTTGTTGCATGGCGAGGCGTTCAATTACTTTCCGGACGGGCAAGTGGCGGAGGCCGAGTTCTATCGCGATGGCGTGCGTGAGGGGCGCTATCAGCGCTTTCATCCCAACGGCAAGCCGGCGGTGGATGCGCGTTATCTGAATGGGCAGTTGATGGAACCGGAGCAAGGGTTTGCCGAGGACGGGCGGCCGCTGGATGCCGATGGCAAACCGATTTCCCGGGTGCGCTGGTGGTTTCGCAAATGGACGGATCCGCAGCAGGCCTGAAAAGCCCCCTCACCCTAGCCCTCTCCCGAAGGGAGAGGGAACCGATCCGGGAATATTGGCGAGTTCCACCGACGTGAAAGATTTGCGCTGAATCCATAATCGCTCGGTCGATCAGGTCGATGTAAGCCGAATGACACCTCGGTCGGCTCCCTCTCCCTCCGGGCGGTCCGACGTTTCGGGAGGGCTGGGGTGAGGGCCATGGATTTAACGACAAGCGAAGAAGCTCAGGGAATCAACATCTGCATCTGCCCCGGCATCACGATCTTGATCACCCCTGCCCAGTTGCACATCAACGTGCTGTTGGCATCGATCGCCGGCATCCCGCCCAGCAGCAGGGTCGGCGCACCGCCGGGGATCCACGGCGTGGCGGTGGCGGGAATGCACGGCATAGGCGTCAAGACGCCCAGCGCCGCAGCCGTGGCTGCGGCGACCATCGGGTTGGCCATGCTCATGCACATGCCGAACGTGGTGACGTTGACCAGCGGAATGTGATCCATGATGTTCGCCGCCGGCATCCCGCCGGTCAGCGTGCGGTTGACCGGCAGCACGTTGAGCACCGCCGGTGCGGCGCCGAAACTGCATTGCAGGGTGGCGCTGGCACAGACTTGCGGGCAGCCCATTTCAAAGCTCCTTCGTGAACAAGGCATACGCGCTAAACCTTAGTCGCCAGCGGCCCGCCGCGCACATTCCCAAAGGTGATTATCGTCCAACACGCTAACCTATAAGACCGAACCGCGCTTGTGACGACCCGAGCGCGCCATTAGATTAGCCAATGATGTCTGGCCTCCAAAATAAGCAGAAGGGATAAGCATGGCGCTTACTGACCAGTCCACCCGTATCCGCTCCGGCGAAGAACTCGATGCCAGCCTGATCGATCCGTACCTCAAGGCGAACATTCCGGGCCTGACCGGCACGCCGCAGATCAGCCAGTTTCCCGGTGGCGCGTCGAACCTGACCTACCTGCTGGAATACCCGGACCAGGAATTCGTCCTGCGTCGTCCGCCGTTCGGCCACAAGGCCAAGTCCGCCCACGACATGGGCCGCGAATTCCGCATTCTCAACCAGTTGCGCGACGGCTTCCCGTATTGCCCGAAAGCCTACGTGCACTGCACCGACGATTCGGTGATCGGCGCCGAGTTCTACGTGATGGAACGGGTCAAGGGCATCATCCTGCGCTCGGACCTGCCGCCGGAACTGGGCCTCGACCCGGCCAAAACCGAAGCCCTGTGCAAGAGCTTCATCGACCGTTTCGTCGAACTGCACCGCGTCGATTACAACGCCTGCGGCCTCGGCGATCTGGGCAAACCGGAAGGCTACGTCGCCCGCCAGATCAAAGGCTGGAGCGAGCGTTACGAAAAAGCCCTGACCCCGGACGCACCGCACTGGGAACAGGTCAAAGCCTGGCTCAACGACAAGATGCCGGCCGATCACCCGACCTCCAGCATCGTGCACAACGACTACCGCTTCGACAACGTCATCCTCGACCCGAAAAACCCGATGCAGATCATCGGCGTGCTCGACTGGGAACTGACCACCCTCGGCGATCCGCTGATGGACCTGGGCAACACCCTCGCCTACTGGATCCAGGCCGACGACCCGGCACCGGTGCAACTGATGCGCCGCCAGCCAAGCCACGCGCCGGGCATGCTGACCCGCCGCGAATTCGTCGACTACTACGCCGAGCGTTCGGGCATCCAGATCGACAATTTCGACTTCTACTACACCTACGGCCTGTTCCGCCTGGCCGGCATCGTGCAGCAGATCTACTACCGCTTCTTCCATGGCCAGACCCAGGACAAACGCTTCGCGCAGTTCATTCACATGAACAAACTGCTGGAGCAGATGAGCCTGCAGGTCATTGCCAAATCCAGCCTCTGATGACGGCGTTATAACAAGGCTTACTACAAGGGAATCCCATGTCCAAGACTCAGTTGTTCGACCTCGACGGCAAGATCGCTTTCGTCTCCGGCGCCAGCCGTGGCATCGGTGAAGCCATCGCCAAACTGCTGGCCCAGCAAGGGGCCCACGTCATCGTTTCGAGCCGCAAACTCGAAGGCTGCCAGCACGTGGCCGACGCCATCATCGCCGCCGGCGGCAAGGCCACAGCGATCGCCTGCCACATCGGCGAAATGGAACAGATCAGCCAGGTCTTCGCCGGGATCAAGGAACAGTTCGGGCGCCTGGACATCCTGGTCAACAACGCCGCGACCAACCCGCAGTTCTGCAACGTGCTGGACACCGACCTCGGCGCCTTCCAGAAAACCGTCGACGTGAACATTCGCGGCTACTTCTTCATGTCGGTGGAAGCCGGCAAACTGATGCGCGAAAACGGCGGCGGCAGCATCATCAACGTGGCGTCGATCAACGGCATTTCGCCGGGGATCTTCCAGGGCATCTACTCGGTGACCAAAGCCGCCGTGATCAACATGACCAAAGTCTTCGCCAAGGAATGCGCGCAATTCGGCATCCGCTGCAACGCCCTGCTGCCGGGCCTCACCGACACCAAATTCGCCTCGGCCCTGGTGAAGAACGACGCCATCCTGAAACAGGCCCTGACGCAGATCCCGCTCAAGCGCGTAGCCGACCCGAGCGAAATGGCCGGCGCCGTGCTGTACCTGGCGAGCGATGCCTCGAGCTACACCACCGGCGTATCGCTGAACGTGGACGGCGGTTTCCTGTCCTGATCCGCTTCTGACGCAAAACAAAAGGCAGCCCAAGGGCTGCCTTTTTCATGCCTCCAGCACCTTCGGCAACTGCCAGCCAAAATGCACCGACAACAACCGCAACAACAAACACGCCGCCCCCGCCAGCAACGCAGCCGCCACCGGCGGCACACCCAGCCTGCGCCCGACAATCAACACCGCCGCACCGACAAACGCCGAACTGGCATACAGATCCGCCTGCAACACCACCGGCACCCGCGCCAGCACAATGTCACGCAGCACCCCGCCGCCGACCCCGGTAATCGTGCCCATCAGCATGGCCACAAACGGCGAGATCCCGAAATTCAACGCCTTCTGCGCCCCGGCCACCGCAAACAACGCCAGCCCCGCCGCATCCAGCACGATCAGCGTCGAACCAGACCAGCCCAGCACCCGCTCATGAAAAACAAATGCCACCCCGCCCATGGCAAACGCCAGCGCCGGATAGCGCCAGTCCGCCACAGCCTTGGGCGGCGTCGCACCGATCAACAGATCACGCGTCACCCCGCCACCGAGCGCAACGATGAACGCAATCACCATCACCCCGAGCAGATCAAGCTGACTGCGCATCGCCGCAATCGCGCCTTCAACCGCAAACACCGCCGTGCCGACCAGATCGGCCACCAGCACAATCCACTCGACCCGCGCCTTCACAGGCGCCCGGCTTATTGAGTGACGCAACGGGTCTTGGTGATGTGTCGAGTCACTTGCCCGTCGGCATACGCATCACCGGCGACCTCGGTATTTTCCATGACCTGACAAGTCCGCTCAGGCGGCGGAGGCGGTGCTGCCGGCGGAGGGGGTGGAGGACTGGCGCAACCACTGAGCAGCACCAGACCGAAAGCCGACAACAACGAAAAACACACGCGTTTCCCAGGATTGTTCATAGGATGACCCGCGATGAATGGAAGAAAACTCCCGTCGCCGAGCAGGACAACGCCCGGTTATGGAAACCGAACCACTCATTCCTTATAGACCAGTGGGGGGTGAGTGCCAGTGAAATGGTGGGATTGGGGGGGGATTGGCTGTCGATTTTGGGCGGAGTTGTTGATTGGATCGTGGATTCTGACAAATCGAGGACAGCCTCAAGATCCAGCCCTCACCCCAGCCCTCTCCCAGAGGGAGAGGGAGCCTACGGGGTTGTTGATTCGAGATACATCGACCTGAACCATCGAGGCGAACTCAGGTTTTGAAGAGCACACACGTCGGCTTCGTGCTCTTCACCACTCACCACGATGAGCGTTAGCTCGAGTACCGCTTTTGATCGCAGGGCCCGTCGGCAGGCTGAGTGGAGGGATTGATCCGGGGGTGGGAGCGAAGCGACCGTTTGGCGAAGCCAAACACATCGAGAGGAGGTGCAGCGAAGCAAACCGTAGGCGATGCCCCCCGGATCAATCCCGGAGCGAAGGAACACCGAGCCAAAGCGAGGTGCCGAACGTCAGGGCAAAGACCTTTTGGTTACTTTTGGGGCGTTTGCCAAAAGTGACCCGCTGTAAGAGCGGAACCGCCAGCCGCAACACCCGAAGAAACGGATACACACCCAAACCCAAAAACAGCATGGTCGGCCCAAAGGCCGCCAAGCTCAACTGGGCGAGCGCAAAGAATTACTCTCAAGCTCATACCGCAACTCACCAATCAAAGCATCCACCGCCTCTGGAGTTCGCAAGGCACCAAGACTCAACCCACTAATCACCAGATCCACCCGCCCCGAAACCGGCTCATAAAGCTTCACAGTCAGCGAATGATCCCCATCCACCACACACTCACAAGCCAACGGCGAAAAACTACGCTCAAGCCGAGCCCGCAACTGCGCCAGATAAATCATCGCGCCAGCTCCACACAACCAGACTCAAAAACCGACAACACATTCATAAAGGGCTGATCCATTTAGCAGGTTCCAAAAAGACACGATCACCAAAAAAATGCATCGCACCTCAACAGACTAAGAACACCCCGCCCGATCAAACACCCGAATTTGCACCCCATAAACTAGTGCATTTGCACCTTACCGCTGCCCCCGACCGCCCCCCGAAAACAACCCACGCTCCCGAGCCCAGACAATCGCCTCGCTTCGACTGTGCACATCCAGCTTCGAATACACCGTCGCCACATGATTGCGCACCGTGTTCGGCGCCAGCTTCAGCCGCGCAGCAATCTCCTTGTCCGCCAGCCCCTCACAGATCAGCGCCAACACATCACGCTCCCGGGCCGTCAGATCGGTGAACGACACGCTCGGCAGCTGCGGCGAGTTGACCTTCTTCACATTGGCCAGCTTTTCGATCAACGTCCGACTGAACCAGGATGCATCCTTCATCACCTCTTCAATCGCCGCCACCAGCTCAAGCTCGGTGCGCTTGCGCTCGGTGATGTCCATCAGCACCAGCAGATAGCACACCGCGTCCTGGATGTTGACGGTGTCGGCGGACATCGCGCACTCCAGCAGCTCGGCGTCTTTCCTGCGGATCCGCATATCGACGCGGTCAACGCGGCCGGTTTTCTCCAGTGCCGCCAGTAACCGGGCGCGTTCCGCCGGTTCATCGATGAAGTCCAGTTGCGCGACGGTCTTGCCGAGCACGTCGTCGCTCTCGTAAGCCAGGGTATCGAGAAAGGCCTGATTGACGTCGATCAGCCGCTGCTCATCGGCGCTGCAAATCAGGATCGGTACCGGCGTCAGGCGAAAGGCCTTGGCGAACCGCTCTTCACTCTGGCGCAGGGCGACTTCGGCCTTATGCCTGAGCTCCATGTCGACAAACGAAAACAGCATGCAATCCTCGTCATTGAGCACCAGCGGCTGCCCCGCGACGATCACCTGTTTAATGCCACCGTCCGGCAATCGCAGCTCGGCCTGCATCTGCGGGATCGTCGCGACATCGCGCAGGCGCTGGATCGCCAGGTCCTTGCGCTCGGCCTGTTCGAGAATATCCAGCTCATAGGTCGAAACGCCGATCACCTGATCGCGGGTGTAGCCGGTCATTTCCAGAAAACCCGGATTGACCTTGATGTAACGCAGATCGCTGAGGCGGCAGATCACCGCCGGCGCCGGGTTGGCGTTGAAGGTTTTTTCGAAGCGCTGCTCGGCGTTGGCCCAGTCGGTGACGTCGCTCATGATCAGCACCAGCGACTCGATGTCGCCGTCGCGATCGGTCAGCACCATGCTGCGCACGCTGTGCACCCAGGTACGTTCTTCATCGCTGCGCGAGGAAACCTCCACCAGCACATCACTGAATGTTTCCCCGGTCGCCACACGGCTGATCGGGTATTGCTCCGGCGTCAATGTGTGGTTGTTGCGATACCGCAGGTTGAAGCGCTCGACGTATTCCCCGGCGTTGTTGCCCAGCTCGCCGATCCGGCTGACGCCATGCATCGCCAGCGCGGCTTCGTTGGCCCAGAGAATCGTCTGGTCGAGCTCCAGCAGAATCACCCCGTCGGACAGCCCGGCAATGATCTGCTGCAACTGACGGCGATTGGTTTCGGTGGTCAGGACGTCCCGGCTCATTGGTTCTCCACAAGTTCGCGCATGTGAAGTTTACGACCGCAGGCGGTTGTGATCGTGCCGGGCAACTTTGTCCCTGATTACCGCGATGAGTGATCGACCAGCTCGCGCAGCGTATCGAGAAACAGCTTGAGCACCGGCGAGGCATCGTCCGCCCGATACGTCGCGTACAGCGGCACTTGCGGCAGCGCCGGGGTCAGGCGCCGGAACACCAGTCCGGCGGGAGCCAACTGCTCGATCGATGCGGGTAACAGCGCCACGCCAAACCCGGCGCGAACCAGACTGAGCAAGGTCTGCACCTCGATCACCTGCTGGCGGATCTGCGGAGTGAACCCGGCCTGAATGCAGCACTGATAGAGAAAATTGGCGAACCGCGACTGCTTCAATTCCAGCGCCACAAACGGCTCCTGCGCCAGATCAGCCGGCGCCAGCACCTCGCGTCGGGCCAGCGGGTGATCCTGCGGCATCACCACATGGATCGGTTCATGGATCAGCAATTCATTGCGCAATTGCGGGTCGTCATAACCGACGCGGAACACGCAGGCGTCGATGCGTTTTTCCTTCAACGCCTTGACCTGGGCCGCCGGGGTCATTTCATGCAAACGCCAGGTCACCTGCGGATAGCGCTCGCGAAACAGGTGCAGCGCCTTGGGCAGCACGCCGACCATCACCGAACTGATCATGCCGATTTCCAGCTCGCCCAGTTGCCCGCGCCCGGTCTGGCGGGTCAGGTCCAGCGCCCGTTCGAGTTGTTCGAACACCAGCGGCGCCTGCTCCTTGAGCATCTGCCCCGCCGCTGTCAGCTCGACCCGATGGTGGCTGCGCTCGAACAGCGGCGTGCCGAGTTCTTCCTCCAGCAAACGGATCTGCTGGCTCAGCGGCGGCTGGCAGATGTGCAGCCGTTCGGCGGCGCGACCGAAGTGCAACTCATCGGCCAGGGCCATGAAGTACCGCAGCAAACGCAGGTCCATGGCGACTTACCCCAGGTTCAGTGGCGTGGAACGCTGACGCACCCCGGTCAGGCTGAACAGCGCATTGGCAATCGCCGGAACCACCGACGGGCTGCCCAGCTCCCCGACGCCGCCCGGTTTGTCCGGCTGGCCGTCGAGCACGAGGATGTCCACCGGCGGCATGTCCGACATGCGGGTGACGCGATAATCGTGGAAATTGCTCTGCACCACTCTGCCCTGCTGGATGTCGAGACGATCGAATAGCGCGTGGCCGAGGCCCCACATCAGTCCACCGTAAATCTGCTCCTCGACCCCGCCGGGCGACACCGCCAGACCGCAATCGACCACACAGGTCAGCTTCTCGACCCGCACCTTGTCGTCCACTTTCGCGACCCGCGCCACCACGGCGATGAAACTGGTGTAGCCCTGATTGGTGGCGATCCCCAGCGCCGTGTCCGGCGGCAGTTTCTGGCCCCAACCGGCGCGTTCAGCGGCCTGCTTCAGCACCGCCACATGCCGTGGCCGCTCCTGCATGTTGACCAGCCGGAATGCCAACGGATCTTCACCGGCCGCGTGGGCCAGTTCATCCATGAAGCTTTCCACGGCGAACACGTTGGGAATGAAGCTCACCGAGCGATACCAACCGCTGGGCACGTTGCTTTCGTGTTTGACCCAGTTCAGCTCCAGGTGCGGCGGACGGTAGGCGAAGTCCCACGCGGTGATCGCTTCGGTGGTGCTGTAATCCATGTGATCCGGACGCTCGAAATAGCCCGGCTCCCACTGTTCCGGCGAGGCAGGCGACACCGCGTGCAGTTGCAGCGCGGTGAGTTTGCCTTGGGCATCCAGCGCGCCTTTTACCCGATGCAGCGTGGCCGGGTGATTGAACAGCGCGTGCATCTCGTCTTCGCGGCTGTTGAGCAGTTTCACCGGCACGCCGGTCTTCTGCGCCAGATACGCGACCTCGAACAACCAGTATTTGGCTTCCCGCGCACCGAAGCTGCCACCGGACACCAGCTCATGAATGGTGACTTTTTCCTTGCCGATGCCGCACACGGTTTGCGCCGCTTCCAGCGCCGACGACGGCACCTGCACGCCACCCCAGTAGGTGATTGCCTTGTCCTTGAGCTGCGCGGTGATGCAGATCGGCTCCAGCGGGTTCTGCACCTTGTAGGGCATGGTGTAATCGGCTTCGAGCAGCTTCGCCGCACCCGGCCATCGTCCCGCGACATCGCCCTGGGCCATGGCTTTGACGGTTTGCGTTGCCGGGTCGCTGATCGCTGCGATCTGCGCCCTGGCCAGATCGGCGCTGTCGAAGCCGGCCAGCGGGGAATCGCTCCATTTGATCTCCAGCAGCTTGCGTCCCTGTTGCGCGGCCCAGAACGTTTCGGCCAGTACCGCGACGCCTTCGAGGTTGCCACCGAGCACGTCCGGCCGACCGGGAATAGCGATCACCTTGCGCACGCCAGGCACCTGCAAGGCTGCCGCCGAATCCACGGCGACAACCTTCGCGCCCACCACCGGTGCGCGCTGAATCACTGCCACCAGCATCCCCGGCAACTGCACGTCGATGCTGTACTTGAAACGCCCGCAAACCTTGGCCGCCGCATCGCGTTTGTGGCGCAACTTGCCGATGTATTTGAACTGCGCCGGATCCTTCAGCGTGACGTTCGTCGGTGCCGGCAGATGCGCCGCCGCGCCGGCCAGTTCGCCGTAGCCGAGGCTGCGTTTGCTCGATGCATGCACGACCCGACCTTCCTCGGTAGAGCAACTGTCGGGGCTGACTTTCCACTGCTGCGCCGCCGCACTGATCAGCAGCACCCGCGCCGTGGCGCCAGCCATGCGCAAGCGATCGTACTCCAGCGACACACTGGTGCTGCCGCCGGTGGAGAAGACTTTCCAGACCGGATGAATGTAGGTTTCGAAGAACGGATCTTCCGGGGTGATGACCTGCACCGTCATCGGGTTCACGTCCAGTTCCTCGGCCACGCACGCGGCCAAAGCCGTCTGGGTGCCGGTGCCGGAATCGTGCTTGTGCACCACCAGTTTCACCGTGCCGTCGGGCAGCACGCGCACCCAGGCGTTGGGTTCGAATTCAGTGGCCGAGGTTTTCGCTTCAGTCGCCGCCGCACCGGAAGGCAGGTACAGCGCAATCGCCAGACCGGACGCCACCGTCACCGCCTGCTTGAGAAACACTCGGCGCGAGGGTTCATGAAGCGTGCCGTCGATGAGGCTCATCACGCCTCCTTCGGCGCATTCGCCGCACGTTTGATCGCTTTGTTGATGCGCCCGTAAGTGCCGCAACGGCAGATATTCCCGGACATCGCGTTGCGGATCGAGTCATCGTTGACCGGTGCGCCGGTGTTGAGCAGTGCGGCGGCGGACATGATCTGCCCGGATTGACAGTAGCCGCATTGCGGCACATCTTCGGCGACCCAGGCCAGTTGCAGCGGATGGTTTTCGCTGGGCGACAGGCCCTCGATGGTGGTGATGCTGTGGCCCGCGACGGCGGCCAGCGGCAACTGGCAGGAACGCACCGCGACGCCGTTCAGGTGCACGGTGCAGGCACCGCACAGGCCCATGCCGCAACCGAACTTGGTGCCGGTGAGTTTCAACTGATCACGCAGCACCCATAACAAGGGCATGGAGGGGGACGCCTCATCCAGCTCGCGTCGTTCGCCGTTAACCGTGAATGCAATCATTGTCAGGCTCCAAAAGAGCGGCCCGTCTTTGTGCGGGCCTGGTGACCGATTATTGGAACCCCCGGCAACGCGCGGCCAGCGACGATTTCTGCCAACCGGTGTAAGCAGGACTAACAACATGTACAAGCGATACCCGTCGGTGCAGTCCATGAGCGCGTTCATCCACGCGGCGCGCAGCGGCAGTTTTTCCAGCGCCGCACGCAAGCTCGACCTGACCCACAGCGCGATCAGCCAGCAGATCCGCGCCCTGGAAGACTTCATCGGCCAGCCGCTGTTCGTGCGCGAAGGCGGCGGCAGCAACCTGACCGACGCCGGGCAGCTGTTTGCCAGCGTGTTGTCGGATGGCCTGGCGCAGATTGACCGCGCGTTGTCCTCGGTGAAAAACCGCAGCGTGGCCCAGCGACTGACCCTGGATGTGGACAGCGAACTGGCGCAGAGCTGGCTCAATCCACGCCTGCCGCAATTGCTCGACGGATTGCCGGATTACGAAGTGACAATCCTGTCGATGCCGCGCAGTGATCGCAGCACGTTCGAGCGGGTAGACCTGTCGCTGCGCTATGGCTATGGCGATTGGGATGATTGCGAGATGACCCAGATTTGCGGGGATCGGGTGTTGGCGGTGGCGTCTCCGGCGTTGCTTGAGCGGCAGGGTTTGCAGGTGCCACTGAGCCCGGCGCAGATTCTTGAACTGCCACTGTTGGGGTATACGCGCAGGTCGTGGATTCCATGGCTGGATGCGGCCGGGATGACACCGACCGAACCGCCGGCGCGGGTGATTTTCGATAATGCGGCGAATCTGATTGCGGCGGCTGAAGCGGGTGTTGGTGCGGGGCTGGTGCGTGGATTACTGGCTGCCGATGCGTTGCGCAGCGGGCGGCTGGTGGCGTTGAACGAGGCGCAGATTGCGGCGCATTACAATCTTTATGCGGTGTGGCCGCATGGGCAGGCTGACCGGGTCGCGCCGGTGGTTGAGATCATCAAACAGTTGGCCCTGAGTACTCTCGAAAACCAACCCTCACCCCAGCCCTCTCCCGGTGGGAGAGGGAGCTGACCGAGGTGTCTTGCGTCATACATCGACCTGAACGACCGAGTCGATTATGGATTCACTGCTGAACTGTCACGTCGGTGTCATTCATCAATATTCCCCGATCGGTCCCCTCTCCCTCCGGGAGAGGGCTAGGGTGAGGGCAGGCTTTTGATCTTCCCCTATATCCCAGAAGTATCACCACCCCACCCAATTAATATTGTACGAACCCTCCCCCGCCTTCCAATACTCGCCTCAAGCAACCACCCACCCGGGCCGGATGCGAACAGGCGAGGGAATGCGCGAGTGCTGCGCATAGAAACGGCCGATTGCCCGGGACGTGGATGCTGTGAGCCGCAAGGCTCCCTTCCCCGCTATCAGGAGATCGACTTCAATGATCATCGATATCAGCTGCTATCCCACGGATCTCGTGGACCTCGCCTGGAGGCATGACGGTGACCCGTTCACCGGCGAGCGTCTGCTGGAGATGATGGATGGCCCGTACATGGTCAACGGCAAGCCTCGCCGCATCGACAAAGCCTTCATCCAGCCGCCGCAGGGCAACACCATCTACACCTGGACCGACGGCGAATTGTCGGGCCGCGAATCCATCGACGCCTACATGGCCTACACCCTGAAAATGGTCCAGACCTACCCGGACCGTTTCATCGGCTGCTTCGTCTACAACCCGCGCTGCGGCGTGGAAAACGGCGTCGAGGCGATCGAGCGTTACGTGAAAGAACACGGTTTCAAGATGGTGCAGATGCAGGCCAACATGCACGCCTACCGTCCTGACCGCGCGCTGGACTGGGTCCGTCCGGCCTTCGAGAAATGTGCCGAGCTGGGCATCCCGGTCAAGCTGCACACCGGCGACGGGCCTTACAGCATCCCGTCGGAATGGGTGCCGATGATCAAGGAGTTCCCCAACGTCGATTTCATCATGGCCCACTTCGGTGTGCAGACCGGCGGCGTCTACGTGTTCGAACCGATGCAGTGGGCGATGGAGCTGCCCAACGTCTATTGCGAGTCCGGCTGGTGCCTGCAATCGCGGATCGTCGAGTTCGCCAAGGTCCTGCCGACCCACAAGATCCTGTTCGGCACCGACACCCCGCCGAACGAACCGGGCATGTGGCTGCGCCTGCTCGAAGTGCTCTGCCACGAGCCGCCGCAGGGCCTTAACCTCGACGAGGACACCCTCGAAGACTACCTGGGCAACAACACCGCACGGATGATCGGCCTCGAGCCGTCCCCGCCGCCGCGTTCCGTTTCCGAAGCAGAGGCGCAACTCAAGCGCCCCGTCACCACCCAACTGGCCAGGAGCTGAACCGATGATCATCGACACCCATCTGCACCCCACCAATCTGGTCGACGAGGCCTGGCGCCACACCGGCGAACCGTTCACCGGCGAGCGCATGCTCAAGCTGATGGACGGCCCGTACATGATCAACGGCAAGCCGCGCCGGATCGACATGGGCTTCATCCAGCCGCCACCGGGCAACACCGGTTATCGCGACGGCAACCGCCGTGGCCGCGAGGGCGTGCGTGACTATATGTCGTATGTCGCCGAACTGTGCGTGAAGTACCCGGACCGCTTCATCGGCAACTTCAACTTCAACCCGCGCTGGGGACCGGAAAACGGTGCGGCAGAGCTGGAATTCCACATCAAGGAATACGGCTTCAAGATGCTCAAGCTGCACGCCAACATGCACGGCTATCGCCCGGATCGCGCACTCGACTGGCTGCGTCCGGCGATGAAGGTCTGCGCCAAGTACAACATCGTGGTGCTGATCCACACCGGTGACGGCCCGTACACCATTCCGACGATGTTCTACCCGATCATCCGCGAGTTCCCGATGGTCAATTTCATCATCGGTCACTTCGGCATCCAGACCGGCGGCAACTACTCGTTCGAGGCGTTCTGGATGGCGATGGACACGCCGAACGTGTACTGCGAATCCGGCTGGTGCTTCCAGTCGCGGATCGTCGAGTTCGCCAAGGAGTTGCCGCGCAACAGGATCGTGTTCGGCACTGACTCGCCGCCGAACGAACCGGGCATGTGGCTGCGCGAGCTGGAAGTGCTGTGCTCGCCGGCGCCGCAGGGCCTGGGGATCGACGAGGATCACCTTGAGGATTACCTGGGCAACAACATCGCCCGGTTGTGCGGGATCGAACCGACCCCGCCGCCCAAGGATCTGGCCGAAGCGGACATTCGTCTGACCACGACCTATCTCTAAACAGGGTCTGACCCGGCTTCAACCCAGCCACACAGCGACTTTACAGGCGCGAAGATGACCCGGCGTTCGCTCGACCGGCAGGCCAACGGCTTGTCGATCGAACGCCAGCCTCACCCCTGCGCGCCTGCTTTTTACGAGGTGAAACCATGACCCGTTCGACGCTCGGCGACTCTCAGGATTTTCACGTATTCATCGACGCCTATCGCCGCCAGTACCCGGACGATGTGCTGACCATCACCCAACCCCTTTCTGCCGATCAGGACGTCACCGCCCTGGTCGATGCCCTCGCCGCCCAGGGTCGCGATCCGCTGCTGATCTGCGAAAACGTCAGCAACCTCGGTGTGCCGGTGGCGACCAATCTGTTCGCCTCCCGTCGGCGCATCGCCCGGCTGTTCGGCGTCAGTGCCGCGCAGTTGCACGAAACCTTCCAGACCCGCGCCAACCAGCCGATCGCGCCGCGCTACGTCGAAACCGGCCCAGTGCTCGACGAAGTCTTCGAAGGCGAAACCCTGGACCTGGCGCTGCTGCCGATGCTCAAGCATTTCGACAGTGATCGCGGCCCGTACATTACCAACGCGATCATCATCGCCGAGGACCCGCAGACCGGCATCGCCAACATGAGCTACCACCGCTCGATGCGTCACGCCCGTCAGGCCCTGGCTACCAGCCTGCACTCGCGCGGGCATCTGTGGCGGATGTTGCAGACCGCCCGCGAACGCGGTGAAGAACTGCGCGTGGCCATGGTGGTCGGCGCGCATCCGCTGTTCATGCTCGCCGCTGCTGCACGGCTGCCCTATGGCAGCGATGAACGCGCGGTGGCCGGCGGGCTGTTCGGTGCGCCGCTGGAACTGGTGAAGACTCCGCGCTACGGCATCGGCGTGCCGGCTTACGCCGAGTTTGTGCTCGAAGGCGCAATAGACCCGACGGCCTATGCCGAAGAAGGCCCGTTCGGCGAGTTCAGCGGCTACTCCTCGGATCGCTCGACCAACAACGTGCTGCGCGTCGATACCCTGTTGCGGCGCAAGGACGCTTGGCTGGTGGACGTGATGGGCGGACGTTACGCCGAGCACCTGACCCTGGCGCGGCTGCCTCGCGAAGCGGAAATGAGCGAGAAGCTCAAGGCACGTTTCCCCGCCGTCACCGCCGTGCATTACCCGAACTCCGGTACGCATTTTCATTGCTACGTGGCGTTGGATCAAAGCCGTGACGGCGAGGCCCGGCAGATCATGCTGGCCCTGCTCGGCTGGGATCCGTACCTGAAAACCGTGATCGCGGTGGACAGCGATATCGACCTCACCGACGACAGCCAGGTGCTGTGGGCACTGGCCACTCACTTCCAGCCGCACCTCGACATCTTCACGATTGACGGTTTGCCCGGCAGCCCGCTGGACCCGTCGTCCTCGGTCAATGGCACCACGTCGCGCATGGGCCTGGATGCCACGCGCGGTTCTGGGTTTGACGGGATCAAGGCACAGCTCGATCAGGACGTGCTCGAACGCGCGCGGCAACTGCTTGAAGGTCTGCCATCGTGAACCGCCAGCGGATGGTGGTCGGCATCAGCGGCGCGTCCGGCTTCATCTACGGCGTGCGCCTGCTGGAGTTGCTGGCCGAGCTGAACATCGAAAGCCACTTGATCATCAGCCGCGCCGCGCTGCTGACCATGGCCCACGAAACCGACTACAAACTGGCCGACGTCACCGCCCTCGCCAGCCATTACCACCGCGCCGACGACGTGGCCGCCGGGATCGCCAGCGGTTCGTTCCGCTGCCTGGGCATGGTGGTCGCGCCGTGTTCAATGAGGACGCTGGCGGAGATCGCCACCGGCACCTCATCGGGGCTGATCGGCCGCGCCGCCGACGTCACCCTCAAGGAGCGCCGCACCCTGGTGCTGATGGCCCGCGAGACGCCACTGACCCTCGCCCACCTGCGCAACATGACCGCTGTCACCGAGATGGGCGGCATCATCGCCCCGCCGGTCCCGGCCTTCTACGCCCGCCCAGACAGCCTGGCGCAAATGGTCGACCACAGCCTCGGCCGCGTCCTCGACCTGTTCGGCCTCGATGCCGGCACTGCGCTGCGCTGGGGTGAAACTCCGGCCCCCAGCCAAATCCAGCCTCACTCCCCTTCATCGTGCACCGGTCTATCAATACCAAGGAGCCTCACATGAACACCCCCTTCAACGCCCCGACCCCGAACACCAAAATCCCGGTCACCATCCTCACCGGGTTCCTCGGTGCCGGCAAAACCACCCTGCTCAATTACATCCTCAAGGAGAACCACGGTCGCAAGATCGCGGTGATCGAAAACGAGTTCGGCGAAGTCGGCATCGACGGCGATCTGGTGCTCAGTTCCGAGACCGAAGAGATCTACGAAATGGTCAACGGCTGCGTCTGCTGCACCGCCGAAGTCCGTGAAGACCTGGTGCGGATCGTCCGCGAACTGGTGGCGCGTCCGGTGCGGCTCGACCACATCCTGATCGAGACCAGCGGCCTGGCCGACCCGTACCCGGTGGCCCAGAGTTTCTTCATCAACGACCCGATCGCCGAGGAAGTCGAGCTCGACGCCATCGTGACCATGGTCGATGCCAAACACATCGCCCAGCATCTGGAAGATTTGCAACTGGACGGCGTCGACAATCAGGCGGTGGATCAGATCGTCTGCGCCGACCGCATCGTCATCAACAAGGTTGATCTGGTCAGTTCCGAAGAGGTGGAAACCCTGCGCGGCAAGATCCGCGGATTGAACGCCACGGCGGATCTGGTGACCTCGACCCACGCACAGATCGACCTGTCGAAGATCCTCGGCATCGGCGCCTTCGAATGCACGCAGAAGCTGATGGAAATCGGCGCGTATCAGCACGATCACGATCACCACGAGCATGACCATCACGACCATGACCATCACGCTGAAGAGCCCGATCACGAGCACGACCCGAGCGTGTCCTCAGTGGGCATCGCCGTGGACGGCGCAGTCAACCTGATGGCCTTCCACCGCTGGATCAGCGAGTTGCGCAGTTCCCAAGCCGACAACCTGTACCGCATGAAAGGCGTGCTGGCGGTGGCCAACGAAGACCAGCGCTACGTGCTGCAAGGCGTGCACAGCCTGGTGGAGTTCCGCGCTTCGACCGCGTGGGGCAGCGAGCCGCGCTCAAGCAAGATCGTATTCATCGGCCGCGACCTGGATCGAGCGGCGCTGAACCAGGGCTTCGCCGCCTGCCTGGCCGGCTGAAACCCGGCATCGGAGCCGGTGGATGGCGGTTCCGGGCACACAGAACGAATACCCCTCTGTACCGAATAACAACAGCTAGAGGTGATTCCCCATGTCGTCAGCCAGTTCCTCCTCCACCGTCCACCCTGTCGACCGCGTCTTGCCGGTGCGACAGATGCTCACCCTCGGCCTGCAGCACATGGCCGTCTCGTACATCGGCGCCATCGCCGTGCCGTTGATTGTTGCCAGTGCCTTGAAGATGTCCCACGCCGACACGGTGGTGCTGATCAGCACCACGCTGTTCTGCTCCGGCATCGCCACCCTGTTGCAGACCGTCGGTTTCTGGAAGTTCGGCGTACGCCTGCCGATTCTGCAAGGCGTGGCGTTCAGCAGCGTCGGGCCGGTGATCGCCATCGGCAGCAACCCGGAGGTGGGGTTCTCCGGGGTCTGCGGGGCGGTGATCGGTGCGGGGATTTTCACCATGTTGATCGCGCCGTTCGTGGGCCGCTTGCGACGGTTTTTCCCGCCGGTGGTAACTGGCTGCATCGTCACGGTGATCGGTCTGCAGCTGTTCCCGATTGCCTATGAATGGGTCGGCGGCGGGCGCAACGCGAGCAACTTCGGCGCGCCGGCGTTTCTCGCCGTGGCCGTGGTGGTGTTGCTGACCATCCTGCTGGTCAACCGCTATGGCAGCCCGTTGCTGCGCAACATGGCAGTGCTGGTCGGGATGCTGGTGGGCGCCGGTCTGGCTTACGGTCTGGGCATGGGCAACTTTCACAGCGTCGAGGACGCGCCGTGGCTGACCGTGCCCTATCCGTTCTACTTCGGCTTGCCGACCTTCAGTCTGATCCCCATCGCCACCATGGTGGTGGTGATGATCGTGCAGATGGTCGAATCCATGGGGCTGTTCGTGGCCATCGGCGACATCGTCGACAAACCGGTGGAAGACAAACAGGTGATCAACGGCCTGCGCGCCAATGGCCTGGCCAGCACCATCGCCGGGATGTTCGCCGCGTTTCCGTTCATTGCCTTCATGGAGAACGTCGGTCTGGTGATCCTGACCGGCGTGCGCAGCCGCTGGGTGGTGGCGATCAGCGGTCTGTTGATGTGCTCGATTGCGCTGGTGCCGAAAGCCGGGGCGATCATCGCCTCGATGCCGACCGCCGCGCTGGGCGGTGCCGGCATCGCGATGTTCGGCGTGGTCGCGGCAGCGGGCATCCAGACCCTGGCCAAGGTCGATTACGAACGCAATCGCTACAACGTGCTGATCGTCGGTTTCACCATCGCCGCCGCCCTGGTGCCGGTGCTCGCCCCGACCCTGTTCAAACAACTGCCCGAGTGGTCACAGCCGTTCCTGCACAGCAGCGTGGTCATCGCCTGCCTGGTGTCGGTGCTGCTCAACGCGGCGCTCAACGGCGTCAGCGTGCCAGAAACCACACCCGGCAAATCCGCCTCGCACATCCTCTGACTGGAGCTGCCCATGACTCAACTTCAAAACATCCTTATCAAGCACCCGGTCGCGGTGATGACCGGCCTGCGCGGCCCCCGTGCCCGGGCCGGCGCGGTGGACATCCGCGTGGTCAACGGCCGGATCGCGGAAATGTCCGCCAACCTTGAGCCGCAACCCGGTGAGCGAGTGATCGACGCGCGAAATTCGGTAGTCTACCCGGGCTGGATCAACACCCACCATCACCTGTTCCAGAACCTGCTCAAAGCCGTGCCCGAAGGCTTGAATCAGGACCTGCAAGGCTGGCTGGCCAGCGTGCCTTATCCGCGCCTGAACCGCTTCACCCCGCAACTGGCGCGGATCGCCGCACGGCTGGGGATGGTCGAACTGCTGCTGTCCGGCGTCACCACCTGCGCCGATCACCACTACCTCTACCACGCCCACGGCAGCACCGAGACCGGCGACCTGCTGTTCGACCTCGCCGAGGAATTCGGCCTGCGCTTCGTGCTCTGCCGTGGCGGCGCACTGGAGTCGGCCAGCGCGCACCCGGGCTTCTCGAAAACCGCGCTGCAACCGGAATCCCTGGAGCAAATGGTCGGCGACATCGAACGGCTGAAATCGCGCTACCACCAGGACACCCCGGATGCCTTGCGTCGGGTGGTCGTGGCGCCTACCACGCCGACTTTCTCGCTGCCGCCAACGTTGTTGCGCGAACTGGCGCACACCGCCCGAGGCATGGGATTGCGCCTGCACACGCACCTGTCTGAAACCGAAAACTACGTGAACTTCTGCCGCGACAAGTACAACTGCCTGCCGGTGGAATTCGTCGCCGAACACGAATGGCTCGGCCCGGACGTCTGGTTCGCCCACGCCGTGCACCTGCAACCGGGAGAAATCCGCATGCTCGCCCAGACCGGCACCGGCGTCTCCCACTGCCCGGTGAGCAACGCCCGGCTGGGCAGCGGCGTCGCGCCGATCCCGCAAATGTATGAGGCCGGCGTGCCGATCTCCCTCGGCGTCGACGGCGTAGCTTCCAACGAATCCGGAAGCATGGTCGGCGAAGCCAACACCGCCTGGCTGATCCACCGCGCCGAACAAGGCGCCTCGGCCACCACCGCCGAAGACGTCATCCACTGGGGTACGGCCGGCGGCGCGCAAGTGCTCGGCCTCGGCACGGTCGGTACGCTGGAAGTGGGTCAGGCAGCGGATCTGGTGATCTACAGCCTCGACCACCCACGCTTCTACGGCTTCCACGACAGCGCCGTCGCACCGGTCGTCGCGGGTGAGCCGATTGCCGTGAAATACAGCCTGGTGGGTGGGCGGATTGTCGTCGACAACGGCGTGATTCCGGGGCTGGATATCGAGCGGATGCGGGCCGAGGCCTGGGAGGGTGTGCAGGCGATGATGAAGGTCGACGATTAACCCAAACCCACTGCACAACCCTGTGGGAGCTGGCTTGCCAGCGATGGCGGACTTTCAGTCGACCGTGTAAACAGGCAGTAAAAAGGAGAGCTGGCAAACGCCATGCTCTCCTTTTGTTGTAGTGCTTTAAAAAATCACAAATCTGACATCGACTTGATTGCCAGCTCTATCCTTTCACGCGCTGCTCCAGTCAAACGCTTCACGCCGAAAGTTTTGGCAATTTCCAAAGGCATGTCGCCGGCGGAAATCAAAGACGCAACCATCAGTAGTTCCTCAGCGGCGATCTCCTCCACCGACCTGCCATCATCCGATGTCGCAGGTATCCGATATTTGTTCCAACCCGCAATATCACTTTTGGAATGCCAAACAAATTGACCATCAACCGGATCAGTTTTCAGATGATGATTTTGCTCTGTCAGATCAAGAACTCGCTCTCGAATGAGACGGCCAGAGCGTTGAAAACCATGTGCCCGGGCTACGCGCTGTACCAACACTGAATCTAGGATCGGAGCCTCCTGCAACAACACATGTGCAATCAGTTCGGCTAGAACTGCATCATATTCAGGCGAGTAAAACGCCTCAGCATTGATTCTGTCGCCGACGCTTGTGAAGTCGGTGACACGGTATTCATCTTTGATTGCGGGTGAGGCGTGCAGTGTGAACGACTTCGCGATTTTGAGTTCGGGAGGTCGTTCATCAGAAGCATCGCCCTCTGATACAGCAGAAACTTCCTCTTTCTCTACGTCATTTGCCAGTGGAGCGCTATGCACTAACGACAAATGAGGTGTTGAGGACTCTTGCTCAACTGTTTTGCTAACGAGAGCCGATGCACGCGACTCTTCCAAAAGAGCCTCAAGCGATGCATGCAAGCGATCCAGCGCGCCGGACTTATCGATCCACCATTCTGTCGACCAGAGCCGAAGCAGCTTCCAGCCCAAACCTTGCAGGATTGCGCTACGAACTTTGTCGCGATCTCGCGCGGTCGCCGCACTGTGATAGGTCGCACCATCACATTCAACACCAACCAGGTAATCGCCGGGTCTGTCTGGATGGACAATGCCTAAATCAATGCGGAAACGTGATACGCCTATTTGCGGCACGACTTGCCAGCCTTTCCGTCTCAGCTCATGAGCAACTGCTTCCTCAAAAGGTGAGTCATAACCGCCCACTGAACCCTGCACTGCCTCAGCAAGAGCCCTCGGCCCTCTCTGAGCAAATTCAATGAAGTGCTTCAGATCACGAACAGCCCGGGCGTTGGTGCGATTTAAATCAATCATTGAAGAATCAAAAGAGGAGAAAACCATCATCTCCCTGCGCGCGCGGGTTATCGCCACGTTCAAACGACGCCATCCGCCTTCTTTGTTCAATGGACCGAAGTTCATCGACATAACCTGCGCACCAGGCTCGGTTGGGCCATACCCGATACCAAGCATGATCAAATCGCGCTCATCGCCCTGGACTGTCTCCAGGTTTTTTACGACGACGGGTTCAGCAATGTCATGCTGGAAGAACGGCTCGATCTGCGGGAACTGTTGCCGCGCCCTATCCAGCAGATCGTTGATCAGTCTTTGCTGGTCGCTATTGAGTGTGATGATCCCAATCGTATGACCGCTCGCAACAAACGCCGGATCCATCAAACGCTTCACAGTCTCGGTAACGATGGCCTCGGCCTCGGCCTGATTGTGCCTGCCCTTGCCTTTCGCATAGACGCCATCAACACGTCGCCACTCCACAGCGCTTGCACGCGTTTCAGCCGCAGGGAAGGTAATGAGATTACTGTCGTAGTAGCGATGGTTCGAGAACGCGATCAAGCTTTCATGGCGACTCCGGTAGTGCCAACTGAGGCTATGACTTGGGATGCCTGCGCCCAGACACTCATCCAAGATGCTCTCCATGTCCTCAGCAGTATCATCCTCTGCGGCAGACGCGGCGCGATTGAAAAAATTGGTTGGAGGCATCTGACGTGGATCACCCGCAATGACCACCTGCTTACCCCTCGCGATCGACCCGATGGCATCCCATGGAGCAATTTGCGAGGCCTCATCGAATATCACCAAGTCAAAAAGTGCGAGATCTGTTGGAAGATACTGCGCAATCGATAGAGGGCTCATCAGCATGCAAGGAGCGAGTTTCGACATGGCATCGCCCATCTCAACAGCAAGCTGTCGCACGGGTTTGTGCCGACGTGATTTTTGCAGCTCGTGCTTCAAGATGCCGAAACCACCTTGCTTACCGATCTCGTTTTTCGACGGGATCAATCCACACAGCTTCGCTCGAATATATCGAACAGTAAGCTTGGACAGGTCCTCATCCAGACGTACAAACGCCTCAATATCGCTAGTGTGCTCCGCTGGCACGAAGTTACGAAGCAGAGGGTCCGCGTCGATCATCACCCTTGCAAACCAGCGTGCGTAAGATGTTTCGAATGCGTCTACAGTACCGCCCTCTGGCAACCCTTTAATTGCCAATGCATCACTTAACGGTTGAAGCCCGGACGCTATCGCCTCTTCACGCACCCGACACCAATCGCACCAGCCTTTCAGCTTTGACTCATGCCGAGAAATAGCACTGGCCGCATCGAGCAATGACTCAATTGTTAATTTGCCCTCTATCGGGCGATTACTCAGTTCATAGAAGCGTTTGCTCGTTTGACTGAACGCTTCCAATGCATCTTTTAATTGGTGAAGCGCTGCTGCGATAAAACCACCCCCGCCTAATAACTCATTGGCTTCAACGACGAGCTTTTGTGTGGCCCCCCGCAGTGCAATGAGATCTTCAGGGGACTCTGCGCGCGAGCTGATCAACGTTCTCAAGCGTTCAGCGAGCTCCCAAGCTACCGCCATCGCGGATTGATCACTTGAAACTCCGCTCCACCCAGGCACAGCGTTTAAATCTGCAGACAAGCTGTCCAGCGAGATGAGCAGATCACGCATTTCAAAGAGTCTGGCAAGATCCTGCTCAACGTCCGGAAAGCCAACCACTCCGCCCTGACCCGCAAGGTTTTTACCCACCTTTTTCTTGGCCAAAGTCGCGAGGAACCAAAACTTGGTCTTGCCAGTTTCCCAATCGCTTTTGACTTGTTCGAGGTTGATGGTGCGGCAGGCTTCTGAGGCGTAGCGCACCGACAGCGAGTGTTCAATTTCTTGGTAATTTGTGAGGATCTGCACAGCTTTCTTGGCTGCAACGATCTTGGCACTTGCATTCAACGTGAATGCAAAAGAGAGATCGATACCGTGCGTATCTACCAAGAGCGCAACAAACTGGCAAAAACGTTCGATTTCCTCCTCACTCGAAACGGCTAGGGGAAGATCGGTGGCTCTCAACAAGTTGTTACAGGCAATCTTCAGCCGCTCAATGACTCCCGGCAGCTCCCTGGAAACTGCAGCGATCGACTCTTGCCAGCCGTTTGACCATTCGGTGGGAGAGATGGGCGAGAAGTCAGCTGACAGATCGCGGGCAGCCTGACTATTCAAATCGAGACGTCGGGCAAGATCACGCAGGCGCGCGTACTCTTCCGCGTCGTGAGACGTTCCCTCTGGCCATGCAATATGCGGTAACGCGGCGTGCCCATCTCGTACGACACGACCTATAGCCTGATGGACTGTTAATCCATTAGGTTGCCGACGATGCAAGGTTCCCACGACTTCGTTCAATCGATTTCGTAGTTTGTGCAGTTTTGCCGTTTCGACAGCCCACTCTTCAGCGGTCAACGCATCGCGAACATCCCAAGCCCGCTCCAATTGTTTAAGTACTTCAACCTTGGATGTTTTGCTGGAATGCAGCTCAAGACAGAATTCGCCTAGTCCTTTTTCTTCAAGCCGACGATAGACAACGTCCAAAGCGGCCATTTTTTCTGCTACGAACAAGACCCTGCGACCTAGAGCCAGGTTGTGGGCAATCATGTTGGCGATGGTTTGGGACTTACCGGTGCCGGGAGGTCCATCAAGAACGAAATCACAACCGCTGGCGGAGGCAACAACTGCAGCCAGTTGGGAGGAGTCAGCAGGTAACGGTGTAAACAGATCGGCCGGGCTGACTTTTCTATCCAGCTCGTGAGGCTGTGGAAACTCCCCCGACGTTGCAAAGCCATCACCGCCGACACTTCTTTCCAGCAAATGTTTGACCATCGGGCTCTTCAAAAGCTGCTCAGAGCGAGCAGCCAGATCCTGCCACATCAAATATTTCGCGAAAGAGAACGTTCCCAGCACGAGCTCAGTGGTGACCTCAAAACCCGGCACGTCTCTGATTGCACGGCGCACTGTATTCCAGATCCCAGCGACATCAATGCCACTGTCGTCGGAGGGAAGTTCACCTTCAAGCCCCGGAATAACAAGTTCAAAGTCATGTCTTAACAGTTCGAGCAGAGTCAAATTGAAGCGAGGCTCATCTTCAAGCAAAGTCATTGTCACGCCAGACAACGCACTTTTACGATCAAGTTTTACGGGTAGCAAAATTAAAGGAGCGGAATAGGTTTTCGGGTCGTCTGCCGACTTTTTCCACTTTAAAAACCCGAGTGCAAGAAAGAGAGTATTCGCTCCGCCTTCATCAAGATCACTGCGAGCTTTCCGGTACAGGTCAATCAGCGCTACTTCGAGCTTGGTTTTATCAAGCGTGGCCAGTACCTCACCACGAGACAATGCACTGCGAGCGTATTCATCTCTGAGCGACTCTCGATTTTGTTGCTCATAGAGTGCCGCATCTCTGCCTCCAGCCTCCAGATCCGGTATAGACACGATCCTGATTCGCTTGCCGCTGGCCAGTTGGTCTTCCAGCTCAGCGGGCTCAGGACAGATCAAGCGAACGCCTTTAGCACTATCCGGCAAGTGTAAAAGTCGATTTCGAGTAGTCAGGTCGAGAAGCTTGCGTTGCCACAGCGTAAGCTTACCGGCGGGAGATTCTGACTCAGTAAGAATCTCTACATCAAAGCCCGGTAATTGTGGCGCAATCTCCAATGCCTCGAGTGGTGTCTCCGCCTCTTGAATCACATCTGATTTAGACGCGGGAATTGACGTTGCTAAAGGACGGATGCGCTGCATGCGTGCTCGATGCATATCAATGGCCATGATGAAATCTTCATCGTTGACCTGTCTTTCAGCTGTACTAATCGCCTGACTGAAACCTGGAACAGGAAATTGTGTTGCGAGAGTGGTTTCAAATACGAGGGCCTCTTTCAGATCGATACGCTTTCGTACCGCGGACGCCTCATCTGTAATCAGTTGAGAAAACTCTTGGGGCTGCAACCAAACTCCTGCAAAAGCATGACCTTTCGTCAGCAACAGAAGTGCGTTCAGTCCGGCTTGCTCCAGTGCTGCGGCAAAAAGCAATGCTGTGTCCAGGCACGTTGCAACACCACCCTCCAATATGAGGCTCGGAGTTCTTACTTTCTGACCGTAAGTCTCAAAGCTTGCCGGTGGTAGTGCGTAGCTCAATTTAAGTCCGCAGACTGCGGACCATATTGCGGACGTGAGCTCCCAGGTTCTGGTTCTGGACTTACTTTCGTAACCGTTGATGCCATCTGCCTTGCCAGCTCGGCGCAGAACATCAGAAGCAGATTTGAGTATCCGATCTACCGCAGGGTCATTTGGCATTGCAAACGCCGGTAGAAGCTCTGGCATGGAGTTAACGCCCCCCCACTCATTTCGTGCCAAAAGCTCAACCGGGAAGATTTGACTATTGAGAACTTCACCATTGAAACGTAGGTGCAGCGAAAGGGTCGCGCTGAGGCTCTCCGTCAGATCGGCGAGATAAGCGGCATTCAGCTTCAAATTTCGTTCTGAAATATGCAGCGTCGACTCTTTGTTTAATCGATCCAGACGCCAAGTCTTGCCTTCAAGGAAGGGAGGGTCCGCAACAAGCTCCAGTTCAAGATCGCTGTAATCAGCTTCACCATCGTTGTGTACGGTCAGTTCTCTGAGGACCGGGACAGAATTTTGGTGAGAAGCAAAGCCAATCTTGCTGGCGATCACTCCCTCGATCTTGATGGTCATGAACCACTTCTCCATGGAAAATTCGATGAAACAAACAGAGGCCATACTCACCGACAAGGGGGGATTTTGAAACTGCTTTTTCGATCAAAGGTAGAGATATGTTCGCTCCTACAGTCGAGCCTCTAGATTTACTCCATTAATGAACAGGAAATATGCCTGTTTAACTCATGCGCGTTTCACAAGCTCACCAACGCCCTCCATAAAAACCTAGCATTAGCGCCTTGCGGTTTTGTCGACTAACGTTAGTACCTCATCGGATTGAGCCCCAACCAGCAAGATCGGGCTCTTGATCAAGGAGAGACTGATGAAATCCAGCCGCCTCATCGAACAGACCTATCGCACCTGGTCCAGCCCCATCCTGCTGGAGCTGAAAAAGCGCGAGCACGAGATGGCGCCGGCCGAACGCCAGGCGCTCGAGAATGTGCTGGTGGAAAGACGATTGCTGGACGTTGGCAATCCGAAAGGCGTTGAACGGCGTAAGAGTGCGGCGAGTAAAACCGGCAATCCCGGATAATCACTTCACCCGCCTGAGTTTGCGCTCAGCCCCAGACTCAGTAACTCCTTGCGCAAGATCGAGGGCTTTAGAGCCGCTAATCCAGCCTGCCATTCCACCGGCAGCAAACGACTCAACTTCTGCTGGCTGACCACGGGTTCGGCCAGCAAACAGCTTTTGCGTTGGCTGATGCAGATGACGTTCAGCAACCAGTCATCGCCCTGCCCGCCCATCCCATCGTTGATCGTCGAGCGATGCCTTTCGAGCAAGGCATCGGCGTCCCACACCGTCATTTGAGCGAAGACCTGCGGCAGGAGGCTGTCGGGTTTCATCCGTTTCAAGTCTGCGGCCAATGCGGCGCAGATGTCTGATTCGATAGCGGTCTGGCATTCGAGGAAATATTGCTCGGGCCAGTCCTCCGTGAGTTTTGCGTGGGGTACAGTTTCAGCATAGGCGTCGATGTCCGCCGCCGTGGTCATCTGCCCGGTGAAATTCAGTGTGTTGTCCAGAATCGCCGTGGCCAGCAGCGCGGCGCTTTGTTCGCTGATCCTCGACAGCCATCCTGTGGCTTTTCAGCGCTGGAAAACCTGCGTCGCCGCCGCGCCGATCGGGCAGATGTCGGCGGCAGATCCGAGTGTCTGTGCCCAATGCTGTTCGAAGCCCGGATGATGGTCGATGACTTCCACCACCCGATCGAGCGCGACCATTGGGTCGAAATAGTGGTAATCGGATACGTCGACCAGCACAAACTCATCGCTGGATGTCGGGCGGTAGTCGTGCAAAACAGCGCCCCAGCCGAGCACGGTTGTCGAAACGCTGGCATTGGGTTTTGCGCTGCTGACGGCGCGGGCCGAAATGCCCTGCAGGTTGAGCAGTTCGGCGTAGGCGATGCAGCAGGCGTAGGCGTCGATGTCCAGATACGCCGAGCCTGAGGTGATGACTTTTATGAGCGACATTGCGCGTCCCTGACTTCCTTTTCAGGGGCGGCAACGTCGCACATTTTCATGAACGATTAATGAACGTCAGGCAGCGCGTTGTCCCCCGGCCACCGCCGCAGAAGCCGCCAGCATCGCCCGCAACAACACCGCACAGCCGGCCGCCAGATCGTCCGGCGCGGCGTTTTCGATTTCGTTGTGGCTGATGCCGCCTTCGCACGGTACGAAGATCATCCCGGCCGGACCCAGTTCGGCGAGGAAAATCGCGTCGTGGCCGGCGCCGCTGACGATGTCCATGTGCGACAGGCCCAGACCTTTGGCGGCGCCGCGCACGGCTTCGACGCAGCCTTTTTCGAAGTACAGCGGCGGGAAGTCGGCGGTCGGGGTCAGTTCATAGGTCAGTCCGTGTTCCTCGCAGGTCGCTTCGATGACTTGCTTGACCTCGGCGATCATCGAGTCGAGGCGTGCCGGTTCCAGGTGGCGGAAGTCGAGGGTCATGCGCACCTCACCCGGAATAACGTTGCGCGAGCCGGGATAGGCTTGCAGGCAACCGACGGTGCCGCAGGCGTGGGGTTGGTGCCCGAGCGCCGCGCGATTGACCGCGCCGACGATCACCGAGGCGCCGACCAGTGCGTCCTTGCGCAGGTGCATCGGGGTCGGACCGGCGTGGGCTTCGACGCCGCGCAGTTTCAGGTCGAACCACTTCTGCCCCAGTGCGCCGAGCACTACACCGATGGTTTTCTGTTCGTCCTCAAGGATCGGGCCTTGCTCGATATGTGCTTCGAAATAGGCGCCGACCTTGTGCCCGCTGACCTTGCGCTGCCCGGCGTAGCCGATGGCGTTCAGTGCTTCGCCGACCGTAACGCCGTCGGCATCGACCTTGGCCAGGGTTTCTTCGAGGGTGAATTTTTCCGCGAACACGCCGGAGCCCATCATGCACGGGGCGAAGCGCGAGCCTTCTTCGTTGGTCCAGACCACCACTTCCAGCGGGGCCTCGGTTTCCACGCCGAGGTCGTTGAGGGTGCGCAGCACCTCGACCCCGGCCAGCACGCCGAAGCAGCCGTCGAACTTGCCGCCGGTGGGCTGGGTGTCGATGTGGCTGCCGGTCATCACCGGCGGCAGGTTCGGATTACGGCCGGGACGACGGGCGAAGATGTTGCCGACTTCATCGACCGTGACGCTGCAACCGGCGTCCTTGCACCACTGCACGAACAGGTCGCGGGCCTGGCGATCGAGGTCGGTCAGCGCGAGGCGACAGACCCCGCCCTTGACCGTGGCGCCGAGCTTGGCGAGCTCCATGAGCGACGCCCACAAGCGGTCGCGGTTGATGTGCTGATGGGTCGATTGCAGAACGTCTACGGCTGCGTTCATGGGGATCTCCTCAGGCAGTTCTTATGGGAATTACAACGGCGATTTGACGGCCACCGGCGTCGCACGCATCGCGCACAACCCGTAATAGATCAACCCGCCCAGCGCCGAGCCGGTGAACCAGCCGTAGCTGTAGAACCAGCTGAATGCGCTGCTGCCCAGCGACAGCAAGGTCAGCACCACCGGCACGCCGAACGCGATGAACCCGGCCCAGTTCCACGCCGGGTACACGTCGTCGCGGTACAGGCCGGCCAGGTCCAGTTGCTGTTTCTTGATCAGGAAATAGTCCACCACCATGATCCCGGCGATCGGCCCGAGCAGGCTGGAATAGCCCAGCAGCCAGTTCGAATACACGGTTTCCAGGCTGACATCGGAGACGATCAGCCCAAGCTTTTTCAGCAGCTCATGGCCCATCAGCGCCAGCCCGACGAACCCGGTGAGAATCACCGCTTTGGTGCGGTTGATCACCTTGGGCGCGATGTTCTGGAAGTCGTTGGTTGGCGAAACGATGTTGGCGGCGGTGTTGGTCGACAGCGTGGCGATGATGATCAGCGCCATGGCCACCGCGACCCATACCGGGCTCTGGATGTGGCCGATCAAAGTCACCGGATCGGAGACGCTGACGCCCACCAGTTTCACCGAGGCGGCGGTCATCACCACGCCCAGTGCGGCGAACAGGAACATGGTCAGCGGCAGGCCGAAAATCTGCCCGAGGATCTGATCCTTCTGGCTGCGGGCATAACGGCTGAAGTCGGGAATGTTCAACGACAGGGTGGCCCAGAAACCGACCATCGCCGTCAGCCCGGCGGCGAAGTAACTGACCACACTCGCGCCCTCGGGACGCTTCGGCGGAATCGCCAGCAGTTCAGTCATCGAAACATTCGGCATGGCCCACACCAGCAACCCGATGCCGACCGCCACCAGCAGCGGTGCCGACAGGGTTTCCAGCCATTTGATCGACTCGGCGCCACGGATCACCACCCACAGGTTCAGCGCCCAGAAGACCATGAAACCGATCACCTCCCCCGTCCCGCCAAGGGATTTCCAGCCGTCGAACACCGAGCCGAGAAACAGGTGAATTGCCAGCCCGCCAAACATGGTCTGGATGCCGAACCAGCCGCACGCCACCAGCGCGCGGATCAGGCACGGCACGTTGGAGCCGAGAATCCCGAACGACGAGCGCAGCAGCACCGGAAACGGAATCCCGTACTTGGTGCCGGGAAACGCGTTGAGCGTAAGAGGAATCAGGACGATGACGTTGGCAAACAGTATCGCCAGCAAGGCTTCACCAACGCTAAGGCCGAAATACGCGGTGAGTACGCCGCCGAGGGTGTAGGTCGGCACGCAGATCGACATGCCGACCCACAGCGCGGTGATGTGCCATTTGTTCCAGGTTCGTTCGCGCACCTTGGTCGGTGCCATGTCGTGGTTGTAACGGGGACTGTCGAGGACGTCGCTGCCGGCTTCGAGTTCGAACAAGCCGTCGCGCTCGGTCACTTGCGATCTGTTCTGTTGCATGGCCGCTCCACTGTTCTTCTGATTATTTTTTGCTCATCAGGCGGCTGCACACGCAGGTGTGAGCCGGACGATGGCCGGAGGAACTGACAACTTTCATGCACCGGCCATGGTGTCAGCGGCGGCATCAATAAACGTGCCGGGTGCCCCGCTTTCGCATCGGGCCGTGCCTCTATTTTTTTGTAACCGACTGATGTTTATCAGGTTTAATTATTCACCCGGTGAGGCCGCGAAAACTTGACTGAACACTCAGGCTAAATGCCAGGCAGGTTGTCCGAACTGTCAGGACTCAATCTGGTGCACTGCATTATTTTTCTTCAGAACGCGTCACCCGCAGCTCAACTTCAAGCGGCTGATTTCACATAGGAAATCTTGCTCATATTTCCAACCTGTCAAGTGCGTCAAAATGGTGAAGCGCCTCACCATTTTGGTGATTTTGTATTTTTATCGTTATTTTTCAACGACTTAAAACAGTCATAAGCTTATAAAAAATAATCTTGATCAATTGCTTAACTGCGACTAGCGTCTATTCCTGACAGCGCTGACAAGATTACGCATTTGCCGCTGCAAACAATAAAACACTAGAACCGGCAAAAGTCGGTCATGCCTGCGAGGAACTCGGAATGTCTCTGTTGATCCGTGGCGCCACCGTTGTTACCCATGATGAAAGTTACCGCGCCGATGTCTATTGCGCTGACGGCGTGATCAAAGCCATTGGTGAAAACCTGGATGTTCCCGCCGGCGCCGAAGTACTCGACGGCAGCGGCCAATACCTGATGCCCGGCGGCATCGATCCGCACACCCACATGCAACTCCCGTTCATGGGCACCGTGGCCAGCGAAGATTTCTACAGCGGCACCGCCGCAGGCCTGGCCGGCGGCACCACCTCGATCATCGATTTCGTGATTCCCAATCCGCAGCAGTCGCTGCTCGAAGCGTTTCACCAGTGGCGCGGCTGGGCGGAAAAGTCCGCCTCCGACTACGGCTTCCACGTCGCGATCACTTGGTGGAGCGAGCAGGTGCGGGAGGAAATGGCCAAGCTGGTCAGCCATCACGGGATCAACAGCTTCAAGCATTTCATGGCCTACAAGAACGCGATCATGGCCGCCGACGACACGCTGGTGGCGAGCTTCGAGCGCTGCCTGGAACTGGGCGCGGTGCCGACCGTGCATGCGGAAAACGGCGAGCTGGTCTATCACCTGCAACGCAAGTTGATGGCCCAGGGCATCACCGGGCCGGAAGCGCATCCGCTGTCGCGGCCCTCGCAGGTCGAAGGTGAAGCCGCGAGCCGGGCGATCCGCATCGCTGAAACCATCGGCACGCCGCTGTACCTGGTGCACGTATCGACCAAAGAGGCCCTCGACGAAATCACCTATGCCCGCAGCAAGGGTCAGCCGGTCTACGGCGAAGTGCTGGCCGGGCATCTGCTGCTGGACGACAGTGTCTACCAGCACCCGGACTGGCAGACCGCCGCGGGTTACGTGATGAGCCCGCCGTTCCGCCCGCGCGGGCATCAGGAGGCGCTGTGGCATGGTTTGCAAAGCGGCAACCTGCACACCACCGCCACCGACCATTGCTGCTTCTGCGCCGAGCAAAAAGCCGCCGGGCGCGACGACTTCAGCAAGATCCCCAACGGCACCGCCGGCATCGAAGACCGCATGGCGGTGTTGTGGGATGAAGGGGTGAATTCGGGACGCCTGTCGATGCAGGACTTCGTCGCCCTCACCTCCACCAACACCGCAAAAATCTTCAACCTCTACCCGCGCAAGGGCGCGATCCGCGTCGGCGCCGATGCCGACCTGGTGCTGTGGGACCCGCAAGGCACCCGCACCATCTCCGCCAAGACCCACCATCAGCAGGTGGACTTCAACATCTTCGAAGGCAAGACCGTGACCGGTGTGCCGAGCCACACCGTCAGCCAGGGCCGGGTGGTCTGGGCCGACGGCGACCTGCGCGCCGAGCGTGGGGCGGGCCGGTATATCGAACGACCGGCGTATCCGGCGGTGTTTGATTTGCTGAGCAAGCGGGCTGAGTTGCACAGGCCTGTGGCCGTCAAGCGCTGATCAGATCGTTCCCACGCTCTGCGTGGGAATGCAGCCCGTGACGCTCCGCGTCACTGGACGCGGAGCGTCCCTTGAGGCATTCCCACGCGGACGGTTCGACGCCTCGACGTGGGAACGATCAAAAAACCACTGCCCGACAGAGGCAGAAAACCTCAAATAACCGTGAGGCAAAAAACCGTGATCGAGACCCTGAACCATCTCCCGCACCCGCACGAAAGTGCGGCCGCCCTCGCCGGCCACTTCACCGATCTGGCGCCGCCGCTCAACGACCGTCAGGCGCATCTGGAAGCCTCGCGCTGCCTGTATTGCTACGACGCGCCGTGCGTGAATGCGTGCCCGAGTGAGATCGACATTCCGTCGTTCATCCGCAATATCCATCAGGACAACGTGCCAGGCGCCGCGCAGAAAATCCTTTCGGCGAACATCCTTGGCGGCAGCTGCGCGCGGGTCTGTCCGACCGAAATCCTCTGCCAGCAAGCCTGCGTGCGCAACAACGCCCACGAATGCGCGCCGGTGCTGATCGGCCTGCTGCAACGCTATGCCGTGGACAACGCGCACTTTACCGAGCACCCGTTCCAGCGCGCCGCCGCCACCGGTAAACGCATCGCCGTGGTTGGTGCCGGCCCGGCGGGTTTGTCCTGCGCGCATCGCAGCGCCATGCATGGTCACGACGTGGTGATTTTCGAGGCACGGGAAAAGGCTGGCGGGCTCAACGAATACGGGATCGCCAAGTACAAACTGGTCGACGACTATGCACAGAAGGAGTTGGATTTCCTCCTGCAAATCGGCGGCATCGAAATCCGTCACGGCCAGAAACTCGGTGAGAATCTGACTCTCAGCGAACTGCACCAACAATTCGACGCGGTGTTCCTCGGCCTCGGCCTGAACGCCAGCAAGCAACTCGGCCTGGCCCACGAAGACGCCCCCGGCCTGCTCGCCGCCACTGACTACATCCGCGAATTGCGCCAGGCCGATGACCTGTCGCAACTGCCGCTGGCCGAACGTTGCATCGTCCTCGGCGCCGGTAACACCGCCATCGACATGGCCGTGCAAATGGCCCGCCTCGGTGCTCGCGACGTCAATCTGGTTTATCGCCGTGGCGCGGCGGACATGGGCGCCACCGGCCATGAACAAGACATCGCCAAGGCCAATCAGGTGCGACTGCTGACCTGGGCGCAACCGGACGAAGTGCTGCTCGACGCGCAAGGCAAGGTGCGCGGCATGCGTTTCGCCCGCACCCATCTGGTGGATGGTCGCCTGCAAACCACTGGCGAGACGTTCGAACTGGCCGCCGATGCGATCTTCAAAGCCATCGGCCAGGCCTTCGACGGCAGCGCCCTCGCCGACCCGCTGGCCCGCGAACTCAAGCGTCAGGGCGAACGCATCCAGGTCGATGAAAACCTGCGCACCAGTATCCCCGGCGTGTACGCAGGCGGCGACTGCACCAGCCTCGATCAGGATCTGACCGTGCAAGCGGTGCAACACGGCAAGCGCGCCGCCGAGGCGATCAACGCTCAACTGATGCTCAATGTGGAGGCTGCGTAAATGGCCGATCTCTCGATTGTCTTCGCCGGTATCAAAGCCCCCAATCCGTTCTGGCTGGCCTCGGCGCCGCCGACCGACAAGGCCTACAACGTGGTGCGCGCCTTCGAGGCCGGCTGGGGCGGCGTGGTCTGGAAAACCCTGGGTGAAGACCCGGCGGCGGTCAACGTGTCGTCCCGCTACTCGGCGCATTACGGCAACAACCGCGAAGTGCTGGGCATCAACAACATCGAACTGATCACCGACCGTTCGCTGGAAATCAACCTGCGGGAAATCACCCAGGTGAAGAAGGACTGGCCGGATCGCGCGCTGATCGTGTCGCTGATGGTGCCGTGCGTCGAAGAGTCGTGGAAACACATCCTGCCACTGGTGGAAGCCACCGGCGCTGACGGCATCGAGCTGAACTTCGGCTGCCCCCACGGCATGCCCGAGCGCGGCATGGGCGCGGCGGTCGGTCAGGTGCCGGAGTACGTCGAGCAGGTTACGCGCTGGTGCAAGACCTATTGCTCGCTGCCGGTGATCGTCAAGCTGACGCCGAACATCACCGACATCCGCGTCGCCGCGCGTGCGGCCCATCGCGGCGGCGCCGATGCGGTGTCGCTGATCAACACCATCAACTCGATCACCAGCGTCGACCTCGAACACATGGTCGCCCTGCCCACCGTCGGCAGCAAAAGTACCCACGGCGGTTATTGCGGCTCGGCAGTGAAGCCGATCGCGCTGAACATGGTCGCGGAAATCGCCCGTGATCCACAGACCCAGGGCCTGCCGATCTGCGGCATCGGCGGCATCGGCAGTTGGCGTGATGCGGCGGAGTTCATCGCCTTGGGCAGTGGCGCGGTGCAGGTGTGCACGGCGGCGATGCTGCATGGCTTCCGAATTGTCGATGAAATGAAGGATGGCCTGTCGCGGTGGATGGACAGTCAGGGTTACGCCAGCATCGCCGAGTTTTCCGGGCGCGCGGTGGGCAATACCACGGACTGGAAGTACCTGGACATCAACTATCAGGTGATTGCGAAGATCGACCAGGAAGCGTGCATTGGTTGCGGGCGTTGCCACATTGCCTGCGAGGACACTTCACACCAGGCCATCAGCAGCCTGAAACAGGCCGACGGCACGCATCAATATGAAGTGATTGATGATGAGTGTGTGGGGTGCAATCTGTGCCAGATCACCTGCCCGGTGGCGGATTGCATCGAGATGGTGCCGATGGAGACAGGGAAGCCGTTCCTGGACTGGAATCATGATCCGAGGAATCCGTATCACGTTGCTGTCTAGATTGCCTGCTGATCCAGAAGTCCCCTCACCCTAACCCTCTCCCCGAGGGAGAGGGGACTGATTGGGGGATATTGATGAATTACACCGACGTGAAAGTCTTGCGTTGAATCCATAACCGAAGCAGCTAGAGCTGCGCTTTGAATCCATAACCGAAACGGCCGGAACAAGGCTTTGAATCCATAATCAACTCGCTGGTTCAGGTCGATGTAACCCGCAAGACACCTCGGTCGGCTCCCTCTCCCTCCGGGCGGTCCGACGTTTCGGGAGGGCTGGGGTGAGGGCCAGCTTTTGACTTTCAGGGCTCCAACCCGATCCCCCGCAAAATCACGCTAGTCACCGTCTGCACCGCCCGCTCGAACTGCATGTCCGACAGCGGCTGGTGCTCATTCAAAATATTCACCTGATGATCGAAGTCGGCATAGTGCTGTGTCGAGGCCCAGATCATGTACAGCAGGCTCGACGGCTCCACCGGCAGAATCCGCTTGTCCTCCACCCACTGCCGGATCTTCGCCTCCTTCATCTTCGCCCAGTCATACAGGCTCACATCCAGCGCCTCGCCGAGGGTCGGGGCGCCGTGGATGATTTCGTTGGCCCAGACTTTCGACCCGTAAGGCCGGCTGCGCGAGTGGTTCATCTTGGCGCGGATGTAGCTGCTGAGCACCACGCGCGGATCGTCGAACATCTCGAAGCACAGCGCGTCCTGCTTCCACACTTCCAGCAGGTCGAACAGCACTGCGCTGTACAGTTCGCTCTTGGTCGAAAAGTAGTAATGCAGGTTGGATCGCGGCAGCTGCACTTCAGCCGCGATGTCCGCCATGGCGGTGCCGCCGAAACCTTTTTCGGCGAAGACTTTTTCCGCCGCCAGCAGGATCTTGTCGACGTTGGTGCGGCGGATTTCGATCTTGTGATTGCCCATGAGGGCTCCCTGAAGACAACGTTGTTGAAGACTAGCATCCGCTCTGGGCAAGGGGCGACAGCCGAGAACGATTCTTCACACACTTGGGCTTTTTTCTGGTTTAGGATCGCCCTCCTTCTCCCCGTCAGACACTGAAGGATCTGTCCATGACCATTCGAAAGCGCATCGCTGCGGATGATCCGCAGCTCGCCGCACTGTGGGAGCGCTCGGTCCGCGCCACTCACGACTTCCTCCCGGAAGATGACATCCATCGGCTGTTCCCGCTGGTGCGTGACACCTACCTGCCCGCGCTGGATGTGCAGGTTTTCGAGAACCCCGACCACTCCCCGGCAGGCTTCATCGCCACCGATGACGACACCGTACAAATGCTGTTCATTGACCCGGCTCAGCGTGGCCAGGGTATCGGCCGCCGCTTGCTCGACCACGTCCGGCGCCCGTTGCTGAAGGTCGACGTCAACGAACAGAACCCGCAAGCCCACGGCTTCTATCGGCACTACGGATTCGAAGACATCGGCCGCTCGGCACTCGACGGCGAAGGCCGGCCCTTTCCGGTCATTCACATGCGCCTGAAAGCCCTGTGATCCAGGTTCTATACTCAGCCCGCCATTTCACTGAAAGGAATCTTTCCATGTCGATGAAAAAACTGTTTACCACCGGCGCGCTGCTGGCCTCGCTGATCGTCACTTCCCAGGCCTTCGCCCACGCCCATCTGAAAAGCCAGACCCCGGCCGCCGACAGCACCGTCGCCGCACCGGCGGATCTGCGTCTGGTGTTTTCCGAAGGCGTCGAAGCCAGCTTCACCAAAGTTACCGTGACCCACGACGGCAAGCCGGTGGCGGTCAAACCGCTGACCACCGAAGGCGACAAGAAAATCCTGATCGTCACCCCCGAAGCACCACTGACCGCTGGCGAATACAAGGTCGAATGGCATGCGGTGTCGGTCGACACGCACAAAAGCGAAGGCGCCTATCAGTTCAAGGTTGGCCAGTAATTCATGAGTGAAGCGCTGGTGCTGTGCCGGTTCCTGCATTTCATCGTGGTGTTGATGCTGTTCGGGGCCTGGCTGTTCCGGCCGCTGCTGCTCAAGGGTGAAGCGCCGGCACTGGATCGGCAGTTGGCGCGACTGGCTCGCTGGCTGGTGGCGATTGCCCTGCTCAGCGGCGTCATCTGGGCGTTGTTGATTACTGCAAGCATGGCCGGTTCGGCGGCTGCCGCTTTTGATCCGGCCACCGTCGAGCTGGTTCTCGGTCATACGTTTTTCGGTCAGGTCTGGCGCTGGCATCTGTTGATCAATGCGCTGTTGCTGGCGTTGCTGTTTACGCCGTGGCGTTCGAACCGGCCATTGCGGCTGGGCCTGAGCGCGCTGCTGCTGATGACGCTGGCACCGGTCGGACACGGGGCGATGCTCGATGGCTTCAGCGGGCAAATGCTGATCCTCAATCAAGTCATTCACCTGACGTGTGTCGGCGCCTGGCTCGGCGGGCTGCTGATGCTGGTGATGATCCTGCGCCAACCTGACAAAGACATGCGCGAAATCTTGCAGCGTTTCAGCGGACTCGGTTACGCACTGGTCGCCGGCCTGCTGATCACCGGGCTGATCAACGTGCGCGTGCTCACCGGCCAATGGTGGCCGACACCGCTGTTCTCGGGATTCGCCCTGATACTGCTGATCAAGGCGCTGCTGGTGTCCGGCATGCTTGCACTGGCGCTGTTCAATCGCGTGCGGATCAACGATTGTGAACAACGGCTCGACACCCTCAAGCACAGCGTCATGCTCGAATGGCTGCTGGGGATCGGCGCCGTGGCGGCGGTGTCCGTGCTCGGCACCCTGCCGCCAATGATCGCCGCCTGAGGTCAGTGTTTCTGGGTGTCGCCCGCCGCCGTATCAATGCTGACCACCACCGACATCCCCGGCCGCAAACGCTCGCTCTCCTGCTGATCTGGATCGATGGTGATGCGCACCGGCACCCGCTGGGCGATTTTCACGAAGTTGCCGGTGGCGTTGTCGGCCTGCAACAACGCGAATTCGGAACCGGTGCCCGGCGAGATGTGCTGCACGTGGCCGGTGAATTTGCGGTGGTTCAAGGCATCGACGGTGAAGCTCGCCGGTTGCCCGACGCGCACATTGTCCATCTGGGTTTCCTTGAGGTTGGCGATCACCCATTTCTGGTTCGGCACCAGCGCCATCAACTGCGCCCCGGAGTTGACGTAGGCGCCGAGGCGCACGCCAATCTGCCCCAACTGACCGTCACGTGGAGCAATGATCCGAGTGTTGGACAAGTCGATCCGCGCCAGCTGCACCGCCGCCTCGGCGCTGGCCACCGCCGCTTCCAGAGAGCCGCGATTGACGATCACCGTTTGCAGATCCTGCCGGGCGATTTCCAGATTGGCCTTGGCCTGCGCCACCGCCGCAATGCTTTGGGCGTTGGCGGCCAGCGCCACGTCCATCTCGCGCTTGGACACGGAGCCGTCATTGACCAGCGCTTTGTTGCGTCGCAGATCCGCCTCGCTTTTGCGTAGCTGCGCTTCGCTGTCGGCCACCACCGCCTGACGTAACTTGATCGTCGCCTCGGCGCTGTTGCGCTGCTGCACCACGTTGGCCAGTGAAGCTTTCTGCACCGCCAGTTGTGCCAGCGACTGGTCGAGACGTTGCTGATAGATACGATCATCAAGACGCACCAGCAAATCCCCTTCCTTCACAAACTGGAAATCCTGCACCGGCACTTCAAACACATAACCGCTAAGCTGCGGACCGATGATCGTCACCTGCCCGCGCACCAAGGCGTTTTCGGTGGTCTCAACTGCGCTGCTGAACGGCGGTAGCTGCCAGGCGTAAAGCACGATCAGCACGCCGACGATGGCAATCGCGGCAAACCCCAGCGATGAGATGATCCGCACCCGCAACGAGCGCGGCTCGGTGTTCGGTGATGACGGCGGCGCCACACCTTCAGGGGTGGCGGCGATGGCATTGGTGGTCGTGGTAGTCGGTTCGGTCATGAAGAAGTGGCACCGCTGGAAGGTACGGAAGGTGTCGGGGCGACGGCTTTGGTGGTGCTGATCAGCCACAGCGCACGGATGGAAATCCAGATCATGGTCAGGATCGCGATCACCGCGATCAGCATGAACACATCGTTATAGGCCAGTACGTTGGCTTCGCGGGTGGCGGCGTTGGCCAGGCTGCGAATGCCCTGCAGATTGCGCAGACTCGGGTCGGCAATCACGGAGCCGACCGCCGACCCGCCGCTCTGCACCCGGGCGGCGACGCGGGGATCAGACATCACCAGTTGCTCGACGATGTGGCTGGAATGAAACTTCTCGCGCACGATCTGGAACGTCCCCAGCAACGCCGCGCCGATCAGACCGCCGAGGTTGTTGCAGATCCCGAACAACACCGAAAAACTCACGAGGTTGCGCGGGTTGGTCAGCACGTTGCGCGTGCCCAGCACCATGGTCGGGCCGAGGAAAAAGGTACTGCCGAACGCCAGCAGGAACTGGCTGAAATACAGGTTGCCGGGGCGGGTCAGGTTATTCGATGAGCTGTCCATGATCGAGCCGGTGGCCATCAACGCCAGCGAAATGATCAGCGGCATCAGCAGGTGTTTCGGGTCGATGGTCAGCGCACTGGTCAGCAGCCCGGCGACGCTTCCGATCAGCATCACCACATACAGGCTATGAAGCTGCTGGCTGCTCATGTTCAGGTTCTGCATGAAGCCCACGGCGCCGGTGGATTGCTCCGAGGTCACCATGCGAATCAGGATCACCGCCAGCGCCAGGCGGATCATCACCCCGCTGCCGAGCCAGCGGGTCATCAGCATCGGGTTGCTGCGGTTATGTTCGATGGCCAGCCCCGCGAGAATCAGCGCAATCGACGCGGCCAGGGCGATACCGATCCAGTCGGCTTCCAGCCACCAGTCGATCCGCCCCAAGGACAACACCGCGCACAACAGCGCGACGCCGCTGGCGAGGATCGCGAAGGTCAGGAAGTCGAGCGGTTCGAAGGTCTTGAACCGGTCACCCGGCGGAAGTTTGAGCATCAGGACGCAGCCCAGCGACAGCAACGCCATGCCCAACTCAAACAGGTACAGGCCGCGCCATTCGGCGATCTGCAGCAGGTCTTCGGAAAACAGTCGCGCCAGCGGCAAGGCCAGCTGTGAAGTGCCGAGGCCCAGCACCAGCGCTTTCATCCGCCATTTGGCCGGGAACGCCTGCACCATGTAATACAGGCCCAGCGAGCTCAACGCCGCGCCGACCATGCCGTGGGCCGCACGCACGGCGATCGCCGAATTCAGGTCATTGACGAACAGATGGCCGAAGGTCACCAGCGCATACAGCACCAGAAACACCTCGGTGAACGCGCGCAAGCCGAACTGCTGGCGAAACTTCACCAGCAGCAGGTTCATCGACACGTTGGTCATCACGTACGCCGCCGGTAGCCAGGCCATCTCCGCCGTGGTCGCCCCGAGCGCGCCTTGCAGGTAAGGCAGGTTGGCGACCACCAGCGCATTACCCAGCCCACCGGTCACCGCCACAAGCACGCCCACCAGCGCATAAGCCAGGCGCTTGGGGTTGGAATGCAGCGGCGTCGAGGGGGAACCGGGCAGACTGGGCTTCTCGTGCGGCTGCCAGTTGCGCGGGGCGTATTGGTTCATTGATTGGCCTTATACGGTGATGGCTTGAGTTTGCCGCAAAACTGCAGCCAAACACATATCCCTGTGGGAGCGAGCCTGCTCGCTCCCACCAGAAATTCGTGCATCGCAATTCGTAAATTTTGTTTAAAAGTCATCTCGCCCGCAGCGGATTTTTCCCGGGCTTGGCGAATGCCAACCTTGCTTCACTTCTCAACCTGCAAGGTGCCCGATATGACCACTCCCCGCTGGCAACGCTCCCCGCGTCTGCTGAAAAACCTGCTGGCCGCCACGCTGTTGCTGCCCGCCCTCGCCTTTGCCCAGGAACGCCCGTGGCCGGACGGCTCGCAACTGGTGATTTCGGTGTCGATGCAATTCGAAACCGGCGGCCAGCCCGAAGGCGCTGAAAGCCCGTTCTCCGGCACACCGCTGCCAAAAGGCTACCCGGACCTGCCGGCACAGACCTGGTTTGATTACGGCTACAAGGAAGGCCTGTGGCGCATGCTCGATCTGTGGGATCGCACCGGCATCAAAGTGACCTCCCACGTGGTCGGCGAAGCGGCGCTCAAGCACCCGGAACTGGCCAAGGCGATTGCCGAGCGCGGTCATGAACTGGCGGCCCACGGCATGCGCTGGGCCGATTCGTACAACATGAACTACGCCCAGGAAAAACAGTTCATCGGAGACGGTGTCGCAGCGGTGGAGAAAATCACCGGCCAGCGTTCAGTCGGCTACAACGCCAACTGGCTGCGCCGCAGCCCCAATACGCTGAAGGTGCTGCAGGATCTGAACTTCACCTATCACATCGACGACGTCAGCCGCGACGAGCCGTTCGTGACCATGGTCCGTGGGCGCAAATTCGCCGTGGTGCCGTACACCCTGCGCAACAACGACATCGTGCTGATCGAGGGCCGTCACTACTCCGCCGAGCAGTTCTATCAGCAACTGGTGCTGGAATTTGATCGCCTCTACGCCGAAGGCGCGAGCAAGCGGCGGATGATGTCGGTGAGCCTGCACGACCGTATTGGCGGCACGCCCGCGATGGTCGAGGCCATGGAGCGTTTTATCCGGTACGCCCAGTCGCATCCGAAGGTGAGTTTCATGCGCAAGGATCAGATCGCACAAATCGTGCTGACCGAAAAAAATCCACTGATCGATAACACGGAGGCGCTCTACAACCAATAAAGGCGGCCCGAAGCAGCCTTCCTCACAGCATTTGGAGGGCTGCTCGCTCACGGGAAGTCATCGTACGACGCCCTGTTGACTTTTCCGGAAAACCTCGCAAATATCCGCAACCATGTTGTACGACGACGTATGACAAATAATAAAAACAACAAATGAAACAGGGAGCGTCACAGTGAGCACATTCGTCTGCAATTCCGTCCGCACGTCCCGTTTTTCTATCCCCCGCCCGCATTCCACCTTGAGCCTGATCGGCTGCAGCAGTCTCGCCCTCGCCTTGCCGATGGGCGCCGACGCCGAAGGCTTCATCGAAGACAGCAAAGCCACCCTGAACCTGCGCAACGCCTACTTCAATCGCAACTTCGTCAACCCGAACTATCCGCAGGGCAAGGCTGAAGAATGGACGCAGAACTTCATCCTCGACGCCAAATCCGGTTTCACCCAAGGCACTGTCGGCTTCGGCCTGGACGTACTGGGGCTGTACTCGCAGAAGCTCGATGGCGGCAAAGGCACGGGCGGTACGCAGCTGCTGCCGATCCACGATGACGGGCGCCCGGCGGACAATTTCGGGCGTCTGGGTGTAGCGCTCAAGGCCAAGGTGTCGAAGACCGAATTGAAGGTGGGTGAATGGATGCCGGTGTTGCCCATCCTGCGCTCGGACGATGGTCGCTCCCTGCCCCAGACGTTTCGCGGCGGCCAGATCACCTCTACCGAAATCAATGGCCTGACCCTTTACGGTGGCCAGTTCCATGGCAACAGCCCGCGTAACGACGCGAGCATGGAAGACATGTCGATGAACGGCCGCGGCGCCTTCACCTCCGACCGTTTCAACTTCGGTGGCGGCGAATACACCTTCAACGACAAACGCACCCTTGTCGGTGTGTGGTACGCCGAACTCAGCGACATCTACCAGCAGCAGTACTTCAACCTCAGCCACAGCCAGCCGCTGGGCGACTGGACACTGGGCGCCAACCTCGGATTCTTCACCGGCAAGGAAGACGGCAGCGCCCAGGCCGGCGACCTCGACAACAAAACCGCATTCGCCATGCTCTCGGCCCGGTACGGCGGCAACACGTTCTACATCGGCTTGCAAAAGCTCAGCGGCGACGATGCCTGGATGCGCGTCAACGGCACCAGCGGCGGCACCCTGGCCAACGACAGCTACAACGCCAGTTACGACAACGCGCAGGAGCGTTCCTGGCAGATCCGCCACGACTACAACTTCGTGGTCCTCGGCGTCCCAGGGCTGACGCTGATGAACCGCTACATCAGCGGTGACAACGTGCACACCGGCACCATCACCGACGGCAAGGAATGGGGGCGCGAGTCGGAGCTGGCCTACACCGTGCAGAGCGGTCCGCTGAAAAACCTCAACGTCAAATGGCGCAACGCGACGATTCGCCGGGACTTCAGCACCAATGAATTCGATGAAAACCGGATCTTCATCAGTTACCCGATTTCGTTGTTGTAAACCCTGGCATGGGGTGAACGGAGGGTGAATCGGCCTTCCGTCACTTACACCGAAAGTCGCGTTGACAAGTTCCGGAAACCCTACCGATACTTCAGCGCAGTCATACGACAACCTACAACAAACCTAATAACAACGTGTAAGGGATTGCCATGACGTCCACCTCCACCGCCCCAACTCCGTTCAATCGCCTGCTGCTGACCGGCGCCGCCGGTGGCCTGGGCAAAGTCTTGCGCGAACGTCTGCGCCCCTACGCCAACGTACTGCGCCTGTCGGACATCGCTGCCCTCGCCCCGGCCATCGATGACCGCGAAGAAATCGTGCTCTGCGACCTCGCCGACAAAGCTGCCGTGCATCAGCTGGTCGAAGGCGTGGATGCGATCCTGCACTTCGGCGGTGTCTCGGTGGAGCGCCCCTTCGAAGAAATCCTCGGCGCCAACATCTGCGGCGTATTCCATATCTATGAAGCGGCACGCCGACACGGTGTGAAGCGGGTGATCTTCGCCAGCTCCAACCATGTCATCGGCTTCTACAAACAGGACGAACACCTCGACGCCAGCTCTGCTCGTCGCCCCGACGGCTACTACGGTCTGTCCAAGTCCTACGGCGAAGACATGGCCAGTTTCTACTTCGATCGCTATGGCATCGAAACCGTCAGCATCCGCATCGGCTCGTCGTTTCCCGAACCACAGAACCGCCGAATGATGCACACCTGGCTGAGCTTCGACGACCTCACTCAACTGCTCGAACGTTCGCTGTACACCCCCAACGTCGGCCACACCGTGGTTTATGGCATGTCCGCCAACAAGGACGTGTGGTGGGACAACCGCTTCGCCAGCCACCTCGGTTTCGAGGCCAAAGACACGTCCGAAGTGTTTCGCGACAAGGTCGAGGCGCAGCCGATGCCCGCCAGCGATGACCCGGCGCGGATCTATCAGGGCGGCGCCTTCGTTGCGGCCGGCCCGTTCGGCGATTGATCGCTGCGCTTGTCCGTCTCCAAAAGCACAAACCAAGGGAATGAGTATGCAAGCCGAATTGATCGTCGACGCCCGCAACGCGGTCGGTGAAAGCCCGGTCTGGGTGCCACAGGAAAACGCCTTGTACTGGGTCGATATCCCCAACGGTGGTCTGCAACGCTGGAGCGCCGACACTGGCCACGTCCATGCCTGGAAGACTCCCGAAATGCTTGCCTGCCTCGCCCGCCACAGCAAGGGCGGCTGGATGGCCGGTATGGAGAGCGGGTTCTTTCACTTGCAACCGCACAGCGATGGCAGCCTCGACAGCGAGCAACTGGCGAGCGTCGGACACAGCCGTCAGGACATGCGTCTGAACGACGGTCGCTGCGACCGTCAGGGCCGGTTCTGGGCCGGCAGCATGGTGCTGAACATGGGCCTGAATCTGCCCGAGGGCCGGCTCTATCGTTACGGTGCCGGGCAAACAGGCGTGATCGAGGCACAGCTTGCTGGCTTCATCGTGCCCAACGGTCTGGGCTTCAGCCCGGACGGCAAAACCATGTACCTGTCGGACTCGCACCCGAACGTGCAACTGATCTGGGCTTTCGATTACGACACCGAGACAGGCACACCCTCCAACCGCAGGGTGTTCGTGGACATGAACCATTTTTATGGCCGCCCCGACGGCGCAGCCGTGGATGCCGATGGCTGCTACTGGATCTGCGCCAACGACGTCGGCCTGATCCATCGTTTTACCCCCGACGGTCGCCTTGACCGCTCGCTGCAGGTACCGGTGAAAAAACCCACCATGTGCGCCTTCGGCGGCAGCCGGATGGACACCTTGTTCGTGACTTCGATTCGCCCCGGCGAGGACCAGGATCCGCAGTCCCTGGCCGGCGGCGTGTTCGCCCTCAACCCCGGCGTCAAAGGCCTGCCGGAGCCAATGTTCGACGATCTGCTGTAACCCGCCCTTGCTGCATTGCTGTGCCTTGAACACAAAAATAACAAGACTGGAGAACCCCTCATGGACTTCAAACGCACGTTGCTCGCCGCCGCTCTCCCCCTCGCGCTCACCTTCGGCAGCGCCGCCCATGCGCTGGAAATCAAATTCGCCGACATCCATCCCGTCGGTTATCCGACCGTGGTCGCTGAAGAACAGTTGGGCAAGACCCTGGTTGCCGAAAGTGACGGCAAGCTGACCTTCAAAATGTTTCCTGGCGGCGTGCTCGGCTCGGAAAAGGAAGTGGTCGAACAGGCTCAGGTCGGCGCCATCCAGATGGCCCGCGTCAGCCTCGGTATCGTCGGTCCGGTGGTGCCGGACGTGAACGTGTTCAACATGCCGTTCGTGTTCCGTGATCAGGCGCACATGCGCAAGATCATCGACGGTGAAATCGGTGACGAAATCCTCGACAAGATCACTCAATCCGAATTCAACCTCGTCGCTCTGGCGTGGATGGACGGCGGCACGCGCAATATCTACACCAAGAAACCGGTGCGCAGCCTTGAAGACCTCAAGGGCATGAAAATCCGTGTGCAGGGCAACCCGATGTTCATCGAAACCATCAACGCCATGGGTGGCAACGGGATCGCCATGGACACCGGCGAAATCTTCAGTGCCCTGCAGACCGGCGTCATCGACGGCGCGGAAAACAACCCACCGACCCTGCTTGAACACAACCACTACCAGAACGCCAAGTTCTACAGCCTGACCGGGCACCTGATCCTGCCCGAGCCCATCGTGATGTCGAAAATCACCTGGGAAAAACTCAGCCCCGATCAGCAGACCCTGGTGAAGAAAGCCGCCAAGGCTGCGCAGGCCCAAGAGCGCACCTTGTGGGATGCCAAGTCGGCCAGCAGTGAAGAGAAACTCAAGGCCGCCGGCGTCGAGTTCATCACCGTCGACAAGAAACCCTTCTACGAGGCCACCGCTTCGATCCGCGAAAAATACGGCGCGCCCTACGTCGACCTGATCAAACGCATCGAAGCCGTTCAGTAACCTCCCTGCCCTCAATACAAGGCCCGGCAGCGCTGGCGTCGCTCGACGCTCACGCCTGCCCGGTTACGGTGGAACCCGATGAAGAATTTGCTGCTGCGCATCAATGACCGGATTTACATGGCCTGCATCTGGGTCGCCGGTCTGTCGGTGCTGACCATTTCCCTGATCATTCCCTGGGGCGTGTTCGCCCGTTACGTCCTCGGCACCGGCTCAAGCTGGCCGGAGCCCACCGCCATCCTGCTGATGATGGTCTTCACCTTCATCGGTGCCGCCGCCAGCTATCGCGCCGGTGCGCACATGGCGGTGGCGATGGTCACCGACCGCCTGCAACCGAAGATGCGCCGAACCATGAGCATCGTTTCGCAAGTGCTCATGGGCACCATCTGCCTGTTCATGACCATCTGGGGCACCAAGCTGTGCCTGTCGACATGGAACCAGTTCATGAGCGCCCTGCCGACATTGCGGGTCGGCATCACCTACATGCCGATCCCCGTGGGTGGTGCGCTGACGCTGATTTTCGTGCTGGAAAAACTGTTGCTCGGCGATCAAAGCAATCGCCGCGTGGTGCGGTTCGACCTGGTTGAAGAAAACGAAGGGGCTGCCTGATGGACGCATTGATTCTGCTGGGCAGTTTTATCGCACTGATCCTGATCGGCATGCCGGTTGCCTATGCGCTCGGGTTGTCGGCGCTGATCGGCGCGTGGTGGATCGACATCCCGTTCCAGGCCTTGATGATTCAGGTGGCGGGCGGGGTGAACAAATTCTCGCTGCTGGCGATTCCGTTCTTCGTGCTGGCGGGCGCGATCATGGCCGAGGGCGGCATGTCGCGACGGCTGGTGGCGTTCGCCGGGGTGCTGGTGGGGTTCGTGCGGGGCGGCCTGTCGCTGGTCAACATCATGGCCTCGACCTTTTTCGGTGCGATTTCCGGCTCGTCGGTGGCCGATACCGCGTCGGTGGGTTCGGTACTGATCCCGGAAATGGAGCGCAAGGGCTATCCCCGGGACTTCTCCACGGCGGTGACCGTCAGTGGTTCGGTACAGGCCTTGCTGACCCCGCCGAGTCACAACTCGGTGCTCTACTCGCTGGCGGCTGGCGGCACCGTGTCCATCGCTTCGCTGTTCATGGCGGGTGTCGTGCCGGGCCTGCTGATGAGCGCGTGCCTGATGGTGCTGTGCCTGATTTTCGCGCGCAAACGCGACTATCCCAAAGGCGAAGTGATCCCGATGCGCGAAGCCTTGAAGATCTGCGGCGAAGCGCTGTGGGGGCTGATGGCGATGGTGATCATTCTCGGCGGGATTCTGTCGGGGATCTTCACGGCCACCGAGTCGGCGGCCATCGCCGTGCTGTGGTCGTTTTTCGTCACCATGTTCATCTACCGCGACTACAAATGGAGTGAGCTGCCGAAACTGATGCATCGCACGGTGCGCACCATTTCCATCGTGATGATCCTGATCGGCTTCGCCGCCAGCTTCGGCTACATCATGACCCTGATGCAGATCCCGGCGAAGATCACCACGCTGTTCCTGACCCTGTCCGACAACCGCTACATGATCCTGATGTGCATCAACGTCATGCTGCTGTTGCTCGGCACCGTGATGGACATGGCGCCGCTGATCCTGATCCTCACGCCGATCCTGATGCCGGTGATCCTCGGTATCGGCGTCGACCCGGTGCAGTTCGGCATGATCATGCTGGTCAACCTCGGTATCGGCCTGATAACGCCACCGGTGGGCGCCGTGCTGTTCGTGGGTTCGGCGGTGGGCAAGGTCAGTATCGAAAGTACGGTGAAGGCGCTGCTGCCGTTCTACGCCGTGCTGTTCCTGGTGCTGATGCTGGTGACCTACGTTCCAGCGCTGTCGCTGTGGTTACCGCATCTGGTGTTGTAACGCTAACGCTGTGGCGAGGGCGCCTGGTTCTCGCCACAGGTTTTGTCTCACGCACACAGCAACATGTAAGCGGCGACCACCAGACATACGCTGGCAAACCCCACCTGCAACGTCCTCGCCGGCACCCGCGCGCAGAGTTTGCGGCCGATGATCATGCCGACGATGCTGGCCACGATGAACGACGCGCCAAGATGATCGATCCGCACCCCGGCATGGAACGCGCCGATCACGCCGATGGCGGAAATCAGGCTGATGACCATCAAGGACGTGGCGACGATCCCGCGCATCTGCACATCGGTCAGTTGCTTGAACGCCGGCACGATCAGAAACCCGCCGCCAACCCCCAGCAACCCGGACACCACGCCGGTGACCGCGCCCAGTGCCGCGAGGGTCGCGGTGCATTTGGCGGTCCAGTCGAAACGGCCGGTCTGCTCATTGAGCATGCAGTTCTTCTGGCCCCAACTGGCGTGGCCATGATCGCTGGGTCCCTGCTGCTGGCGTTCGCGGCGCAGCATGCGCCACGCCACCATCACCATCAGCAGGCTGAACAGGATCATCAGGACCTTTTCCGGCAACTGATGGGCGAAGTAGATGCCCACCGGCGAAAACACCGCGCCGAGCGCCGCGATCAGTAGCGCCGCGCGATAACGCACCAGACCATGGCGCAAACCATCGATCGCGCCGACCGCCGCTGCGCTACCCACCGCAAACAACGCCACCGGCGCCGCCTGCGTCATCGTCCAGCCCAGCCCGAGCACCAGCGCCGGCACGGCGAGAATCCCGCCGCCGGCCCCGGTCATACCGAGGATCAATCCCATCACCACGCCAAACAGGCTTGCCAGCAACATAGAGTGTTCTCAGTCGATCCTGGACAGGCTTGTCAGCCATTCGCGGCCCTTGAGCATGCCGTTCCAGTAGAACCACGGCAGCAACGTCGCCTTCAGCCACCACGCGGAGCGGCGCGGCACGGTCGGGTCGAGGGGAAAGGTTGGCAGCAGTTTTCCGCCATAGCCGAACTCGGCGAGGATCACCTTGCCCTTCTCCACCGTCAGCGGGCAGGAACCGTAGCCGTCGTACTTCAACGGCAGCGCCAGTTCTTTGCGCACCGCCAGCAGGTTTTCCGCCACCACCACAACTTGCTTGCGCACTGCCGCGGCGGTTTTCGCATTGGTGGTGCCGCAGATATCGCCCAAGGCAAACACTTCGGGATAGCGCGGGTGTTGCAGGGTGTGCGGGTTGACCTCGCACCAGCCGGCGGCATCGGCCAGCGGACTTTGCGCGATGAAGTCCGGTGAAACCTGCGGCGGAACGACGTGCAGCAGATCGAAAGTCTTGGCCTGGCGGGTGACGTTACCCTCCGCATCCTTGACGTCGAACCAGGCGGTTTTCGCCGGGCCGTCGACCTTCACCAGATTCGAATTGAACGCCAGCCGCGCGTTGTATTTGTCGATGTACTTCATCAGCGGCGGCACAAAGGTCGGCACACCGAATAACGCAGCTCCGGCCAGATTGAACTCGACCTCGACCTTGCTCAGCACGTTGCGCTTGAGCCAGTGATCGCAGGACAAGTACAGCGCCTTTTGCGGCGCGCCGGCACACTTGATCGGAATCGGCGGCTGGGTGAACAGCGCTTTGCCGCCGCTCAGTTTCTGCACCTGATCCCAGGTGTATTGCGCGTGCTGATAGCTGTAGTTGGAGGTGACGCCGTGCTGGCCGAGGCTGTCCTGCAAGCCTTCGATCTTCTCCCACGCCAGGCGCAGGCCGGGGCAGACGATCAGGTTCTGATAAATGACCGTGCGTTGATCGTTGAGGGTGAGACGGCGCTGGTCGGGGTCGATGCCGGTCACGGCTGCCTGAATCCAGGTGGCCTGACGCGGCATCACCTTGTTCATCGGTCGGGCGGTGTCTTTGGCATCAAAGGCGCCACCGCCGACCAGCGTCCACGCCGGCTGGTAGTAATGCAGGGTGCTCGGCTCGATCACCGTGATTTTCAGGCCGGGATCGCGCTTGAGCAGGCTCGCGACAAAACCGATGCCGGCAGTGCCGCCGCCGATGACCACGATGTCCGCACTGATGGATGGGCCCCAGTGTTGATCGTTCATTGTTTGTTCCTTATGGCTGCACGCAAGGATAGCCGGGTCTATTGCGCCCAGCTTTTGAGCACGGCTCCGCAGTAGAGTCCGGAAAGGGTTTTCATCACCTGGATCACTTCGTGACTGGCGAGACCGTAAAAAATGTACTTGCCTTCACGACGGGTCGCGACCAGCCCTTCATCGCGCAGGATGCCCAGTTGCTGGGACAGGGTCGGCTGACGCACGCCGGTCATTTTCTCCAGCTCGCCGACGTTGCGCTCGCCCTGGGTCAGCTGGCACAGGATCAGCAGCCGATCCTCGTTGGCCAGGGCCTTGAGCAGCGAACAGGCCTTGGAGGCCGAGGCCCTCAGCTGGGCGACTTCACATTCGGTCAGACTGGATTGCATTTGCAGGATGCCTTCAACGTCACTTAAGCTGCGGACATTATGTGTTTACATAAAGTGTTGCAACCTGACTTTTCACCTTCCTGCACAGGACCGCGTACATGCCCGCGCTGATTGAAGCTTTCCTCGACCCCGCCTCTTCGACCTACAGCTACGTGGTCTACGAGGCCGACGGCGGGCAGTGCGCAATCGTCGATCCGGTGCTTGATTACGACGGCGCCGCCGGCCGCACCTGCACGGCTCAGGCGGACAAGATCATCGCCTTCGTGCACGCCCATAACCTCCAAGTGCAGTGGCTGCTGGAAACCCACGCCCACGCCGATCACTTGTCCGCCGCGCCGTACCTGCGCCGGGAACTGGGCGGGAAAATCGCGATTGGCGAATCGATCAGCAAAGTGCAGAACGTGTTCAAGGCGCTGTTCAACCTGGAACCGGAATTTCGCGTCGACGGCTCGCAGTTCGATCACCTGTTCGCGCCGAACGAGTCGTTCCGGATCGGCAATCTCAAGGCCACCGCCCTGCACGTTCCCGGCCACACCCCGGCGGACATGGCTTACCTGATCGAAGGCGAGCAGATCCTGGTAGGCGACACGCTGTTCATGCCCGACGTCGGCACCGCCCGTTGCGACTTCCCCGGCGGTAACGCGCATCAGCTGTTCAATTCGATTCACAAGCTGCTGGCCTTCCCCGCCAGCGTGAAGCTCTACGTCTGCCACGACTACCCGCCGCAAGGTCGCGACTCGCAGTGCCAGACCACCGTGGGTGAACAGCGCAAAAGTAATATCCACGTGCATGACGGCGTCAACGAAGCCGCGTTTGTCGAGATGCGCACCAAGCGCGATGCAGGGTTGGGCATGCCGACGCTGTTGCTGCCGGCGATTCAGGTGAATGTGCGCGCAGGAAATTTGCCGCCGGCGGAAGGCAATGGCGTTGTCTACCTGAAGATTCCGATCAACTCCGTGTAAGAAAAAATCATTGAAGTAACCGGAAACAAGGGGATTCGTACCTGTCACGTCGGATCCCATGAACTGGGCGTAATCTCGGCCGACAGGCAGACTTCATGGGGTAATCAACCCATGGAGATTTGGCAATATGGATATTCGCCGTAACCATCGCGACCTGACGCCGGAACAGAAGCACGCCTTCGTAAATGCCATTCTGATACTGAAAAACCAGACGCCCAGCGTGCTGCGCCCGGGCCAGCAGAGTCGCTACGATGACTTTGTACAGATCCACAAGAATTCCATGGGACGAGGTAACCCGATCTTCCCCAACCCCCATGGAACCCCTTTATTTTTTCCCTGGCATCGCGTCCTGATTCGCCAGTTCGAGCTTGAACTGCAAGCCGCCGCAGACAACCCGACCATCACGCTGCCGTACTGGAACTGGAGCATGAATGGTGCGGATGACCCCTTTACTGACGATTTCATGGGCAGAGACGGCGACCCGACGCAAAACCAGCGGGTAACCATTGGCCCGTTTGCCCTCGAGCGTCGTTTATTCGGCATAAAGGTCTGGGATGGTGAGACAGGAGATCCTGGCTTGCGGCGCAACTTCGGAGCAGGCCCCTCACCGCTCCCCTCTGCGCTGGATGTCGAAACCTTATTGAACAGAACGCCCTACTGGCTCGAACCGACCGGATGGGAAAATCTGACGGAAATGATGCACAACGATGTGCATGCCTGGGTTGGAGGCAACATGGGCGAAGCCTCCTCTCCCAACGATCCGTTGTTCTTCTTGCACCACTGTTATCTCGACTTTCTCTGGGAGCGCTGGAAGCGCAAACACCCGACCGAGCCGGTGATCGCATTTCCCGAGAACGCACCACACGGGATGCTCGGTTCAACGCTGATGTTCAATCCGGACAATGAACCTGCGCCCTGGCTTCAGCCTTTCAGGGTGGAACAGACCTTGAACACGGCAAGTCTGGATTACGGCTATGCCGATCTCTGATCAGGGCTGAGCACTCAGCTCCCGAGGATCAGGCCATTGGCCGGTAATGGCAGTGCCGTTTTGTAGCGCACCTGCTTGAGGGCAAAGCTTGACCGGATGTTCGCCACACCGGGGACTTTGGTCAGAAAGTCCATCATGAAGCGTTCAAGCGCCTGAATGGTCGGCACCAGCACGCGGATCAGATAATCCGGGTCGCCGGCCATCAGGTAGCACTCCATGACTTCGGGGCGGTCGGAAATCGCCTCTTCGAAATGCTGCAGCGCTTCCTCTACCTGTTTCTCGAGACTGACGTGGATGAACACGTTGACGTGCAGCCCCAGCAGGTCGGCATCCAGCAGGGTCACCTGCTCGCGGATCAGCCCCAGCTCTTCCATTGCCTTGACCCGGTTGAAGCACGGCGTCGGCGACAGATTGACCGAACGGGCCAGGTCGGCGTTGGTGATGCGCGCGTTCTCCTGAAGGCTGTTGAGAATGCCGATGTCGGTACGGTCCAGTTTGCGCATGAGACAAAACCACCTGTTTTTTATGTTTATGCAGAATTTCTATCTGCAAATGATCTTCAGCGCAACGAAACAGAGAGAAATATTCTTCTTGCCCGGGCCTATGATTGTTGTAGGACAAGATTTCTTTTATCGAAGAATGACTGCCAGCTCACTACAAGAAATTCACAAGATCGAGCGTAGAAGCCATGACCCAAGCGTATGAACCGCTGCGTCTGCACGTCCCTGAACCCTCGGGCCGCCCAGGCTGCAAAACCGATTTCTCCTACCTGCATCTGACCGATGCGGGCACGGTGCGTAAACCTTCCATCGACGTTGAACCGGCCGACACTGCCGACCTGGCTCGTGGCCTGATCCGCGTGCTCGACGACCAGGGCAACGCTCTCGGCCCGTGGGCTGAAAACGTGCCGGTCGAGATCCTGCGCAAAGGCATGCGCGCCATGCTCAAGACCCGGATCTACGACAACCGCATGGTGGTCGCCCAGCGTCAGAAAAAAATGTCGTTCTACATGCAGAGCCTTGGCGAAGAAGCCATCGGCAGCGCCCAGGCCCTGGCCTTGAACATCGACGACATGTGCTTCCCGACCTACCGCCAGCAAAGCATTCTGATGGCTCGCGACGTACCGCTGGTCGACCTGATCTGCCAACTGCTGTCCAACGAGCGCGATCCGCTCAAGGGCCGTCAACTGCCGATCATGTACTCGGTCAAGGACGCAGGCTTCTTCACCATTTCCGGCAACCTCGCCACTCAGTTCATTCAAGGCGTGGGCTGGGGCATGGCCTCGGCGATCAAGGGCGACACCAAAATCGCCTCCGCCTGGATCGGCGATGGTGCCACCGCCGAATCGGACTTCCACACCGCCCTCACCTTCGCCCACGTTTATCGTGCGCCGGTGATCCTCAATGTGGTCAACAACCAGTGGGCGATCTCGACCTTCCAGGCCATCGCCGGTGGTGAAGCCACCACCTTCGCCGGACGCGGCGTCGGTTGCGGCATCGCTTCCCTGCGGGTCGATGGCAACGATTTCTACGCGGTCTACGCCGCCTCCGCCTGGGCTGCAGAACGCGCTCGCCGCAACCTCGGCCCGACCATGATCGAATGGGTCACCTACCGCGCCGGCCCACACTCGACTTCCGACGATCCGTCCAAATACCGTCCTGCCGACGACTGGAGCCACTTCCCGCTGGGCGACCCGATCGCCCGCCTGAAACAGCACCTGATCAAGGTCGGCCACTGGTCGGAAGAAGAGCACGCCGCCGTAAGCGCCGAGCTTGAAGCCGAAGTGATCGCTGCACAGAAACAGGCCGAACAGTACGGCACCCTCGCCGGCGGCCAGATTCCAAGCGCCGCGACCATGTTCGAAGACGTCTACAAAGAGATGCCTGAGCACTTGAAGCGCCAGCGTCAGCAGTTGGGGATCTGACATGAACGATCACAACAACAATATTCAGTTGGAAACCGCCATGACCACGACCACCATGACCATGATCCAAGCCCTGCGCTCGGCCATGGATGTGATGCTTGAGCGTGACGACAACGTTGTGGTGTTCGGCCAGGACGTCGGCTACTTCGGCGGCGTATTCCGTTGCACCGAAGGCCTGCAGACCAAGTACGGCACCTCGCGGGTGTTCGATGCGCCGATTTCCGAGAGCGGCATCGTCGGTGTCGCCGTTGGCATGGGCGCTTATGGTTTGCGTCCGGTCGCCGAGATTCAGTTCGCCGACTACGTGTACCCGGCGTCCGACCAGATTATTTCCGAAGCCGCCCGTCTGCGTTATCGCTCGGCCGGCGAGTTCACCGCCCCGATGACCCTGCGCATGCCCTGCGGCGGCGGCATCTACGGCGGCCAGACCCACAGCCAGAGCATCGAGGCGATGTTCACTCAGGTCTGCGGTCTGCGCACGGTCATGCCTTCCAACCCGTATGACGCCAAAGGCCTGCTGATCGCCTCCATCGAAAACGATGATCCGGTGATCTTCCTCGAGCCGAAACGCCTGTACAACGGCCCGTTCGACGGCCATCACGACCGCCCGGTAACCCCGTGGTCGAAACACCCGCAAGCTCAGGTGCCGGACGGTTACTACACCGTGCCGCTGGACGTTGCCGCCATCACCCGTCCGGGCAAGGACGTGACCGTACTGACCTACGGCACCACCGTTTACGTATCGCAAGTTGCGGCCGAAGAATCCGGCGTTGACGCTGAAGTCATCGACCTGCGCAGCCTGTGGCCGCTGGACCTGGAAACCATCGTCAAATCCGTGAAGAAAACCGGCCGTTGCGTGGTGGTTCACGAAGCCACCCGCACCTGCGGTTTCGGCGCCGAACTGGTGTCGCTGGTGCAAGAGCATTGCTTCCACCACCTGGAAGCGCCGATCGAACGCGTCACCGGTTGGGACACCCCCTACCCGCACGCGCAGGAGTGGGCGTATTTCCCTGGGCCGTCCCGAGTGGGCGCGGCGCTGAAACGGGTCATGGAGGTCTGAATGGGCACGCACGTTATCAAGATGCCGGACATCGGCGAAGGCATCGCAGAAGTAGAACTGTCGCAGTGGCACGTCAAGGTCGGCGATCTGGTCGTTGAAGATCAGGTGCTGGCGGATGTGATGACCGACAAGGCAATGGTCGACATTCCGTCGCCAGTCCACGGCAAGGTGATTGCGCTGGGCGGTCAGCCGGGTGAAGTGATGGCGGTCGGCAGTATTCTGATCAGCATCGAGGTTGAAGGCGCAGGCAATCTGAAGGAGTCGGACAAACCGGCACCTGTGGCGGCGAAAGAAACTCCAGTCGCAACCAAAGTTGAAGCTGTCGTTGAAAGCAAACCTGCTCCCGCCGCACCACGTCCGGCAGCTGCCGTTTGCCAGGGTCCGATGGTTGCTCGCCAAGCCGATGAGCGTCCGCTGGCCTCGCCGGCCGTGCGCAAGCATGCGCTGGACCTGGGCATTCAATTGCGTCTGGTGCGCGGTTCCGGCCCGGCCGGTCGCGTGTTGCACGAAGACCTCGACGCCTATCTGGCGCAAGGTCAGTCGAAAGCTTCGGCGCCGGTCGCCGCCGCGTACACCCAGCGCAACGATGAAGAGCAGATTCAGGTTATCGGCATGCGCCGCAAGATTGCCCAGCGCATGCAGGACGCCACTCAGCGTGCCGCGCACTTCAGTTATGTCGAGGAAATCGACGTCACCGCGATTGAAGAGCTGCGTGCCCACCTAAACGAAAAACACGGCGCGAGTCGTGGCAAGCTGACCTTGCTGCCGTTCCTCGTGCGCGCACTGGTCGTCGCCCTGCGCGACTTCCCGCAAATGAACGCCCGTTACGACGACGAAGCCCAGGTCATCACCCGCCTCGGCGCGGTGCATGTCGGCGTCGCTACCCAAAGCGATGTCGGCCTGATGGTGCCGGTGGTGCGTCACGCCGAAGCGCGCAGCCTCTGGGACAGCGCGGCGGAAATCTCCCGCCTCGCCACCGCCGCCCGCAACGGCAAAGCCAGCCGCGATGAACTCTCCGGCTCGACCATCACCCTGACTAGCCTCGGCGCCCTCGGCGGCATCGTCAGCACCCCGGTGCTGAATCTGCCGGAAGTGGCGATCGTCGGCGTCAACAAAATCGTCGAACGCCCGATGGTCGTCAAAGGCCAAGTGGTGATCCGCAAGATGATGAACCTCTCCAGCTCCTTCGATCACCGCGTGGTCGACGGCATGGACGCGGCGCTCTTCATCCAGGCCATTCGTGGCTTGCTCGAACAACCCGCGACCCTGTTTGTGGAGTGATGGCATGCAAACTCTGAACACCACGCTGCTGATCATCGGCGGCGGCCCCGGCGGTTACGTGACGGCCATTCGCGCCGGGCAACTGGGCATTCCGACCATTCTGGTCGAGGGCGAATCGCTGGGCGGCACCTGCCTGAACATCGGCTGCATTCCGTCAAAAGCACTGATTCATGTGGCCGAACAGTTTCACCAGACTCAGCATCACAACCAGCATTCGGCACTGGGCATCAGCGTTTCGGCGCCGACCCTCGACATCACCAAGAGCGTCGAATGGAAGGACGGCATCGTTGATCGCCTGACCACCGGCGTCGCCGCGTTGCTAAAGAAGAACAAGGTTCAGGTCATCAATGGCTGGGCCAAGGTCATCGACGGCAAGACCGTGGAAGTCGGCGACACCCGCATCCAGTGCGAACACCTGGTGCTAGCCACCGGTTCGAAAAGCGTCAATCTGCCGATCCTGCCGATTGGCGGGCCGATCATATCGTCCACCGAGGCGCTGGCGCCGAAGTCGGTGCCGAAACGCCTGATCGTGGTGGGCGGTGGTTACATCGGTCTGGAATTGGGGATTGCCTATCGCAAGCTCGGCGCCGAGGTCAGTGTGGTCGAGGCGCAGGATCGGATCCTGCCGGCCTACGACGCCGAACTGACCCAACCAGTGCACGACGCGCTGAAGCAACTGGGCGTGAAGCTGTACCTCAAGCACAGCGTGCTGGGCTTCGACGGCACGTTGCAGGTGCGCGATCCGAACGGCGACACCCTGAACCTGGAAACCGATCAGGTGCTGGTGGCCGTTGGTCGCAAACCCAATACCCAGGGCTGGAACCTTGAAGCGTTGAACCTGGACATGAACGGCTCGGCGATCAAGATCGACAGCCGCTGCCAGACCAGCATGCGCAACGTCTACGCCATCGGCGACCTGAGCGGCGAGCCGATGCTGGCCCACCGCGCCATGGCTCAGGGCGAGATGGTTGCCGAGCTGATCAGCGGCAAGACCCGCGAATTCAACTCGACCGCCATTGCTGCCGTGTGCTTCACCGACCCGGAGCTGGTGGTCGTCGGCAAGACCCCGGACGAGGCCAAGGCGGCGGGACTTGACTGCATCGTGTCGAACTTCCCGTTCGCGGCCAATGGCCGGGCGATGACGCTGGAATCGAAAACCGGCTTCGTGCGGGTGGTCGCCCGTCGGGACAATCATGTGATTGTCGGCTGGCAGGCGGTGGGTGTCGGGGTATCGGAATTGTCGACTGCGTTCGCGCAAAGCCTGGAAATGGGCGCGCGACTGGAAGACATCGGCGGCACCATCCATGCGCACCCGACCCTGGGCGAAGCGGTGCAGGAAGCGGCGTTGCGTGCCCTCGGCCACGCGTTGCACCTGTAACGCTCGGTCGCAGATCGTTCCCACGCTCCGCGTGGGAACGATCAAAGGCAGAGATTTCGGGCTGCGAAACCGCTCAAGAATGAAGTATTGTTGTGCCCATCCAAAAAAACGTCAGAAGCCTTGAACCGCTTCGGCGGTTGTTCAGTGATAGAGGGTGTCATGGGTAACGAAAGCATCAACTGGGACAAGCTGGGTTTTGACTACATCAAGACCGACAAACGCTATCTGTCGTACTTTCGCAATGGCGAGTGGGACAAAGGCACCCTGACCGAAGACAACGTGCTGCACATCAGCGAAGGCTCCACTGCCCTTCACTATGGCCAGCAATGCTTCGAAGGCCTGAAGGCCTATCGTTGCAAGGACGGCTCGATCAACCTGTTCCGTCCGGACCAGAACGCCGCGCGCATGCAGCGCAGCTGCGCCCGCCTGCTGATGCCGCATGTGTCCACCGAGCAGTTCATCGAAGCGTGCAAGGAAGTGGTTCGCGCCAACGAGCGCTTCATCCCGCCTTACGGCACCGGCGGCGCGCTGTACCTGCGCCCGTTCGTGATCGGCGTGGGTGACAACATCGGCGTGCGTACCGCACCGGAGTTCATCTTCTCGGTGTTCGCGATCCCGGTCGGTGCCTACTTCAAGGGCGGCCTGACCCCGCACAACTTCCAGATCTCCACCTTCGACCGCGCCGCGCCACAAGGCACCGGTGCCGCCAAGGTCGGTGGCAACTACGCCGCCAGCCTGATGCCGGGCTCCCAGGCCAAAAAAGCGCACTTCGCTGACGCCATCTACCTGGATCCGCTGACCCACAAGAAGATCGAGGAAGTCGGTTCGGCCAACTTCTTCGGGATCACCCACGACAACAAGTTCGTGACCCCGAACTCGCCCTCGGTACTGCCGGGTATCACCCGTCTGTCGCTGATCGAACTGGCCAAGTCCCGTCTGGGCCTGGAAGTGGTCGAAGGCGACGTGTTCATCGACAAGCTGTCGGACTTCAAGGAAGCCGGTGCCTGCGGTACTGCGGCGGTGATCACCCCAATCGGCGGCATCAGCTACAACGACCACCTGCACGTGTTCCACAGCGAAACCGAAGTCGGCCCTGTGACCCAGAAGCTCTACAAAGAGCTGACCGGCGTACAGACTGGCGACGTCGAAGCGCCAGCAGGCTGGATCGTCAAGGTTTGACCTGACGGCCAGATGCACAAAAGCCCCCATCGAGTGATCGATGGGGGCTTTTTCATTCGCCTCGCTCGCTGGCCTTCATGGCAATCCGCTTGCCCGCGCGACCGGCAATCCCGCTCGCCTGTCCGTTCTGCTGCTTGCCCATTCGCGCCTGGGTAATCAATCCGGGAATCAGCTCTCCTTCCGGCAGGTTCTTCCAGAACCGCGTCGGCAGATGCCCCTGCATGACTTTCTCGTTCAAACGCGCCGGGTTGAAGATGTGGCTGTAGTACGTCAGCCACAAGTCACCGTGGGGATCGTCGACGTTCTGCGCCAGTTGCTGCCACTCCAGCGGACACTGACGTTCATGGATCAGTTGTGCACCATCGTAATAAACCCCGTCGCGGGGCGTGGCGATCAGCCAGCGATGCCGGCCCATGCGCCCGATAAAGTGTTCGCTGGCGCTGTGCAGAATGTCGTGGGCCGGTTCGTGCCATGCGACGTATTGCGGGCCCGGCAGCTCTGGCGGGCGCTCGATGAAACGCACGAACGCATGCAGATGATGGGCTTCGCGCTGCACCTGCTTGATCCGCCGCTGCAACTCGCTGCCCAGCTTGTCGCCGGCCATCATTGCCGTGCGGTCACCGTGGCTGACTCGCCACAGCACTTCATACAGCAGACTCCAGCGTTGATCGCCCCGGTAACGAGATGCTTGTTCCAGGGTGTCGAGCAACGCACGCGGAATCCGTGCCTGAAACGGCCCCTGCCCTTCGGGCACTGACACGTCACTGGCAAACAGATCACTTACCCCTTCCGACGCCCAGCTCACCAGACTCGGATCGATTTCATGGCTGAGCAGCCAGCGCGCCTGTTGGCGCCAGGTGTCGAACAGGTCGTCGCAGTCGAGGTTGATCATCCCCACAGCCCCATCTGTTGCGGCATTGGTCGGTCGCGCAATTGCTGATAAAGCATCTGGCTGGTGACTTCCGCCTGCTGAGGGTGGTAATCGCTGGTGATGATGAACGGCTTGGCCTTGGCCAGCACACAGCGCATGCGCGCCACGTCTTCGTAGCGAATGCGCCGCTGCCGACGCAGTTCCACCAGACGTTCGGTGGTGCGCAAGCCGATGCCGGGAATGCGTGAAATCAACGCCGGTTCGGCGCGATTGAGGTCCAGCGGAAACACCTCGCGATTCTGCAGCGCCCAAGCCAGTTTCGGGTTGATGTCCAACGCCAGATTGCCCGGCCCCTGAAGCAACTCACCGGCGGTATAGCCATAACCGCGCAACAGAAAATCCGCCTGATACAAGCGGTGCTCGCGCATCAGCGGCGGTGCGGCCAGCGGCACGCTTTTCGGGCTGTCGGGAATCGGGCTGAAGGCCGAGTAATAGACCCGGCGCAGACGGAAGTTGCCGTAAAGCGCCTGCGCGCTGTGCAGGATGGTGCTGTCGTCGGTGTCATCGGCACCGACGATCATCTGCGTGCTCTGCCCGGCCGGGGCGAACTTCGGAGCGCGGGGTTCGTTGAGCACGGTCTGCACACCGGTGTAGATGGTGTTCATCGCCTGCTTGATCGAGCCGATGTGCTTCTCCGGCGCGAGAGTTTGCAGGCTGGCATCGGTGGGCAATTCGATGTTGACGCTCAAACGGTCAGCATAACGCCCGGCCTCTTCGATCAACGCAGGATCCGCATCAGGGATGGTCTTGAGATGAATGTAGCCACGGAACTCATGCTCTTCGCGCAGCAGCTTGGCGACGCGCACCAGTTGCTCCATGGTGTAGTCCGCCGAACGAATGATCCCCGAGCTGAGAAACAACCCGCTGACGCAATTGCGCCGGTAGAAATCCAGGGTCAGCGTCACCACTTCCTCGGGCGTGAAACGCGCACGCGGCACGTCACTGGAGCGCCGGTTGACGCAGTATTGGCAGTCGTAGAGACAAAAGTTGGTCAGCAGAATCTTGAGCAGCGACACGCAACGCCCGTCCGGCGTGTAGCTGTGGCAGATGCCCATGCCATCGGTCGAACCCAGCCCGCTCTTGCCCTCGGAACTGCGCTTGGGCGCGCCACTGCTCGCACAAGAAGCGTCGTACTTGGCGGCGTCGGCGAGGATGCTGAGCTTGTCGATGATTTGCATGGCACGGACTCGATACTGTTCGCATATACAGTATAGACAGCGATTGGCTCACACAAGGTGCAATGCCGCTCTTCGTCGGAATGTCGCACCGCAGCAGTCAGGTCAATTTGACTCAGCAGCAGTCAGATTGACTCGACCCCACAAGCGTCATAATGACTATCAACCCTACGCAGCCCTTGATATCAAAGGCTGTCCGGCATGGCCCGAAAATTGACTGACTCCCCGTAGCCATTTGGCTGAAGACCAAAACGGGAGTCGAACATGGATCATGTTTTTCAGGGCAAGCTTGCCGTCGTCACCGGTGCCAGTTCAGGCATAGGCCTGGCCGCGACCGAGCGTCTGCTGGATCAAGGCGCGCGCGTATTGGCCATGTCGCGAAAACTCGGCGCACTGGCCGAACTGCTTGAGCGGTATACGCAGCAACTGGTCTGGCAACCCGGCGATGTCACTCAAGCCTCTGACCTTGCCTCCTTGGCCGAGCAAGCTGCGAGTCTGGGCCCGGTGAGTTTCGTGGTGCCCAATGCCGGTATCGCAGAACTCGCCGACGGGCTCGACAGTTCGGCGTTCGATCGCCAATGGGCAGTGAACGGCGCCGGCGCCCTTAACACCTTGGCCGCCCTGCGCCCGCACCTTGCAGACAAGGCGTCAGTGGTGTTCATCGGTACTTTTCTGGCCGGAATCAGTTTCGCGGGACTGGCCGCCTATATCGCATCAAAAGCAGCATTGATCGCCCACGCCCGAACCCTCGCGGTCGAGCTGGCACCCCACGGTGTGCGCATCAATTGTGTCTCCCCCGGCCCGACCGCAACGCCGATCTGGTCAACGCTGGGCCTGAGTGACGAAGCGCTCGGCGACGTGGCCCAAGGCGTCAACAAACGACTATTGGGCGGACAATTCCTGGAACCTGCGGCAGTGGCCGACGTCATTCTGTTCCAGCTGGGCAATGGCGCACGCGGCGTCATCGGTCAGGACTGGGTGGTCGACAGCGGATACACCTTGAGCTAACGCGCATGCACCGATCCGGGCGTGGAATCAGCCAACTGGCGACCTGACGAATCCCGCCCGGCTTCGGGCAAAACCAGCCCCCAGCGCGATGACAATTCTCGGCGCCCCTGCACCGTCAACGTCAGCGCCCGACTGTCCAGATCCTGCGTCACCCATTTGCGCTTCAACGCAGCCTGCAACAACGCCGCCCCGAGCGAACCGCCCAGATGTGGCCGACGCATGCTCCAGTCCAGGCACGGGCAGGCAAAGCGGCGGCGCATCGTCGGCAGATCCTTGACCTCAATGCCCAGCCCTTCAAAAAACGCCTCCCCGCTTTCACTGAGGCGATAAACCTGCTCGTCGGTTTCCACCAGCCAACCACCCTCCAGTAACCGGTCATGCAACAACACCGCCAGCGTCCCAGCCATGTGGTCGTAGCAGGTGCGGGCGAATTGCAGGCGATCCGGCGTGTGCGGTTTGAAGGTCGGTGCGGGGTTCTGACCGATCACCATCAGCGCTTCCAGCGCCTGGGCCACGCGCTTGTCGGCGAGGCTGTAATAACGGTGGCGGCCCTGCACGTGCAGGCGCACCAGCGCCAGGTCCTTGAGCTTGGCCAGGTGAGCGCTGGCGGTCGAGGCGCTGACGTCGGCGAGGGTCGCCAGCTCGGTGGCGGTGCGGGCGTGGCCGTCCATCAGCGAGCACAGCATTTTGGTCCGCGCCGGCTCCGCGATGGCGGCAGCCACTTGCGAGACGCCGATGTCTTGATGTTCTGCGTGCATATTTCGCTCCCGGACGAATCATCGCCCTCAAGGACTGGAGATAGTAGCAACACTTTCCCCACCGACAAGGTTGCGATCCATGGACCCGATCATCGCGGCGACTCACGCCGATCCCTACCCCTACTACGCCGAACTGCGCGCAGCGGGCGGGCTGACTTTTCATCACGGACTGAAACTGTGGATTGCCAGTAGCGCCCGCGCGGTGTGCGCGGTGTTGGCGCATCCGGATTGCAGGGTGCGTCCGGTGCAGGAGCCGGTGCCCAAAGCCATCGCCGATGGCATGGCGGGCAAGGTGTTTGGCCTCTTGATGCGTATGAATGACGGTGAAGCTCAGCGTTGCCCGCGTTCGGCCATTGAGCCTCCGCTGGGGCTCTTTGATCGGGAAGGAGTCAGCGCTCTGGTGTCCGCGCGGTTGATCACCAATGATTCCGACGGCCTCTATAAAGCCATGTTTCGCGGCCCGGTGTGCGTGGTTGCATCGTTGCTTGGATTCACCCCGGCGCAGGCGCGGGTCATCAGTGAACTGACGGCGGATTTCGCGGCGTGTCTGTCGCCACTGAGCAATGACCTGCAACTGGCCGCAGCCCATCGGGCGGCGGAGCAATTGCGCGGTTACTTTATTGAATTGCTGGCGGATCCGAATCCGTTTCTCGCCGACATCCAACAGCGTTTTGTCGGCGAGGAGGATGTGCTGCTCGCCAACCTGATCGGCCTCTGTTCGCAGACATTCGAAGCCACCGCCGGGCTTATCGGTAATGCGCTGGTGGCGTTGCAGCGTCAGCCTGAATTACGCGCGGCGTCAGTGGATTCGTTGCTGGCTGAAGTCCAGCGCTTCGATCCTTCGGTACAGAACACCCGTCGATTTGTGGCGAACAGCTGTGAAATCGACGGCGTGCGGCTGGAAGCAGGTGACGTGATTCTGGTGCTGCTGGCCTCGGCCAATCGCGATCCGGCACTCAATGAAAACCCGGATCGCTTTATGCCGGATCGCCCGAATCGCCGCAGCTTCACGTTCGGCAGCGGTCGGCATCAATGTCCCGGACAGATGCTGGCAATGACGATCGCCAGCGCCACACTCACTGAAATCCTCGCCCGCGACATCGATCCGGGGCGATTCGCATGGCACTACCGGCCTTCGCTGAATGGGAGAATTCCGATGTTCAGCGAGGTGCAGCCTTAAGCGTTGCGCAATTCGATGGTCAGGTGCGAAAGTTCATGCACCGGCGCCAAGCGCTCACGGATCGCGTCGGCAGTCACGCCCGCCACCGCGACCACACTGACAATCGCCGCCCGCGCCTGCGGGCCGACCTGCCAGACGTGCAAATCGCTGATGCGCACATCATCGGAGGTTTCCAGCAGTTCGCGGATCTCCTCGGCCACGGGTTCATCGGTGGTGTCGAGCAACACGGCGGCGCTGTCGCGCATCAGGTTCCAGGCCCATTTGGCGATGACGATGGAACCGACGATGCCCATCACCGGGTCCATCCACACCCAGCCCAGATAGCGCCCGGCCAGCAGCGCGGCAATCGCCAGCACCGACGTCAACGCGTCCGCCAATACGTGCACGTAGGCTGAACGCAGGTTGTTGTCGTGATGGTGGTGATGGCCATGATCGTGGCTGTGGTCGTGACTATGGCCGTGGTCGTGATGGCTGTGGTGACCGGCCAGCAGAAAAGCGCTGAGCAGGTTGACGCCCAGGCCGACCACGGCAATCAAGGTTGCTTCGCCGAACGCCACACTGGTTGGCTGGAACAGACGGAAAACCGATTCCCCGGCAATCCCCAGCGACACCAGCCCCAACACCATCGCCGAGGCAAAACCCGCCAGATCGCCGACCTTGCCGGTGCCGAAACTGTAGCGTCGGTTGTTGGCGTTACGCCGGGCAAAACCATAGGCCGCCGCCGCGATGCCCAAGGCGCCGGCGTGGGTCGCCATGTGGAAACCGTCGGCCAGCAATGCCATGGAACCGGTGAGATAACCGGCGGCAATTTCGCCGATCATCATCACGAAAGTCAGCACCACCACCCACAGGGTGCGGCGGGCGTTTTCATCGTGCGAAGCACCGAGAAACTGGTGGTTGTGGGAAAAGTCATCAACCTTGAGGGTCATGATGTCGGCGCTCACTTGGAATATCGGCGGATGGCCAGCAGCAACTCTTCCACGCCCTGGGCGCGGGCTTCGTCGCTAAGGTCGGGACGGGCGACATGCTCGCGGGCGTGGGCCTCGATGAACTGCTCCATCAAGCCATTGACCGCGCCGCGAATCGCCGCCATCAGGTGCAACGTCTTGGCACAATCGGCCTCGGACTCCAGCGCCCGTTCAACCGCCTGAACCTGCCCGGCAATACGCCGGACCCGGTTGAGCAATTCGCCTTTGTGTTCGTGCGTGTGCGACATACCTATACCTCCTACCCCTATATGGCGAGCATAGTCGCTGTTCCGATCGAGAGGGGCAAGGCCTGTTTTCGACCATCCGTCGCAGCTTGAATTTTTGACGTGAAAGGATTGAGGCGGAGCGTCAGTCGGCAACCGCCTCTGGAAGGTGTTTCAGAGGCAGGATCGTTGAGAACCCTCGTCTGTCAGGCCCATTGCAGTGGCGAGGACGACGAGAAGCAGAGGTCTACGTCCAGTTGCGCTGCAGCCGACAGGTTGACCAGCGCATCCAGAGAGAACTTGTCGATTTTGCCGTTGAGTACGTCGTTGAGGCGCGGCTGGGTGATGCCTAGACGCTTGGCCGCCTCCTTCTGCGGAAGCTCCCAGGCACGAATCGTTTCGCACAACGTGCGCATCAGCTTGGCCCGCAGGCGCATGTTGGCCGCTTCCTGCGGCGTGTCTTCCAGTGCATCCCAGACGCTTGAGAAACGCTGGGGTGGATTTTGATGATCCGTCATGGTTTAGCCTGATTCCTTGTGCTGGATGTGCCATGCAGGCTATATCGAAACCGATATAAATCAAGCTCGAAGTGGCTTATTAAATATCCAGTATCACAAAGCAGAAATGCGCGAGCCGGCACACCTGATAAGCCGACACAGAACCCTGTGGGAGCGAGCTTGCTCGCGATGGCGGACTGAAAAATGACGCATCATTTTGCCCCCATCCGGGAGGCTACATTGCCTTGCGCCTTTGCCTACAACTACGCCAGAATCCGCCGGCTTGTGCGGTTTGGAGCCTGCCCGTAACTTGATTCGCATCACTGAATGGTCAGTGAACGGGTTTAGTCGCTCGGTGGGTTTTAAGCTGCATAGAGTCATTTCTGTCAGGCATTTCTACGCCTGTACTTAATGGTAGCTGTGCGCAGGGCACCTTCGGGTGCGCCGGGAAAGCTTAGAACCACCGGTCGACTAACCTGCGCATAGCTGCCACCCAATTTGTTTAGTCGCAAATGACGGTGTAAGCCTCAATTGAAAGGTTCTAAGCAAATGATCAAGCCAACACCCAATCCTCCGGAAACAGACATCCAGTCCGAATCCGACCCAACCTCTCCCTACTCCACAACCGATTCAAAAAAACTCCACGAAGCCGCCGAGCGCGCCCTCGACCATTACCTGAAACCCACCGCCCCGAAACAGCACTGCCCCGGCCGCATGTTCCTCATCGCCCCCCACATCGATCAGCATGCCCTGCTGGCCCACGCCTGCGAGTCGATGGCTTCGGCCAGCGTGATGCTCAGCGACTTCGCCGCGCTGCTGGACCCGCCCTACCGCAGCACCGTGCTGGGCATCGCCCAAGTGGTGATGTGTGGCGAGCTCGCCGTGAACCGGGCGCTGGACACTCTCGATGCCACGACCTGAGGAACACCTCATGGAAAGCAAATCCGATGCACACGTCGTCGCCGCCCTGATCTCCATCGGCCTCAACGAGAAAGACAGCCAATGGGCCGAAAAGGCCTGTCTGCTCCTGCTCGAAAGCGAAAGAAAATCCATCGTCACCGCCGCCCTCGAGGCCCTTGTCCAACTCGCCCGCGATCACGGCAAACTGGACCGGAACCGCGTCATGCCGGCACTCCACAGCGTCAAACGCAGATTTCCGAGCCTGACCAGCACGGTTGCCGCGACGCTGGATGAGATGGCTATAGCTGCGTAACGCCTCAGGTAAAAGGCAAGAAAAAACCCGCTGGCTCCGTAAAAGGAGGCAGCGGGTTTGGCTTTTACAATCACAAGACTGGTGTCCCATGGGCATTATCGAGAGTGCTTTTTTGTAACAACCATCTGAGCTTCAGAAGCGTCCTACATCTTTCAAACTCTCATTCAGATAGCGTCCTCCACGCTTTGAAAAGATGAAACAAGGACGCTCATGCCTCGAAAAACACTCCTCCCCCGGATTCAAAATCCGCCGTCAGGTGACGGGCACCACATCACTACCCGCTTCATGACTGCTACCGAACTTGCTGCGCAGGATGCCAGACAAAAGAAATACGACGATATGCTGGCCAGACAACAAGCCTATGAAGATCGTTTTGTTCGGCAGACGCCACGACAGAGTCAACTCAGCGCCGTAGGTTGTGTATTCGCCAAAAGCTGCAACCTCCCCGATGGCGTCATCAACCATGAAAGCCCGGCAGGGTTTATTCCTGTCGAAAGGCTTGCCGACTTTGGAGCGTTCTCACTGCTTGGGGGGCGCGAAAGAGATGCGTCGGGAAACATTCCCCTCAAAAAAATCAGCGGTGCCAATTTGCCGTCCGCACTGGGCACGCTTGTGTTGGGCAGTCCCGCTTTTGCTGGCGCCGGCGCAAGCTCCACTTTCAGTGTTGGTGCAGTCACGGGCGGCGTTGCAGGAGGTGCATTGGCGGGAATGGTTGCACTTCTGTGGCCATCGAATCTGGGGGACAGTTCGCTCTATACCGAAGAACAGCTCAGATCACTGAAGGAGGGCCGAACACGTATCCGGCTGCACGTAGAGCAACAGGCCGATGGCCGTCTCAAAGGGTACGGGTACAACACTCAGAAGCGCCCTGACTGGGAAATGATTCCGGTCGTGCAATTCGTTGCTCAAGGCTCTCGACAAGTGGCTGACTTTGGCAATGGCATCACATTGACCTGGACGCCAGCCGTCGACCCATCCAGCACTTCGGTCATCCCGCCGCTGGAAAGTGCCCCGCAAACACCGACTATCTGGATTTATCCGCCGACTGAGCAAGCAGACAAAATCATCGTCAACCCGATCTATCCGCCGGAGTACGAGGATTTCATCCTTGTGTTTCCGGCTGACTCCGGGGTGCAGCCTCTGTATGTTGTGCTCTCCAGGCCAGCACTGGGCGGTGATATCAAATACCACAGGCCCCCGCGCACACTGCCCGCATTCCCGGATGCCCAACCAGTCAAATCAAAAAGCAGCGTTCAGGGTGGAGGAGGCAAGCGAAGCCGCTGGAAGGACCGGAAGGGGCGAATATATGAATGGGATAGCAAGACTGGCGCTATTGAGCTTTACAACAAACAAGGCAAACACCTTGGTGAATTCAACCACGAAACCGGTGAACAAATAGATCCCGCAGATCCCGAGAGATCTACCCCGAAGTAATACAGGAGGCTTTTAATGTTTTTATGGATAAGTGGCTTTTTGAAAGGTGATGAAGAGGACGACTCTTTGAAGTTTGAACTGACGGTGAAGCCTGAGGCAGAAGCTGCGGTTTTAGCGTTGCTGGGTTGGGAAAGCCTGGAAGAAAGCGAGGCCGGAGAATGGTTACTGAATGACGGTCAGGTCCGGCAAATTGCGTCAGTCCTTAATGAACACCTACCAACTGAACTAGATCTTTTTATCGGGGTTCGGGAATAGTTGAGTCTTTTCTATCAATAACCAACAGTGAACCACGATGAAGCAGTGAGGATTCTTAAAAGCGGCGTGGAAAGGAATGTTGTCGCTGGATTGATTTCTATTGGCTTGAACGAATCAGACAGAATCTGGGCTCAGCAAACCTGCCTGAAGTATTTCGCCAGCAGCAATGAGTCGGTTCTCACCTCTGCCATTACCGCTCTCGGCCACGTTGCTCGAAGACACTGCGAGCTGGACAAAGACATTGCCTTTGCAGCGCTGGAGGAGGTAAAGACAAGATTCCCCTCGCTGGAAGGCGTGATCGCAGACACGCTTGACGATATTGAGGCATTTACCTGATTTAAAGCCCTTGCAGGACGTTGTGATCAGGGTTTTCCCTCATCACAACGGGTTTTGTGTGCAGACGCAATCACCGCCGAAAGTCAGACAGAATGAAAGGCGTATGCCCCCTCAAGTAAGCCTCGACCTCCTCCAGCGAGTGCAGTCCGTCGCTCGAAGAAACAACGGAGCCTTGAACATCTTGTCGAGTCAGGGTCACGGTATAAATCCCCTCTTCCTCCAGCAGAACGCCGGTGAATCTGACCTGTTGCCCGTCTTCTTCTGCGAAGGAAGTCGCTGTAAGGCTTCCAGACGCAAGCGTCGTCGTCACACGATCCTTGAGCACTTTGCGCTTTGCCATCAGTTCCCTGGCCACAACCCAAGTGCCAACCCCCACAGCAGCGTTGAGCACAGCCATATACCCGTAAGACCAGCGCCCGTGCGACGAGTGTTTCTCGCCCAACCACTCGGCAATCTGAGAAATCATGTGCCACACGTCCATGTGCTAATCCCTGAATACGATCATCAATTCTGCACGCCGGATTCAATCCTCCCGCGTCAAAACCTCAAGCAACTCAATCTCGAACACCAGATTCGAATTCGGCGGAATCTTGCCCATCGTCCGCTCGCCGTAACCCAGATTCGCAGGCACCAGCAGCTTGCGCTTGCCACCCACCTGCATGCCCATGATCCCTTGATCCCAACCCTTGATGACCCGGCCCGTGCCGATCACGCACTGAAACGGCTTGCCCCGGCTCCAGGACGAATCGAATTCGGTGCCGTCTTCCAGCCAACCGGTGTATTGGGTGGTGATCAACGCGCCTTTGACGGCGGCTTTTCCGTCGCCGGGCTGAAGATCGATTATCTGCAGTTCATCATTCATAACATTCGCTCTATTGTTCCGCTGGCCGCCGTTTTCCCAGAAATACCGGCCATTGGCAACCGTTTGACCCTACGTCGGCCGTGATGGATGATGGCCACCCGCTACCAATCCTGATCGATACGCCATGACAGCGACGCTTGAATGACTCAACTCTGGATCAGCTTCGCCATTGTCGTTGTGCTGTTGGTCGTGATCGCCGTTCTGATCCGCCGAGTGCGCGAGCTTCGTCAGCAACTCGCCGAGTATCGCGAACTGCTCACCCGCGCCGCCGAGGGCCAGAACATCCGTCAGGATGGCGACGCCGACCGCTTCAAGCGCAGCCAGTATTTTGCGCGGATCGGCACTTGGGATTGGGAAGTCAACACGGATCGACTCTATTGGTCCGACGCAATATTCGGCATGTTCGGCTTCAAGATCGGCGAAGTGACACCCTCCTACGCGCTGTTCTGTTCCTGCGTACACCCCGATGACCGCGCCAGGGTGCGCGCGGGGGAATTGCGATGCCTGGAGACTGGCGAAAACCACGATGAGGAATACCGCGTGGTCTGGCCCGACGGCACAATCCGCTGGCTGCGGGAAACCGGCAATGTGGTGCGCAACGATCACGACGCGGTGATCAAGATGATGGGCGTGGTGCGCGACATCACCGAAGAAAAGGCCTCGGCCAGCTACCTCAAGCACCTCGCTCATTTCGACCCGTTGACCGGCCTGCCCAACCGCCTGGTGCTGGAAGAACGGCTATCGGAAGCACTCGAACATGCCCGCATGACCGAAACGCGGGTGGCACTGGTGTTCATCGATCTCAACGGCTTCAAGGGGATCAACGACCGCTACGGTCACGCCGCCGGCGACCGCGTTCTTATCACCACCGCTGCGCGCCTGAAACGCATCCTGCGGGTCAGTGACACCGTTGCGCGGATCGGCGGCGACGAATTCGTGGTCATTCTGCAAGGCCTCGCCCCCGGCCTGAACCTGCAGGACGAAGCTCGCAGCATCTGCCAGAAAATCTTCATCGAACTGTCCCCGCCAATCCCCATCGGCAACGACCAACGCCACATCGGCACCAGCCTCGGCGTCGCCGTCTTCCCCGACCACGCACCGACCATGGACCGCTTGCTGCACATTGCGGATCTGGCGATGTATGAGGCCAAACGCAGTGGGAACAATCAGTATCGGTTGGGAATGGAAATGCCAAAACATCAATCGGTGTAGTCAAAGCCCAATCGATAGCTACATAAAATTCCACTGACGAATTCGAGCGCATATTTTTGTCATATGCTCATCAATCTCAGGACGAAAGGTCAAATTTTCACGTGTAAAAAAACTTGCGTACAAACCGGACTTCACCACCTTATCTGTATAGTTTGCAGCTCTCGTAGCGTCATGCCTTGTCAAATAATCATTAATTTTTTCATGGGGCAATATATCATCAATCCCCTCTAATGAATTAACAGACTGAAATGCTTCTTTCGGAATAAGATTCTCTATTTCCTTGCATTCTGTCACCCAAGCATAACCACCTGAGGCCTCTAGAGCAGCTTTTGCCCTGACGACTCGCTTCTTCAATGGTGCACCTTCAAAAAGACAATCACCATCGCAGACTAGCACCGCATTTCTGTTTATTCTTAAAACACTTAAGGCGTCACTGACTTCATGCTGTGGCATCGACATATCCATATGCGCGAGCAGACTACCGCCAAATAATGCAAATTGGAAATGCACACCTTCCTTGAGTTCACCATCTCCCCAGATCTCTATAAATTTTTTGATATATATTCGATCCGACGGCCCCTCTACCCATATAAGTCCATTCGCCTGCAAAAGATCGCTAGCCTTATGCCCAAGATCTTCAAGCACACCATAACTGTGCAAATTACTATTTATCAAAGCACCTACAACCTCATCACCTTCTTTCTGTATATGATTTATTTGCGCATCCGGAGACTGACTAAAAGCATCAATAGCAATATTGGAATGCGTCGTGATAAACATATGACATTCATTTTTTTTTGCAAAATCCTCAAGATACTGAAAGAGTTTACGCTGAAGACTTGGATGCAGATTATTCTCCAGTTCCTCAAATGAAAATATGTAATTACTCACAGGAAGCTTTTCAAATTCGGGCCGAACCAAAAGATTCAACAACACCAGAATTATAGTTTTCAATCCGCTACCCGATTGAGAAAGCGGGTAAAGCTTTGCGTCCTGTTCAGAAAGATAAATTTCCCAGACATCCTTGCCTTTGTGGTACTTGGTCGTTATTTCGACAAAATGAGTATCCGGACCAAATATGGAATTCAAAGCCACCAGCAATTTTTTTGTAATTATATCTCTGTCATGCCCTGAAAAGTGAGATAACGCATGCACTATCTGCGTAGCCCCCACCCCATTACTTGTAAACTCTGGATTCTCTTCGCCATACTCAGGAACAATATCTCGATCGGCACGAAGCCTCACGTGCGTCTTGAACAATATTTGATCAGTCTCAATATAGCCCCCATCAATTTTATTTCGAAACATATTATTAGAGTATCTTTCCCGAAGACCACTCTCTTCACTTTCAGAAACATTGCAATTGATGCCGACGTATCTAATCTGAGTTGCAGACTCCAAGTAAGTCGCTATAGCACCTCGAAGGTGCTCATGATCGTTTGGTGCTGGTGCTGGTGCTGGTACTGGTTCTGTTGAAGGGTCGTCAAAATCATCATCAAATAGCACAAAATGAGGCTCATCGAGTTCGGCATCTCCCAAAACCTCATCATCAATCATTTCATGCAGCTCGACTTCCGAAAATGGAGTATTTTCCAAACCAGCGGGATTACAAAGCGCATCTAGAATTTCAAGAAAGGTAGATTTTCCAACATTATTTTTACCCACAAGCAAATTAATATATTTGATCGTATAGAAACTTGCTCCACGCGCTTTGAAACACTTATAGTTTTTTACTGAAAATCCAAAATTGATGGTCATGACAATGCACAAGAAATTGATAAGGAGTCATTTTGCCACTATCCCGTACATCATCGCCAACTCTATCTTTCGCGCTTACTCCAAACGACTCCTTCCTCCTATGAAGAAGTCGGCAAAATTTCGGTGTTCAGTAATACGCACCTGAAGGTACAAGCTAACGCTCCACCGGCTGAATCGCCACAATCGTCCCGTTGGTAATCATCACCATCACGTACTTGTCATTGATCTGCACCCACTGCGCCTGCGGTTCCGGCTGCTTGAGGCCTTTCTGTTTCCAGTTTTTGATGGCTTTTTCGCTGCGCTGGTAGATATCCGGGGCGCGGTCGTTGACGTTCAGTTCGCGGTTGCCGGTCGGTGATTGTTCGACGGTGTCGTTCGAGGTTTGCGCCGCTTGAACGAGAGGGCTGATCCCGGCGATGCCGGCGACGAGGGCCAGGCTGGCGATTAGGGTCTTGTTGTTCATCGGTGAACCTCCTGAGATATGTGATACCTGAACTCCGACTGCGCGGCTCTGGAATCATTCCTTGTTTTTTGATGAAGCTGAACCGGAGATTGTAGTCGCGCCCCGGAACGCGATCCGGGCTCGTCCGCCACCGGGCGAATACAGTCAACGGCATCCATTTGCGATAAGATCGCGCGCCCCTGCCGAGTGAATAAGGACATCACCGTGAAGATCTACCTCATCGTCAATCTGGTATTGCTTGCGCTGCTGGGGCTCTACGCTGTCAATCTTTTCAACAAGCTTGTTGCCCGGCGCAACGAGATCAAGAACGCATTTGCCCAGGTCGAAGTGCAGCTCAAACGCCGCTATGACCTGATCCCCAATCTGGTCAGCATTGCCAAGGGTTATCTGGCCCATGAGCGCGAAACCCTTGAAGCGGTGATCGCCGCACGCAATGCCGCCGTGGCCGGATTTGAGGCTGCACAGGCGAAACCGGGCAGCGCCCAGAACATCGCGCAATTGGGGCGGGCGGACAGCGCACTCAGCAGCGCGGTGGGTCGCTTGAACCTGACGCTGGAGGCTTATCCGGAACTCAAGGCCTCGCAGAACATGCAACAACTGAGCGAAGAGCTGAGCAGCACCGAAAACAAGGTGAGTTTCGCGCGGCAGGCGTTCAACGATGCGGTGATGGCCTACAACACGCTCAAGCAGAGCTTTCCGGCGGTGCTGCTGGCGGCCAGTTTTGGCCATCGCGAGGATGCGGTTTCGTTGAAGTTTGCCGATACGCTGGCCATCAAGACCGCGCCCAACGTTTCTTTCTGACTTCTTCTCTCCATGGATGGCTCGATGAACTTTTTCGAACGACAAACCCAGGCCCGAAACCAGACGCAACGGCTGGTGTGCATGATGATTCTGGCGATTGTCATGCTGATCGGGATGACCAGCCTGCCCTTCGTCTTCAATGGTTTCGAGGATTACCTGAGCGGGACTGGCACGCTGGCGGATGCGTTTCTGGCAATGGCCGTTATCGCATCGTTCATCAGCAGCATCGTGGTGATTGGCGGTCTGCTAAAATATCGGCAACTGCGGGCAGGCGGCAAGGTCGTCGCGGAGAAACTGGGTGGCCGCCTGCTCAATGGCAATGTGCGTACCCAGGACGAGCAGCGGTTGATGAACGTCGTCGAAGAAATGGCGATTGCCTCCGGCACCTGCATGCCGGCGGTGTATCTGTTACCCGACGAAAGCATCAACGCCTTCGCGGCCGGATTTACACCGGAGGACGCGGCCATTGGTGTGACCCGTGGCGCGGTGGCGCTGCTGACCCGGGAAGAACTGCAAGGGGTGATCGCCCACGAATTCAGCCACATTTTCAACGGTGACATGCGCCTCAACACGCAACTGGTGGCAGTGGTGCACGGCCTGTTGGTGTTGGGGCTGGCTGGCACTTACATACTGGCCAGCCTGCTCAAACGCGACAAACGCGACGTGCGGTTGATGCTGGTGGTTTTTGCGCTCGGTTTCGCACTGTGCGTGGCCGGATTTATCGGAAATCTCTATGGCAATTTGATCAAGGCGGCTGTCAGTCGCCAGCGTGAATTCCTCGCCGATGCCAGCGCGGTGCAATACACGCGCAATCCGCAAAGCATTGTCGGTGCCCTGAAAAAAATCGGAGCCCATAAACAAGGTTCCGTCATCAACTCCCCCCGTGCCGCCGAATTCAGTCATTTGTTCTTCAGCACAGGCGGATCAGGTTGGCTGAGCCGGATGTTTGCGACCCACCCTGATCTGAGCGTGCGGATTCGTCGGATCGATCCGCAGTGGGACGGGAGTTTTACGACGGCTGCCGCAGCGGGCAAACCGGTGCCTGATCAGATGGCGGCAACGGCGGATTGATTCAGACTCCACGTCCACGGATGGCTAGATGAATTTCTTTGAACAACAGTGCCGGGCCAAACGTCGCTCGGTGCAGCTCGTGATCCTGATGTTTCTCGCCGTACTCGGCTTGATTCTTGTGTCCTTCATGCTCCTGATTCTGCCGATCTCGTACGGCAAAACGCTCGAGGATCTGGCGGAAAACTGGCAGTTTTTCGCGATCATTGCAGCGCTGGTAACGGGTGTTGTGTTGCTCGGCGGACTGTTCAAATACGTCGAATTGACAGGGGGCGGAAAAGTGGTCGCGCGCCGTTTGGGTGGTCGTCTGATCAACCATGACGCGCGAACTCTGGAAGAGCGCCGCCTGGTCAACGTAGTGGAGGAAATGGCCTTGGCCTCTGGCACCGCCGTTCCTTGCGTGTATCTCTTGCCGGATCAGGGCATCAATGCATTTGCCGCCGGTTTCACCCCTCAGGATGCAGTGATCGGCGTCACTCAAGGTGCGATAAGCCTGTTGTCACGCGATGAACTGCAAGGCGTGATCGCCCACGAATTCAGCCACATCTATAACGGCGACATGCGCCTGAACACCCAACTGGTCGCGATCGTTCACGGGATCATGGTGATCGGGTTGGCCGGAAACCATCTCTTGCGCGGTCTTGAGGACACACCACATTCATCTGCCAATCGTAAGCAACCGACCATTCTGGTCAGCATGTTTGGCACTGCGCTGTGCATTGTCGGATTCTCCGGGACGTTCTTCGGCAACCTGATCAAGGCTGCAGTCAGCCGGCAACGCGAATTCCTGGCCGATGCGACCGCCGTGCAATACACCCGCAACCCCGACAGTATTGCCGGGGCACTGAAGAAAATCGGCGGATACAAAATGGGCTCGACCCTCAAGGCCGCCCGTACCGCCGAGTTCAGCCACCTGTTTTTCGGCCCTGACACTTCCAGCTCTCTTCTGCTCTCGGGCCATCCGGATCTGCGTGAACGCATTCGCAGGATAGACCCTGACTGGGACGGGACTTTTGTGAACATCGCCGCACCAGCGCAAGACTCGATGGTAGCCAGAACCGTACAGGCAGCGACGCCAAAACAGCTGCCATAGCACGCCATTGATCTGCATAGCGCATCAATCCATGCCAACAATGCAATTAACAAATCGATCCCTGCGCGCCACTATCCGCCCCAATAAGAACCGTGCGCCGCCTCCCCGTCGCGCACGTCATAAAAGCGGTGGAGTACTTTTCTATGACAGCCTCAATCCCACACGGCGGCTCGCGGGCCGGCGCCATTTTCCGGGTGACCTCGGGTAACTTCCTCGAACAGTTCGACTTCTTTCTGTTCGGTTTCTACGCCACGCAGATCGCGGCGGTGTTCTTTCCGGCGAGCAGTGAGTTCGCGTCCCTGATGATGACTTTCGCAGTGTTCGGCGCAGGCTTTTTGATGCGTCCGCTGGGGGCCATCGTGCTCGGCGCGTACATCGATGACGTCGGTCGGCGCAAAGGTCTGATCGTCACCCTGTCGATCATGGCCAGCGGCACGATCTTGATTGTGCTGGTGCCCGGATACGAAACCATCGGTCTGTTCGCCCCGGCGCTGGTGTTGATCGGAAGGCTGTTGCAAGGCTTCTCCGCCGGTGCGGAACTGGGCGGGGTTTCGGTGTATCTCTCCGAAATCGCCACGCCCGGTCGCAAAGGCTTTTTCACCGCCTGGCAGTCGGCCAGTCAGCAGGTGGCCATCGTCGTCGCCGCCGCGCTCGGTTACGGCTTGAACCAATGGATGGCGCCGGAAGCGGTCGCCGATTGGGGCTGGCGTATTCCGTTTTTCGTCGGCTGCATGATCGTGCCGTTCATCTTCTTTCTGCGACGCAATCTAGCGGAAACCGAGGAGTTCGCCGCCCGTAAACACCGTCCGAGCATGAAGGAAGTGTTCCGCACCCTCGGCCAGAACTGGGGCGTGGTGCTGGGCGGGATGTTGATGGTTGCCTTGACCACCACCGCGTTCTACTTGATCACCGTGTACGCACCGACCTTCGGTAAAACCGTGCTGCACCTGAGCACATCGGATGCGTTGCTGGTGACGCTGCTGGTGGGTGTTTCCAACTTCTTCTGGCTGCCGATTGGCGGCGCGTTGTCCGATCGCGTCGGCCGCCGTCCGGTGCTGATCGCCATGGCGCTGCTGGCGCTGGCCACCACTTATCCGGCGCTGTCGTATCTGGTGCAGGCGCCGAGCTTCAGCCACATGCTGCTGTCGCTGTTGTGGCTGTCGTTTATCTACGGCCTGTACAACGGCGCAATGATTCCGGCGCTGACCGAAATCATGCCGGTGGAAGTGCGGGTGGCCGGTTTCTCCCTGGCTTACAGCCTCGCCACTGCCGTGTTCGGCGGATTCACTCCAGCGATGTCGACCTTCCTGATCCAGTACACCGGCGACAAAGCCGCACCGGGTTACTGGATGAGCATCGGCGCGCTCTGCGCATTGTGCGCGACGCTTTATCTGTATCGCCGGGCCGGCGGTCGTCTGCAACCTGTTACTGCCTGAGAACATCACCATGAAAAAACTGTTTACCGTTACCGCCCTGCTCGCCGGTCTTGCGTTCAACGTTGCGGCCCAGGCCGAAGAACTGCGGGTCATGACTTCCGGCGGTTTCACCGCCGCCTACAAGATCCTCGGGCCGAAATTCGCCGCCGCCACCGGCAACACGCTGGACACCCAACTCGGCCCGTCGATGGGCAAGGCGCCGGAGGCAATCCCCAATCGCCTCGCCCGTGGTGAAAAGGCCGACGTGGTGATCATGGTCGGCTACGCCCTCGATGATCTGATCAAGCAAGGCAAGGTCGACCCGGCTTCGCGTGTGGAGCTGGCGGATTCGCGGATCGGCCTGGTGGTGCGCGAAGGCGCGCCGAAACCGGACATCAGCAACGTCGACGCCCTGAAGAAGACCCTGCTGGATGCAAAATCGGTGGCCTACTCCGACAGCGCCAGCGGCGTGTACATCGAGCAGCAGTTGTTCAAGAAACTCGGCATTGAAGATCAGCTGAAACCGAAGGCGAAGATGATCCCGAAAATCCCGGTGGGCTCGGTGGTCGCCACTGGCGACTATCAACTGGGCTTCCAGCAGGTCAGCGAATTGCTGCCGGTGCCGGGGGTGAGTTTTGTGGCGAAGATTCCTGAATCGGTGCAGTCGGTAACACGATTTGCAGCAGGGATTCCGGTAGGTGCGCAGCATCCGCAGGAAGCCAAGGCGTTGCTCGCTTATCTGGCCGCACCCGCCGCCCAGCCTGACGTGCAGGCCACCGGTCTGGATTCGGTCAAGCGCTGACCGTCGGCGGCTGGACTTTCATTTCCACCACCAGCCGCTCCAGTTCCAATGCCGCCGGGGTCAGCGTTCGACCCCGGCGTTTGATGATGCCGACACTGCGCATCACTTGCGGATCGGTCAGCGGCACCCGCGTCAGGATCGGATGATCCGCCGCCGGCATCGCCATCAGCGGCACCGCCGCCACACCCAATCCCGCTTCCACCAGACCGATCATGGTCGTCACATGCCTCGTATCGCAGATGCTCGGGCGCTGCGGCACCACTTTGGCCAGCGCCTGATCCAGCAGAAAACGGTTGCCCGAGGTCTTGTCGAGCGAGATGTAATCCTGCCGGTAGAACTCGTCCCAGGTCACGCTGCTGCGCCCGGCCAGCGGATGATCGCGGCGACAGGCAACCACATAGCTTTCCTGTACCAGCGGCTCGAAATCCACGCCCGCCTCCTGGGTGCCCATGAAGCTCAGACCGAAATCCGCCTCGCCATTGACCACCGCGCTCAGCACGTCGTGGGCGCTGGAATCGAGGACTTTGACTTTGATTCGCGGAAACTGCTGGTGATAACGGGCGACCACGCTCGGCATGAAGTAGTACGCCGCCGACGGCACGCAAGCGACGGTTACGTGGCCCTGCCGATTCGAGGCGACTTCACTGATGCCGAGCAACGCGACGTCCAGATCGTCGAGCAAGCGTTCGACGCTGGGCATGAAACCGCGTCCGGCCTGAGTCAGGCTGACCTTGCGTGTGGTGCGCTCGAACAGCTTCACGCCGAGGGCGTCTTCGAGCTTTTCGATGCGCCGGCTCAGGGCCGGTTGCGACAGGCGCACGGTGTCGGCAGCCTTGCGGAAACTGCCCTGCTCGACCACGGCACGAAAGGCTTGCAGGTCGTTGAGGTCGAAGTTGATGGCCATGAAAGACTCGAAAGAATTGATTCGTTGAGGTTATAAATGTAACCAATTGATGCAAATTATTACAGAAGCACATCTGCTCAAGCATGTGCTGCCCTGGAGTGTTCCCATAGTCTGGGATCATCTCGGTCTCCCTTGTGGGAGCGGGCTTGCTCGCGAAGAGGCCGTGTCAGGCAACTGATCTGCGGAATGACACACCGCCTTCGCGAGCAAGCCCGCTCCCCCATCAGGATCTGCGGTGGATCTTGAATCGTTGCAACCTTTATCCTTGTCGCCCCCCGCCGTACCGCGTTACTGGAGTTCCGCTCATGCCCCATGAAGGCAATCTGTTACAAGCCGCCGTCGTCTTTCTCTTCGCCGCCGTGCTCACCGTTCCCCTGGCCAAGCGTCTGCAACTGGGCGCGGTGCTCGGTTATCTGTTCGCCGGGGTGATCATCGGCCCGTCGGTGCTGGGCCTGATCGGCAATCCGCAAAGCGTCAGCCATATCTCGGAACTGGGCGTGGTGTTGCTGTTGTTCATCATCGGTCTGGAGTTGTCGCCGCGACGTTTATGGGTGATGCGCAAATCGGTATTCGGCGTGGGTCTGGCGCAGGTGCTGCTGACCGGCTCGGTGATCGGGGTGCTGGCGTTGTCGGTGTTCGGTCAGCCGTTGAACAGCGCGATTGTCTTGGGCCTGGGTCTGGCGCTGTCGTCCACCGCGTTCGGGTTGCAAAGCCTCGCTGAGCGAAAGGAACTGACCAGCCCCCACGGTCGGCTGGCGTTTGCGATTCTGCTGTTCCAGGACATCGCCGCGATCCCGCTGATCGCGCTGGTGCCGATGCTCGCGGGGGTCGATCACCACACCAGCACCGCCGACGACGTGCGCCACAGTTTGCAGGTGCTTGGCGGTATTGCCGTGGTGGTGATCGGCGGACGTTATCTGCTGCGTCCGGTGTTCCGCATCGTGGCGAAAACCGGTCTGCCGGAAGTCTCCACCGCCACCGCGTTGCTGGTGGTGATCGGCACCGCGTGGCTGATGGACATGGTTGGTGTGTCGATGGCGTTGGGCGCGTTTCTTGCCGGGTTGCTGTTGGCGGATTCGGAATATCGCCATGAGCTGGAAGCGCAGATCGAGCCGTTCAAGGGCCTGCTGCTCGGGTTGTTTTTCATCAGCGTCGGCATGGGCGCCAACCTCAGTCTGCTGCTCAGCGCGCCGATCACGGTGCTTGGGCTGACGCTGCTGCTGATCGCCCTGAAGTTGCCGCTGCTGTTTGTGGTCGGGCGTCTGGCGGGTGGATTGAACAAGGTCAGCGCAATTCGCCTCGGCATCGTGCTGGCGGCAGGCGGTGAGTTTGCGTTTGTGGTGTTCAAGATCGGTCTCGATCAGGGGCTGTTCGAACCGCAACTGTACGATCTGCTGGTGCTGACCATCACCCTGTCGATGGCGGTCACGCCGCTGTTGCTGTTGATTTGCGCACGGCTGGTCAGCCCGAAAGTGCAACCGGTGGAAGTCCCCGAGAAATTCCGCCAGATCGAAACCGAAACCCCACGGGTGGTGATTGCCGGCATGGGCCGGATGGGTCAGATCGTGGCGCGGATCCTGCGGGCGCAGAACATCAAGTTCGTCGCGCTGGACACCTCGGTGGAAACCATCGAACTGTCGCGCAGTTTTGGTGGTGTGCCGGTGTTCTACGGTGACCCGATGCGGCCGGAAATCCTCAGCGCGGCCAAGGTCGGTGAAGCGGAGTACTTCGTGATTGCCACGGATGATCCGGAAACCAACATCAAGACCGCTGAGATCGTGCGCAAGCTCTATCCAGACATGAAGATCATCGCCCGGGCGCGTAACCGGCAGCATGTGCATCGGCTGGTGGATGTCGGGGCCGATCCGATCCGGGAGACCTATTACTCAAGCCTGGAAATGAGCCGCCGCACCCTGGTTGGCCTTGGCTTGACCCAGGCCCAGGCCGATGCGCGGATCAAGCGCTTCAAGCACCATGACGAACAGGTACTCGAGGCTCAACACGCGGTGTACGACGACGCGGCCAAAGTGCTGCAGACCGCGCAGGAAGCGCGGGCGGAACTGGCCCGGTTGTTCGAGTCGGATCAACTGGAAGAGCAATCGGGCAAGTCCTGACGTTTTCAGAGTTGATGATCGTTCCCACGCTCTGCGTGGGAATGCCTCAAGGGACGCTCCGCGTTCCAGCTCTGGAAGGGACGCGGAGCGTCCCGGGCTGCATTCCCACGCGGACGGTTCGACGTGGGAACGATCACAGCCAGCAGGCTCAGGCTATCTCCAGCTCCCTCTCTTCTTTGGCCGGCGCCACTTCAAACCGGTCCGCCAGAAACGGCGTGATGTCCAGCGGCAGCGGTTCATCGTTGACCAGTTTGTCCAGCAACACCCCGGTGATCGCCGACGTCAGCACCCCGGTGCGGAAATGCCCGCAGGCGTTGAGATACCCCTCCACCCCGGCCATCGGCCCGAGAATCGGCAATTCGTCCGGCGAGCCCGGCCGCAACCCGGCCCAGGTGCGTTTGAGGTTGATGTCCGCCAGTTCCGGCAAACAACGCACCGCGCCCTGCACCAGCCCGGCGATTTCCGGCCAGGTGGTGGTGACGTCGAAGCCCTTATCCTCGGTGGTGCTGCCGATCAGGATTTCGCCGTTGTCCTTCTGCGCCATGTAGCAATCGCTGGTGGTCAGGCAACCGTTGAGGATTTTCGGCAGGCGCTCGGTCAGCAGGATCTGGCCTTTCACCGGTTTCACCGGAATGCGAATGCCCGTGGCCCACTCGCTCAAATCCGCCGCCCAAGCGCCAGCGGCGTTGATCAGGGTCTTGCAGTGAAACACCCCGGCTTCGGCCGTCTGTACGCCAGTCACCCGCGAGCCGTGATGCAGCACGCCGGTTATGTTGGTGTTGACGTACATGTCCACGCCATTCTGCCGGGCACCTTCGGTGTAGGCGTCGGCCAGGCGGAACGGGCTGACCTGGTGGTCGCAGAGAAACTCCAGCGCCCCGCGCGCTTCATGGCTGACGCTCGGCTCTGACTCGCGCAATGCCGCCTGATCCAGCCAGCGCACCTGATCGGCCAGGTGCGGAATGCAGCCGACGATGTGCTCGGCGTACAACCGGTCTTCATCGTCATAGATCACGAATTTGAGCCCGGTCTTTTCGAACTTGAAATCCATCCCGTGATTGTCACGCAGCTCGCGGTGCAGCGCCGGGTACAGCGCGTTGGACTGCAAGGCGAAATCGAAAAACGACGGCGGCAGGATGTGCGGTGTGCTGGAGTCAACCGCCACCGCCGCGCCCTGGGTTTCGCGCTTGCGGTTGGCCGACATCATGCGGAAGAAAATCACCCCGCAACCCAATCCCACCGACTCGCCAATCGCCCACAAACCACCGGCCGAAGCGCGGGTCGCGTTGCCCGGGCGCTTGGCGTCGATCAGCGCAACCTTGAGGCCTTTGCGCTTGGACAATTGGTAGGCGATGGACGCGCCGATCACACCGCCGCCGGCGATGACCACGTCATAGAACTTACTCATGGGAAACGGCCTCCGTGCCGAGGGACTGGAACGCGGAAAAAGGAATCGGATCGATGGGGAAGCGCGGCCGCAGCCAGCCGACATCCTTGCGCCCGGTGGACTGACGCAAGCGGTCGCTGCAATAGCCGACGCACATCCGCCCCTGACAGTCGCCCATGCTTACGCGGGTGCGCATTTTCAGGCTGGCGATGTCTTGCACGCCCTGCTCCAGCGCGCGGTCGATGTCGGCGCGGGTCGCGTGTTCGCAGCGGCAGATCACCGTGTCGGCAGCCGGCAATGCGGTCTGCCCGACGCCGCGTTCGGTGTAGCGATCCACCGCCGCGCGGAAGCGCACGATGGCTTTGAGTTTGCCCAGATAACGGTCGCGACGGACGCGCGCCAGTTCCTCTTCGAGCACACCGCGTTGCAGCAGGATCGAGGTCGCCGCGATCTTGCCGGCCAGCATCGCCGCTTCACCGCCGCGAATCCCGCCCATGTCACCGGCCAGATGCACGTGGGGCTCGCTGCTTTGCTGCCAGATGTTGGCGTTGGCGCGCAGGTAACCGTCGTCGCTGAAGCCGTGATCCAGGCCCATTTGCTGACTCAGTTGCGTGCGCGGAATGAAGCCGTAGCCGACCGCGAGTGTCTTCGCCTCGAAGCGTTCGACGCGACTCATGTCCGGCTCCCACGTTGCCGAGTACGGCGCCACGCTGACGCTTTTCAGTTCGCCTTCGCCGTGCGCTTCGACCACGCCCCAGCCGTAGTTCATCGGGATGCCATGCAGTTTCAGATAAGCGAGCATGCTCAAGCCATCGAGGAACAGTTGCGGCTTGTTCAGCAGTGCCAGACTTTCCTTGGCGATCTTGCCGAACGCGCAGGCCTCGTAGACCCCGGCCACGCTCACACCCGACGCATGCAACTGAGTCGCCACCAGCGGCAACAGCGGCCCGGTACCGGCGATCACCACCGGCCCCTGCGGTTTGACCACGCCGCTTTTGATCTGCAATTGCAGGCCGCCGAGCATGATCACGCCGGGCAGCGTCCAGCCTGGAAACGGCACGCTGCGTTCATGGCAACCGGCGGCCAGCAGCAACTGCGGGTATTCGATTTCGTGCAGTCGCTCGTCGCCGTCCAGCACCACCAGCGAGCGCGTGCCTTCGGCGCCGACCACGCGGTGGTTGAGGCGCACGTCGATCAGCCCGGACTGCTCCTGAAAATCACCGTGCAGTTTGCCCAACGCCTCGGAATAGCGCGGCCCCAGGTAATCCAGCTGCACGCCGTCCCGCAGCGGCCCGCGATAGACCACGCCACCCAGGCGCGAAGCCTCTTCAAGCAAAGTGCAGCGCACCCCGTGCAGGGCCAGTTCGATGGCCGCGGCCATTCCCGCCGGGCCACCGCCGACGATCACCGGATGCAGGCTCATACCACCTCCTGCCCGTGAATACGGTTGACCTGGGTTTCGATCAACATGCCCTCGCGCACCACGGTCTGGCAGGCGCGGCGCTTGTGCCGGCCGTTGATTTTCACCAGGCAGCACTGGCACACGCCCATGCCGCAATAGGCACCGCTGATCTGGTTGTGATCGTTGCGCGCGACCTGGCGCACGCCGAGGGACTGAATGACGCTGAGCACGGTCTCGCCGATGGCGGCGGTGACCGGCTGGCCGTTGATGTGGACAGTCATATCCGCCTGCGCCAAAGGCTGGATATCGAAGGTTCTTTCTAGGCAGTGCATTGCAATGATCATCCGTGAAAGGTTCAGGTGAGGTTGAAACAGCTCCTTGCTGCACTACACCTCGCCGGCACGTCGGGTGTTATCTCTCTATCGGGCCGGCAGGTTGGTTCCGCTCGCGCAGCAAAGTGCGCGCAAGCAATGTAGTCGATCCAGCGGCAAGGGCCTGGAAATTTCACGGTAGGGGATATTGCGCCGACGAATATTGATCCAGGCCATGGAAATGACTGGTCGGTTCTGCGCCTTCGGCCCCGCGCAGAAAGCAAAAAGCCGCTTCAACCCGAAGGTGGAAGCGGCCAAGGCATGTGCCTCAAGGAATCAGTGCACGAACAGGGCGATCAGGATGATGATCGGGATTGGAACACCGAGGAAAAACAGCAGTAGTGAGCGCATGGTGGTTCTCCTTGATTAACGGACTGGCGGCAGCGTGGTCGTGGTGTAGGTTTCGACTTCGACGTACTCGACCGCATCCCGGCGACGACCGCCGAAGGTGGCCGAGAGGCTGGCGAAGAACGCACCGGCCAACAGTGCGATGAACATCCACAGCGTGGTCCAGGCAGCGACTTTGGCGGCGGTGTCGGCGGCTTGTTGCGCTTTCAGCTTGGCGTCGGCGATGGCTTTCTGGGTACGGGCGTAGATTTCATCGACCCGACGTTCGGCGTCGGCCTGGGTCAGGTTGGTACGCTGAGCGACCAGTTGTGCGAGGTAGGTACGGTCTTCGGCGCTGAGCTGACCGTTGGCCAGGCTTTGGGCGAAGATCCGGGTTACGGTGCCACGGGCGGCGTCATCGCTGACGGCGGCGGGACGATCGTCGCGGAACAGGCTGTCGACGAAGTAGCCGTACTGGTCACTATCGGTTTTGCCGGCCGCTGTGCCGGCCGCTTGCGTCATGGCACCGGCAGCGCCGCCGACAACACTCGCACCGGCCTGCACGCCACCGCTGACGATGCTGCTGACCGAGCCGACCACCAGCGTTGCGGTGACCAGCGTCGCGACACACCAGGAAAGGAAGCCATGGGCGGTGTCGCGGAAATACACCTCGTCACCGTGCATGTTGGCCCACTTCACTCGCAAGCGACCAGCAATGTAGCCGCCGAGCCCCGAAGCGATGATTTGCGTGGCCGCCAGCCAGATAATGGTGGAAATGCCCAGGCCCTTGGCGCTGACGCCCTCCCCGGCCCACGGTGAAACGGCGGAGAAGCCCAGACCGAAGCCCAGCAGCACGAGAATCAGCGACAGTGCCGCCGCAGCGGCAGCCCCTGCGAAGATCGCGCCCCAGGACACCCCCGAGACGTTGCTCGACTCTCCTTCGTAGGCAGGATAAAACCCATCAGAGGATCTATTCATTGTTGTAGTGCTCCAGGCATGAAAAATGGTGTTACAACTCGTCATCAGAGGAATTGCAGTGACCGTGCCAGTCGCCCACATTAAATAAATCGTTTGAATTCAATAGCTTAAAAAGTCTGAACTTCCTAAGACCATGCAAATTGCAACAACGGGTCGATAACAGCGGGTTTTATGCATTGGCACAAAAGCCCGGCCGTGGCGTTTGTATCCGCTAAAACATGAAAGTTAATTTAAAGCGCCGGCGCAAAATCTTGGCAAAATGCTGCCATTGCGTTTGAACAGACCAGCAGGCCCACCATGACTCGCATCCTCACCATCGAAGACGACGCCGTGACCGCCCGGGAAATTGTCGCCGAACTGAGCAGCCACGGCCTCGACGTGGACTGGGTCGACAACGGCCGTGAAGGCCTGGACCGCGCCGTCAGCGGCAACTACGACCTGATCACCCTCGACCGCATGCTGCCGGAGCTTGATGGCCTGGCCATCGTCACCACCCTGCGCACCATGGGCGTGGCCACGCCGATCCTGATGATCAGCGCCCTCTCCGATGTCGACGAGCGCGTGCGCGGCTTGCGCGCCGGCGGCGATGACTACCTGACCAAACCGTTCGCCACCGATGAAATGGCCGCCCGGGTCGAAGTATTGCTGCGTCGCCAGAACAGCAATGGCGCCCAGCCGACCACGTTGCAGGTGGCGGATCTGCAACTCGATCTGATCAGCCACGAAGCCCGCCGCGCCGAACAGGTGCTGACGCTGCTGCCGACCGAGTACAAATTGCTGGAATTCCTGATGCGCAACAGCGGCCAGATTCTGTCGCGGATGATGATTTTCGAAGAGGTCTGGGGCTATCACTTCGACCCCGGCACCAACCTGATCGACGTGCACATCGGCCGCCTGCGCAAGAAGATCGACCCGCCGGGCAATGTCCCGCTGATCCGCACGGTGCGAGGCTCGGGTTATGTCATTGCCGAACCCGTCTGACGGTTGGCGCTCCTCCAGCAGCCGCTTGCTGGCGCTGTACAGTTCGTTGTTCGTGGCCTGGAGCGCGATCCTCATGGGGGTCATGTACTTCGAGGTTTCCGGTTATCTCGACAATTTGGCCAAGCATTCGCTGATGCAACGTCAGCATCTGTTTTCGCATTTTCGCGGCGATCAGCTGGAAGACGCGCTCGCCGCCAGCATGACCTTCGACATTCGTGGCATCGACGCCTACGGTCTGTTCGACGCTCAGCACCGTTACCTGGGTGGCGCGTTGCAGAGGATCCCCGAGGGCCTGCCGCTGGACGGCAAGATCCACATGCTCAGCGAATGCGCCGACTCCGACGACCCGACCCTGCCCGCCGACAGCTGCGACGCGGTAGCCACCCCGACCCGCGACGGTCGCTGGCTGGTGCTGCTGCGTGACAACGGCTCGCTGTTCGCGGTGACGAAGATCATTCTGCATGCGCTGCTCTGGGGCGTGTCGCTGACGATTGTGCCGGGGATCATCGGCTGGCATTTGCTGCGTCGTCGGCCACTGCGACGGATCCGGGCGATCCAGGCCAGCGCCCAGTCGATTGTCGCCGGCGATCTGACCCACCGTTTGCCACTGTCCAATCGCCGAGATGAGCTGGACATGCTCGCCGCCATCGTCAATGCCATGCTCGATCGCATCGAGCGCTTGATGAACGAAGTCAAAGGCGTGTGCGACAACATCGCCCATGACCTGCGCACCCCGCTGACCCGCTTGCGCGCGCAGTTGTATCGCATGCAGCAGCAGGCCGGCGAAGGCTCGTCGGAAGCGGCGCAACTGGATCTGGTGCTGGCCGAGGCCGATACGCTGATGGCGCGGTTTCGCGGTTTATTGAGGATTTCCGAACTGGAGGATCGTCAGCGGCGCTCGGGTTTTGTCGAGCTTGATCCGGTGTTGTTGCTGCAGGAACTGCACGAGTTCTATCTGCCGCTGGCCGAAGACGACGAGCTGCACTTCGAGCTGAACATGCCGGAAACTCTGCCGATGCTGAACGGCGATCGGGCGTTGCTGTTTGAAGCGCTGGCGAACCTGTTGAGCAACTCGATCAAGTTCACCCCGGCCGGTGGCACGGTGGTGTTGCGCGGGGTCAATGATGCGGGGCATACGCGGATCGAAGTGCATGACTCCGGCCCCGGCATTCCCGAGTCGGAACGGGAGGCGGTGTTCCAGCGGTTCTACCGCGCCGAGGGCGGGCAATTGCAGAACGGCTTTGGTCTGGGACTGTCGATCGTCGCGGCGATCGTCAACCTGCATGGGTTCAGTCTTGAGGTGGGACGCAGTGATCTGGGCGGGGCGAAGCTGGTGCTGGATTGTCGGCAGAGCCTGATTTCACAGTCTTGAGATAGATCGTTCCCACGCTCTGCGTGGGAATGCCTCAAGGGACGCTCCGCGTTCCAGCTCTGGAAGGGACGCGGAGCGTCCCGGGCTGCATTCCCACGCGGACGGTTCGACGCCTCGACGTGGGAACGATCAGTGAACAAACTCAGGCGGGGTAGTTGGCGCGCAGTGCCTCAAGCCCGCCCTGATAGATGCCGCTAAACAGCGCCACCACTTCCTCATCGCTCACGCCCTTGGCCGTGAAGCGTCCCGACCACGTCACCTTCGCGCCCTGCCCTTGGGCCTCAACACGAATCGTCGCCAGATAATCGGTGGCCGGAAACGGTGCCTGCAGAATCGAATAGCTGTAGGTTTTGCCCGCGTTATCGAACGTTTCCAGACGCTCGACCACCACGCCACCGTCAGCGGTTTGCAGGGTGCGCACACGCCCGCCTTCGCTCAGTTCGCTGTTGGGAATGAACGGCAGCCAGTCCGGCAAGGTGTTGAAGCCGCCAATCAATTGCCAGACCTGATCGGCCGAAGCCGGGATGTCGATCGTTGCTGATGCTGTTGCCATAAATAAAAAGTCTCTCTCGATGAATTCAGATAGTCAGGCTGTCGACCACGCCGCCGTCGACCCGCAAAGCGGCGCCGGTGGTGGCCGAAGACAGCGGTGAAGCGATGTAGGTGACCAGGTGCGCGACCTCTTCGACATCCGCCACGCGCTGGATGATCGAGCTCGGACGGGCCCGGCGCACAAAGGCGTCGGCTTCGTCCCGCAGGCTGCGGCCAGACTCGGCGGCGGCATCCTTGAGCATTTCCTCGACACCGTCGGTGAAGGTCGGCCCCGGCAGGATCGCATTGACCGTAACCCCGGTGCCCGCCAGGCGTTTGGCCAGGCCATGGGACACCGCAAGGTTGGCGCTTTTGGTCACGCCGTAGTTGATCATGTCGGCCGGGGTGGCCACGCCGGATTCCGAAGACAGGAAGATCACCCGGCCCCAGCCCTGCTCGACCATCGCCGGCACGTAATGCCGCGACAGGCGCACGCCGGAGATCACGTTGATTTCATAAAAGCGCGTCCACTCATCGTCCGGCGCGTCGAAGAAATCCACGGCGTTGTAGATGCCGAGATTGTTCACCAGGATGTCGGCTTTCGGTTCGGCGGCGAACAGTTTCTGCGCGCCTTCGGCCGTGCCCAGATCCGCCGTCAGACCGCGCAGTTGCGCGCCCGGCACCTTGTCGCGAATGCTCGCCAGCGCCTGTTCGACCTTGGCCGCGTCGCGACCGATCACCACCACCGTGGCGCCCGCCTCGGCCAGCGACTGGCTGATGCCCAAACCGATGCCCGCCGTGCTGCCGCTGACAATCGCCAGTTTTCCGCTCAGATCGATCTTCATGCTTTCACCTCGTCGATGGGTAATGGTGCACGTTCGGACACCAGTTTCGCTTCACGCATGGCCTGCCAGAAACCGGCCGGAATGACCGCCGACAGCGCCGCTACATCTTCAGCGATGCGCCCCGGTTTGCTCGCGCCGGGAATCACGGCCGCCACGGCCGGATTGGCCAGCGAGAATTGTAGTGCAGCCGCTTTGACATCGACGCCGTGTGTCGCGGCGATGCGTTTGATCTGCTCGACCTTGGCAACGATTTCAGGACTGGCCTTCTGGTATTCGAAGTGCGCACCGCCGGCCAGGATCCCCGAGCTGTATGGACCTCCGACAACGATTTCAACGTTCTGCGCCCGGGCCGAATCCATCAAACGCTGCAGGGCGCGGTCGTGATCGAGCAAGGTGTAGCGGCCGGCCAGCAGGAAGCCGTCAGGCTGCGCCTCGGTCAGGTCCAGCGTCAACTCGCACGGCTCGACCTTGTTCACGCCCAGGCCCCAGCCCTTGATCACGCCTTCTTCACGCAGGCGGGTCAGGACTTTGAAGGCGCCGGTGCGGGCCTGATTGAAGTACTCGAGCCATTGATCACCGTAGAAATCCTGAGCGATGTCGTGGACCCAGACGATGTCGAGGCGATCGGTTTTCAGACGCTTGAGGCTGTCTTCGATCGAACGCAGCGTGGCGTCGGCGCTGTAGTCGTTGACGATCTTGTTCGGGCGACCGTGTTCGAACACCCCGCTTTTCTCGCCCAGATCCCGGGCGGCAGCGTCTTCGACTTCATCGAGAATCACCCGGCCAACCTTGGTGCTGAGCACATAGTCGTCGCGCTTGTAGCGGGACAGTGCTTCGCCGAGGCGGATTTCCGACAGGCCCGAGCCGTAGAACGGCGCGGTGTCGAAGTAACGCACGTCGGCATCCCACGCCGCGTGCACGGTGGCCTGGGCTTCTTCCTCAGGAATGGCGCGGAACATGTTGCCCAGCGGCGCGGTGCCGAAGCCGAGTTGGCCGGGAAGTTTGTCTTTCAAGCTCATGATGCTGTCCTCGTAGTTCGTGGTCGGTGTTGACCGTTGAGCAGATCCTAGATTGCGCCACTCAGACCGTCCAAGACATAATCCGCAGCACTTGAGTCCCTGAAGGTCTGACATGATCGACATCCGCCAATTGCGCTACTTCGTCGCCGTCGCCGAGGAAGAACACGTCGGCCGCGCCGCCGAGCGCCTGCACATTTCCCAGTCGCCCCTGAGCCGGCAGATAGCCCAGCTCGAAGAACGTCTGGGCCTGACCCTGTTCGAACGCAGCCAACAGCGCATTCGCCTGACCCGCGACGGCCAGACCTTTCTCGCCGAAACCCGCGCCCTGCTGACCCACGCCAACCGCCTGGAATCCCTCGGCAAACGCCTGGGCCGTGGCGAAGAAGGCGGCCTGTGCATCGGCTACATCGAGAACGCGATGCACGCCGGGGTCTTGCCCAATGCCTTGCGCGTTCTGCGGGTCGACCGGCCGAACGTGCATGTCGCGCTGTACAACCTGAGTTCTGCCGAGCAACTGGAAGGCCTGCGTCAGCGTAGCCTCGATATCGCGCTGGTCAGTGAACCGCCGACGATCGACGACCCGGATCTGCTGGACTTTCAGGTACTGGACGACCCGATGCTGCTGGCGCTGCCCGAACATCACCCGCTGAACCAGTTGCCATCGCTGACCCCGGCGGATCTGGCCGATCAGGAATGGATCGGCGTGCAGCCACGCCAAGGCGCTGACGATGAGTTCGTCAGCGCCTGCATCCGCGCAGGTTTCACCCCGGATGTACGGATGCAGGCCACCGAGCCGTTTACCGCGTTGGGGCTGGTCGCTTCGGGGCTGGGGATCGCGATGATCCAGAAAGGCCTGAGCCATAACGCACCGCCGGGCGTGGTGCTGCGGGAAGTGCCGTGGCTGGCGTTCACCACGCCGTTGTGGGCGGCGTGGCACCGGATCAACCTGCGGCCGCTGGTGGAAACGTTTCGCAAGGTTTTGACCGGGGTCGATCCCGCCCAGTGACCCGACAGCGCGAGACTTTGCTGCTTTACTGAGAAGACTCAAAAAACCAGCGAGTCTTCCGGCATGAACCGCAATGACCTGCGTCGCGTGGACATGAACCTGTTGGTGATTTTCGAAACCCTGATGTTCGAAAAGAACCTGACCCGCGCCGGGGAAAAGCTGTTCCTCGGCCAGCCCGCCGTCAGTGCTTCACTGGCGAAACTGCGCGACCTGTTCGACGACCCGTTGCTGGTGCGCAATGGCCGCGTGCTGGAACCAACCCAGCGGGCGCTGGCGATTCTCAAGGAATTGCAGCCGGCGATGGACACCATCTCCGGGGCGGTCAGCCGGGCCAAGGATTTCGACCCGCTGAGCAGCCGCGACGTGTTTCGCATCGGTCTGTCGGACGACGCCGAGTTCGGCCTGCTGCCGCCGCTGCTCAAGCAATTGCGCGAAGAAGCACCGGACGTGGTGGTGGTGATCCGCCGGGTGAATTTCCTGCTGATGTCGTCGATGCTGGCGTCCGGGGAAATTTCCGTCGGCGTCAGTTACACCACCGAATTGCCGGCCAATGCCAAACGCAAAAAGCTGCGGGACCTGCGCTGCAAGATCCTGCGCGGCGATGATCGTCCCGGCGCACTGACCCTCGACGAATACTGCGAACGACCCCATGCGCTGGTGTCGTTTTCCGGGGATCTGGGCGGCGCTATCGACAACGATCTGGCGCGAATCAACCGCGCCCGGCGCGTGGTGCTGGCGGTGCCGCAATTCGCTCCGCTGCGGGCGATTCTGGCCGGCACCGACATGCTCGCCACCGTGCCGGACTTCGCCGCCTGCGCATTGGTCGAAGGCAGCAGCGTGTTGCGTGCCGACGACCCGCCGTTCGACATCGTGCCGTCGGAGCTGTCGATGGTCTGGAACGGGGTCAACGACAACGATCCGGCGGAACGCTGGCTGCGCTCGCTGATTGCCCATCACATGTCGGCGCCTCTTCCGCCACAGGCGCACTGATCGGCTTGAACCCCGGATCGACCTCGCGCAGGTACACCGGCAGGTCGGTCATCGGCGGCATCTGCGGGATCTCGAAATACATCTGCACCACCCAGCCACGGTGGTAGTTGTTGTGGTTGATCACGTGCATCAGGATCGCCCCGGCATTCATGGTGCCGCCATCGCCGGACACGAATTTGAAATCGATCGGGCGGTTCAGCGAGGCTTCGGTCTGCTGCGCGCTCCAGGTGCGATACCAGCCGTCGACTTCCTGCTGGGCCTGACGCAACTCGCCGAGATCGGCGTGCACCAGATCATGGGACGTCGTGAAACCGTGCTCGCGCCCTTCGAGGTGCGCTTGCCAGATCCGGTCGACCACGTAGATGTGGTTCAGCGTACCGATCATGTTCTTGAAAACCGTCTTGCGCTCCCTCGTCGTCTCCCCCGCCGGCAGCGCTTGCAGGCTGTCGAACAGACGCTGATTGGCCCAGGTCTTGTAGTCCGTGAGCAGATGGGCCGTGGCCAGATTGATCATCGCGGGTCACCGTAGGCACGAAAAAGGGCTCCGCCTAGGATAGACCTCTCTCGCGGGAATGGCGGTGGTGCTGACTATTGGTCGGGTCTACAGTGAAATCTCCATCCCCTTCACAAGGACGTGAAGCATGCAAAATCGCCCTACTTTCGCCCAACGCCAGTTCGCCCGCCACTTGCGCACCTCCCAGACCGACTGCGAACAACTGCTCTGGCAGAAGCTGCGGGCGCGGCAGGTGGCGGGGCTGAAATTTCGCCGGCAGGTGCCGGTTCCGCCATTTGTGCTGGATTTCTATTGTGTGGAATTGAAGCTGGCGGTGGAGCTGGATGGGGGGCAGCATTTTGAGGAGGCGGGATTAACTCATGACCGTCGGCGGACGGTTTATCTTCAGCGGCTGGGGATTGAGGTGGTGCGGTTCAGCAATCTGGAGGTGATTCGGCAGATGGGGGATGTGTTGGAGCAGATTGTGCGGGTTGCGGAGAGTTTGAGATCGCGATCCTAATCCGAAAAGCGCCCTCACCCCAGCCCTCTCCCGGAGGGAGAGGGAGCCGATTGGGGGATATTGGAGAGATCCGCCGACGTGAGCGAAATGTTTTGAATCCATAAACGAATCTGTACCTCAGGTCAATGTTAGGAATCCATAATCGACTCGTTATTTCAGGTCGATGTATCCCTCGAGACACCTCGGTCGGCCCCCTCTCCCTCCGGGAGAGGGCTGGGGTGAGGGCCAGGCGGTCGACGCTAGATCCGCAGACATTCAAGCCCCCAACCGCGCCCACCCCGCCACCAGCTGCGCACTGATACTCACCCCGCCACAAACTATGACCACCACATCATGCGCCCCCGCCAGCGTCGGATGGTCGAGATACGCCACCGCCAGCGAAACTCCGCACGCCGGTTCCACCAATTGCCGCAGATCACTGGCATAACGCACCACGCCCATGATCGCGTCGTCATCCGACAGCACCAGACATTCATGATCGAACTCGCCGATATGCTCTACCGGCCAAGCCGCCACCTGAGCAGCTCCGAGGGAGGTGGCGACGGTGTCGATGCGGCTCAGGCGCACCGGATGACCAGCCTTGACGGCCGCAGCGAACGAGGCAGCGCCTGTAGTTTCGCAGGTGATGATGCGGCAGTCTCGGCGATCATGCCGTAGCAGCCCGGTGAGAATTCCCGCCAGCAAACCACCGCCGCCGACCGACGTGACCACAGTATCGACCTGCGGGCAGTCGTCGAGGATTTCGTCGACCATCGTGCTGTGCCCTTCCCACAGTACCGGGTGGTCGAAGGCCGGCACGTATTCGGTGTCTGCCGCGCTGGCCAGTTCCCGCGCTCGCTGGTTGGCCTCGTCCCAGACTTTGCCGTGGACGATAACCTCCGCGCCGGTGCGGCGAATACGCGCGCGGGTCGCTTCCGGTGTGGTGTGCGGCACCACGATGCAGGCTTGCAGGCCCAGGCTGACGGCGGCCACCGCCGTGGCCAGTCCGGCATTGCCGCCGGACGGACACACGACCTTGCGCTTGCCCTGCGCCGCTGCCTGACTGCACAACAAGCCCATGCCACGCAGCTTGAACGAGCCGCACGGTTGCAGGTTTTCCAGCTTCAGCCAGATGCGCCGGGAAGCGGTCGACAGGGTCGGATGGAGGATCAGCGGCGTGCGGATGTGCAGCATGGCGGACTCCCGAAGCGGCGGCTCGGATGATCGGAACGTCTCTGCCTGAAGTTTAGTCCACGCCCCTGCCACCAGCTAAACGCCGGGGATCGTGCCGGGATCTACACTGAACGGAACAGCCGTGAGGTGCCTATGAAAATGTCTGCGCAAATGACCGTGGTCGCAGTGCTCGCCACCCTCGCCTATCTGGGCCTGGCGATGTGGGGCATCGGTGGCGTGGCGGTGTTCTTTTCTCACGGCGCTTTGGTCGTGGTGGCACTGGCCACGCTGGCCATGGTGGTGGCTTCGCTCTTTACGGAAGTGAACCTGAGTACCGGCGAACGCGAGGACCGGGCCAATCGCTGGGTGATTCCGGCGTTTGCCGTGATCGGACTGGTCAGTGCCTTTCTGCCGGCTTACTGCGACCGCATCGGTTTCTGGACCATCGGCCGCGAAGGTACCCGTTGGCTGGGCGCGTTGCTGTTTATCGTCGGTGGCGGGTTGCGCTTGTGGCCGGTGTTTGTGTTGGGCCATCGGTTCAGCGGGTTGGTGGCGATTCAGCCGGGGCACCGGTTGGTCACCGAAGGCATCTACCGGCATCTGCGCAACCCCAGTTATCTGGGGCTGGTGATCAATGCGATCGGTTGGGCGCTGGCGTTTCGCTCGGTGGTCGGCCTGTTGCTCGCGGCGCTGACGCTGATCCCGCTGATCGCCCGCATCCACTCCGAAGAGGCCCTGCTGCGCACGCAGTTCGGTGCCGAATACGACGCCTATTGCGCCCGCAGCTGGCGCTTGGTGCCCGGAGTTTATTGACGTTGCAGGCGCAACTGGCCGTCGCTGTCGATGCTCAGCGCAATGTCGCGGTAACTGGCGATGGTCGCGTGTACGGTTTCCAGAGGATGCTGGTGAGTCGTGGTGATGATCATCAACGGCGCACCGGCGGCCTCAGCGGCCTGAATACCGACGGTGGCGTCTTCGAAAATCAGGCAGTCCGCCGGTTCCAGGCCCAAGCGTTTGGCGGCCAGTCGATAACCGGCCGGATCCGGTTTGCCGGCGGTCACGTCTTCAGCGGTGATCATCACCGCAGGCTCCGGAATACCCGCCGCCGCCATCCGCCGCAATGCCAGATCCCGTGGCGCCGAGGTCACCATGGCCCAGCGATCCGCCGGCAACGATTTGAGAAACGCTGCCGCGCCGGGGATCTCGACGATGCCTTCGACGTCTTCGATTTCCGCCTCGGTGATGAACGCCGCTTGCGCTTCGGCGTCCACGCCCGGCAGGTTCAAACGCGTGATGGTGTCGATGGCGCGCACGCCGTGGATGGTCGGCAGGAACGTTTCGACGTTCACCCCGTGGCGCACGGCCCAGGCGGACCAGATCCGCTCGGCGGCGGCGATGGAGTTGAGGACGGTGCCGTCCATGTCGAACAGGAACGCGCCGAACGCGCGGTTGAAAACAGCATCGTGAGCAGACAAAAGATCACTTCCTCGCAAGGGGCCGGGCAACGATGCCCGGCAATGTAGCACTTGCGGGACGCTTCAGTGCAGACGCGGCGCCTTCGACTTGAACGCACCGTCAACACAGTCGAGCAACTGGCCGATGGCCCACGGCTTCTTGATGAACGCCACCGGATGCTTCACGCCCGAGGTTTCCGGCGTTTCATAACCGGACATGACCATCACCGGTTTGTCCGGCCAGCGCTCGCCGACCAGATTGGCCAGGTCCGCCCCGTTGAGGGTGCCGGGCATGGTGATGTCGGTGAGCAGCAGCGCGACTTCGGGCGCGTGCTCTTCCAGGTATTGCGAGGCCGCATCGGCACTGGTCTGCGGTTCGACCTTGAAACCTTCCTCCTGAAGAATTTCGCACAGAAACTCCAGAATCAACGGATCGTCCTCGACTACCAGAATCAATCCGCCAGGAAGGTGCGCGCTCGACGTGGAAATTGGACACATGAACTGGCACTCCCTGAATTGCATGAACGATTTAGCGGCTTGAATCCGCTGCTTATCAGGTATGAGCAGCACCTTCTACAGAAATTCATTTTTGATACAGGTCTTTTCGATAACACTGGGTCAAAGGGCAGTCGCCGCCGCGTAATTGCGGTTAAAATGCGCGCCCTTTTGCTGGCCGATCCTGATTGATGAACCCTCAAGCCCTCGCCGTTCTCCATACCCACTTGCTCAACGCGCTGACGTCGGCCCCGGCCGAAACCCGGCGCCTGTTCCATGGGCGCGGGCGTTGCTGGCCGGGGCTGGAGCAAGTCACCGTGGACTGGCTGCAAGGCGTGGTGCTGGTGTCGCTGTTCAAGGAGCCCGAGGCTTCGCAGCTGGAAGACCTCAAGCGTCTGTTGCTTGAAATCACCGGTTCGGCGCCATGGCAGCAGTCCGGCGCCCACACTTTGCTGATCCAGCACCGTTACCTGCCGCAAAGCACCGCCGAATGGCTGCTCGGTGAAGAAATCGACGAAATGACCATCGTCGAGGGCGAACTCAAATATCGGGTGGATCTGGGACGCAAACAAAACACCGGGCTGTTCCTCGACATGCGCTACGGCCGCAACTGGGTGCGCGAACAGGCGGCGGGCAAACGGGTACTGAACCTGTTCGCCTACACCTGCGGCTTTTCGGTGGCGGCCATCGAGGGCGGCGCCAGCCATGTGGTCAACCTCGACATGTCCCGCGCCGCGTTGAGCCGGGGCCGCGACAATCACCGGCTGAACGGGCATGACCTGAGCAAGGTGAGTTTCCTCGGCCACGACCTGTTCAAATCCTGGGGCAAGGTAATCAACAGCGGCCCTTATGATCTGGTGATCATCGACCCGCCGTCGTTCCAGAAAGGCAGTTTTCTGCTGACCAAGGATTACCAGCGCGTGCTGCGTCGTCTGCCGGAATTGCTGACGGCGCAGGGCACGGTGCTGGCCTGCATGAACGACCCTTCGTTCGGTTCGGACTTCCTGATCGATGGCGTGACCCAGGAAGCGCCGAGCCTGCGCTTCGAACAACGGCTGGAAAACCCGCCGGAGTTTCCGGATATCGACCCTGAAAGCGGTCTGAAGGCGCTGCTGTTCAAGCAGATCGGCTGACCCGCTCAGCGCGGCCGCAACACCAGCGCAAACAACTCGCCATGCCCGGTGACGTTGAGCTTGTGATAGAGATTGCGCCGGTGCACCTTCACGGTCTCCGGCGAAATGTTCATGTGCTGGGCGATGGCCTTGCTGGAAAAGCCCTGGAGAATCAGACGCGCCGTATCGATCTCGCGCGCGGTCAGACGGGCGTCGAAGCGGTCGAGCAGCGCCGCAATATCGCCGACCGGCGCCTCGACCGCCGCACCTTGCGGCGGCATCAACTGCACCTGCCGACGCATCGCTGACAGCACCCAATCCCGCACGCAGAGCAGGCGCCCCTGCTCCTGCAAACTGAACGCCGTCGAACGGCCCATCGACAATCCGAGCACGCCGTCGTCGAGGTTGACCAGAAATTGCAGCTCATCTGCGCCGACCACCGAGCGGAAGTAACTCTGGTAGTACTCGCTGTGCAGAAACTGGTCCGGCGCAACCGACGCGAGGCTGTGCAAACCATCGGCGATCCCGGCGCAGGCGGCCTGATAGAACGGATCGAGCAGGTACATGCCGGCACAGTAACCGGCCAGTTCTTCCTGCTCGTCGGCGCGGCCCTGACTGTCGAAGTCGATCAGCAATTGCGGCGGGCGCCCCGTCTGCATCACCGCCACCAGCGCATTGTCCAGCGGCACCAGCGACCGCAGCGTATCGACCAGCGCGCGCCAGAAACCGTCCTGACCGACCGTGGCGAACACCCGCGACAGGCTCTGATGCACCGGCAATTCCTGCAGCAACGCGTCCACGCTCTACCCCTTTTGAGTAACCCATGATGGGAATGGGTGCGGCGCGGCCCGCCCGATAGGCTGACCACTCCTGTTCATCACCGGCCTGCCAACAGGCCAGGAGTGCCGCATCATGCGTGGTCATCGTGGGTATATCAACCTGGGTCTGATGGGCAGTTTGTCCGCGGCGCTGAGTGCGCAGGCAGCCGATGCGCCGAGCGTGCATGTCTATAACTGGTACGACTACATCGGCCCGAACACCCTGCATGATTTCAAGCGTGACAGCGGTATCGAACCGGTCTACGACACCTTCGACAGCGCCGAAGTCCTGGAAGGCAAACTGATGACCAGCCGCAGCGGCTACGACGTGGTGGTGGCGAGCAATTTCAGCCTGCCGACCCTGATCAAGGCCGGCGCCCTCGCCCCGCTGCCCCGCGACCAACTGCCCGGCTGGAAGAACCTCGACAACGACCTGCTGAACAAACTGGCCAATAACGACCCCGGCAACCAGTACGCCGTACCTTATCTGTGGGGCACCAACGGCATCGGCTACAACGTCGACAAGGTGCGCGCCGTGCTGGGCGACAAGGCCCCGGTGGATTCGTGGGACCTGGTGTTCAAGGAAGAGAACCTGGCCAAGCTCGGCGAATGCGGTGTGGCGATGCTCGATTCGCCGTCGGAAATGCTCCCGGTCGCGCTGCATTATCTCGGCCTGCCGCCGAACAGCACCAACGCCGAGGACTATCAGAAAGCCGAAGCGCTGCTGCTGAAACTGCGCCCGCACATTGCCTACTTCAACTCCTCGAAATTCATCAGTGATCTGTCCAACGGCAACATCTGCGTGGCGGTCGGCTGGTCCGGCGCGATGCTCGAAGCCAGGACCACCGCCGAGCAGGCCGGCAACGGCGTGAAGATTCAGTACAGCCTGCCGAAGGAAGGTGCGCCGGTGTGGTTCGACACACTGGTCTTGCTCAAGGACGCACCGCATCCGGCTCAGGGTCTCGCGTTCATCGACTACCTGCTGCGGCCCGATGTGATTGCGCCGGTCAGCGATCACCTGTCCTACCCCAACGGCAATCGCGCCGCCACGGCGCTGGTTGCCCAGACCACCCGCGACAACCCTGCGGTGTACCCGTCAGCCACGGCGATGGCCACGTTGTACACCCTCGAACCCTTGCCCAAAGCCACCGAACGGGTGCGTACGCGGGTGTGGAGCAAGGTCAAAAACGGGCAGTAACAGCCCTTCGAATCACTGCCTTCAACAGAGAGAACATCAATGAAACCACGTGCCCGCGATCTCCATATCCGCATCGGTCAAATGCAACCCGGCCCGCTCAACGCCATCACCGACGTACCCGGCGTACGGGTCGGCCACAGCAACGTGCGCGGCCGCAGCGCCAGCGGTCGTGACATTTGCAGTGGCGTTACCCTGATCGAACCACGCGCCGGTTCGACCAACGCACAACCGTGTTTCGCCGGCGTCCACGTACTCAACGGCAACGGTGACGCCACAGGACTGGAGTGGATTCGCGAAGCCGGCCTGCTGACCAGTCCGATCGCCTTCACCAACACTCACAGCCTCGGCGTGGTGCGCGATGCCTTGATCGAACTGGATCGCGCGCAGCAACCGGATGACGGTCGTCTCTACTGGAACATGCCGGTGGTGCTGGAAACCTTCGATGGCTTGCTCAACGACATCAACGGCTTTCATGTGAAGCCCAAGCATGTGGCCGAAGCGATGAGCAATGCCGTTGACGGCCCGGTGCAGGAAGGCGCGGTGGGCGGTGGCAGCGGCATGATCTGTCATGAATTCAAGGGCGGGATCGGCACCGCATCACGCCGCTTGAGCAAGGCTCAGGGTGGCTGGACAGTGGGTGCCATCGTCCAGGCCAACCACGGGATTCGCAGCGAGTTGCGAGTCGACGGCTACCCGGTCGGGCGATATATGGAACAGGTGGATTCGCCGTTCCTGCGCGCTTCGTTGCCGCATCCGGGCATGGGCTCGATCGTAGTGGCCCTCGCCACCGATGCACCGCTGTTGCCGCATCAATGCACGCGACTGGCGCAACGGGCGAGCCTCGGTCTGGCGCGCACCGGTGGCGGCAATGAGGATCACAGCGGCGACATCTTCATTGCCTTCGCCACCGGCAACGGTCATATCCCGCCCGCCGCTTACGAAGGCAAAGGTGCGTCGACCTGCAACGGCTTGCGGATGGTCAACAACGACCACATCAGCGAGCTGTTTCTGGCGGCAACCGAGGCGGTGGAAGAAGCGATCATCAACGCCTTGTTGGCCAGCGAGAGCACCGAAGGCAACGGGCATTCGGTGCCGGGGCTGGATGCCGCCACCCTGCTGGCCGCCCTGGAAAAAGCCGGCTGGCCGGGTGCTCGCTGACACTCAGCGGAACAACCCAAGTCCGAGTTCGCGCGCTGCCTGCAACTGCATCGCCGGATCGCTCGACTCGGACTCCAGCAACAACGCCGAGCCCGCCACTGTCGCCCCGCAGTAGTCGAAAATGCCGTGATCGATCTGCGTCTTCATCGCCGCGCCGTAGCCGTGGCGCTCGTAAGTGCGCACATCCGCTCCGCCGAGTCCGAGCAGGTGTACGCGCAATCGTCCGAGTTTTTTCAGCGTCTTGTCGCCGTCGAAATCGTACGCCCAGCCATTGCTGAACACCCGGTCGATCCAGCCCTTGAGCAGCGCCGGCATCGACCACCAGAACACCGGATAGACCAGCACCAGTGCATCGGCGCGGTCGATGCGTGCCTGCTCGGCCAGTACGTCTTGCGGTGGCGCGGATTCGCGGTGATGCACCGCCCAGTCGGCCACGCCAAAGCGCGGATCAAATTCTTCGGCGTGCAGGTCGGCGATTTCGAAGGTGTTGGATGGATCGCTTTCCGAAAGGCCTTTGGCAATCTGCTGCGCCAACGCGTGGGTCAGCGAACGTGGATCATCGTGATCTACAACAATCAATGCGTGCATGGGGGAAATCTCCAGTTGGTGATTGCTGACCAAGGGCTTACCCTTGCGAAAAGCTACGATTGGTAAGCTACTACTAGTAAGTTACCTTCAGTAAGTTACGTTTGGTATATAAGCGATGTCAACCACTGAAATCCCAGAACCCGCACAACCCCGTCGACGCCTGTCACGGGAAGACCGCCAGCGCCAGTTGCTCGACATGGCCTGGCAACTGATTCGCGAAGAAGGCACCGATGCCCTGACCCTCGGCTATCTGGCGGAAAAGGCCGGCGTGACCAAACCGGTGGTCTACGACCATTTCACCACCCGCGCCGGTCTGCTCGCAGCGCTGTATCAGGATTTCGACCGACGCCAGACGGCGGTGATGGACGCAGCACTGGCCAATGCCGAAGCGACCTTGAGCGGCACTGCGACGGTGATTGCCACGGCGTATGTCGATTGCGTGCTGACCCAGGGCAACGAGATTCCGGGAGTGATTGCCGCCTTGGCGAGCACGCCGGATTTGGAGAGGATCAAGCGCGAATACGAGGCGATCTTTCTGGAGAAGTGCCGCAGCGTGCTCTCGCCTTTCGCTGACGGCGCAGAGATCGGTCAGGCAGGATTACGTGCCATGCTCGGCGCCGCCGAAGCCTTGTCACAAGCGGCGGCCACCAGCGAAATCAGCGCCGAACAGGCCCGTGACGAGCTGTTGGCAACCATCATTGCGATGGTCGAAAGAGCCGCCGCACGCGCTACCCAGGCAGGTGACTGACGGTACTTGAGCGCATCAGCCCACCTTCCTACGATGGAACTACGCAGTCGCTTGGTCCGCCAAGCCGTTGCGTAGGTGCGGGTGCTCTGAACCCCAATCAAGCCCGCACCTGGCTTCATGCGCATCTTGAGCCTCGCGGGCTCTACTTCCTCCCCATCAAAGAGTCTTGAGGCTCTTTTTTTGTCTCTGAAAATCAGCGTTCGGGTTCGCGGCGGATCGAACGCCACGTGGCCTGGGCCAGCAATTCGCGATAAGCCTTCGGACTGCCCTGCACTCGCCCGGACAACCACGCGCGGCAATAGCTGTCGGCCTGACCGACGATCAGCGATGGCAGCAGTTCCGCCGGGCATTCATTGAGCTCAGCCACGCGCCCGGACTCGGCCAGCCAGGTACGCAGGCCCAGATTGCGGGTCTTGTTGCGCTCGGCCAGTTCATCCTTGTGCGGCCCCCGGGTCACGGCATAACGCGCGTGATACTGGAACCGCGCCCATTCCGGTTGGTTCTCGACCCAATCCACATAGCTGTAGACCAACGCCTGCACGCCCTCTTCGGTGGTCGTCGCGTCAGCCAGATAGGCGTCGCGCAGGCGCGCCTGATCCTCCAGCGCGGTGAAGAACAGCGCGGCCACCAGCCCTTCCTTGTTGCCGAAATGGTGGTAGATCGCCCCGACACTGGTGTCGCACTCGGCACGGATCATTTCGATGGTAGTGGCCTCGATGCCCTGCTCGTTGAAGAGGCGCAGGGCCTTGCGAAAGATGTCGCGCTTGAGTTCGGCGCGGCGGCCGGGGTAGCTGCGTTCGAGTAGATCTGCGGTGTCCATGAGCCTTGAAAATCCGGGTAAAGGGCACATCCGTGCCGATGATCGAAACACGCACAGGTTGACAGATTTCCCGCGGACAGAATACCGTTCCGTTACAGAACAATATTCTGTAACGGAACATGATTCTGTAAATCCATTTACTGCGAGGCTTCATCCATGAGTCAGTTTCTCAGCATGTTCAACAGCGTCGGCTCCCAGGCGTTCAGCCAGATGGCCTGCCAGGTCGCGCCGTACTTCAGCACCATCAATCCGCTGGTGACCGAGTTGCGGGCAGGTTCGGCGCAGGTGCAAGTGCCGTTTCGCCGCGAGATCACCAACCACCTCGGTACCGTGCACGCCATCGCCCTGTGCAACGCTGCCGAATTGGCGGCCGGGATGATGACCGACGTGTCGATTCCCGCCGGCGCGCGCTGGATTCCAAAAGGCATGACCGTCGAATACCTGGCCAAGGCCAAGACCGACGTGACCGCCGTGGCCAACGGCGAAGGACTGGACTGGCAGACCGAAGGCGACAAGATCGTACCGGTGGATGTCCACGACGCCGAAGGCAGGAAAGTGTTCACGGCGCGCATCACCATGAACGTGAAACTGTCCTGAAATCACCGGCACAAAAAAAAGCCCTTGCTGCGCTGATCGCAACAAGGGCTTTCGTCGTTTCAAAGAGAAGGGATCAGTGAACGGTCAGGCGCTGACGAACAAATTCTTCGGTGCGGCGGGTGACCTGATCCAGATGCCGGTCGCGCTGTTTCTCGGCATCGAGCATTGCGCGCTTGCCGTGCTTTTGCAGCAAGTAGGTGTGGATCTGCTGCACTTCCAGCGAACGGTAGATCGGCGTCGTGTCGATAAAACCGCGCAGCCCGTTGCTGCGGTAGTGCCGGGTGCTCATCAGCACCTGCGTCTCCAGTTGGCCCAGTACTTCAAAGCCCAGCGCCTCGAAATACGGCACCTTGCCGACGCTGCAGGTCAGCTCGGCATGGGGGTAACGCGCCACCATGTCCGCGATCAGCGAACGGGCTACGCCCTGACGTCGATGCCCCTCGCGCACTGCCAGATAGGCCACGTTGCACGCCTCCCAATCACCCTGCACCGGCAGGTACAACAGGAAGCCGATCACCTGCTCGGGGTCATCGTCATCGGTGGCCACCAGCAGTTCCACCTCGGTGCCCTTCTCGCCGTTCAACGCCTCCAGATACAGATGCACCTCGTAGCCGACCGCGTACTGATAGACGTTGTACAGCAGGTTGCTCGGGCCGAGACCGATGGCACTGATGTCGGTCAGGTTGTCGACCACCATCTGCAGGATCTGACTGTTGACGCCTTCGGGGCATGGGGATTTGTAGTGGGTGATGCGGGGCATGGCGGGGGAACTCCGGCGGTAAAACACAAGTTGCCGGGTAGGTTGAGCGACCGGCGAACCGCGACATAATACCCTGTGCAAGCCTGACAAAAATTTCATCTGCCCGAGAACGGATCTTTCGCCGATTTGGCGTCCAATTTTTCAGCTGCGTTCATTTTCCGACGCACGCCTTGAGGAGCTGCCATGAACGTTCTGCGTTGCGCGAAAACAATGAAATGCTTGCTCGCTGCCGCGCTGGTGGCGATTACCCTGTCGGGCTGTGTCGTCGAACCGGTTCGCCCGCATCGGCCACCACCGATCGTCGAAGTGGTTCCGGTCATGCCTGCGCCGGGTTATCACTGGGTCGCCGGGCATTACCGCTGGGCCGGCAACCAATGGCGCTGGATGCCGGGACATTGGCGGGCGTATTGAGGCCCTTCACTGCGCGGGGGCAACGACCTTGAACTTGATGTCGATGTCCTTCGACACCACGGTGTCCGCCCACTCCCCCGCGCCAAGGCCGAACTCGTCGCGCTTGAGTACCAGTTCGCCGTCGAAAATGCCGATGCTGCTGTCGGGTTTGAGTTGCACCGGCACCTGCACCTCACGGGTGATGCCTTTGAGGGTGAGGTGGCCGTCGACCAGATAACGGTTGTCGCCGGCCGGGCTGAAGCGGGTCGATTCGAACACCGCCACCGGGAATTTATTGGTGTCGAACCACGCCGGTTTCACTAACTCGGTGTTGGCATCTTCACTGCCGGCGTCGATGCTGGTGAGGTCGATGTGCAGCGTGGTGCGGGCGCTGGCCAGGTTGTCGCTGTCGAAATCCAGCATCGCGTCGAACTTGCCGAAGGTGCCGTACATCTGCGAGCCCATCTGGCTGTAAGTGAAACTGATCTGGCTGGCGGTGGTGTTGACCCGGGTGTACTCCACCGCATTCGCAGCAGGGATGAAGGTCAGGCAAGACGCGGCCGCCAACAACAATCGAATCGACATGCAATGCTCCGGTGCCCGATGGGGCTCGAATGACTTAAGCAAACATCCGTCACTTGCGCCAGCCCCGCCAATGTCGACACTAAACGCTTCGTCACACCAGCCGCTCGATCTTCTGATGCTTCCAGACCCGTGTGTAATACAGCGTCTGCAACACCAGCATCCCCAGATACGCGATCGGGAACGCCATCCACACGCCCTGCAAACCGAACTGCCCGTCCAGCCAGTAGGCCGCCGGCAACTGCACGCCGAGCACACAGATGATCGCCACGCCCACCGGCACCAGCACCGTACCGCTGGCGCGCATGATGCCGCCGATGATCGCCTGGAAACCGAAGATCAACAGGCTCCACAACATGATGTGCAACAGATGCTCGGCCATCTCCCGGGTCGAGTCTTCGGTCAGGAACAGCCCGAGCAACCAGTGCGACAACAGGTAACCCGCCAGGATCAAACCACCCGTCAGGCACACATTGATCCACAACCCGGTGCGCAGGATCGGCCCCATCCGCTCCAGCCGTCCGGCACCGATCGCCTGAGCGCCGAGGATCGACGCGGTGATCGCAATCGACAGCGCCGGAAACTGCACGTAGTTGACGATCTGCGTCACCGCGCCATAGGCCGCCGTCGCCTGCGAGCCGTGCTGGTTGACCAGCGCCAGAATCACCAGCTCCGACAGCGACAGCACGATCATCTGCACCCCGGTCGGCAGACCGATGCGCAACACCTTGCCGAGAATCGCGCCGTCCAGTCGCAGCGCCGCGAAGAACTCGCGATCCGGCGCCAGCGGATGGCCCTTGCGGATCAGGCTCCATGACAGCCACGCCATCGCCGCCAGCGTACCGGCCAGACCGGCGAACGCCGCGCTTTGAATCCCCAGTTGCGGCAAGCCGAACCAGCCGCGAATGAACGCCGGGGTCAGCGCGAGCCCGACCACGGTCGACAGCAACAGCGCCAGCATCGGCGACAGCGTGTCACTCACCCCGCGCAACAACTGGGTGAACAACACGTACACCAGCACAACCGGCAAGGTCCACATCATCACCCGGGCATAGGCCACCGCATCATCCAGCACATCCGCCGGCGTGCCCAAACCCTGCAATGCCTCACGCGCAAACACACTGCCCAGCACCGCCGCCACCAGCCCGATCAACACCCCCAGCAACAACGTCGCACCGGCAATCGCCTTGACCATATGCGACTCACGCGCCCCCCACGCCTGACCGATCAGCACCCCTGCCCCGGCGCCCAGACCGATGACCAGCGCAATGAAGAAAAAGATGATCGGAAACATCCCGGACACCGCCGCCAGCGCCTGCGTGCCGAGCATCTGGCCGATGTAGATGCTGTTGACCGTGCCCGACATCGATTGCAGGAAGTTCGACAGCACCATCGGGGCCAGGAACAGCAGGTAGGTTTTCCAGAGGGGGGATTGAGCGGGGGTTTGCATTGAGGGTCCGTCTCGGGTGGGAGCTGATGACAGAGTCTAAGGTATGCAATGCGGTTCAGGTCGTACCCGTTTGCATTAAAACTTCGTAATCTGCACCCCGACCAATCTGCAAAGCCTCTCCATCACGACAGGAAGTGAATCCCTCCCATGCGCCGTTCCCCGTTTCTGCTGAGTTGCACCTTATTGACCGCTCTGGCGACGAGCGTCCACGCCGGCCCCGCGCGCTCGCCCGAAGTGGTGCAAGGATTGGTGAACACCCTGAACGAACGCCTGAACATCGGCGACCTCGTCGCCCTGACCAAATGGGACAGCGGCAAGCCGATCCAGGACAGTCCCCGTGAGGCGCAGGTGATCGACAACGCCCGCAAGCTGGCTGCCGAACGCAAGCTCGATCCGGAAGACGTCGCGCAATTGATTGCCGCGCAGATGGAGGCCAACAAACTGGTGCAGTACGGTTTGCTCGCACAATGGCAAGCGGCCGGTGCCGCGCCGGACACGCCGCGACCGGATCTGGGCAAGCAGATTCGCCCGCGTCTGGACGAGTTGCAAACCCGTCTGCTGCAGCAATACGCCGACTTCACACCCTACCGTCACGATCCGAACTGCCCGGCGTGGCTGGCCAAGGCGCGTACCGGCCTGACCCGTGATGCGCTGCATGATCTGGCCCTGACCCGCGCCACCGGAGAGCTGTGCATTCGGCCGCTGGTGCCCTAGAACAAGGGTCCTGGCATTCATTGCTGGCGTCGATAGTCACCATCGACTCAATGAAGTTCTCTAAAAAAATCCGCGGCGTAACATCGGCTCCATACCAAACAAACAACACCCCGGAGCACACGATCATGAAACGCCAAATCCTTCTCGGCATCGCTTTCTCGGTTCTTGCAGTCAACGCTTTTGCAGCCAAACCCGCCCACACCATGATCGCCGAAGGCGGTTCGGATCGGTTGATTGAAAGTCGCTTGGCCGAGGGTGGTTCGGATCGTTTGATCGAACGCCGTGTTGCTGAAGGTGGCGCTGATCGTCTGATCGAACGTCGCGTGGCTGAAGGTGGTTCGGATCGTCTGATCGAACGCCGTGTGGCTGAAGGTGGCGCTGATCGTTTGATCGAACGCCGTGTGGCTGAAGGTGGCGCTGATCGTTTGATCGAACGCCGTGTGGCTGAAGGTGGCGCTGATCGTTTGATCGAACGCCGTGTGGCTGAAGGTGGCGCTGATCGTTTGATCGAACGCCGTGTGGCTGAAGGTGGCGCTGATCGTTTGATCGAACGCCGTGTGGCTGAAGGTGGCGCTGATCGTTTGATCGAACGTCGTGTTGCATAAGTAAGCTGCGCATATAGAAAAGCCCGGCCTGATCAGCCGGGCTTTTCTTTGCGCGCGTTTTTTGCGTTTGCTGGGTAAGCTCCCAGTCCGACGCTGCGAATTTCAGGTTTCCCATGGACATTGAACGACTACTGAAGAAAAAACAGCTCAACGTGCAGGAGCAAAACGCAGTCGTTGCGCATCGTTTGATGCTTTGCGTCAGTGAATGGCGCAAACGGGGTGTGCCTGTCGCCCTGACTCGGTACGGAGAATCCCAAGGCATCGATTGGTCTTCGTCCATCGTGCTGGAACTGGAAATCGACTTTCCCGGCATGCCTCGCCTGTTCGGACTTTTGCTGGATCAAAACGAATGTTTCATCGCATTTGAAATCGATACGGACGCCTCCCATGAACACATTGAGTCCGTGGATCGCTGGGAGGACGTCTCATCGATGCAAAATACTTCGACATCTAATCCGGGCAAAGGTAAAGGCTTTGCCTCGATCGCGCTGGACGTGAAGCGTCAGCTTGTTTGATCGCTCTTTGCGCAACGCTCACTCTTCGGCGTCTTGAAGCCGTCACTGGTTGAGTATCTACGCCTCATCAAAAGGAGCACTCATTGAACATGGGCCCGAAAACCGAAACGCTGATCAAGGTACTGAATGAGCTAATCAGTGTTTTGGAAAGCGACGGAGAAGCGCACTGGAGCGCGTGGATGCGAAAAGCTCGCGCACGATTGCTGGACTCCGATTATTCCGGAATCACGTGGCTGCTCTCGGCCTATGGCGGGATGGGGTCCTTCAATGATGTCGTGCTCGGACAAACCAGCATCAACGGTGCATTTGCCTGGAAGCGCGGCTATGGCGAACTGAATGTAAAATTTGCCGAACTCCGTGAGCAAGCCTACGAGCTGGCCAATGAAATCAGACACATGCCGCGATAACGGCATTCATTGCTGGCGTCGATAGTCACCATCAGTTCAATGAAGTTCTCATAAAAAATCCGCGGCGTAACATCGGCTCCATACCAAACAAACAACACCCCTGGAGCACACGATCATGAAACGCCAAATCCTTCTCGGCATCGCTTTCTCGGTTCTTGCAGTCAACGCTTTTGCAGCCAAACCCGCCCACACCATGATCGCCGAAGGCGGTTCGGATCGTTTAATCGAACGTCGTGTGGCTGAAGGTGGTGCTGATCGTTTGATCGAACGTCGCGTGGCTGAAGGTGGCGCTGATCGTTTGATCGAACGTCGCGTGGCTGAAGGTGGCGCTGATCGTCTGATCGAACGCCGCGTCGCATGAGTCAAGTGTTCCACCGCTGTACAAACATAAAGCCCGGCCTGATCAGCCGGGCTTTATGTTTCGCTACAACGGCTGTGCCTATGACTCACATACGATATTGATCAATACCCTTCTCTAAAATCTCTATCGACCTCACGAGGTGCTTTATCGACTCAACAGAGGATACATGCTTAGCAATCAAAACTCTCCGTGTGTCTGAAGAAGCAAACTTCTTCAAACCAGGAAAATCCTTATCAAAGATTGTTCGCAGTTCCAACTCACTACATTTTGAACTATCAAACTCGCTCCGACGCCAGACCAAACGCACATTAAATACCGGCGCAGACTTTGTAGAAGCTTTTGTCACGCGGTAGAGTTCAAGAAAAACCGCCCAGCTTCCACCGCTCATTACCGACTGAAATTTTGGCGGCATAAGACAAATCCAGTAACTACCCTCTTCGATACAATCCGGCGTCAGCGAAGGGATAGCTTTGATGATGCTTGGCAGCATACTGGCTACGCCACGAATATTGAGTAATCGTTCACAAACCGTTCTATTTTGCGCACGAAACAAGATTAGTTCACCAAGCACTCCATCTAAGGAATTTGCTACCCAACGTGTAATGGAATGTCCTTTCAACTCCCTTAATGCACCGATAACACTAGGATGAGCCAATACAATATCTGAAGACAGTTCCGAAATCTCCGTATTTACCGGGCTTTCCCACTTCGTTACACTTTGACAATAAGATGCCAACAACTGCGCCGATGCATTTCCCCGATCCACCTGAAACCTAGCCCTATTGGCAGAAGCTTCCAGCCATTGATAATCTAAGAGTGCCCACCGATTGCCTAGACTAGCCAAGTGTGCTTCAGAATATGCATCCAGATCTTTATCCAACACGACGAAAGCAAAATCATAGCCAGCAAATGTTTTATTTTTTCCTAACTCCCCCTTCACAGCCTGCACGTATTTATCAAGCTGTACCGAGGTCAAAGAAGATTTAACTTTATTTTCAATGGTTATCAATATCTTATTTAGCGGATCCAAAAGAAACAGGTCAAGCCTGCCACTATCGGCCCCACCGTTCGTCTTTATATGAAGTTCACGAGTTAAAAAAGCAGCACCAAAACTGGTTGTGCGTATCTTTCCGGGCGTCCACTTTGCAAAGAACTTCTTATTATCCCGAATGCAATCATCACTGGCGGCATGAGCAGCTTCAAGAAAATCTTTAATCACCGCATCACCCTGCGAATGCCCCTCATTCGGAGTCATGCACCACTCCAACATTCGGGAGTTCTGATTTTCATACAGCTTCAAAACTTCAAACATATCGTCGGTAATCTTGTTCAACTCAATTAACTTGAGCAACCGAGGATCACGTAAAAAAGAATATAACTCTTGCGCTTCCATACCTGCCCTATTCCCTTTTTTCTCATGACAAGAGCGTGTTCACATCGTAACGCTCACAAAAAGCCCGGCCTGATCAGCCGGGCTTTTTCACGTCCAACCGGTGCTTATTGCACGGTTTTCAGTTTGACCACGTCACCGGAGACCTTGGTGGTGTAGCCGCTCAGGACCCATGCCCAGAACCAGTTTTCCTGAATCTGAGTGTTGATCATGGCATCGCCGCCCTTGGCCTGGATGGCGGCCTCTTGCGCACGGACGAAACGGCTGTTCTGCCGGATCGGGATCACGCCGAACAGCATCAGGCCGGTGGCAGTGGCTTCGCTGTGGCCAATCACGGTGTATTGGCTGCTGTCGTATTGTCTGGTGTTCATCGGGGTGCCGGTGCAACCTGCCAGAACCGCACCGATCAGGGCGGCGGCGACGACTTTGCTGAGGTATTTCACTTCAAGACTCCATGGGAAAACGCCCGGGATCCGTCTCTCGGGCGGGGCACACTTTACCGAACGCAGTAGCTCATTGACATCAGCCTCGGCAGATTTTCATTAAACGCCTTGCTGGCAGCCCGTCCGCGATGTCGCATACCATGGCGCCACTTCAATAAAAACAGACATTTCTCCATGCTCAAAGCCAGTCTGCGCAGCCACCTGACCCTTTGGTTTGCCGGTTTGTCTCTGCTGACGCTATTGAGCGTGGGCTTTTACGTCGGTGATATCGCCACTGAGCAAATGAAACGCGCCAGCGGCAATGCGCTGCTGAGTACCGCGCGGTCGGCGGCGACACTGCTGGGCGAGCAGTTGCGCGAGCGGCAACTGGAGGTCTATCTGCTCAGCCGGGCGCCGCATCTGGAACGCGGCGATCTGGACAATCCGGCAATTCTCAAATCGATGCAGCTGCGCACCGAAGCCCGCTCCGAATATGCGTGGATGGGGGTGACCGATGCTCAGGGGCGTGTGCATCAGGCAGTCAACGGTTTGCTGGTAGGTCAGGTCGTGCTACAGCGCCCATGGTTTCAGGCCGGTCTGCGCGGGGAATACACCGGCGATCCGCACGAAGCCGTTTTGTTGGCGAAACTGTTGCCGGGTCTGCCCAACGGCGAGCCACTGCGCTTCATCGACTTCGCCGCGCCCATCCGCAACGCCGATGGCCAGGTGATCGGTGTGCTCGGCGCCCATGCGCACTGGAGCTGGGTCACGCACATCGTCGAATCGGCAGCGATGTCGCACAAGGGCGCGGAGCCGGATATAGAAGCGCTGATCATCGATCACGACGGCAAGGTGCTGTACCCGGAAGCGCTGGTTGGCCAACAAATGCTGGCCAAGGATCCGAAGTCACCAGGCTGGGTCGTCGGCAACGGCTACCTGACCAGCGAGGTGACTGTGCCGACGCCTACAGGCACTGCGCTGTCGTGGTCGATTGCCGTGCGTCAACCACTGGACACTGCGCTGCAACCGGCGCGACTGCTGTTTTATAAATTGCTGTTGCTGGGGGTTTTCGCCGCCGTGGCATTCGGACTCGTGGCGTATTACCTGGCGCTGTACCTGAGTCGTCCCATTGAGCAACTCGCGCGTTCTGCCCAAAAAGTGCAGAACAACCAACCGGGAGCCCACTTCCCTCTCCAGCATCCCGTGCGGGAAATTGCCCAGCTCGGCCAGTCGATCGATGCCATGACTCAGTCGCTGCTCGCCAAGGAACGTGAGCTGCAGGAGACCAACGCATCGCTCGAAGCCACCGTCGCCCAACGCACGGCGGCCCTGACCCTGGCCAACGCCGAGCTGCTGAACCTCGCTACTCACGATGGCTTGACCGGTGTCTACAACCGCCGCCGCTTCGACGAAAAACTCACAGAATACAGCCTGTTGTTTCGTCGTACCGGGCGGCCGTTTGCTTTGCTTCTGATTGATGCCGATCACTTCAAGCACATCAACGACACTCACGGCCATGCGGCCGGCGACGACGTACTGCAGCAACTGGCGCAGCTGATCCAGATCAGCATCCGGAGCACGGATTTTGTCGCCCGTTACGGAGGCGAAGAATTTGCGGTGCTGCTGCCGGAAATCGCCAAGCCCGATACGCCCGATATCGTCGCCGAAAAGATTCGATCAGCGATTGCCGCAGCGACCTTTCCAGCGGTCGGCGCGGTGACGGTCAGCATCGGTGTCGGCCTGGCCGACCCGGCCGACAACGCTCCGACAGCACTGCTCAAACGTGCTGATCAACAGTTGTATCAGGCGAAAGCCGAGGGTCGTAATCGCGTAGCCTGCCAGACGTCACTCACCGAAGTTAACGGACTCGGCTGACCCGCGATTGAATCAGGTGTTGGTCTTCAACCGGGTCCAGAACCGTGTCATCAACCGGGCAATCGCTGCTGGCAGTTCTTCACAGTGAACGGGAACTGCATTGCGCAGCTCCCGCACAGACGCTTCATTGCTGAGAAAAGGTCTGAAGATACGCCAACAAATTATCGATCTTCTCTTCATCACTCAGCCCCCAAAAGATCATCCGCGTCCCCGGCACCACGCCCTTCGGATCCTTCAGATACTTCGTCAGCGTTTCCCGATCCCAGGCCAGGCCGGAGTTTTTCATCGCGTCGGAATACACGTAATTCGCCGACGTCCCCGCCGGGCGGCCGATGATGCCGTTGAGTTCCGGGCCGAAACCCGGGCGGGCGGATTCGCCGACCTGGTGGCAGCCGCCGCACAGGCGCGGGAAGATTTTGGCGCCGGCCTCGGCGTCACCGGCAGCCAGTGCTGGCGTGCTGAGCAGGCCTGCGTTGAGGATCAGGGCGAGCGTTAATGCAGCGTTTTTCATCGGGGAATTCCAGATCTTCGGCGGCGCCAAGGGTAATCGTGCGCGGCAAGTTGCGCTACAGGTAGGCGCCCACGACCTGACGAACTTTGAGCAAGGCTTGACGCAGGACAAGCATGTCCACCGATCCCAGCGCCAGGCGAATCGCGTGCGGCACATGGGTGGACACGGTGAAGGGTTCTGCGGTGGTGACGGAAACCTGCTCGTGCATCAACTCGACCACGATGTGGTCGGCCCGCACATCTTCCGGCAGCGGCAACCAAAGGAAATACGAAGAGGGATGGCTGACGGTCGGGAGACCTTCGAGGATCTGAGCAGCCAGTGCTTGCCGGGCTTGGGCGTCGCTGCGCTTTTGTGCTTCGAGGAAGGTGACGGTGCCGTCGTCGAGCCAGCCGCAGGCGATGGCGGTCATCACGCCGGGGGTGTTCCAGGTGGTGGCGCGGATGATCCGCTCCAGCGCCGCCACCTGCTCGACCGGCGCGGCAATGAAGCCGACACGCAGGCCGGTGGCGATGTTTTTCGACAGGCCCGACACGTAGACCGTGCGTTCCGGCGCGAGATCGGCCAACGGGGGCGGCGGGTTATCGACCAGAAAGGCGTAGGCCGCGTCTTCGATGATCGTCAGATCATGCCGGCGGGCAATCGCGATCAAATCCTCGCGCTGTGCCAGAGGCATTACCCAGCCCAATGGATTGTGCAGGGTCGGCATGCTGTACACGGCACGCACCGGTCGTTGGCGGCAGAGTTTGTCGAGGGCCGCCAGATCGGGGCCCTGCTCATTGACGGGAATCGCCACCACTTCCAGGTGCAGCGCTTCGGCCAGTACTTTGAATCCGGAGTAGGTCAAGGCGTCGGCGGCGATCACATCACCGGGTTTGAGCAGCGCCATCAGCGTTACCGCCAACCCTTGCTGGGCGCCGTTGACGATCAACACCTGCTCGGCGTCGACACTCAAACCCCGTGTTTGCAGGTGCCGCGCCACCGAGGCCCGTTCATGCTGGCGACCGGCGTGGGGCTGATAGCGCAGCAGCGCTTCGAGGTCGCCGGACAGCGCCAGTTGCCGCAACGCGGTGCGCAGCAGCTCGGCCTGCCCCGGCAATGACGGGTAGTTGAAGTTCAGATCGATCATGCCGACCGCGACGTCTTTCTGGTCGATGCCCTGCCCCGGCAACAACGACGTTTCCCGCACAAACGTGCCGCGCCCGGCTTCGCCGCTGACCAGGCCCATGGCCTCAAGCTCGGCGTATACGCGCGAGGCGGTGACCAGCGCCAGCCCTTCGTTCGCTGCCAGTTGCCGGTGAGTCGGTAAGCGAGTGCCGGGCAAAAGGCGACCGGAGCGAATGTCGGCGGCATAGGTGTCGACGAGGGTCTTGTAACGGGAGCGCGGCATGTCGGGCTGTATCCATGACAATTCTTTGATTGTGCTGATTCTCGTCCCTAGGATTGTTTCAACGCAACCCACCACTGAGCGCAATGCGTATGGAACGAACCACCCAACTCGGCACCCCGGCCCTGGAAAAAACCAGCGGCTGGATCAATGGCTTTATCGGCGTCGTGATCTTCAGCGGCTCGCTGCCTGCCACGCGGCTGGCGGTGCTGGAATTCGACCCGGTGTTTCTCACCGTCATCCGCGCGACCATCGCCGGCGCCCTGGCGTTGTGCCTGTTGTGGCTGTTTCGCGAACGGCGTCCGGCGCGGGATCAGTGGTTGTCGTTGCTGATCGTCGCGCTGGGCGTGGTTGTGGGTTTCCCGTTGTTAACGGCCCTGGCGCTGCAATACGTGACGTCGGCGCATTCCATTGTGTTTGTAGGACTGCTGCCGCTGGCGACGGCGATTTTCGGCGTGCTGCGCGGCGGTGAGCGGCCGCGTCCGGTGTTCTGGATTTTTTCGGTGCTGGGCAGTTCGCTGGTGGTCGGTTTTGCTATCTCACAAGGCCTGACCGCCTCGCCCACCGGTGATCTGCTGATGCTGGCAGCGATCCTCGCCTGCGGCCTCGGTTACGCCGAAGGCGCAAAACTGTCGCGCACCCTCGGCGGCTGGCAGGTGATCTGTTGGGCGCTGGTACTGTCGTTGCCGGTGATGGCCGTGCTGAGCGTATGGCTGGCGCCCGCCTCGTTCAGCGGTATCAGCGTGTCGGCGTGGGTTTGCCTCGCGTACGTTTCGCTGTTCAGCATGCTGATCGGTTTTGTGTTCTGGTATCGCGGGCTGGCTCAGGGCGGGATTGCGGCGGTCGGGCAGCTGCAATTGCTGCAGCCGTTTTTCGGCCTGGCACTGGCCGCGACCTTGCTGCATGAACATGTCAGCGTGAGCATGCTGGTGGTGACGCTGGGGGTGATCCTGTGCGTGGCCGGGGCGAAGAAATTCGCCAAATAGTTTTCAGCTCGCGCCGGATTTCCATTCTCGCGGGCTGAGTCCGGTCTTGCGCCGAAACGCCCGGGCCAGCGCCGACGGACTTTCATAACCGACCTCTTCGGCGATCAACGCAATCGGCCGTCCCTCACGCAGGCGTTTCTGCGCGAGGCTGATCCGCCAGCTCACCAGATAATCCACCGGCGTCTGCCCCACCACCCGCCGGAAGTGTTCGGCGAAACCGGCGCGGGACAGATTGGCGGCACTCGCCAGCTCGGCGACGCTCCAGGCCTTGGCCGGCTGGTCGTGCATCAGGTTCAAGGCTCGGGAAATCTTCGGATCGGCCAGCCCGGCCATCATGCCCGGCTGCTGGTTGCGACTGCTGATTAAATGGCGCAACAACAGAATCACCAGCAATTCGAACAATCGGTCCATCACCGCTTCGCGCCCGCAGTGTCCGTCGAAAGCTTCTTTGAACAGCCACTCCAGGGTGTTGGCCATTTCCGGGAGGTCGGCGAGTTTCAGCACCAGATAATCCGGCAGCGCTTCCGCCAAAGCATTGCCCGCACCGCCGTCGAAGGTCAGCGAAGCGCACACCAGTTGCGTGCCCATGCCTTCATCGGCGAACAAGCGATGGGCCATGGGACGGGGGAAAAAGATCAGGGTCGGTTCGTTGAGCGAAATTTCAGGATCACTCCCGGGTTTGAGCAACAGCTCCCCCGCCTGCAACAGGTGCACATGCCCGCACACCTGATCGCCGCCGTAGGCGCTCACCCCGCAGAACGTGCCGCTGTGAAAGGTGCCGGCATTGACGCCGAAGTGGCTGAGCAGCGTGGAAAGGCGATCCATGACTGATTCTCGCAAGGACAGGTTTGGACGATCTGTCGCATATCCTCGACGATTTGCACCCAAAGTACCAGCCGCGCTCCGTAGCATTCACTCCATCCCCGGCGCACTTCGCACCGGAATTTCGGAGAATCACCATGAGCCGCATCGCCCCTCTCAGCCTCGAAACCGCCACCGACGCCACTCGCCCGACACTCGAAGGCGTGCAGAAAAAAATCGGCTTCCTGCCCAACCTGTTCAAGACCCTCGCCGTCGCACCTGTCGCGCTGGATGCCTACGTGCAAATCTCCGCCACTCTGGGCAAGACCTCACTGAGCGCCAAGGAAAAAGAGGCGGTGTATCTGGCCACCTCGCAAGTCAACGGTTGCGACTATTGCCTGGCGGCGCACACCCTGTTCGCCAGCAAGGCCGGGCTGGCAGCAGAAGAAATCATCGAAGCGCGTCACGGTCGGTTGAATGCTTTTGCCACCCTCGCCCATCAACTGACCGAAACCCGTGGTCATCTGAACGATGAGCAGATTGCCGCCGCCCGCGCTGCCGGCATCGACGACAAGAAGATCATCGAAGTGATCGCCGTCGTCGCCGCGCAAACCCTCACCAACTACCTGAACAACGTGGCGCTGACCGATATCGACTTCCCCGCCATCGATGCCTGACCAGTGACCGGGGTCGATCTCAGTCGTGATCGACCCCGGCGCGTTTCAGCAACTTCTTGCAGCGCTCGGACAGGTGAAACACCTGCAACTGCTTGCCCGCCTTGGCATAGCGTTCGCGCAGGGTTTTCAGCGCGGCGATGGCCGAGTAATCGACAAAGCTCAGGTGCCGGCAATCCAGCGTCACCCGTTGCGGGTCACTGGCCGGGTCGAACTGATTGAGGAACGGCGTGGTCGAGGCAAAGAACAGCGTACCGTGCAGGCGATACAGTTTGCTGCCGTCCGCTTCCAGATGTTCATCGGCGTACAGCTCGCGCGCTTGCTGCCAGGCAAAATTCAGCGCCGCGATAATGATCCCGCACAGCACTGCCGTGGCCAGATCGGTGAACACCGTGATGGTGGTTACCGCGATGATCACCAGCACATCGTTGAGCGGCACTTTGTTCAGCACCCGCAACGAGGCCCAGGCAAACGTCTGCTGCGACACCACGAACATCACGCCCACCAGCGCCGCCAGCGGAATCCGCTCGATCAGCGGCGACAGAAACAGAATGAACAGCAGAATCAAAACCCCGGCCACCACCCCGGACAAACGCCCGCGCCCGCCGGAACTGAGGTTGATCACGGTCTGACCGATCATCGCGCAACCGCCCATGCCGCCGAAGGCACCGGAGACTACGTTTGCCGCACCCAACGCCACGCATTCGCGATCCGGATAGCCACGGGTTTCGGTGATTTCGTCGGTGAGGTTGAGGGTCAGCAGGGTTTCCAGCAGGCCGACCAGCGCCATCAGAATCGCGTAGGGCGCGATGATGCGCAGGGTGTCCAGCGTCCACGGGATGTCCGGCAGCGCGAAGGTCGGCAAGCCGCCGGCGATGTGCGCCATGTCGCCGAGGGTGCGGGTCGGCAGGCCGAGCAGGTAAACCAGCAAACCGACGCCGAGGATCGCCACCAGTGCCGGCGGCACGGCGCGGGTCAGGCGCGGCAGGATGTAGACGATGGCCATGGTCAGCAGCACCAGCCCGGTCATCAGGTACAACGGCGTGCCGCTGAGCCACTGTTCACCGCTCTTGAAATGCTCCAGTTGCGCCAGCGCGATGATGATCGCCAGACCGTTGACGAACCCGAGCATCACCGGGTGCGGCACCATGCGCACCAGTTTGCCCAGCCGCAGCAGCCCGAACGCCATCATGATCAAGCCACCGAGCAACACCGTCGCTAACAGATATTGCACACCGTGTTGCACCACCAACGCGACGATCACCACCGCCATCGAACCGGCCGCTCCGGACACCATGCCCGGCCGGCCACCGAACAGCGCGGTCAGCGTGCAAATGATGAAGGCGCCGTACAGGCCCATCAGCGGATTGAGGTGGGCCACCAGCGCAAACGCAATGCATTCGGGCAACAGGGCAAACGAGGTGGTGAGTCCGGCCAGGACATCGGCGCGCAGACGAATCGGTTTCATGGCTTACCTGACAGAGCGGCCGACAGGCGCGGCCGCATGCATTGGCGCAAAAGAGCGCCGCGGAAAAAGAGGGTTGCGGATGTTACGCAAATGCACCGGCGTGGGCTAGCAATCGCTGACAGGAACGGGTTGGCGCTCTATGCTTGCGCGCTTCATCGATCAACGGGTTTGAACATGTCACCGCTATCCACTCGCGAAGTCTGCCAGCGCTTGCGCGATGCGGCGTTGGAGGTTTGCGCGCTACAGCGTATTGCGCAGGAATCCGGGCCCGGCCAGATCTCGGTCGAGATCGACGGCTGGCAGCTGTTGCTCGACTTTGACGGTCAGCGCCTGCACCACTGCCTGCAATGCCGCTGCCCGGAAGATCGGGTGTGGCGACTCGACACGACTCAGCGTTTCGGCACCGACCCGGTCAGCCTGCTCAGCACCTGGGAGCTGGCGCAGATCGAGCGGTTGCTGGCTCAGGTCGGCTGAGACCGGATCACCCCTGCCGCAAGTCCAGCAGGTAGGTGTAATAGCCAGTGTCACGTATCCAACCGAGTGATTCGTACAAACCCTGGGCTGTGAAATTGTCGGTGGCGGTTTCCAGCACCAGGCCCTTGGCGCCGGTTTCGATGGAAAAGTCGCGGGCGGTGTTCATCAATAATCGCCCCACTCCACGGCCCCGGGCGGCTGGCGTAGTGAACAGATCGCTGAGCAGCCAGGTGCGATGGGCGTCTATCGAAGAAAACGTCGGGTATAGCTGGACGAATCCAAGCGCCTCACCGCTTTCGTCCTCAACCAGAAAAATCGCCGATTCATTGCCGGCCATGCGTTCGGCGATAAAGGCCCGGGATTGCTCGAGATTCGAAGACTGGCCGTAAAAACCGCGATAGGCGTCGAACAGCTTCGCCACCGCTTCGAGGTGAATCGTCGTGGCGCGCAATGCCTGAAGGGTCATTGTGATTTTCCTGATGTCACTGAAATTGAAACCAGCATAGCGCTGAGGAGCGAGTTCGCTGGTCTAATCGCTATATAGTTTTGTATATTGCGAAGCCGAAATGGCCAGACCCTCCATGCCGTCCATGAGCAGCATCCGCGAACGCAACCAGCAACTGATCCTGGCCGCCGCCAGTGAAGAATTCGCCGCCAACGGCTTCGACGCGACCCAGACCCGCGACATCGCCGCCCGCGCCGGTGTGCCCAAGGCCAATCTTTATTACTACTTCCAGAGCAAGGAAAACCTCTACGGCAAAGTGCTGCTCGGCTTCGTCGAACCGTTGCTGGAAGCCTCGGCGGTGCTGCGCGAAAGCGACGACCCACTGATTGGCCTGCGCGCCTACGTTGCCGCCCGCATCCGCATCGCCCGCGAGCATCCGGAAATCGCCAAGGTTTTCAGTGGTGAGTTGCTGCTCGGCGGCCGCCAGTTGCCCGACGAATGCCGCGACCTGCTGCACGGCGAAGCCCGGCGCAATGTCGAGTGCCTGCGCAGCTGGATCGACCGCGGGCTGCTGGCGCCGGTGGATCCCGAGCATCTGATGCTGTTCATCTGGTCGGCGACGCGCACCTACACCAACATTGGCTGGCAGATGGGGCGTATCACCGGACGGGAGGTGCCGCAGGATGAGGATTATGCGGTGGCGGCGGAGACGATTACACGGTTGGTATTGGAGGGGGTGGCGGCGCCGCGGGCGGAGGAAATCCGCGGCGTGCTGTTTACGACTTGAAGCGTCAGGGCATGAAATCCAGCGGCAGTGCGCGGTCGCCTTCCATCCGCTCGTACCATGCCTGGAACTGAGCAGGCAGGCGCTTTTTCCATTCCGGTACATTGGCGTAGTAACGGGCTCGCGTGCGGCCCTCTTTATCAGATACCAACATCAGCACCCAGAAACGGTGACTGGCCGCACGCATCAGAATGGCCGCGTTCATATTGCCCAGTCCGCGCACCCACATCTCGATGACCTCTGCATCAGGCACGTCAACCGCCGGGTCGCCGACGGTCATGGTACTCGTACGGTCCACCAGCGTCTGATAATCACCGTTGAGCAGTTTATGCATCGCCTGATCCTCTTGCTGCGTACGAGCAAGTCCAAGGCTCAACAGGTTGTAATTCATCGAAAGTGGTTTGTCAGCCGCCACATAACGACCTGAGTAAAAGACACCCATACCGGCACTGCAATCAACGTCATCGCCATTCTGTGTGACGTCCAGTACACCATTGATCGCTCGAAAAACAAGCGTGCAACTACCCTCTTCGAAACGGGCTTCATCACCGTTCAACACAGCAACACCTTCCAGTTCACCAGAGTTGGCGCCCTCCTGTGCTGAAATTCCAAAGCGGACGTGTGTGGCGTCCTGACGCTTGATGATCACTTCGGATGCCGAGTTCACCCCGTGAGGAATCAACTGCCAGGTGGCATCCCATGAGAACGTTCTGGGTGCATATTTCAGCTCAGTCAGGCGCATCAGATATTCACGAGCCAAGCACGCCGGGTCAGCGCCACAAAGGCTGCGGTTCTTCAACCATGCTCTTTGATCGGCCTTGAGCGCTTGCGGGTCAGCCACCTGCGCCAACGTTGTCCGCCAGAGCGCCCCGAGTTTCTCATCGAGACTCGAGGTATACGGATCCGCACAAACGGCTTTTTCAACCGGGCTGGAAGCGCCAGCACAGTCAAAACTGGCAGCGTGGGAGGCGGTAGCAAATACGAAAGACGTCAGCAGCAAAGCGTGACGGAGATTGAAAACGAGCATCGACAGATTCCATTCCTGAGGCGGCGGCAGTATGCCGGGCCCGGGCTATCGATGCTCTGGATTTTTCACTGGTTGCTCGCGGGCAACCGGGCTCTTGTGCAAGCAAGCATCAGAATGTGATCCCGGCCGCCGGCTTCACATCGATCCTCGCCACGGAACCGGTCAGGTGCGCCCAGTCCTTGTTGTGTTCGGCGATGATGTCTTCGGCGCTCATGTTGCCGTTGTCGACCGTCGTATGGGCGTCGGCCGCCAGCTCCACGTCGTAGCCAAGTTGATGGGCCTGGCGCACGGTGGCGTTGACGCAGTAATCGGTTTGCATGCCACAGATCACCAGGCGGTCGAAGTCTTCCCGGGGGATCAGTTTCTGCAGATTGGTCTGGTAGAACGAGTCGTTGGCGGTCTTGTCGACGCGCAGATCGCCGGGCGCGGTGACCAGGCCGTCAGCCAGCTGCCAGCCTTCGGCACCGTGAGCGAACGGGCTATCCTTTTCGTTGTGCTGGATCAGCACCACCGGAATGCCCGACTTGCGAGCGCGGGCGCTGAGGCCGTTGATGGTGTCGATTACCCGTTTTGCGTCGTGGCACTCGTATTCGCCTGTGCACAGGGCGCGCTGGACATCGATGATCAGCAATGCGGTGGTCATGGTGAGCCTTCCTTGATCGGTCCTTGAGACAGGGGCGGACGTGTGCCCGCCCCCTTTTTACTCTGCTCAGTAACCCAATGACAACCCGGTGTTGCGCCGTGGATCGTTGGCGCCGTAGAAGCGGTTCTTGCCGACCGGTTTGCCACCCAACGACGGTGCACCGACCAGAATCGCGGCGATGTGGTTGGCGTCCTGCGGGCCCGCAAACTTGTGGCCCCAGCTCTCGAGAATCTTCTTCGTGTCGGGGCTGGCGGCGAAGTCTTCGAGGTTGGTTTCCTCCGGCATCCACTGCTGGTGGAAGCGCGGCGCATCGACCGCTTCCTGCAGGCCCATGCCGTAGTCGATGACGTTGAGCATGGTCAGCAGGGTCGCGGTGATGATGCGACTGCCACCCGGCGTACCGACCACCATCACCACCTTGCCGTCCTTGGTGACGATGGTCGGGCTCATCGAAGACAGCGGCGCCTTGCCCGGAGCAATGGCGTTGGCTTCGCCCTGCACCAGGCCGTACATGTTCGGCACGCCGACCTTGGAGGTGAAGTCGTCCATTTCATCGTTGAGGATCACCCCGGTCTTGCTCGCCATCACGCCCGCGCCGAACCAGTCGTTGAGGGTGTAGGTGACCGATACAGCGTTGCCCCACTTGTCGACGATCGAATAGTGCGTGGTGTTGCTACCTTCATGGGGCGCGACGCCGGGTTTGAGTTCCGCCGACACACCGGCCTTCTGCGGCTGGATCGCGTTACGCAGCTTGGTCGCGTAATTCTTGTCCAGCAGGTGTTCGATCGGGTTTTTCACGAAATCCGGGTCGCCCAGATAGCTGTTGCGATCCACGTACGCATGGCGCATTGCCTCGATCTGGTAGTGCATGCCCTGGGCCGAATGGAAACCCAGATCCTTCATCGGATAGCCTTCGAGGATGTTCATGATCTGACAGATCACCACCCCGCCGGAGCTTGGCGGCGGTGCCGATACGACGTGATAGCCGCGATAGTCGCACTCCACCGGGGCCAGTTCGCGGGTCTTGTACTTGTCGAGATCGGCCTGGGTGATGATGCCCTTGTTGGCCTGACTGGACGTGACGATGGCGTCGGCCACCCAGCCTTTATAGAAACCGTCGGCGCCTTTTTCGGAAATGGTGCGCAGGGTTTTGCCCAGGTCCTTCTGCACCAGTTTCTGCCCGACTTGCATCGGCTCACCGTTGCTCAGGAAGATCGCACCGGAATCCTTGATGTCCTTCTTGAACACGTCAGTGGCGTATTCCAGCAGCTCGACGTCGCCCTGCTCCAGTTCGAACCCGTCTTCGGCCAGTTTGATGGCAGGGGCGATCATTTCCTTGCGCGGTTTGGTGCCGTACTTGCTCAGCGCCAGCTCCATGCCGGACACAGTGCCCGGAACGCCGACCGCGAGGTGGCCACGGGTACTCAGGTCCGGAATGACGTTGCCGTCCTTGTCGAGGTACATGTTGGCCGTCGCGGCCAGCGGGGCTTTTTCGCGGAAGTCGAGGAAGGTCTTGCGCCCGTCCGCCAGTTGAATGGTCATGAAACCACCACCACCGAGGTTGCCCGCCGCCGGGTAAACCACCGCCAGTGCATAGCCCACGGCGACCGCCGCATCCACCGCGTTGCCGCCACTTTTCAACACGTCGACACCCACGTGAGTGGCCAGGTGCTGGGCGGTGACCACCATGCCGTTTTCGGCGGCGACCGGGGCAACCGAGGCGGCGTGGGCCATGAGGCAGCTGAGCGCCAATGAGGTCGCAATCAGCGATTTGGCAAAAGGTTCGTACTTCATGAGTCGGTCTCTTCTTTTTATAAGGTAGGAAAGCGCTTCAAGAGCATCAGCCAGTATGGTCGCGATTACGGTTTGCGCCTCCCTGATCCGGCAGTATGCTGGGCGCAGTTTTCACCCCCGTCCCGGAGTTTTTCCCATGGCCTATACGTTCATCACCCTGCCCTCGCCCGTCGGCGAGTTGAAGCTGGTCGCGAACGGCTCACGTCTGGCCGCCATCCTCTGGGAAAACGACAAACCGAACCGAGTGCGACTGGGACCGATGAGCGAAGCACCGGACAATCCGGTGTTGATGAAAACCGCGCGACAGCTGGAAGAATATTTTGCAGGAACGCGAAACGCGTTCGATCTGGAGCTGGACTTTGCCGGCACCGAGTTCCAGAAAAAGGTCTGGGCCGCGCTGCTGACCATTCCGTTTGGCGAAACCCGCACCTACAGCCAGATCGCCGAACAGATCGGCCACCCGAGTGCGGTGCGCGCCGTCGGCGCGGCGAACGGGCGCAATCCGATCTCGATCATTGCGCCGTGCCATCGGGTCATCGGCGCCTCAGGCAAACTGACCGGTTTTGCCGGAGGCCTGGAAGCCAAGGAGCGTCTGCTGACCCTGGAAGGTGGCCAGTGGTCAGACATCGGTAAAACCGGTGACTTGTTCTAACCGCCAAACAGGTTATTCATCGCCGCATACTGCAACAGCATGATGGTCTTGGCATCGCAGATTTCACCCCGCTGGAACGCCGCCAGCGCGTCGTCGAAACGCCACTCCAGCACTTCAAGTTCTTCTGTTTCCTCTTCCAGACCGCCCCCTTCACTGACCTTTGACGAAGCATCGTACTCGGCAATGAAAAAGTGCAACTTCTCGGTCACCGAACCCGGACTCATGTAAGCCTCGAACACCTTCTTCACGTCATGCACGCGATAACCGGTTTCCTCCTCCGCCTCGTCGCGTATGCGCTGCTCCGGCGCCGCGCCTTCGAGCAGTCCGGCCGCCACTTCAATCAGCAAACCGTCGTGACCGTTGACGAACACCGGCAGGCGGAACTGCCGGGTCAGCACCACGGTGCGTTGCTCGCGGTTGAACAGCAGGATCGCCGCGCCATTGCCACGGTCGTAGACCTCGCGCGTCTGACGCTGCCAGTCACCGTTGTTACGGTGATAGTCGAAGGTGATTTTCTTCAGCAGATACCAGTCGTGGGACAACACCTGGGTATCGACGATGTTGACCCGCTCGGCTGTATTGGACATGACGCCTGATCCTTTTTTGTCATCGGAAGATGGCCATGGTAGGTGAAATGCTGCGAACCGCCGACGAAAAAAAAGCCCGGCAGCGCTACCGGGCTTTTCCTTCACTGACTACTGATGAGCGACGTTCACCGTTGCGGCATCAGTGCCCTGCGCCGCTGACGGCGCCCCGTGAATCAGTGGTCCATAACGCCGACTGAATTCCCAGTTGTACGGCACGCGATCCTTGCTGGTGCCGTTGTCCCAGTTCACCGACCAGGTCATCAGGCCCTTGATCGGATGCCCTTTGACCGCCAGGCGTTTCATCGCGTTGCCGACCACGGTCTTGTCGATCACGTAACCGGTGGCGGCGGCATCGACGTTGGCCGGCAGGCCGATGACGAACTTGTCCGCCGGGATCTTCGTGAACCCGCGAGTGCCGGTCACCAGGCTCTCGGTCAGGTAATAGAGGAAGTCCTCTTTCATCGCGTCGTTGTTCTGGGCGATCCACGCCCCGTTGCCGTTATTGGCTTCCGGCACCCAGACCCCGTCGCCACCCTGGTTGTAGAACTGCGGAGCGATGAAGTCGTAGTAGCCTTCCAGCGCCTGCAGGTAACCGACGTATTTGCCGGAGGTGGTCAGGTACGGAAACTCCGGCGCCATGCTGATGATGAAATGCTTGCCCTGGCCGGCGTAGTGATCCTTGACCAGTTTCAGCGCGGCCGGCAGGACGGTCTTGTTGGCAGCGAAATCAATCGCGCTCTGTTCAAGATCGATGTCCAGACCATCGAAGCCGTAGGTTTCCACCAGACGGATGATTTCATTGGCCAGCGGTTGCTCTTGGCCGGCGCGCAACTCGATGTGCGCATCGGCACCGCCCAGGGAAATCAGCACGGCCCGTCCCTGACTGTTGAGCACGCCGACCTGACGACGGAACTCGGCATCGGAAACGTTGAACGGCATGAAGGTCGGTATCCCGCTGCCCTTCATGAAGGCCACCGCGACCACGTTGTATTCCTTCGGCACGTTTTCCAGGGCGATGTTGGCGAACTGACCGCGCTGGTAACCGTCGCTCGGGCCGGCCGGCCAGTTGTGCCAGAAGCCCATGAGGATCTTCTTGCCGGCAAGGCTTGGCATCAACGACGCCGCGTCGCTGGCCTGGTTTTTCATTAGGGTGAAGTCGATGTTTGACATGTTCTAATCCTTCAGAACGTGTGGGTTTGACGTTGCGGGCTTATTTGAAGTCCACATCGAAGGCCTGATAGAAGGCGTTGCCGGTGTTGGCAACGATCCACATCAGGACGATGACGTGATGACCCTGCTTGTTGTCCGGAAGTTTCACGGCGTGGTTGACCTTGGCTTTCAATTCCGCCGAATGACTGTAGTACGGCACTTGCGGATAGAAATCCTCGGCGAAGGGTTGCGCTTCCAGTTGCGCTCGGGTGATGCGTTGTTTCGGGTCCCAGCCATCCTTGGTGATCAGCCAGCGATAACCGCGGGTGGTGTGCGGCGCGGTGTACTCCCATTTGACCTCAAGGGTCTGGCCAGGGGTGACATTGAGCAGCGGCCAGGAGAACGGACGCCCGAGTTTCTTGCTCATTTCTTCTGCGGTGAAGTTCACGCAGTCACGTGCGTCGTTCTTGCCGCCACTGAGAATATAGCCGTCAGCCGGCGGCACGACGCTCGGGTTGTCGCTTTCGAAGGGCGCCGGGAACGGACCGGCCGCGAGTGCCGGGAAGTTCTTGCCGCCTTCCATTTCATTGACCTGCCAGCCGCCGAGCAATCCTTGCTCGATGGCCACCGCGCCGCGGCTTGCAGGGGAAATGACGCGACCGTGTCGCAGTTGGGTTTGAGCTTGTGGTTGGTTCATGTTTTTCACTCCGTTGATTTAAGAACTCTCCTGTCCGAGGAGAGGCCTTCAAGCTAACGGAGGGGGATTTTTTGTCCATCGGCGGTTTTGTCGCAGTCTGCCTCGACGAAACTCGAAAAACGCCGAAAATACTGTATATAAACACAGTGCATTGCGACAACGCTCACCCGTCGCATGGCAAAAAGACTACACCGCGTCATTACAAAAACCTGCATTCACCGGCTCAGGGAAGCTGCGCCTTGAACTCCTTTTCATACTGCCCGGCGAGCTGTTCCTTTTGTTTTTCGTCGAGCAGCTTGCCGGCCATCTGGAAGAATTTCTGCTCTTCCTCCTGCAAGTGGTGATGGACCTTATCCGAGAGCTTTTTTGCCATCGCCAGCCAGGCTGGGCTGGACATGTCGGTCTCGTCGAGCTCTTCCATCATCTCGTCCATTTCATGGTGTTCGGCAATGGCATGGCGACTGAGGTCGACACCCTTGTCGATCTCCATCAACGGAATATAGAAGTGGCGCTCTTCGGCGGTTTCGTGGGCCTGAAGCTCAGCCTTCAGCTGCTTGTAGGCCTCTACCCTTTCCGGGGTGTCACCGCTGGTCTTGATCAACGATTTCGCGTAGGTCCGCTGACGATCGTGGCTTTCACGCAGGGCTTCGAAAATGTTCATGGAATCTCCCAGGCAAACGCGTACCGGATGGACGCCCTGAAGGGCTAGACCCCGGCGCAGCAGCGACGGTTCCAAGCGATTGCTTCAATCGGCTGCGGCGCGCTAGGCTGCCGATTCATTACTACAAGGAAGACAACATGACGTTGCGGATCGAGCTGTCACAGGACCCCACCGAAGAACAGCGCGCAGCCATCCTGGCGCCCCTGCGTGCCCACAACATCGCCAAAGCCGGGCCTTCGCTGTACGAACCGGTCGCGTTGCTGGTGCGCGACGATAACGACGCGATCCTTGGTGGCCTTTATGGGCACACGTTCTATCGGTGGCTGTTTATCGAGTTGCTGGCGGTGCCGGAAGAAGGCCGGGGACAGGGCATCGGCTCGAAGCTGATGAACATGGTCGAGGAATTCGCTCGGGAAAAAGACTGCGTGGGGATCTGGCTCGATACCTTTGATTTTCAGGCGCCCGGGTTCTACAAAAAACTGGGGTATACCGAGTGTGGCGAGATTGTGGATTATCCGCTGGGGCACAAGCGGCACTTCTTCCAGAAGCGTTTGATTGATTGAATTCAGCGACCCTCGCCCGCAGGCTGGCGAGGGTCGCGTAGCGTCAACGCATTCAGCCGCCCGTTACAGACAGGTCGCCAGCGCCGCCAAGCGGCGCTGGGCCACAAAATCATCCTTCTGCGCGTAGTAATTCAAAACCGTGCCGGACGCATCCGTGGTCAAGTCGACAAACGACTCCGCCGAGCGCGTGTAGACCGTGGAACCGCCCTTCTTGCCCGGTTGCAGATAAGCCGCCGCGTCCACGCCGAACACCGCTTCGTCCTGCCAGGCGAATTGCACGCACTGGGCCACGACTTTTTCGGGCTTGTCCGAATTCAAGGTCTTGTAAGGGGTTTGCGTGCGGGCGTCTTCCATCGCCGAACCCGCGCAACCGGCCAGCAGGGTTGCCGCCAGCGCTACCATCAGCATTCGCATTGCATTCGCTCATTCGGAAAAAAGCGGACTGTATCACCGCAACGCCAAAAATCGTTCTGCTTTACTGCATTTAGAGCGCGACACATGCCGGCCGCTGCGGCACATTAACGGTCATCAGCCTTACAAGGAAAGCCCATGGCGCCTACTGACCAGCGACACGAACAGGCCCTGAAACTGTTTCTCGATGCGCGCCCGGAACTGCGCGAAGCCCTTGACCACCTCAACCCGCTTCTGACCCAGGCCAAGGGCGAAACCCAGGCGCAGTACCGCGAAGAACGTCTGCACGAAGCCTTCGAAGCCGAGGCCGAAAGCCAGGGTCTGTTCGCCTGGGAACTGACGCTGCAACTCACCGCCGCGACGCCTGAGGACTATCAGGCGCAACGCCTGGAAGTGCATCGCGAAGTGGCGGAAATGGCCGGGATGGACTGGCTGGAGTACTGCGATCTGTATGGCATAGAACCGTAAACCCCGCTCAAGGACGCTGCCTCGATGCTGCCTTCCACCTCGACTCACCGCGCCAGCCCCGGACATCTTCATATACAGAAATGGCGCGGCCGTGTAGGCCTGGCGCTGGTTGCCAGCCTGTCGGTACTGGCCGGCATGACCGACGCCATCGGCTTCATGGCCAGCGGCGATTTCGTTTCCTTCATGAGCGGCAACACCACGCGACTGGCGGTGGCGATCAGTGATGGCGACAGCGCACTGACATTAAGGCTGATCCTGCTGGTCGCCACGTTCATTGTCGGCAATGCCCTCGGGGTCGTGGTCAGCCGTTTGGGCGGTAGACGGGCGCTGCCACTGTTGTTGTCCATCGCCGCCCTGCTCTGTTTGGCAGCCTGGCCCTTTGACACGCAACTGCCGGCCCTGCTGGCGGCGATCATTGCGATGGGCATGCTCAACGCAGCGGTGGAAGAAGTGAACGGTCTGCCGGTCGGGCTGACGTACGTCACCGGCGCCCTGTCCCGATTCGGTCGAGGATTGGGCCGGTGGGTGCTTGGCGAACGGCGAAGCGGCTGGCGGGTGCAACTGGTGCCGTGGAGCGGGATGCTGGTCGGCGCCATTCTCGGGGCGGTGCTGGAACATCATCTGGGACTCAAGGCGATGTTGGTCAGCGGTCTGTTCGCTGCCGTACTGGGGCTGCTGACCCTGAAAATTCCGCGGCGCTGGCAACTGGGCTACATGCCACGCTGAAGGACACCTGCTCGCATCGAGACGGGCGCGGGAAACATCCGCTTCGCCGCCCCGCCGAGAAAGCTTTATCATGGCCGCAGTTTTGCTGATCGAGTCCGTCATGAAGTTCGCCATTGCGCTGTTTTCCGCCGCCCATGCGCCCTCCTCGCGCCGCGCCCTGCTGTTCGCCCAAGCCGCGCTGGCCGGCGGGCATGAGATTGTCCGGCTGTTTTTCTATCAGGACGGGGTCCACAACGCGTCTGACGCCGTGGTCACGCCGCAGGACGAGCTGGACCTGCCCAAGCAGTGGCGAAACTTTATCACCGAACAAAACCTCGACGGCGTGGTGTGCATCGCCGCGGCCCTGCGCCGTGGCGTGTTGAATGCCGAGGAAGCCGGGCGTTATCAGCGTGATGCCGTGGCCGTCAGCGCACCGTGGGAATTGTCCGGCCTCGGCCAGTTGCATGACGCGGTGCAGGACGCCGACCGCCTGATCTGTTTCGGAGGCGCATGACATGGCCAAATCCCTTCTGATTATCAGCCGTCAATCGCCGTGGTCCGGCCCCGGCGCCCGCGAGGCGCTGGACATCGTGCTGGCCGGTGGCGCCTTCGATCTGCCGATCGGTCTGCTGTTTCTCGACGACGGCGTGTTGCAACTGGCCGCCGGGCAAAACGCCAAGGCCCTGCAACAGAAAGACCTGAGCGCCAACCTGCAAGCGTTGCCGATGTTCGGCGTCGAAGAGCTGTTCTATTGCGCCGACAGCGCCAATGTTCGCGGCCTCGGCGATCGTTCGCTGGACGAGGCGCAGCCCTTGTCCGCTGAGCAAATCACCGCCCTCATTGACCGTTACGACCAGGTGATCACCCTCTGATGTCGACTCTGCATGTGTTGTCCCATTCCCCGTTCGGCGACGAACGCCTGACCAGTTGCCTGCGACTGCTCGGTTCTGCCGATGCGCTGTTGCTGTCTGGCGATGCCGTTTATGCGCTGCAACCCGGCACTGCGCCGTTCAGTGCGCTGGAATCACGCAAGGTGAAATTGTTCGTGCTGGCCGAAGACGCGCAAGCCCGTGCCGTGCAGATTCCGGACTGGGCCGAAGTCATCGACTACCCGGCCTTTGTCGAGCTGTCGATCCACCACGACAAGGTCAACAGCTGGCTATGAATGCGTTGACCGTCGGCGCCCGCGCCATCGAACTGGACAAGGACGGCTTCCTGGTCGACCTCAACGATTGGTCGACCGAAGTCGCCAGCGCCCTCGCCGCTGCCGAAGACATCGAACTGAGCCCGGAGCACTGGGAAGTCCTTGAGCTGCTACGCAGCTTCTACGCCGAATTCCAGTTGTCCCCGGCCACCCGGCCGCTGATCAAGTACACCGCGCTCAAGCTCGGCGCGGAGAAAGGTAACAGCCTGCACCTGAACCGACTGTTCAAAGGCACCCCTGCCAAACTCGCCGCGAAACTGGCGGGCCTGCCCAAACCGACGAATTGCCTATGACCGACTATCCAGCGCTGACCCTCGAAACGCCCGCCGAGCACCCGTTCGCCCAGTTCGTGCGCATCCTCGGCAAGGGCAAGCGCGGCGCCCGCGACCTGACCCGCGAGGAAGCCCGGGAAGCCATGGGCATGGTGCTCGACGAAGCGGTCGAGGAAACCCAGCTCGGCGCCTTCCTGATGCTGCTGCGGCACAAGGAAGAAAGCGCCGAGGAGATGGCCGGTTTCACCGAAGCCTTGCGCCAACGCTTACAGGCGCCGGCACTGAACGTCGATCTGGACTGGCCGACCTATGCCGGCAAGAAACGTCATCTGCCGTGGTATCTGCTGGCGGCCAAGTGCCTGGCACAGAACGGCGTGCGTATTTTCATGCACGGCGGTGGCGCGCACACCGCCGGGCGCTTGTACTCCGAACAATTGCTCGGTGAGCTGAACATTCCGCTGTGCCGCAACTGGCAACAGGTCGGCACAGCGCTGGACAACGGTGGCCTGGCATTCATGCCGCTGGTGGACTGGGCGCCGCAGCTGCAACGGATGATCGATCTGCGCAACACCCTCGGCCTGCGCTCGCCGATCCACTCGCTGGCGCGGATTCTCAATCCATTGGGCGCACGTTGCGGTTTGCAGAGTATTTTCCACCCCGGCTATCAAGCGGTGCACCGCGATGCCAGCGGTCTGCTCGGCGACACGGCGATCGTGATCAAGGGCGACGGCGGCGAAATCGAGATCAACCCGGATGCCGACAGCCATCTGTACGGCACCACTGGCGGCGAGAGCTGGGACGAGGAATGGCCGCAGTTGTCGGCGCAACGTCATGTCAAACCGGGTTCGCTGGATATCGAGCATTTGAAGGCCGTCTGGCGTGGCGATGTGGTCGACAGCTATCCGCAAATGGCGCTGATCTCGACCATGGCGTTGGCGCTGCGCGGCCTCGGCCAGAGCCGTGAACAGGCTTTCGAAACCGCCGAGCAATACTGGGCCGCGCGGGACAAATCGATTTAACCGATCATTAACGCCCGATCTTTGCGCTTTTTGTTCGAACTCATCGGAATAGACTCGACTCCAACGAATATTGGTTTCTGGAGTCTTGATCATGGGTTTACTCGTCGACGGCCGCTGGCAGGACAAGTGGTACGAAAGCAGCAAGGACGGCGCGTTCCAGCGCGAACAGGCGCAGCGCCGCAACTGGGTCACTCGCAACGGCGAGCCGGGCCCGAGTGGTGAAGGTGGTTTTGCTGCCGAAGCCGGGCGTTACCACCTTTATGTCTCTCTCGCCTGTCCGTGGGCGCATCGCACGCTGATTCTGCGCAAGCTCAAGGGCCTGGAAAGCCTGATCGACGTTTCCGTCGTCAGCTGGCTGATGCTGGAAAACGGCTGGACCTTCGATCAGAACCTCGGTTCGACCGGCGACAAACTCGACCACTTCGACTTCATGCACCAGCGCTACACCGCCGACACCGCCGACTACACCGGCCGCGTCACCGTGCCGGTGCTGTGGGACAAGAAGCTCAAGCGCATCGTCAGCAACGAATCGGCGGAGATCATCCGCATGTTCAACAGTGCGTTCGATGACTTGACCGGCAACGATCTGGACTTCTACCCGGCACCGTTACGCAGCGAAATCGATGCGCTGAACGAGCGGATCTACCCTGCCGTGAACAACGGCGTGTATCGCGCCGGGTTCGCCACCTCGCAAAATGCCTATGAAGAAGCCTTCGATGATGTGTTTGCCGAACTGGATCATCTGGAGCAAGTGCTGGACGCCAACCGTTATCTGACGGGCGAATACCTGACCGAGGCGGACGTGCGCTTGTTCACCACGCTGATTCGTTTCGACGCGGTGTACCACGGGCACTTCAAATGCAATCTGCGGCGGATCAGCGATTATCCGAACCTGTCGAACTGGCTGCGGGAGATGTACCAGTGGCCGGGCGTTGCCGAGACCGTGGATTTCCAGCACATCAAGAATCACTACTACGGCAGCCACAAGACCATCAACCCGACCGGGGTTGTGCCGAAGGGGCCGAAGCAGGATTTCACTGTTGCCCATGACCGGGACCGGTTGGGCGGGAAAGGGGTTTGGCGCAGAGGTTGAAAGCAGGATCGTTCCCACCGCGTGGGAACGATCCCTTCAGAGTCGTCAGATTTGACCCTGAGCGCCCTCGAACCACGCCAGTTTCTCGCGCAGTTGCACCACTTCGCCGACGATCACCAGCGTCGGCGCATGCACTTCATGCTCCGCCACCAGACGCGGCAGGTCAGCCAGCGTGCCGGTAAAGACCCGCTGATTGACCGTGGTGCCCTGCTGGATCAGCGCTGCCGGGGTATCGGCCGCGCGACCATGCTTGATCAACTGCCCGCAGATGACCGGCAACCCCACCAGCCCCATGTAGAACACCAGCGTCTGCGCCGGCGCGACAAGGTCGGCCCACGGCAGATCGGTGGAACCGTCCTTCAAGTGCCCGGTGACGAAGCGCACCGACTGCGCGTAATCGCGATGAGTCAGCGGAATCCCGGCATATGCCGCGCAACCGCTGGCCGCCGTGATGCCCGGCACCACCTGAAACGGGATGCCATGGGCCGCCAGTTCCTCGATCTCTTCGCCGCCACGGCCGAAGATGAACGGATCCCCGCCCTTCAACCGCACCACACGCTTGCCGGCCTTGGCCAGATCCACCAGTTGCTGGTTGATCTGATCCTGCGGCACGGCGTGATCGGCGCGACGCTTGCCGACGTAGACCCGCTCGGCATCGCGACGGCACAGCTCAAGAATCGCCGGAGCCACCAAGCGGTCGTACAGCACCACGTCGGCTTGCTGCATCAGACGCAAGGCGCGGAAGGTCAGCAGATCCGGATCACCAGGTCCCGCCCCAACCAGATACACCTCACCGGTCGTGACCATGGCTTCGCCGTCAATCTTGGCTTGCAGCAAACGTTCGGCTTCGGCGCCCTGTCCTGCCAGCTGCCGGTCGGCAATCGGCCCCTGAAACACGTCTTCCCAAAAACCGCGACGCTGCTGCACATCAGGAAACAGGCCTTTGACCTGATCACGAAACCGCGCGGCCAGACCGGCCAGATGGCCGTAGGTCGAAGGAATCCAGGTTTCGATCTTGGCGCGGATCAGCCGGGCCAGCACCGGCGCATCGCCGCCGCTGGAGACCGCGATGATCAGCGGTGAACGATCGACGATTGCCGGGAAGATCACGCTGCACAGCGCCGGCGCATCGACCACGTTGACCGGCACGCAGCGCCGATGAGCATCGGCGGAAACTTGCGCGTTCAACGCTTCGTCGTCGGTGGCGGCAATGATCAGCCCGCAACCGTCCAGATCCGCTTCGGCGTAGCCACGCAGCAGGCATTCGCCACCGCTGGCGGCAACCAGTTCGCGCAGTTGCGCTTCGATTTCAGGTGCGACCACCCGCAGCAGCGCACCGGCATCGGCCAGCAGGCGGGACTTGCGCAAGGCAATCTCCCCCCCACCGACAACCAACACACGACTGCCGCGCAGGTTGTGAAACAGCGGCAGATATTTCATTTAGCCGATGACCTCAAGGCCACCCATGTATGGCTTCAGCACGTCCGGCACACGGATCGAACCGTCGGCCTGCTGGTAGTTTTCCAGCACGGCCACCAGGGTACGACCGACCGCCAGGCCGGAACCGTTCAGGGTGTGTACCAGTTCAGGCTTGCCGGTTTCCGGGTTGCGGAAACGCGCCTGCATGCGGCGGGCCTGGAAGTCGCCGCAGTTGGAGCACGACGAGATTTCGCGGTATTTGTCCTGGCTCGGAATCCACACTTCCAGGTCGTACGTCTTGACCGCGCTGAAGCCCATGTCGCCAGTGCACAGCGCCAGGGTGCGGTAAGGCAGCTCCAGCAGTTGCAGGACTTTCTCGGCGTTGGCGGTCAGGCTTTCCAGCGCCTCCATCGATTTCGACGGCTCGACGATCTGGACCATCTCGACCTTGTCGAACTGGTGCTGACGGATCATGCCGCGAGTGTCACGACCCGACGCGCCGGCTTCGCTGCGGAAGCACGGAGTGTGGGCAACGAACTTGATCGGCAGCTGCTTCGAATCGACGATCTCACCGGCCACGATGTTGGTCAGCGACACTTCGGCGGTCGGGATCAGGTACAGATCGGCTTCACCTTCGCGAGCGATCTTGAACAGGTCTTCTTCGAACTTCGGCAGTTGACCGGTGCCTTGCAGCGCCGGGGCCTGAACCAGATAAGGCGTGTAGGCCTCTTCGTAGCCGTGCTCGGTGACGTGCAGGTTGATCATGAACTGCGCCAGTGCGCGGTGCAGACGGGCAATCGGGCCACGCAGCAGGGCGAAACGTGCGCCGGACAGCTTGGCGGCAGTTTCGAAGTCGAGCCAGCCGAACTTCTCGCCCAGGGCCACGTGATCCTGAACCGGGAAATCGAACGCGGTCGGCGTGCCCCAGCGGCGGACTTCGACGTTGCCGTCCTCGTCTTCGCCGACCGGTACCGATTCGTGCGGCAGGTTCGGGATGCCCAGCAGGATCGAGTCCAGTTCGGTCTGGATCGCGTCCAGCTCGACTTTACCGGCGCTCAGTTCGCCCGCCATGCGCTCGACGTCCGCCATCAACGGCGCGATGTCTTCGCCGCGCTGCTTGGCCTGACCGATGGATTTGGAACGCGCGTTACGCTCAGCCTGCAGTGCTTCGGTGCGGGTCTGGACGGTCTTGCGCTGTTCTTCCAGCGCTTCGATGCGCGCGACATCCAGGGCAAAGCCACGGGAAGCCAGGCGGTCCGCTACGTCCTGAAGGTTGCTACGTAACAGTTTGGAATCGAGCATGTCGGTTTCTCGTTATCAAAGTTTGGTCAGGGACAGGCCGGCCCAAGTCGCGAGCAGCCCGCCGAATACGCTGATGGCCGCATAGCCCAAGGCCAGCGGCACTTGCCCGCTTTCCAGCAGGCGCACCGTATCCAGTGAAAAGGATGAAAAAGTCGTCAGCCCCCCGAGGAAGCCGACCATCAACCCGGCACGCACCTCGATCGGTACTTCCGGGCGTATCAAAAACAGGCCGTACAGCACGCCAATCAGCAGACAGCCCACGATATTAACGGCCAGCGTCGCGGTATAGAAGTGCCGCGGCCAATTGGCGTTGACCCAATTGCCGGTGGCGAAGCGCAACAAGGTGCCGGCAATCCCGCCAACGGAGACTGCAACGATCAATGGAACCACTATTTTCTCCGCTGCCGGGGGCTTAAACGATCAAGTTGGGCGAGGTGGTTGAGCTTTTCGCCGATCTTCAACTCCAGGCCGCGCGGCACCGGTTGGTAGAACGGAATCGGGTCGAGTTCTTCCGGGAAATAGTCTTCGCCGGCCGCGTAGGCGTCCGGTTCGTCGTGGGCGTAACGGTATTCGTCGCCGTAGCCCAATTGCTTCATCAATTTGGTCGGCGCATTGCGCAGGTGCAGCGGCACCTCCAGCGAGCCGTGTTCGGCGGCGGCTCGCAGTGCGGTCTTGAAGCCCATGTACACCGCGTTGCTTTTCGGCGCACACGCCAGATAGGTGATGGCCTGCGCCACTGCCAACTCACCTTCCGGGCTGCCGAGACGTTCCTGCACTTCCCACGCGGCCAGGCACAGGCTCAGTGCGCGCGGGTCGGCGTTGCCGATGTCTTCACTGGCCATGCGCACCACGCGCCGAGCCAGGTACAGCGGATCGCAGCCGCCGTCGATCATTCGCGCAAACCAGTACAGCGCGCCGTCCGGATTGGAGCCGCGCACCGATTTGTGCAGCGCGGAAATCTGGTCGTAGAACGCTTCGCCGCCCTTGTCGAAACGCCGGCGAGTATCGCCGAGCAGGCTTTGCAGCAGCTCGGTGCCCATCTCGCTGTTGTCTTCGGCCAGGTCCGAGGCGTTTTCCAGCAGGTTCAGCAGGCGCCGGCCATCACCGTCGGCGGCGGACAGCAGCATCTGGAAGCCTTCATCGCTGAGGGTCAGATGACGCTTGCCCAGACCACGCTCTTCGGTGAGCGCGCGGTGCACCAGTTTGCGCAACGCCGCTTCGTCGAGGCTCTTGAGTACGTAGACCCGCGCCCGCGACAGCAATGCGTTGTTCAGTTCGAAAGAAGGGTTTTCAGTGGTGGCGCCAATGAAGATCAGCGTACCGTCCTCAACGTACGGTAGAAACGCATCCTGTTGAGACTTGTTGAAGCGGTGAACCTCATCGACAAACAGGATCGTGCGCTTGCCGTACTGGCCGGCCTGCTGCTTGGCGATTTCCACCGCCTGACGGATCTCCTTGACCCCGGCCAAGACGGCCGAGACCGTTTCGAAGTGCGCATCCGAGACTTCCGCCAGCAACCGCGCCAGGGTGGTTTTGCCCACGCCCGGCGGGCCCCAGAAGATCATCGAGTGCAGGGCACCCTGCTCCAGCGCTTCGCGCAAAGGCTTGCCGCGAGCGAGCACGTGTTCCTGACCGACGTACTCATCCAGATTGGTCGCCCGCAAACGGGCGGCCAGTGGCTGGGCAATCGGTGCACTGCGAAACAGATCCATCACGTACCGTTGAAACCTCTGTGTTTATTCCTGGATCACGTCGGCACCCTTCGGGATGTCGAACTTGAACTTCGATGCCGGGACCGCTTCGTTGGCCTTCACACCGGTAAACAGAATGTTGGTGCGCTGGCCGACGCTGTCGATCAGTTGCATGTCATTGACCAGACCGTTGCGGAACGACAGGCGCAGGCTGTCGAACAGGGTGTCCTTGGTTTTCGGCTTCAGGGTGAAGTCGATCACGCCGCCCGCCTCTTTCGCGCTGATGTCGAAGCTCTGGCTGATCTTCGAAACGTCGCCGGACAGCAACAGAGCTGGAGTCTGGGTCAGACGCTCATCGAGTTTCTTGATAGTGGCCTGCTCCAGGTCCGGGTCCCACAGGGTGACTTTCTTGCCGTCGGAGACCATGGTCTGCTCAGCCGGCGCATTGGTGTGCCAGTAGAACAGGCCCGGACGCTGCAGGGTCATGTCGCCGGTGGTTTCCTGCAACTGGGTGCCGCTGCCGTCGAGGGTCAGCTGGGAGAAGTTGGCAGTCAGGGTCTTGGATGTTTCGAGCAATTGGGTCAGGCGAGCCACATCCTTGTCATCGGCGTGAGCCGTGAGGGTGGTCAGAGCCAGTACCGGCAGCAACATGCGGATTAGACGCATGGGAGTCCTCTTGAATACTCGTGGGAAAGTGGACGGCGCTTCATGCACCGTCCATTGCGTTTGGATCAGGGTATCGAATCAGTCGCGTACCGGGCCAGGGGCCAGGACTTCGCGGGAACCGTTGGTGTTCATCGACGTCACGACCCCGGCCATTTCCATGGCTTCGATCATGCGTGCGGCACGGTTGTAACCGATCTTCAGCTTGCGCTGTACAGCGGAGATGGAGGCACGACGGCTTTCCAGCACGAATTGCACGGCCTCGTCGTACAGCGCGTCGGCTTCCGGATCGTCGCCGTCGCCACCGCCGCTGCTGCCTTCGAAACCACTGCCCGCCTCTTCGACACCGTTGAGGATGTCGTCGTTGTATTCCGGCGCACCGCGCAGTTTCCAGGCTTCCACCACCCGGTGAACTTCATCGTCGGACACAAATGCGCCGTGAACCCGGATCGGCAGGCTGGTGCCCGGCGGCATGTAGAGCATGTCACCGTGGCCGAGCAGTTGCTCGGCGCCGCCCTGGTCGATGATGGTCCGGGAGTCGATCTTGCTCGATACCTGGAACGCCATCCGTGTCGGGATGTTGGCCTTGATCAGACCGGTGATCACGTCCACCGAAGGTCGTTGAGTCGCAAGAATCAGGTGAATACCGGCCGCACGCGCCTTCTGGGCGATACGGGCGATCAGTTCTTCTACCTTCTTGCCGACGATCATCATCATGTCGGCGAATTCGTCCACGACCACGACGATGGTCGGCAGCTTCTGCAGCAGCGGCGCTTCATCGTGGATGCTTTCGCGTTTGTACAGCGGATCGCTCAGGGGCTCGCCGGCGTCCTGGGCTTCCTTGACCTTGGCGTTGAAGCCGGACAGGTTTCGCACGCCCATCTTCGCCATCAGCTTGTAGCGACGCTCCATCTCGGCCACGCTCCAGCGCAGGGCGTTGGCGGCGTCCTTCATGTCGGTCACGACCGGGCACAGCAGGTGCGGAATGCCTTCGTAGATCGACAGCTCGAGCATTTTCGGGTCGATCATGATCAGCTTGGCGTCGTCCGGGCCGGACTTGAACAGGATCGACAGGATCATCGCGTTCACGCCCACCGACTTACCGGAACCGGTGGTACCGGCCACCAACAGGTGCGGCATCTTCGCCAGGTCAGTGATGACCGGCTTGCCGCCGATGTCGTGGCCCAGAGCCAGGGTGACAGGCGATTTGAAGTTGTCGTACTCAGGCGTCGACAGCACTTCGGAGAAGCGCACGATCTGCCGGTCTTCGTTAGGAATTTCGATACCGACCGTGGTCTTGCCCGGAATCACTTCCACCACCCGCACACTGGTCACGGCCAGCGAACGTGCAAGGTCTTTCGCCAGGTTGGCGATACGGCTGACCTTCACGCCCGCAGCAGGCTGGATTTCGTAACGGGTAATGACCGGACCGGGGTGAATCGAATCCACGGTGACTTCGACGCCGAACTCCTTGAGCTTGATCTCCAGCAAGTGGCCGACCGCCGCCAGGGATTCGGGCGAATAATTGAGTTGTTTCTTTTCCGCAGGATCGAGGATCGAGATCGGCGGCAAGGTGCCTTCCACGGCGCTGTCGACGAACAACGGCACCTGCTTCTCTTTCTGCACGCGCTTGCTTGGCTCCGGCGCCTTGACCGGAGCCGGGGCGATGACCGGCGGAACCTGTTTCTCGCGCTCGGACATGTGCTTGCTCAGAGCCTGTTCGCGCTCGATCAGACGCTCCTTGACCTTGGCCTGCTCGCGCTTGTCGGTGACTGTCGGTGCAACCACGTCGTGCACGCGATCGTCGACTTCACGCAGTTGCGCGACCAGTTGCTTGCGCTCGGTGCGCGCCGACCACCAGCGGTTGACCGCGCCCTGGAACAGTTCGAACAGGTCGAGGGTGATCTTGCCGGTGATGTCCATCACCTTGAACCACGACAGGTCGGTGAACACCGTCAGGCCGAACAGGAACAGCGCGATGAACAACAACGTGCTGCCCTGAATGTTCAGGGCATTACGGGCCAGATCACCAAGGCTTTCGCCCAGCGCACCACCGGCACCAGCCGGCAGACCGGTGGCGGCATGGAAATGAATGTGTGCCAGCGCAGCGCCGGACAACACCAGAAACACCAGGCCGATCAGGCGCCAGGAGAACAGCCAGCCGCTCCACTGCCACGGCTCGTGACGCTGACGGAAGATCTGATACGCCTTGATCGCCAGCAGCAACGGGAAGATGTAGGCGAAATAACCCAGCACCATGAACAGGATGTCGGCGCTGTAGGAACCGGCCGGACCGCCGAAGTTCTGCACGTCGTCGATCTTGCTGTTGTGGCTCCAGCCCGGATCATCCTTGCCGTAGGTCAGCAACGCCATCATCAGGAACAGGCACAAGGCACCGATGGCAATCAATGCACCTTCCTTGAGCCGGTAGTGCAACTGTTGACGCCAGAGCGGAACGACTGTTTTTGGTGCTTCCGTGGATTTCTTCAAAACGCTTCTTTTCCTGCGCCAGAGGCGCGTCCATCTATTGAATGACGATAAAAAACTGCCCAATCCAGGCAGGTAAAAAAATTGACGGGCGCAACGGAGACTACTTTTAACACTGCGCCCCGCCTTTTATAAACACGGCACGCGGCGAATATTCTGTAACAGCCCGGCATTGTACGGGTTTGCGCGTTCGATGCCATGCTTCCAGGCCCCAGGTTCAAGCATAGCCAAACGCACAACACCCGGCGTTCAATTTGAGCATGCATTACCTTTTGTGACAAAGGCTTATGAGGTGTATTTGATGAACGTAGCGAAGCATTCGCGCCTCATTTCCCCTGAGTGCAACACATTGGCATCGGCAACCTTGCCCGCACCGGTGCAACGCCCGATTACGACCGCATTCGGATGCTCAAGTTGCAGAGGTCAAAACACAGCACCTCAGTGGAGGACATTCGCGTCATTTCCCGGCACACTTTACCTCGGGCCCAGCGCCCACCGCCCTCCCCTTCTGCAAGCCTGGACGCCATGCTGACTTGGTTACAACGCAATTCACTGACTTTCCCGCCACTGGAAAAGGCCATGCGCGATCCCAACGGATTGCTGGCGGCCGGTGGCGACCTGTCCGCCGATCGTTTGATCCAGGCTTATCGTCACGGCTGCTTTCCATGGTTTTCCGAAGGCCAGCCGATTCTCTGGTGGTCGCCGGATCCGCGTACCGTGCTTTTTCCCGACGAACTGCACGTCTCGCGCAGCCTCGGCAAATTGATGCGCCAACAGCGTTATCAAGTGACCTTCGATCAGGATTTCGACGCCGTGATCCACGCCTGCGCCGCTCCCAGGGAATACGCCGACGGCACCTGGATCACCGAGGCGATGCAGGACGCCTATATCGAATTGCATCGGCGCGGTTTTGCTCACTCGGTGGAAGTCTGGGATGAGGGCGAACTGGTCGGCGGCCTGTACGGCCTGGCGATGGGGCAGCTGTTCTTCGGCGAGTCGATGTTCAGCCGCGCGGACAACGCGTCCAAGTACGGTTTTGCGACGCTGGTGCAACATCTGAAACAGGCGGGTTTCGTATTGATTGACTGCCAGATGCCTACCGATCATCTGCAAAGCCTTGGCGCCCGGGCAATTTCCCGTTCTGCATTCGCCGACTATCTGGCCCGACACCTCGATCAACCCAATCATGCGACCTGGGTTTGCTGAGCGACTTTTGCGCGCGTGGCTTACACTTAATTCACCAGCTTACCCTTGAGGGTTGATCATGACCGAGTTGGCGCGGTTGAAGTTTTATGCCACTCAGCCTCACTCTTGCAGTTATCTGCCCGAGGAACAGGCGACGACCCTGTTTCTCGACCCGAGCCAGCCCATGGATGTGCATGTCTACGCAGACCTGTCAGAAATGGGCTTTCGTCGCAGCGGCGACCATCTGTACCGCCCGCATTGCCAGAACTGCAATGCCTGCGTGCCTGCGCGCATTCCTGTCGCTCAGTTCAACCCCAACCGTCAGCAGAAACGCATCTTCAAGCGCAACATCGATTTGCAGGTGCGCCCGGTCAAGCCGACGTTCAGCGAAGAGTACTTCGACCTCTATCAGCGCTACATCGAACAGCGCCACGCGGATGGCGACATGTACCCGCCGAGCCGTGATCAATTCTCGACTTTTCTGGTACGCGACCTGCCCTTCTCACGCTTTTACGAATTCCGGCTCGACGGACGGTTACTGGCCGTCGCCGTCACCGATCTGCTGCCCAACGGCCTGTCGGCGGTCTACACCTTTTACGAGCCGACGGAGGAACGCCGCAGCCTGGGCCGTTACGCAATCCTCTGGCAAATCGCCGAAGCCCAGCGGCTGGGGCTTGAGGCGGTGTACCTGGGTTACTGGATCAAAAACTGCAAAAAGATGAACTACAAGACCCAATATCGGCCTATCGAACTGCTGATCAATCAGCGCTGGGTCGTCCTGAACTAAACGCAAACCCTAAACCCCTTGGCGTAAACCCCATTTTTCGGGCACAATGCACGCCGCTTTTGCCTGGCGCAGTTGCACCGGGCCATTCATTGGATACCGAGGGCTTTACTGCATGTCGAAAGAAGACAGCTTCGAAATGGAAGGCACTGTCGTCGACACCCTGCCCAACACCATGTTTCGTGTGGAGTTGGAAAATGGGCACGTCGTAACCGCGCATATTTCCGGCAAGATGCGCAAGAACTACATTCGTATTCTTACCGGTGACAAAGTGCGCGTCGAGCTGACGCCCTATGACTTGAGCAAAGGGCGTATTACTTACCGCGCTCGCTAATCAAGTCAATACAAGACGCCCGGCATTTGCCGGGCGTTTTTGTTTGTCTGGGTTTTGGGTTTGTGCTTGAGTTTTGGGTGTATATCCGTTGCTTCGGGAGCTGCCCCTGGCGGTTTCGCTCTTACAGCGAGTCACTTTTGACAAACGCCTCAAAAGTAACCAAAAAGTCTACGCCCCGGCGTACGGCACTTCGCTTAGGCTCAGTGTTCCCTCGCTACGGTGTCCATCAGGGGGCATCGCCTACGGTTTGCTTCGCTGCACCTCCTCTCGATGTATGCGGCTTCGCCGCACGGCGCTGCGCGCCTACCCCCTGATGGACACCTCCGCTCGGCCTGCCGAAGGGACTAAAGATCAAAAGCAGATCAAGAGCCAGATCAAGAGCCCCTCACCCTAGCCCTCCCGAAACGTCGGACCGCCCGTAGGGAGAGGGAACTGATCGAGGTGTATGGCAGAGCTACGCCGACGTGCAATACCGAGTCGAACTCAAGTTTTGAAAAGCCCACAAATCGGCTCCCTCTCCTCAGGGAGAGGGCTGGGGTGAGGGGTAAACCCACCACAAAACCAAAGCCGAACACGCCCCGCTCCTCTCCACTCAAAACGATGAGCGTTAGCTCGAGTACCGCTTTTGACGTGCCAGCCCCATCGGAAGGCTGAGTGGAGGGATTTATCCGGGGGTGGGAGCGCAGCGACCGTGCGGCGCAGCCGCATGCATCGAGAGGAGGTGCAGCGAAGCAAACCGTAGGCGATGCCCCCGGATCAATACCGGAGCGAAGGAACCCGAGCCACAGCGAGGGCCGTACGTCAGGGTTGAAGCCTTTTGGGTTACCTTTTCGGCGTTTGGAAAAGGTGACTCGCCGTAAGGGCGAAACCGCCAGCGGCAGCTCCCGAAGCAACGGATATGCCCACAAAATAAAAACCGCAGACAATAAAAAGGCGCCCGAAGGCGCCTTTTCACTTACCAGCCGTCAGGCCATTTCTGCAGTGGTCTCGAAGTCAAACGTCAACTCACCATCCTTGATGTCGATGTGAACCACACCACCATGCTCGGCCAGCTCGCCAAACAGAATCTCCTCCGCCAGCGGACGCTTGATCTTGTCCTGGATCAGACGCGCCATCGGACGAGCGCCCATGGCCGAATCGTAACCACCGGCCGCCAGCCAGCTGCGCGCCGCATCGGTAACTTCCAGAAGCACACGCTTGTCTTCCAGCTGCGCCTGAAGTTCGGTGAGGAACTTGTCCACCACACTTTTGATGACCTCATGACTGAGGCGACCAAACTGAATGATGGTATCCAGACGGTTGCGGAATTCCGGCGTAAAGCTCTTCTTGATCACTTCCATCGCATCAGACGAGTGGTCCTGATGGGTGAAACCGATCGAAGCACGTGCCGCCGTCTCAGCACCGGCGTTGGTGGTCATGATCACGATCACATTGCGGAAATCCGCCTTGCGCCCGTTGTTGTCGGTCAGCGTACCGTGGTCCATCACCTGCAGCAGCAGGTTGAAGACTTCCGGATGCGCCTTCTCGATTTCATCGAGCAGCAATACGCAATGCGGCTGCTTGGTGATCGCTTCGGTCAACAGACCGCCCTGGTCGAAACCGACATACCCCGGAGGCGCACCGATCAGACGAGATACGGTGTGACGCTCCATGTACTCGGACATGTCGAAGCGCACCAGTTCGATCCCCAACGCCTTGGCCAATTGACGCGCGGCTTCGGTTTTACCAACACCGGTCGGTCCTGCGAACAGGAACGAACCGACAGGCTTGTCAGGCGACTTGAGCCCGGCACGGGACAGCTTGATCGCAGTCGACAGCGAATCGATCGCCGCGTCCTGACCGAACACCGTCAGCTTCAGGTCACGCTCGAGGTTACGCAGCAGTTCCTTGTCGGAGCTGGTGACGTGCTTCGGCGGAATCCGCGCGATTTTCGCAACGATGTCCTCGACCTCAGGCACTTCGATGCGTTTCACACGCTTCTCGACCGGTTGCAGACGCTGGTAGGCGCCCGCCTCGTCGATCACGTCGATGGCCTTGTCCGGCATGTGCCGGTCATTGATGTAGCGCGAAGCCAGTTCCGCAGCGGCGCGCAGCGACTCATCGCTGTATTCGATGTTGTGGTGCTGTTCGAAACGCCCTTTCAGGCCGCGCAGGATACCGATGGTGTCTTCCACCGACGGCTCGACGACATCGACCTTCTGGAAGCGACGCGCCAGGGCACGGTCTTTTTCGAAGATGCCACGGAATTCCTGGAACGTGGTCGAGCCGATGCAGCGAATGTCGCCAGACGACAGCAGCGGTTTGAGCAGGTTCGAGGCATCCATGACGCCACCGGACGCAGCACCCGCACCGATGATGGTGTGGATTTCGTCGATGAACAGGATCGCCTGCGGACGTTTTTTCAGTTCGTTGAGCAGCGCCTTGAAGCGCTTCTCGAAGTCACCGCGATACTTGGTGCCCGCGAGCAGAGCGCCCAGATCGAGGGAATAAACGACGCTGTTGGCCAGCAGGTCCGGCACCTGGTTGTCGACAATACGTTTGGCCAGGCCTTCGGCGATCGCGGTTTTACCCACGCCAGCCTCGCCTACCAGCAGCGGATTGTTCTTGCGACGGCGCGCGAGAATCTGCGCGACACGCTCGACTTCCGTTTCACGCCCGACCAGCGGATCGATCCGGCCCTGGCGTGCGAGTTCGTTGAGGTTGCTGGCGTAAGCGTCCAGCGGATTGCCTGAAGAAGAAGACTCACCGCCCTCGTCGTCCTGCATATCTTGTTCACCTTCAGAGTGATCGCCATGCCCCGGCACTTTGGAAATGCCGTGGGCGATATAGTTGACGACATCAATGCGTGCAACGCTCTGCTGTTTCAGCAGGAACACCGCCTGACTCTCTTGCTCACTGAAGATTGCAACCAGCACGTTGGCGCCGGTCACTTCGCGTTTGCCCGAGCTCTGCACATGAAAGACAGCACGTTGCAGCACACGCTGGAAGCCCAGGGTTGGCTGGGTTTCGCGATCCTCGTCATGGACGGGGATCAGTGGCGTGGTGGAGTCGATGAACTCCTGCAGGTCGTGCTTGAGTTTGTCGAGGTTTGCGCCGCAGGCACGCAATACGGTGGCGGCAGCCTCATTGTCCAATAGGGCCAGCAGCAGGTGTTCGACGGTCATGAATTCATGACGTTTCGAACGTGCCTCCTTGAAGGCAAGATTGAGGGTGACTTCGAGCTCGCGGTTTAACATAGCTTCACCTCATACCCAAGTGGTCGGCGATTAACCGTCCTTCTCGATTTCACAGAGTAGCGGATGCTGGCTTTCCCTGGCGTACTGGTTGACCTGCATGGCCTTTGTCTCGGCGATGTCGCGGGTAAACACTCCACATACTGCCCGCCCTTCTGTGTGGACGGCCAGCATGACCTTGGTCGCCAGCTCGCGATTCAGGTTAAAAAACACCTCGAGCACTTCGACGACGAAATCCATCGGTGTGTAGTCATCATTAAACAAAACCACCTTGTACATCGGCGGCGCCTGTAACGCAGGCTTTGCTTCCTGAACAGCAACGCCTGCCGAATCGTCGTCGTGCTCCTGTGGAAGATCCTTTTGGAGAAGCGGGCGATCCTGATTGAATGTTAGTCGAATCTGGCTGATTGCATGCATGGAAAGAAAGGTTCGTCAGTTGTGCAAATACAGTGGTGGGGGCGGCTTGACACGTTTTCAACTCCGACTGCCCGGTCACCTTGACTATCGGGAAAACGGTGTTACAACCAATAGAACCCACAGTGGGGAAAAAAGATCCGCGGAGTCAATCTTTTTAACGGATTCGACTGCGGATGAATTGGATGATACTCCAGCGATGGAGACTGTTGCAGAGGGATTTGAGCATGGCTGTCGGCAAGGTGAAATGGTTCAACAATGCCAAGGGGTTCGGCTTCATCAATACCGAATCCCGCGAGGGGAAGGACGAGGACGGCAAGGATATCGATTTCTTTGCCCATTTTTCCGCCATCAAGATGGACGGGTACAAAACCCTCAAAGCCGGGCAAATCGTCGAATTCGTGATCGTACAAGGCCCCAAAGGCCTTCACGCTACAGAAATCAAGAATGTCGAAGCCGCAAAAGATGCCGCCTCGGCAGCCGCTCATCACCAATCAGTGACCAGCTGAAGCAACCCGAACACCTGCCAGAAAACAAACCGCCCGGCTCGATCACTCGAGCCGGGCGGTTTCGTTGCAGCTGCCGTTCTTACATGTGCTTGATCAGCGCTTCACCGAAGCCCGAAGAAGACACCAGCGTGGCGCCTTCCATCAGACGTTCGAAGTCGTAGGTCACGGTCTTGGCCTTGATGGCGCCATTGGTGCCCTTGATGATCAGGTCGGCCGCCTCGGTCCAGCCCAGGTGGCGCAGCATCATCTCCGCCGACAGAATCACCGAACCCGGGTTGACCTGGTCCTTGCCGGCATATTTCGGCGCGGTACCGTGGGTCGCCTCGAACATGGCCACGGTGTCGGACAGGTTGGCACCCGGCGCGATACCGATACCACCCACTTCCGCCGCCAGCGCGTCGGACAGGTAGTCACCGTTGAGGTTGAGGGTGGCGATCACATCGTATTCGGCCGGACGCAGCAGGATCTGCTGGAGCATGGCGTCGGCGATGGCGTCCTTGACGACGACTTCGCGGCCGGTTTTCGGGTTCTTGAATTTCATCCATGGGCCGCCATCGAGCAGCTCGGCGCCGAATTCTTCCTTCGCCACCTCGTAGCCCCAGTCCTTGAAGGCACCTTCGGTGAATTTCATGATGTTGCCCTTGTGCACGATGGTCAGCGACTTGCGGTCGTTGTCCACCACGTATTGCAGGGCCTTGCGCACCAGACGCTTGGTGCCTTCTTTCGAAACCGGCTTGATGCCGATGCCGCAATCCTGGTCGAAACGGATCTTGGTGACGCCCATTTCTTCTTTCAGGAACTTGATGACCTTGGTGGCCTCAGGGGAGCCGGCTTTCCATTCGATACCGGCATAAATGTCTTCGGAGTTCTCGCGGAAGATCACCATGTCGACGTCGCCAGGCTTTTTCACCGGGCTTGGCACGCCTTCGAACCACACCACAGGGCGCAGGCAGACATAGAGATCGAGCTGTTGGCGCAGGGCAACGTTGAGGGAGCGGATGCCGCCACCGACCGGGGTGGTCAGCGGGCCCTTGATGGAAACCACGTAATCCTTGACCGCGTCCAGGGTTTCCTGGGGCAGCCAGGTGTCCTGGTCATAGACTTGAGTTGCTTTTTCGCCAGCATAAACCTCCATCCAGGAAATCTTGCGCTTGCCCCCGTAGGCTTTCTCTACGGCAGCATCAACCACTTTGATCATCACAGGGCTGACGTCGACGCCAATGCCGTCACCTTCGATGAAGGGAATGATCGGGTTATCAGGGACATTGAGAGAATGGTCTGCGTTGACGGTGATTTTGTCGCCGACGGCTGGAACCTGAATCTTCTTGTAACCCATGCTGAACTCCATTGTTTGGATTGAACATCTGGCTTGGTTCGAGCGTAACCCAGTTAAATCAACACGCAAACCCTCTGTTCCGGGCGCGACCACATCTCGGTTCGTACAAGCCTGAAAGCAAAGGGAAAAGCGCCAATCTCAAGCATTCACGGCGACTCTACGCCCCACCCCGGCCTGCGACCTTTAGACCAATGGACGAGAATCGTTGCATATGAACCATCGGCAGATTGCCAGCTACCTATGTATAATGCCGCCCGCTGACCAAAGGGTCACGACGGCTGGCCTCTCTAGCACGAGACTTTCCGCCTGATTGGTCGGGTTGTTACCGCAGTCCGACTGCTTGACGCTCTACTGATGCACCCAACATCACCGCGAAGATTCTCGACATTCGGTTCATGGATGACTTTGAACGAACGCGCTTACCCGGCGCCCCTCGAGTTTCTGCGCACGCTTTAGCAAAGAAGAGAGAGTTAATCCGAATATGCCCACCCGCTCGAAGATCATCTATACCTTCACCGACGAAGCTCCAGCCCTCGCCACCTATTCCCTGCTGCCGATCATCGAGGCTTACACCGCCTCGGCCGATATCGCCGTGGAAACCCGCGATATCTCTCTTGCAGCACGTATTCTGGCCAGCTTCCCCGAGCAACTGGGCGACAAAGCCGTAGCCGACCACCTCGCCGAACTGGGCGACCTGGCCGTTACGCCTGAAGCCAACATCATCAAGCTGCCGAACATCAGCGCCTCGGTTCCGCAACTGCAAGCCGCGATCAAAGAACTGCAGGCCCAGGGCTACAACCTGCCGGACTACCCGGAAACCGTGACCAGCGACGCCGACAAAGACGCCAAGGCGCGCTACGACAAGGTCAAGGGCAGCGCCGTGAACCCGGTTCTGCGTGAAGGCAACTCCGACCGTCGCGCTCCGCTGTCGGTCAAGAACTACGCTCGCAAGCACCCGCACAAAATGGGCGCCTGGGCCAAGGACTCCAAGTCCCACGTCGCTCACATGAGCACCGGCGATTTCTACGGCAGCGAAAAAGCGGCCCTGATCGACGCCGCTGACACCGTGAAAATCGAGCTGGTCGCCCAAGACGGCACCACCACCGTCCTGAAAGAAAAAACCACCGTTCAGGCGGGCGAGATCCTCGACTGCTCCGTGATGAGCAAAAAGGCTCTGCGCGCGTTCATCGCCGCTGAAATCGACAGCGCCAAGCAACAAGGCGTGCTGCTGTCGGTTCACCTGAAAGCCACCATGATGAAGGTCTCCGACCCGATCATGTTCGGCCAGATCGTTGCCGAGTTCTACAAAGACGCCCTGACCAAGCACGCCGACGTGCTGGCCGAGATCGGCTTCAACCTGAACAACGGCATCGGCGACCTGTACGCCCGCATCAAATCCCTGCCGGCCGAACAACAAGCCCAGATCGAAGCCGACGTGCAGGCGGTCTACGCCGTTCGTCCTTCGCTGGCGATGGTCAACTCCGACAAAGGCATCACCAACCTGCACGTGCCGAGCGACGTCATCGTCGACGCCTCGATGCCGGCCATGATCCGTGACTCCGGCAAGATGTGGGGCACCGACGGCCAGCTGCACGACACCAAGGCTGTGATCCCGGATCGCTGCTACGCCACCATCTACCAGGCCGTGATCGAAGATTGCAAAGCCAACGGCGCTTTCGATCCGACCACCATGGGCAGCGTGCCAAACGTTGGCCTGATGGCTAAAAAGGCTGAAGAGTACGGTTCCCACGACAAGACCTTCCAGATCAAGGCCGACGGCGTGGTTCGCGTAACCGACAGCAAAGGCATCCTGCTGATGGAACAGGCTGTTGAAGCCGGCGACATCTTCCGCATGTGCCAGACCAAAGACGCGCCGATCCAGGACTGGGTCAAACTGGCCGTCAACCGTGCTCGTGCAAGCGCAACGCCAGCCATTTTCTGGCTGGACCCGATGCGCGCCCACGACGGCGTGGTGATCGAGAAGGTTCAGGCTTACCTGAAGGATCACGACACCGCCGGTCTGGACATCCAGATCATGGCGCCGGTCGATGCCATGAAATACACCCTGCAGCGCACCCGCGAAGGCAAGGACACCATTTCGGTGACTGGCAACGTACTGCGTGACTACCTGACCGACCTGTTCCCGATCATGGAACTGGGCACCAGCGCCAAGATGCTGTCGATCGTGCCGCTGATGAACGGCGGTGGCCTGTTCGAAACCGGCGCCGGCGGTTCGGCTCCGAAGCACGTGCAGCAACTGGTCGAAGAGAACTTCCTGCGCTGGGATTCGCTGGGTGAATTCCTGGCCCTGGCCGCGTCTCTCGAGCACCTGGGTGTGAACTACAACAACCCGAAAGCGCTGGTTCTGTCCAAGACCCTGGACCAGGCCACTGGCCAGTTCCTCGACAACAACAAGTCGCCATCGCGTAAAGTCGGCAACATCGACAACCGCGGCAGCCACTTCTACCTGGCAATGTACTGGGCACAAGCCCTGGCCGCCCAGACCGAAGACGCTGCACTGCAAGCGCAGTTCGCAACTCTGGCCAAGACCCTGACCGAGAACGAAGCGACCATCGTCGCCGAGCTCAACGCCGTTCAAGGCAAGCCAGTAGACATCGGCGGTTACTACCACGCCAATGCCGAGCTGATCAGCAAGGCCATGCGCCCAAGCGCAACCCTCAACGCGGCCATCGCTGCGCTGGTATAAGGTTGTAAAGGGAACATCACAAACCCCGGCCTTGCGCCGGGGTTTGTGTTTCTGCCTTTCGCCCAGGAGATTCAATCAATGCAATGGCTCCCCCACATCACCGTCGCCACCATCGTCGAGGACAACGGTCGTTTCCTGATGGTCGAGGAACACAAGGCCGGGCGCAACGTGCTCAATCAGCCGGCCGGCCATCTGGATCCGGACGAAACCCTGATCGAAGCCGCCGTGCGCGAAACCCTCGAAGAAACCGGCTGGGACGTCGAACCCACCGCCGTGATTGGCATTTATCTGTACACCGCCCCGAGCAACGGCGTGACTTACCAGCGCGTGTGCTTCAGCGCCAAAGCCGTGAAACACCACCCGGATTATCAGCTGGACGACGGCATCGTCGGCGCCAAGTGGCTGACCCGCGACGAATTATTGGCCCAGCGAGACAACTGGCGCAGCGAGCTGATCATCCGTTGCATCGATGATTATCTGGCCGGCAATCGCTTCGGCCTCGAACTGATCCGCCCTTCCCTTTAGCCTTGAGGCCGTGAGCCTGATAGAATCGCGTCCTTTTTCAAGACACTCATTGAATCCCTATGCGTGATCCAGCCCCTTCTGACACATCCAAGAAGCGCGTCATTGTCGGCATGTCCGGCGGCGTGGACTCTTCCGTTTCCGCTCTCCTGCTGATCGAGCAGGGCTATGAAGTGGAAGGCCTGTTCATGAAGAACTGGGAAGAAGACGACGGAACGGAATACTGCACCGCCATGGACGACCTGGCGGATGCCCAGGCCGTGTGCGACAAGATCGGTATCAAGCTGCACACCGCCAACTTCGCCGCCGAGTACTGGGACAACGTGTTCGAGCACTTCCTGGCCGAATACAAGGCCGGCCGCACGCCGAACCCGGATATCCTGTGCAACCGCGAGATCAAGTTCAAGGCGTTCCTCGACTACGCCATGATGCTCGGCGCTGACCTGATCGCCACCGGCCACTACGTGCGCCGCCGCGATATCGATGGCCGCACCGAGCTGCTCAAGGGCCTGGATCCGAACAAGGATCAGAGCTACTTCCTGCACGCCGTCGGCGGCGAACAGATCGCCAAGACCCTGTTCCCGGTCGGCGAGCTGGAAAAACCGGAAGTCCGCGCGATTGCCGAGAAATACGAGCTGGCGACCGCCAAGAAGAAGGATTCCACCGGGATCTGCTTCATCGGCGAGCGTCGCTTCAGCGATTTCCTCAAGCAATACCTGCCGGCACAACCGGGCGAGATCAAGACCACCGAAGGCGAAGTCATCGGCCGTCACCACGGCTTGATGTACCACACCATCGGCCAGCGTCAGGGCCTGGGCATCGGCGGCCTGAAAGACGCCGGCGACGAGCCGTGGTACGTGCTGCGCAAGGATCTGGACACCAACGAGCTGATCGTCGGTCAGGGCAACAACCATCCGTGGCTGTTCTCCAGCGCCCTGCTCGCTTCGGAAATCTATTGGGTCAACCCGATCGATCTAAGCCAGCCGCTGCGCCTGACTGCCAAGGTTCGTTATCGCCAGAGCGATCAGGCCTGCACCCTTGAGAAAACCGAAACCGGCTATCGCGCCGTGTTCGACGAGCCGCAGCGCGCGGTCACGCCGGGCCAGTCGGTGGTGTTCTATGACGGTGAAGTCTGCCTCGGTGGCGGCGTGATCGAAGTCGCCGAGCCGTGGAGCGGCCAGGCATGAGCCCGACTCAGGAGCAATTGACCGCTCTGGGCGGCGTGTTTCTCGCCGCCGTGCTGGTCGACCGGATCGCCAAGACCGGCCAGACCAACGAGGCTGGCCTGAGCTGCATGCTCGGCAGCCTGCTGGTTCGCGACCCGAAAGATACCCTGGATGTTTACGGCGGCGACGATATCAACCTGCGCGAGGGTTACCGCGCGCTGATCGGCGCCCTCGAGCGCGACCCAAGCACCTTGCAACGCGAACCGCTGCGCTACGCCCTGTCGATGCTTGGCCTTGAGCGACAACTGGCCAAGCGCAACGACATGCTCGACGTGATCGGCAAGCGCTTGCCGCAGATCCAGTCGCAGGTCGAGCATTTCGGCCCGGCCCACGAAAATGTGATCGCGGCCTGCGGTGCGCTGTATCAGGACACACTGAGCACGCTGCGCCAGCGCATTCAGGTGCATGGCGACATGCGCAATCTGCAGCAGCCGAGCAACGCCTCGAAGATCCGTGCTCTGCTGCTCGCCGGCATTCGTTCGGCACGCCTGTGGCGTCAGCTCGGCGGTCACCGCTGGCAGCTGGTCGTCAGCCGGCGCAAATTGCTCAAAGAGCTGTATCCGTTGATGCGCAGCGAGTAAATCGCCGCGCAATAAAAGCTTTGTAGTCTGTAACGCGTAATACGCCGGTCAGTTGGCGACGGACCGGCGGATTTTTTCATGTATGATACGCGCCCCATTTCGTTGCCCGACTGTCCGAGAACACCCCATGCAGCTCTCTTCGCTCACTGCGGTTTCCCCTGTTGACGGCCGCTACGCCGGCAAAACCCAGGCCCTGCGCCCAATTTTCAGCGAGTACGGTCTGATCCGTGCCCGCGTTCTGGTTGAAGTGCGCTGGCTCCAGCGCCTGGCCGCTCACGCCGGCATCCCGGAAGTGCCAGCCTTCTCCGCCGAAGCCAACGCCGTTCTGAATGAACTGGCCGAGAACTTCTCGCTGGAGCACGCCGAGCGCGTGAAAGAGATCGAGCGCACCACCAACCACGACGTCAAAGCGATCGAATACCTGCTCAAGGAGCAGGCGGCCAAGCTGCCGGAGCTGGCCAAGGTCAGCGAATTCATCCACTTCGCCTGCACCAGCGAGGACATCAACAACCTGTCCCACGCCCTGATGCTGCGCGAAGGCCGTGACGACGTGATGCTGCCGCTGATGCGCCAGACCGCCAACGCCATCCGCGAACTGGCCCTGCGCTTCGCCGACGTGCCGATGCTGTCGCGCACCCACGGCCAGCCGGCTTCGCCGACCACTCTGGGTAAAGAGCTGGCGAACGTGGTTTACCGTTTGGAGCGCCAGATCGCTCAGGTCGCTGCCGTTCCGCTGCTGGGCAAGATCAACGGCGCTGTCGGCAACTACAACGCTCACCTGTCGGCCTACCCGCAGATCGACTGGGAAGCCAACGCCCGCGCCTTCATCGAAGACGAGCTGGGTCTGGGCTTCAACCCGTACACCACGCAGATCGAGCCGCACGACTACATCGCCGAGCTGTTCGACGCCATTGCGCGCTTCAACACCATCCTGATCGACTTCGACCGTGACATCTGGGGCTACATCTCCCTGGGCTACTTCAAGCAGCGCACCATCGCCGGCGAAATCGGTTCGTCGACCATGCCGCACAAGGTCAACCCGATCGACTTCGAAAACTCCGAAGGCAACCTGGGCATCGCCAACGCGCTGTTCCAGCACCTGGCGAGCAAACTGCCAATCTCCCGCTGGCAGCGCGACCTGACCGACTCCACCGTGCTGCGTAACCTCGGTGTCGGCTTCGCCCACAGCGTGATCGCGTACGAAGCGAGCCTCAAAGGCATCAGCAAGCTCGAGCTGAACGCTGACAAGATCGCTGCCGATCTGGACGCTTGCTGGGAAGTCCTGGCCGAGCCGATCCAGACCGTGATGCGCCGCTACAACATCGAAAATCCGTACGAGAAGCTGAAAGAACTGACGCGCGGCAAGGGCATCAGCCCTGAAGCGCTGCAGACTTTCATCGATGGCCTGGACATGCCGGCCGCTGCGAAAGCCGAGCTCAAGCAACTGACGCCGGCCAACTACATCGGAAACGCTGTAGCGCAAGCCAAACGCATCTGATCGACTGTTTGACCCGTTTGAGACGCCCGGCCGCGCCGGGCGTTTTTATTCCCGTCTGAAAAATGCTTTTTTTCAATAGGTTACATATGAATCCCGATATTCCTCTTCAACTTCTGGGTGGTCTTACGGCGCGCGAATTCATGCGCGACTACTGGCAGAAAAAACCACTGCTGATCCGTCAGGCGATTCCTGATTTCGAAAGCCCGATCGACGCCGACGAACTCGCCGGCCTGGCCCTGGAAGAAGAAGTCGAATCGCGCCTGGTGATCGAGCACGGCGAGCGCCCTTGGGAACTGCGTCGCGGCCCGTTCGCCGAAGACGAATTCAGCAAACTGCCGGAGCGCGAGTGGACCCTGCTGGTGCAGGCGGTCGATCAGTTCGTGCCGGAAGTCAGCGAGCTGCTGGAAAACTTCCGCTTCCTGCCGAGCTGGCGCGTCGACGACGTGATGATCAGCTTCGCCGCTCCGGGTGGCAGCGTCGGTCCGCACTTCGACAACTACGACGTGTTCCTGCTGCAAGGCCACGGCAAGCGCAACTGGAAAATCGGCCAGATGTGCGACTCCGAAAGCCCGCTGCTGCAACACGCGGATCTGCGCATCCTCGCCGAATTCCACGAGACCGAAGAGTGGGTCCTGGAGCCGGGCGACATGCTCTACCTGCCGCCGCGCCTGGCTCACTGCGGCGTTGCCGTCGATGACTGCATGACCTACTCGGTCGGCTTCCGCGCACCGAGCGCCGCTGAAGTGCTGACCCACTTCACCGACTTCCTCAGCCAGTTCCTGACTGACGAAGAGCGCTACACCGACGCCGACGCCAAGCCGGTCAGCGATGATCCACATCAGATCCAGCACGATGCACTCGGCCGCCTGAAAGCGCTGCTCGCCGAACACATGAGCGACGAACGCCTGCTGCTGACCTGGTTCGGCCAGTACATGACCGAGCCGCGTTATCCAGAGCTGGTGGTCGGCCCGGAAGAAGTCGAGGAAGAAGACCTCCTCGGCGCGCTCGAAGACGGTGCCATCCTGATCCGCAACCCGAGCGCGCGTCTGGCGTGGTCGGACGTCGATGACGATCTGCTGCTGTTCGCCAGCGGTCAGAGCCGTTACCTGCCGGGCAAGCTGCGCGAACTGCTGAAGCTGATCTGCTCTGCCGACGCCTTGCACACAGACAATCTCGGTGACTGGCTGAGCGACGAAGACGGTCGCGGCCTGCTGTGCGAACTGGTCAAACAGGGAAGCCTGGGGTTCGCCGACGATGAATAAGATTCGCGTACGTGTTGCAGACTGGCAAAAGGACAACGCCGAGATCCGCCGCATTCGCGAAACGGTGTTCATTGCCGAACAATCGGTTCCACCCGAGCTTGAGTGGGACGCTGATGACGCCACGGCGGTGCATTTCCTGGCTTTCGAAGGCGACTTTCCGATCGGCACCGCCCGCCTCTTGCCCGACGGGCATGTCGGCCGGGTTTCGGTGCTGAAGGACTGGCGCGGCCTGAAGGTCGGCGATGCGCTGATGCAAGCGGTGATTGCCGAAGCGGAAGCACGCGGCCTGAAGCAGCAGATGCTCAGCGCCCAGGTACAGGCCACGGCGTTCTATGAGCGCCTGGGTTTCAACCTGGTCAGCGAGGAATTCCTCGAAGCCGGGATTCCGCATGTCGATATGGTTCGTCACTCAGCTTAAGACCGAGGCGCCGATCGTTCCCACGCTCTGCGTGGGAATGCCTCTCGGGACGCTCCGCGTCCCTTGCGGCATGTGACGCAGAGCGTCACTGGCTGCATTCCCACGCGGAGCGTGGGAACGATCACGTAAAACGCCCCGCCATCTGACGATGCCGGGGCGTTTTGCTGTCTAGGATTCAACTTGCCCCACCCCGGGCCGACAAACTGGCAATATCAAGCCTTTCGAAAGCGGAGATAACGGACATGTCCCTACGCACCCTGCTCACCACCCTGCTGCTCGGCTGCAGTTTTTCGGTGATGGCAGCCACAGAAATCGTACCCCTCAAATACCACACCAGCGCCGACATGCTGCCGGTGGCTCAAGACTTCATCGGCAAGGACGGCCAGGTCAGCGCCTATGGCAACCAACTGATCGTCAATGCTGAACCCGGCAAGATCGAAGAACTCAAGGACCTGCTCTCGCAACTCGACACCGCGCCCAAGCGCCTGCTGATCACGGTCGACACCAACGAAAACAACGGTCGTGGCGATGAAGGCTATTCGGTCAATGGCGCGCAAACCCGCATCATCAGTCGCAGCACTGCCAGCCGTGACGGCGGCATTCAGCAGATCCAGGCCAGCGAAGGCGCACCGGCGCTGATCCAGGTTGGCCAAAGCGTGCCGATCACCAGCAGCCAGACCAACTCCTACGGCGATTACAGCAGCCAGACTCAATATCGCAACGTCACCCAAGGGTTTTATGTCACCGCCAGCGTCACCGGCGAAACCGTTCACCTGGCCATCAGTACCAACCGTGACCGCATGAGCCAGGAACGTCCCGATGTAGTGAACGTGCAAAGCACCGACACAACTGTCACCGGGCGTCTGGGCGAGTGGATCACCCTCGCTGGCGTAAATCGCCAGACTCAGGCCGACAAACAGGGCCTGGCCCGCAGCTACTCGACTCAAGGCCGGGATGACATGACGTTGCGGGTGAAAGTCGACACGTTGGACTAAAGCACCGAAAACTGACTGATTAGTCGTATTAGACGAAAGATGTAGTGCTTGAAAAAAAGCACTACAAAACGTTTGACGAGCCAAAAAAGCGAAGGCATGATGGCCTCGCTCCCGCTAATCAGAGGCCCTGGCAAGGGCCTTCGAAGCGATGCTCGCAACCATCCCCGCGAGCCGTTTCGTGTCTGTACCGCCCACAAGGTGTGTTTGACGAGGTTGCCGACTGGAACGAAGTTGTCCCGAGGGACGGAAGCGTAATTAGGTAACCCGGCTTTACACTGTAGTTCGTATAAAGGCCCACGACGCCCGAATGCGCCCGCCAGTTCGCCTTTACCTGCTCACTTCCCCTCGAGCCCATCGTTCATCCCGTCGCCTGCCCCGCCGAACCCGACCTGACCACCTAAGCTTCTGGTCAGCGAGCGCAAGGAATTTTCCACCGCAGAACAACTTTTCATAAAGACGCGACGAGGTTTATCTCCATGGCACTGACACGCGAACAGCAAATTGCAGCCCTTGAAAAAGACTGGGCTGAAAACCCGCGCTGGAAAGGCGTGACTCGCAATTACTCCGCTGCTGACGTCGTCCGTCTGCGTGGCTCGGTTCAACCAGAGCACACCTTTGCAAAAATGGGCGCCGAAAAACTGTGGAACCTGGTCACCCAGGGTGCCAAGCCGTCCTTCCGCCCAGAGAAAGATTTCGTCAACTGCATGGGCGCCCTGACCGGCGGCCAAGCTGTGCAGCAGGTCAAAGCCGGTATCCAGGCGATCTACCTGTCGGGCTGGCAAGTCGCTGCGGATAACAACTCCGCCGAATCGATGTACCCGGACCAGTCGCTGTACCCGGTGGACTCGGTTCCAACCGTGGTCAAGCGCATCAACAACTCGTTCCGTCGTGCCGACCAGATCCAGTGGAAAGCCGGCAAGAACCCGGGCGACGATGGCTACATCGACTACTTCGCGCCAATCGTGGCTGACGCCGAAGCCGGTTTCGGCGGCGTGCTGAACGCCTACGAGCTGATGAAGAGCATGATCGAAGCAGGCGCCGCTGGCGTTCACTTCGAAGACCAGCTGGCTTCCGTGAAGAAATGCGGCCACATGGGCGGCAAGGTTCTGGTTCCAACCCAGGAAGCCGTACAGAAGCTGACCGCTGCTCGTCTGGCTGCCGACGTTGCCGGTGTACCGACCATCATCCTGGCCCGTACCGACGCCAACGCTGCCGACCTGCTGACGTCCGACTGCGACCCGTACGACCAGCCGTTCGTGACTGGCACCCGTACTCAGGAAGGTTTCTACAAGGTTCGTGCAGGCCTGGACCAGGCAATCGCCCGCGGCCTGGCCTACGCGCCGTACGCCGACCTGATCTGGTGCGAAACCGCCAAGCCGGACCTGGACGAAGCCCGTCGTTTCGCTGAAGCGATCAAAAAGGAATATCCGGACCAGATCCTGTCGTACAACTGCTCGCCTTCCTTCAACTGGAAGAAAAACCTGGACGACGCGACCATCGCCAAGTTCCAGCGCGAACTGTCCGCCATGGGTTACAAGCACCAGTTCATCACCCTGGCCGGCATTCACAACATGTGGCACAGCATGTTCAACCTGGCGCACGACTACGCCCGCAACGACATGACCGCCTACGTGAAGCTGCAAGAGCAGGAATTCGCTGACGCCGCCAAGGGTTACACCTTCGTGGCTCACCAGCAGGAAGTGGGCACTGGCTACTTCGACGACATGACCACCGTGATCCAGGGCGGCACGTCCTCGGTGACCGCGCTGACCGGTTCGACCGAAGAAGAACAGTTCCACTGATCGACTTCGCCTGAGCGAACGGCCTTTGCGGACCGTATAGAAAGCTAACCGCATTGCCGAAAAACTGACGCCCCGACTGGTTCGGGGCGTTTTTTTTGCCTGCGGTTTTCCGGGCGCCTCAGGAATTGGCACAACCTGTCAGGCAAAACATTGATCCAGAGCGGTATCCGCATCGCAAAAATCGGCTAAAACGGGCGCCGCCGCTACTTGCAGTAACGCGCATATAAGACAACTTCCCAACTACTGACCCGTTAAACAGTTACCAAACCACTCCAAACGATATCAATTATCATTTAGCGGCAACTATGTTCGTTACATTTCCTACAAAACATAATTCGTGAAATCCCGGCTAATGCCCGCTACGCATGGGCTGCGTGCCCTTCGAGGTGCGCTATGTCCTTATTCCAATAAATAATTTCGCTATAGGAATTTTACTTGCCGGGTGTTTAGCCATAAAATCAGCGCGATTGATTGCTGCGACATATCGTCACTGCCTTATTTCTTTATCAAGCTCAGAGACCTTTGCTCTCTGTTAAGGATTTCCAGCATGCCCGAAGCGACAGGACTCATGGCCCACAACTGGGGCTTTGCCATTTTCCTTCTGGGTGTAGTCGGCCTGTGTGCCTTCATGCTCGGCGTCTCCAGCCTCCTCGGGTCAAAAGCCTGGGGCCGCAGCAAAAACGAACCGTTCGAGTCCGGCATGCTACCTACCGGTGGCGCCCGCTTGCGGCTCTCAGCCAAATTCTATCTGGTCGCGATGCTGTTCGTGATCTTCGATATCGAAGCCCTCTTTCTCTTTGCATGGTCTGTGTCCGTCCGCGAAAGCGGCTGGACCGGATTCGTCGAAGCTCTCGTTTTCATAGCAATTCTGTTGGCAGGTCTTGTCTACCTGTTCCGAGTGGGCGCCCTTGACTGGGCTCCGGAAGCTCGTCGCAAGCGGCAGGCGAAGCTGAAACAATGAGGCTTTGGCAATGCAATACAATCTCACCAGAATCGACCCCGATGCTCCTAACGAGCAGTATCCGATCGGCCAGCGGGAAACCGTTTCCGATCCGTTAGAAGATCAAGTCCACAAAAACATTTTCATGGGCAAGCTGGAAGACGTGCTGAGTGGCGCGGTCAACTGGGGACGTAAGAACTCCCTGTGGCCGTACAACTTCGGTCTGTCGTGCTGCTACGTGGAAATGACCACCGCCTTCACGGCGCCCCACGACATCGCGCGCTTCGGCGCCGAAGTTATCCGGGCATCACCGCGTCAGGCCGACTTCATGGTTATCGCCGGGACCTGCTTCATCAAGATGGCGCCGATCATTCAGCGCCTGTACGAGCAGATGCTCGAGCCCAAGTGGGTGATCTCGATGGGTTCGTGCGCCAACTCCGGCGGCATGTACGACATCTACTCCGTGGTTCAGGGGGTGGACAAGTTCCTGCCCGTTGACGTCTACGTACCTGGCTGCCCGCCCCGTCCAGAAGCATTTCTGCAAGGCTTGATGCTGTTGCAGGAATCCATTGGCCAGGAGCGTCGCCCACTTTCCTGGGTCGTTGGCGATCAAGGCGTTTATCGCGCCGACATGCCTTCGCAGAAGGAACAGCGCCGCGAACAGCGAATCGCAGTCACCAACCTGCGCAGCCCTGACGAAGTCTGATCCAGTCTGTTTCAAAGAAACGAGAAGCTGGCTTCATTCTTTACGTTGACCGAAAGCGAAAAAATAACCATGACTACAGGCAGTGCTCTGTACATCCCGCCTTATAAGGCAGACGACCAGGATGTGGTCGTCGAACTGAACAACCGTTTTGGCGCCGAAGCGTTCACCGCTCAGCCGACCCGCACCGGCATGCCGGTGCTGTGGGTGGCTCGCGCCAAACTCGTCGAAGTCCTGACCTTCCTGCGCAACCTGCCCAAGCCGTACGTCATGCTCTATGACCTGCACGGCGTGGATGAGCGTCTGCGCACCAAGCGTCAAGGGCTGCCGAGCGGTGCCGATTTCACCGTGTTCTATCACCTCATGTCGCTGGAACGTAATAGTGACGTGATGATCAAGGTCGCCTTGTCCGAGAGCGACCTCAGCTTGCCGACCGTCACCAGCATCTGGCCGAACGCCAACTGGTACGAGCGTGAAGTCTGGGACATGTATGGCATCGACTTTAAAGGTCACCCGCACCTGTCGCGCATCATGATGCCGCCGACCTGGGAAGGTCACCCGCTGCGCAAGGACTTCCCAGCGCGCGCCACCGAATTCGATCCGTTCAGCCTGAACCTGGCCAAGCAACAGCTTGAGGAAGAAGCCGCGCGTTTCCGTCCTGAAGACTGGGGCATGAAGCGCTCCGGCCCGAACGAGGACTACATGTTCCTCAACCTGGGTCCGAACCACCCTTCGGCTCACGGTGCGTTCCGCATCATCCTGCAACTGGACGGTGAAGAGATCGTCGACTGCGTTCCGGACATCGGTTACCACCACCGTGGCGCCGAGAAGATGGCCGAGCGTCAGTCCTGGCACAGCTTCATTCCGTACACCGACCGTATCGACTACCTCGGCGGCGTGATGAACAACCTGCCGTACGTGCTCTCGGTCGAGAAGCTGGCCGGCATCAAGGTACCCGAGAAGGTCGACGTCATCCGCATCATGATGGCCGAGTTCTTCCGGATCACCAGCCACCTGCTCTTCCTGGGCACCTACATCCAGGACGTCGGCGCCATGACTCCGGTGTTCTTCACCTTCACCGACCGCCAGAAGGCGTACACGGTGATCGAAGCCATCACCGGTTTCCGCCTGCACCCGGCCTGGTACCGCATCGGTGGCGTCGCCCACGACCTGCCGCGCGGCTGGGAAAAACTGGTGAAAGACTTCGTTGAATGGCTGCCAAAGCGCCTCGACGAATACACCAAGGCCGCCCTGCAGAACAGCATCCTCAAGGGTCGTACTATCGGCGTTGCCCAGTACAACACCAAAGAGGCCCTGGAATGGGGCGTCACCGGTGCCGGCCTGCGTTCCACCGGTTGCGACTTCGACCTGCGCAAGGCGCGTCCGTACTCCGGTTACGAGAACTTCGAGTTCGAAGTGCCGCTGGCCGCCAACGGCGATGCCTACGACCGCTGCATGGTTCGCGTCGAAGAGATGCGCCAGAGCGTCAAGATCATCGACCAGTGCCTGCGCAACATGCCGGAAGGCCCGTACAAGGCGGATCACCCGCTGACCACGCCGCCGCCGAAAGAGCGCACGCTGCAGCACATCGAAACCCTGATCACGCACTTCCTGCAGGTTTCGTGGGGCCCGGTCATGCCGGCCAACGAATCCTTCCAGATGATCGAAGCGACCAAGGGCATCAACAGTTATTACCTGACGAGCGACGGCGGCACCATGAGCTACCGTACCCGGATCCGTACTCCGAGCTTCCCGCATCTGCAACAGATCCCTTCGGTGATCAAAGGCAGCATGGTCGCGGACCTGATTGCGTACCTGGGTAGTATCGATTTCGTTATGGCCGACGTGGACCGCTAAGCATGAACAGCACGCTTATCCAGACAGACCGTTTCACCTTGAGTGAAACCGAGCGCTCGGCCATCGAGCACGAGCTGCATCACTACGAAGACCCGCGCGCGGCGTCGATCGAAGCCCTGAAGATCGTTCAGAAGGAACGCGGCTGGGTGCCGGACGGCGCCCTGTACGCCATCGGCGAGATCCTCGGCATCCCGGCCAGCGACGTTGAAGGCGTGGCCACGTTCTACAGCCAGATCTTCCGTCAGCCGGTCGGCCGTCACATCATTCGCGTCTGCGACAGCATGGTCTGCTACATCGGCGGCCACGAGTCGGTGGTCAGCGAAATCCAGAACAACCTGGGTATCGGCCTGGGTCAGACCACTGCCGACGGTCGCTTCACTCTGCTGCCGGTCTGCTGCCTCGGCAACTGCGACAAGGCACCGGCGCTGATGATCGATGACGACACCTTTGGCGATGTCCAGCCTGCCGGCGTCGCCAAACTGCTCGAGGGCTACGTATGACCCTGACTTCTTTCGGCCCGGCCAACCGCATCCAGCGTTCGGCCGAGACTCACCCGCTGACCTGGCGCCTGCGTGACGACGGCGAAGCCGTGTGGCTCGACGAGTACCAGGCCAAGAACGGTTACGCCGCTGCGCGCAAGGCCTTCGCCGACATGGATCAGGACGCCATCGTCCAGACCGTGAAAGACGCCGGCCTCAAGGGTCGCGGCGGTGCAGGCTTCCCCACTGGCGTGAAGTGGGGCCTGATGCCAAAAGACGAATCCATCAACATCCGCTACCTGCTGTGCAACGCGGATGAAATGGAGCCGAACACCTGGAAAGACCGCATGCTGATGGAGCAACTGCCCCATCTGCTGATCGAAGGCATGCTGATCAGCGCCCGCGCGCTGAAAACCTACCGTGGCTACATCTTCCTGCGTGGCGAGTACACCACCGCTGCCAAGCACCTGAACCGTGCCGTGGAAGAAGCCAAGGCTGCCGGCCTGCTGGGCAAGAACATCCTGGGCAGCGGCTTCGATTTCGAGCTGTTCGTCCACACCGGCGCCGGGCGTTACATCTGCGGTGAAGAAACCGCACTGATCAACTCCCTCGAAGGTCGCCGCGCCAACCCGCGCTCCAAACCACCCTTCCCTGCCGCCGTTGGCGTGTGGGGCAAGCCGACCTGCGTGAACAACGTTGAAACCCTGTGCAACGTGCCGGCGATCATTGCCGACGGCGTGGACTGGTACAAATCGTTGGCCCGCGACGGCAGCGAAGACATGGGCACCAAGCTCATGGGCTTCTCCGGCAAGGTCAAGAACCCTGGCCTTTGGGAACTGCCATTCGGCGTGACCGGTCGCGAACTGTTCGAAGACTACGCCGGCGGCATGCGCGACGGCTTCAAGCTGAAAGCCTGGCAGCCAGGCGGCGCCGGTACCGGTTTCCTGTTGCCGGAACACCTCGACGCACAAATGTACGCCGGCGGCATCGCCAAAGTGGGCACCCGTATGGGTACCGGCCTGGCCATGGCGGTGGACGACAGCGTCAACATGGTGTCCCTGCTGCGCAACATGGAGCAGTTCTTCGCTCGCGAATCCTGCGGCTTCTGCACCCCGTGCCGTGATGGTTTGCCATGGAGCGTCAAGCTCTTGATGGCGATCGAACAAGGTCGCGGCCAGCCAGGCGACATCGAGACCCTGCTGGGTCTGGTCAACTTCCTCGGCCCGGGCAAGACCTTCTGTGCTCACGCACCGGGTGCCGTGGAGCCGTTGGGCAGTGCCATCAAATACTTCCGTCCAGAGTTCGAAGCCGGTATCGCGCCTGCAAGCGCCACCGTCCCGCCTCTGGCGAAGCCGATCGTAGTCGGCGCGTAAACGCTTAGAAAAGGCGAAGGGTCCGTGCCCTTCGCCTTTCGTCCGATGACGCCTTTCGGGGCTGACTGGATTCGGACGGATAACAAGATTCCATTAGCCACGCCCGCTGACACCGGGCCAACGAAGACCTTTGAACCATGGCCACTATCCACGTAGACGGCAAAGCGCTCGAAGTCGACGGGGCAGACAACCTGTTACAGGCATGTCTGTCGCTGGGCCTCGACATCCCTTATTTCTGCTGGCACCCCGCGCTTGGTAGCGTCGGGGCCTGCCGCCAGTGCGCGGTCAAGCAGTACACCGACGAGAACGACACCCGTGGTCGCATCGTCATGTCCTGCATGACCCCTGCCACCGACAACACTTGGATCTCCATCGACGATGAAGAATCCAAGGCGTTTCGCGCCAGTGTTGTTGAATGGCTGATGACCAACCACCCGCACGACTGCCCTGTGTGCGAGGAAGGCGGTCACTGCCACCTGCAAGACATGACCGTGATGACCGGCCACAACGAGCGCCGTTATCGCTTCACCAAACGTACCCACCAGAACCAGCAACTGGGCCCGTTCATTTCCCACGAAATGAACCGCTGCATCGCCTGCTACCGCTGCGTGCGTTTCTATAAGGATTACGCCGGCGGCACCGACCTCGGTGTATTTGGCGCCCACGACAACGTGTACTTCGGTCGCGTTGAAGACGGCACCCTCGAAAGCGAGTTCTCCGGCAACCTCACCGAGGTCTGCCCGACCGGTGTGTTCACCGACAAGACTCACTCCGAGCGCTACAACCGCAAGTGGGACATGCAGTTCTCGCCGAGCATCTGCCATGGCTGCTCGAGCGGTTGCAACATCTCCCCGGGCGAGCGTTACGGCGAACTGCGTCGCATCGAAAACCGTTACAACGGTTCGGTGAACCAGTACTTCCTGTGCGACCGTGGCCGTTTCGGTTATGGCTACGTCAACCGCACCGACCGTCCACGTCAGCCGCTGCTGGCCGACGGCACCAAGCTTGGCCTGGATGCTGCGCTGGACAAAGCCGCTGACCTGCTGCGCGGTCGCAACATCGTCGGTATCGGTTCGCCGCGTGCCAGCCTGGAAAGCAACTACGCGTTGCGTGAACTGGTCGGCGCCGAGCACTTCTACTCCGGTATCGAAGCCTCCGAGCTGGAACGCATCCGTCTGGTCCTGCAAGTGCTGAAAGACAGCCCGCTGCCAGTGCCGAACATGCGCGACATCGAAGACCACGACGCCGTGTTCATCCTCGGTGAAGACCTGACCCAGACCGCTGCCCGCATGGCCCTGGCCCTGCGTCAGTCGGTAAAAGGCAAGGCCGAAGACATGGCCGAAGCCATGCGCGTCCAGCCTTGGCTCGACGCCGCCGTGAAGAACATCGGTCAGCACGAGCTGAACCCGCTGTTCATCGCCAGCCTGGCTGAAACCAAGCTCGACGACATCGCCGAAGAATGCGTACACGCCGCTCCGGACGATCTGGCCCGCATCGGTTTCGCCGTGGCTCACGCCCTGGACGCCAGCGCCCCTGCCGTTGAAGGTCTGGACGCCGAAGCCCTGGAACTGGCCAAGCGCATCGCCGACGCACTGCTCGCGGCCAAGCGTCCACTGATCATCGCCGGTACTTCGCTGGGCTCCAAAGCCTTGATCGAAGCCGCTGCGAACATCGCCAAGGCCCTGAAGCTGCGCGAGAAGAACGGTTCGATCAGCCTGATCGTGCCGGAAGCCAACAGCCTCGGCCTGGCCATGCTCGGTGGCGAATCGGTTGATGCCGCGCTGCAAGCGGTCATCGACGGCAAGGCCGACGCCATCGTCGTGCTGGAAAACGATCTGTACACCCGCACCGCCAAGGCCAAGGTCGATGCGGCACTGAACGCTGCGAAAGTAGTGATCGTTGCCGACCATCAGAAGACCGCCACCAGCGATCGCGCGCATCTGGTTCTGCCAGCCGCCAGCTTCGCTGAAGGCGACGGTACGCTGGTCAGCCAGGAAGGTCGCGCCCAGCGCTTCTTCCAGGTTTTCGACCCGCAATACATGGACGCGAGCATTCTGGTCCACGAAGGCTGGCGCTGGCTGCACGCCCTGCGCGCCACCCTGCTGAACCAGCCGATCGACTGGACGCAACTCGACCACGTGACCGCTGCCGTTGCTTCGAGCACGCCGCAACTGGCGCGCATCGTCGACGCCGCTCCGTCCGCCTCGTTCCGCATCAAGGGTCTGAAACTGGCGCGTGAGCCGCTGCGTTACTCCGGTCGCACCGCGATGCGCGCCGACATCAGCGTTCACGAACCACGCACCCCGCAAGACAAGGACACCGCGTTCGCCTTCTCGATGGAAGGTTACTCGGGCTCCGCCGAACCGCGTCAGCAAGTGCCGTTCGCCTGGTCGCCGGGCTGGAACTCGCCGCAAGCCTGGAACAAGTTCCAGGACGAAGTCGGTGGTCACCTGCGCGCTGGCGATCCGGGCACCCGCCTGATCGAGAGCACCGGTGATTCGCTGAACTGGTTCGCCAGTGTTCCGCGCGCGTTCAACCCGGCCCAGGGCACCTGGCAAGCCGTGCCGTTCTACCACCTGTTCGGCAGCGACGAGAACTCGTCGAAAGCCGCTCCGGTCCAGGAACGCATCCCGGCCGCCTACGTAGCACTGGCCAAGTCCGAAGCGGACCGTCTGGGCGTCAACGACGGCGCATTGCTGAGCCTCAATGTTGCCGGCCAGACCCTGCGTCTGCCGCTGCGCATCAATGAAGAGCTGGGCGCTGGCCTGGTTGCACTGCCGGCTGGTCTGGCAGGCATTCCGCCGGCGATTTTCGGCCAAACCGTTGATGGTCTGCAGGAGGCAGCGCAATGACCTGGTTCACCCCTGAAGTGATCGATGTGATCCTGACGGTCATCAAGGCCATCGTGATCCTGCTGGCCGTGGTGGTCGCAGGCGCGTTGCTCAGCTTTGTCGAGCGTCGCCTGCTGGGCTGGTGGCAGGACCGTTACGGTCCGAACCGCGTGGGTCCGTTCGGCATGTTCCAGATCGCGGCCGACATGCTGAAGATGTTCTTCAAGGAAGACTGGACCCCGCCGTTTGCCGACAAGGTGATTTTCACCCTGGCACCGGTGGTGGCCATGTCCGCCCTGCTGATCGCTTTCGCGATCATCCCGATCACCCCGACCTGGGGCGTGGCGGATCTGAACATCGGCCTACTGTTCTTCTTCGCCATGGCCGGTCTGTCGGTCTACGCGGTGCTGTTCGCCGGCTGGTCGAGTAACAACAAGTTCGCCCTTCTCGGCAGCTTGCGTGCCTCGGCGCAGACCGTGTCCTACGAAGTGTTCATGGGCCTGGCCCTGATGGGCATCGTGGTGCAGGTCGGCTCGTTCAACATGCGCGACATCGTCGAGTACCAGGCGCAGAACCTGTGGTTCATCATTCCGCAGTTCTTCGGCTTCTGTACCTTCTTCATCGCTGGCGTGGCCGTGACTCACCGTCACCCGTTCGACCAGCCGGAAGCGGAACAGGAACTGGCCGACGGTTACCACATTGAATACGCCGGTATGAAATGGGGCATGTTCTTCGTCGGTGAATACATCGGCATCATCCTGATCTCGGCGCTGCTGGTCACCCTGTTCTTCGGTGGCTGGCACGGTCCGTTCGGCATCCTGCCGCAACTGTCCTTCGTCTGGTTCGCACTGAAGACCGCGTTCTTCATCATGCTGTTCATCCTGCTGCGCGCTTCCATCCCGCGTCCGCGTTATGACCAGGTGATGGATTTCAGCTGGAAATTCTGCCTGCCACTGACCCTGATCAATTTGCTGGTGACCGCTGCAATCGTGTTGTGGAACACGCCTGCGGTTGCGGTTCAGTGAGGATTTGACCCATGTTCAAATATATTGGCGACATCGTTAAGGGTACCGGTACCCAGTTGCGCAGCCTGGTCATGGTCTTCGGCCATGGCTTTCGCAAGCGCGACACCCTGCAATACCCGGAAGAGCCGGTCTACCTGCCACCACGCTACCGTGGTCGCATCGTCCTGACCCGTGACCCCGATGGCGAAGAACGCTGCGTAGCCTGCAACCTGTGCGCCGTGGCTTGCCCGGTGGGTTGCATCTCGCTGCAGAAAGCTGAAACCGAAGACGGTCGCTGGTACCCGGACTTCTTCCGTATCAACTTCTCGCGCTGCATTTTCTGCGGTCTCTGCGAGGAAGCCTGCCCGACCACCGCGATCCAGCTGACCCCGGATTTCGAGATGGCCGAGTTCAAACGTCAGGACCTGGTGTACGAGAAAGAAGATCTGCTGATCTCCGGCCCCGGCAAAAACCCTGATTACAACTTCTATCGTGTTGCAGGTATGGCCGTTGCGGGCAAGCCGAAAGGCGCCGCACAAAACGAAGCCGAGCCGATCAACGTGAAGAGCTTGCTGCCTTAAGGAAGAACGATGGAATTCGCTTTCTATTTCGCATCGGGTATCGCTGTTGTGTCCACATTGCGTGTGGTCACCAACACCAATCCTGTGCACGCCCTGCTCTACCTGATCATTTCGTTGATCGCCGTGGCCATGACCTTCTTCGCACTCGGCGCTCCGTTCGCCGGCGTGCTGGAAGTGATCGCCTACGCTGGCGCCATCATGGTGCTGTTCGTGTTCGTGGTGATGATGCTGAACCTCGGTCCCGCCTCGGTTCAGCAGGAACGCACCTGGCTCAAGCCCGGGATCTGGGCGGGGCCGGTCATTCTCGCCGCCCTGCTGCTGGCCGAACTGCTGTATGTGCTGTTCGCTCACCAGAGCGGTCAGGCCATCGGCCACACCACCGTCGATGCAAAAGCCGTGGGCATCAGCCTGTTCGGTCCGTATCTGCTGGTGGTCGAACTCGCCTCGATGCTGCTGCTCGCTGCAGCCGTCACGGCGTTCCATTTGGGCCGTAACGAGGCGAAGGAGTAAGACATGCCTGCTATCCCTCTCGAACATGGATTGGCCGTCGCCGGCATCCTGTTCTGCCTTGGTCTGGTCGGCCTGATGGTCCGCCGCAACATTTTGTTCGTGTTGATGAGTCTGGAAGTGATGATGAACGCCTCTGCACTGGCCTTCATCGTTGCGGGCGCCCGCTGGGCGCAACCGGATGGACAGATCATGTTCATCCTGGTGATCAGCCTTGCAGCCGCCGAAGCCAGTATTGGCCTGGCGATCCTGCTGCAACTGTATCGCCGCTTCCACACGCTCGATATCGACGCTGCCAGTGAGATGCGCGGATGAACCTACTCTTTCTGACTTTCGTATTCCCTCTGATCGGGTTCCTGTTGCTGTCGTTCTCGCGCGGCCGCTTCTCGGAAAACCTGTCGGCGCTGATCGGTGTCGGCTCCATCGGCCTGTCTGCCATCGTCGCGGCCTACGTGATCTGGCAATTCAACGTCGCGCCACCGGAAGGTGGCGTCTACACCCAGGTGCTGTGGCGCTGGATGTCGGTGGAAGGTTTCCAGCCTGACTTCGCGCTGTACCTGGATGGTCTGTCCGTGACCATGCTCGGTGTGGTCGTTGGTGTCGGCTTCCTGATCCACCTGTTTGCATCGTGGTACATGCGTGGCGAAGACGGTTACTCGCGCTTCTTCTCGTACACCAACCTGTTCATCGCCAGCATGCTGTTCCTGATCCTGGGCGATAACCTGCTGTTCATCTACTTCGGTTGGGAAGGCGTGGGCCTGTGCTCGTACCTGTTGATCGGCTTCTACTACAGCAACCGCAACAACGGTAACGCCGCACTCAAAGCCTTCATCGTCACCCGTATCGGCGACGTGTTCATGGCGATCGGCCTGTTCATCCTGTTCCAGCAACTGGGCACGCTGAACGTCCAGGAACTGCTGGTGAAGGCGCCTGAGCACTTCAAGGTCGGCGATTTCTGGATCGTGCTGGCGACCCTGATGCTGCTGGGTGGTGCGGTCGGTAAATCGGCTCAACTGCCGCTGCAGACCTGGCTTGCGGACGCGATGGCCGGCCCTACCCCGGTTTCGGCACTGATCCACGCCGCAACCATGGTGACTGCCGGTGTCTACCTGATCGCCCGTACCCACGGTCTGTTCGCCCTGGCGCCGGACATCCTGCACCTGGTCGGCATCGTGGGTGGTGTGACCCTGGTACTGGCCGGTTTTGCCGCGCTGGTACAAACCGACATCAAACGTATCCTCGCCTACTCGACCATGAGCCAGATCGGCTACATGTTCCTGGCGCTGGGCGTTGGCGCCTGGGAAGGCGCGATCTTCCACCTGATGACCCACGCCTTCTTCAAGGCCCTGCTGTTCCTTGCTTCCGGTGCGGTGATCGTTGCCTGCCACCACGAGCAGAACATCTTCAAGATGGGCGGCCTGTGGAAGAAACTGCCGCTGGCCTACGCCAGCTTCATCGTCGGTGGTGCCGCTCTGGCCGCCCTGCCACTGGTGACTGCAGGTTTCTACTCCAAGGACGAAATCCTCTGGGAAGCGTTCGCCAGCGGCAACCACGGTCTGCTTTACGCAGGTCTGGTCGGCGCATTCATGACGTCGCTTTACACCTTCCGCCTGATCTTCATCGCGTTCCATGGTGAAGCCAAGACCGAAGCCCACGCCGGTCACGGCATCGCTCACTGGCTGCCGCTGTCGGTGCTGATCGTGCTGTCGACCTTCGTCGGCGCCATGATCGTTCCACCGCTGCACGGCGTACTGCCCGAGAGCGTTGGCCATGCCGGTGGCGAAGCCAAGCACAGTCTGGAAATCGCTTCGGGCGCCATCGCCCTGGCCGGTATCCTGCTGGCGGCCCTGCTGTTCCTCGGCAAGCGTCGCTTCGTGACCGCGATTGCCAACAGCGGCATCGGCCGTCTCCTTTCGGCCTGGTGGTTCGCTGCCTGGGGCTTCGACTGGATCTACGACAAACTGTTCGTGAAGCCGTACCTTGCGATCAGCCACATGCTGCGCAAAGACCCGCTCGACCAGACCATCGGTCTGATCCCGCGCATGGCCAAGGGTGGTCACACCGCCCTGAGCCGTACCGAAACCGGTCAACTGCGTTGGTACGCTGCTTCGATGGCTGCTGGTGCCGTGTTGGTCATCGGCGCTGTCGTGCTGGTAGCGGTCTGATATGAACCTTGCGAATTTGCGAAAGGAAACGAGCCCGTCATGATTCTGCCTTGGCTAATCCTGATCCCCTTCATCGGCGGCCTGCTGTGCTGGCTGGGTGAGCGCTTCGGCGCCACCCTCCCCCGCTGGATTGCGCTGTTGACCATGACCCTGGAACTCGCCCTCGGCCTCTGGCTGTGGGCCCACGGTGACTATTCATTTGCTCCGGCGCCTGGCGCCGATCCGACCTGGGCGCTTGAGTTCAAGCACGTCTGGATCCAGCGCTTCGGCATCAACGTGCACCTGGCCCTCGACGGCCTGTCGCTGCTGATGATCCTGCTGACCGGTCTGCTGGGTATCCTGTCGGTACTCTGCTCGTGGAAAGAGATTCAACGTCACGTTGGCTTCTTCCACCTGAACCTGATGTGGATCCTGGGCGGCGTTGTCGGCGTGTTCCTGGCCCTCGACCTGTTCATGTTCTTCTTCTTCTGGGAAATGATGCTGGTGCCGATGTACTTCCTCATCGCGCTCTGGGGTCACAGTTCTTCGGACGGCAAGAAAACCCGTATCTACGCCGCGACCAAGTTCTTCATCTTCACTCAGGCTTCCGGCCTGATCATGCTGGTGGCGATCCTCGGTCTGGTCCTGGTCAACTACAACAGCACCGGCGTGATCACCTTCAACTACGCCGATCTGTTGAAGACCAAGATGTCGATGACCACCGAGTACATTCTGATGCTCGGCTTCTTCATCGCCTTCGCGGTCAAGCTGCCCGTGGTTCCGTTCCACTCCTGGCTGCCTGACGCTCACGCCCAGGCACCGACTGCAGGTTCCGTCGACCTCGCCGGTATCTTGCTGAAAACCGCGGCCTACGGTCTGCTGCGTTTCGCCCTGCCGCTGTTCCCGAACGCCTCGGCCGAGTTCGCGCCGATCGCCATGACCCTCGGTCTGATCGGGATCTTCTACGGTGCGTTCCTCGCTTTCGCGCAAACTGACATCAAGCGTCTGATCGCCTTCTCGTCCGTTTCCCACATGGGCTTCGTACTGATCGGCATCTACTCCGGCAGCCAACTGGCGCTGCAAGGTGCCGTGATCCAGATGTTGGCGCACGGTCTGTCGGCGGCGGCACTGTTTATCCTCAGCGGTCAGCTGTACGAGCGTCTGCATACTCGTGACATGCGTGAGATGGGCGGTCTGTGGTCGCGTATCGCTTACCTGCCGGCGATCAGCCTGTTCTTCGCAGCCGCCTCTCTGGGTCTGCCGGGTACCGGTAACTTCGTCGGCGAGTTCCTGATCCTGATCGGTACGTTCGCCAGTGCTCCATGGATCACCGCGATTGCCACCTCCGGTCTGGTGTTCGGTTCGGTCTACTCGCTGATCATGATCCACCGCGCTTACTTCGGTCCGTCCAAATCGGATTCGATCCTGCACGGCATGGACGGTCGCGAACTGATCATGGTGCTGGGCCTTGCGGTACTGCTGATTTACCTCGGCGTCTACCCGCAACCGTTCCTCGACACTTCTGCCGCCACGATGCATGGCGTGCAGCAGTGGCTCGGCACCGCCTTCACTCAACTCGCTTCGGCCCGGTAAGAGCGCTATGGAATTCACGATTCAACACTTTATTGCGCTTGCGCCACTGTTGATCACCAGCCTCACCATTATCGTGGTGATGCTGGCAATCGCCTGGCGCCGCAACCACTCGCAGACCTTCCTGATTTCGGTGGCAGGTCTGAACCTGGCCTTGCTGTCGATCCTGCCGGCCCTGAAAGTCGCGCCTCTGGCCGTGACCCCATTGCTGCAGATCGACACCTTTGCCTGCCTGTACATGGCGCTGATCCTGGTCGCCACCCTCGCTTGCGTCACCCTCGCCCACGCCTACCTCGGCGATGGCGGTTCGGGTTACCCGGGCAACCGTGAAGAACTGTACCTGCTGATCCTGATGGCCGCCGCCGGTGGCTTGGTTCTGGTCAGCGCGCAGCACCTGGCCGGCTTGTTCATCGGTTTGGAACTGCTCTCGGTGCCGGTCTACGGTCTGGTGGCCTACGCCTTCTTCAACAAGCGTTCGCTGGAAGCCGGCATCAAGTACATGGTGCTGTCGGCCGCCGGTTCCGCGTTCCTGCTGTTCGGTATGGCGCTGCTGTACGCAGACTCGGGTTCGCTGAGCTTCGTCGGTATCGGTCAGGCCCTGGCCGCGACCGGCTTGCCAAGCTCGCTGGCACAACTGGGCCTGGGCATGATGCTGATCGGTCTGGCGTTCAAGCTGTCGCTGGTACCGTTCCACTTGTGGACGCCGGACGTGTACGAAGGTGCTCCGGCACCGGTGGCCGCGTTCCTCGCCACCGCGTCGAAAGTGGCTGTGTTCGCGGTCATGGTTCGTCTGTTCCAGATCTCCCCTGCCGCAAGCAGTGGCGTACTGAGCAACGTGCTGACCATCATCGCCATCGCTTCGATCCTGTTCGGTAACCTGCTGGCCCTGACCCAGAGCAACCTCAAGCGTCTGCTCGGTTACTCCTCCATCGCGCACTTCGGCTACCTGCTGATCGCACTGGTGGCGAGCAAAGGTCTGGCGGTGGAAGCCATCGGCGTGTACCTGGTCACCTACGTGATCACCAGCCTCGGCGCCTTCGGCGTGATCACCCTGATGTCCTCGCCGTACAACGGCCGTGACGCAGACGCCCTGTACGAATACCGCGGCCTGTTCTGGCGCCGTCCGTACCTGACCGCCGTACTGACCGTGATGATGCTGTCCCTGGCCGGTATCCCGCTGACTGCTGGCTTCATCGGCAAGTTCTACATCATCGCTACCGGTGTCGAGTCGCACCAATGGTGGCTGGTAGGTTCCCTGGTTCTGGGCAGCGCCATCGGCGTGTTCTACTACCTGCGCGTGATGGTCACCCTGTACCTGATCGAACCGAACCTGCGCCGCCACGACGCCCAACTGCACTGGGAACAGAAAGCAGGCGGCGTGATGCTGCTGGCGATCGCTGTGGTTGCGTTCTTCCTCGGCGTCTACCCACAACCGCTGCTGACCCTGGTTCAGCAATCGGGCCTGGCGGGCTGATCGCTCAGCGATAGTTGGCTAGAAACAGAAACGGCACCTTCGGGTGCCGTTTTTGTTTTTGTGGGATTTTGATTTTCAACGCCCTCCCCTTTTTAGGAATTTGCCTTCAAAACGATGAGCAACGGCTGACATCACGCAGTTGGCCTATGCCGTTAAATTCGAAAGTCACCCATCAAGTGGAGATCCAGAAACCATGAAGCGAGATATTTTTTCAGAGTTGATGGACGGCCTAAAGGCGTTAGCCGAAAAACGCAAAGACAAAGTCACCTTGAAAAAAACGCGCGCCCAACGGATCGGAACCATGAAGGGCCAACTCACACTTCCCAATGACATCGATACCTCTCTGCCAGAAGACGTGCTGGATAGCTTCGAACGGTAGAAACGAACATTTGCATACATGGAACGATCAGACCCACCCTGTGTGTGAGTTTCGCCCGCCCCACCTGACAAAATTGTAATTCCCCAATCACCTCCGCGTTATCTGCAGCCTGCAACGATGTCACCCGGCGACCATGCCGGCGGGCCCCTTGTCCGTCGAACAATAAAACCCACGCCGAAGCTCGTTCCCGTTCTGCCGAACCCAAGGAGTGATTGATGGTTAACAACACAAAAATATCGATGGCCGCTCTGGTAGTGGTCGTCGGCGCCGGGCCGTCCTCGGTGTTTGCAGAAGAAAAACCCGAAGGGTTTATCGAAGGCAGCAGCCTGACGGTGCTCAACCGTAACCTTTACTTCAACCGTGATCACCGCAACGGTCAGTCCAGCCCTACCGGCAATGGATACTCCGAAGCCTGGGCCCACGGCATCATCGGCAAGTTCGAATCCGGTTTCACCCAGGGCACCGTCGGGGTCGGGGTGGATGCATTTGCGATGATCGGCCTGAAGCTCGACACCGGCGACGGCCGCAACGGTGGCCGCAGTTCGTTCGATGTGTTGCCGGTCAACAGCGACGGTGAAGCACGGGACGAATACACCAAGGTCGGCGGCGCCGCCAAAGTGCGGGCCTTCGATACGGTGGTGAAAGTCGGTGATGTGTTCCCGGCCAACCCGGTGGTCGCGGCAGGTGATTCGCGATTGCTGCCGGAAAGCTTTCGCGGTGTGACCGCGACCAACAACAGCGTCGAAGACCTGTCGATCCAGGGCGGCCGGTTGCATGCGATGAGTCAACCGGTGTCCAGCGACCTGCGCGAGAACTTCGCGACCTTCTATGCCGGCCCGGTCAACTCGCCGTGGATCGCTTACGGCGGCGGCGATTACGCGCTGAACAAAAACCTGAGTTTCAGCCTGTACTCCAGCCGCCTCAAAGATGCCTGGAACCAGTACTACGCCGGCACCGCCTGGACGTATCCGCTGTCGGATGACCTGTCGCTGTTCGGCGGCCTGAATTACTACAATGCGGTCGACGAGGGCAAACAATTGCTCGGCGAGTTCGACAACAACATCTGGAGCGGCCGCGTCGGCGTGAAACTCGGCGCGCATTCCGTCGCCCTTTCCCACCAGCGCAACAACGGCAACGACGACTTCGACTACTTGCGCCAGTCCGACTCGATCTTCCTCGACAACTCGATCCAGTACAGCGACTTCAACTCGCCGAAAGAACGCTCGTGGATGGTGCGCTACGACCTCGACATGACCCCCTACGGCGTGCCCGGCCTGTCGTTCATGACCCGTTATGCACGCGGCACCGACGCCGATTACTCCAACGCCAACGCCGTGTACATGCGCCGCGATGCCGACGGCAATCCACTGACCGACCAGAAGCGCTGGGAGCGTGACATCGAAGTCAAATACGTGGTGCAGAGCGGTTCGATGAAAGACCTGTCGCTGCGCCTGCGCCAGGCCACGACCAGGGCCACGGCATTTGAGTCGGACCTGGATGAGGTACGGGTGATCGTCGAATACCCGCTGGCGATTCTCTGAGTTTTACGAGCAATGCGCATTCACCTTTAGAAGCTCCTTGCTCCTTTGGTAAGAGGTGAATCCTTTGGCGTCCTTCGGGGCGCTTTTTTTTGTTCCGCAAATAACAGATCGATTTCTTGACCGGACAAGCGGTCACCTGCCATCTTCGCCAGCGCTGAAAAACAAGAACAACGAGGGATCGATGAGCGCGCGTAAAAACCTGGAAATCGAATACTTGAGAGGCGCGGCCGTCGCCATGACCCTCTTGAGCCACGTCAACATGATGCTGCCGTTTCACGCCGATACGCTGCTGAGGATCTTTTCTGTCTTCATGCCCTGGACCGGGGTCGATCTGTTCTTCTGCATTTCCGGTTTCGTGGTGAGCAAGGCCTATCTGGACTATTTCGACAAACACCGCGCGCAAGGCCAGCCGGGGCTGGCCGCCGCTTGTTTCTGGCTACGGCGCGCCTACCGGCTGTTGCCCACTGCGTGGCTCTGGATTCTCCTCCCGCTGTTGTTTTCCATTGTGTTCAACCAGTCGAACGCCTTCGGCTCGTGGTACGACAATCTGCGCAGTTTCACTGCCGTAGCAACATTCACTGGCAACATCGCTCATTACCAATCACTGCTGGGTTCCAGCCCCCAATACTGGAGCCTGGCGCTGGAGGAGCAGTTCTACTTCGTCTTTCCGTTTTTTCTGCTGTTCATAACGTCGCCACGCTGGCGCGTCATCGTCCTGTTCGCGCTCATTGCCTTGCAGTTTGGTGTGGATCGAAATCCTTTCGGCCACCCCATGAGCATCCTCACGTACTTCCGCCTGGACGCAATGCTCTGGGGAATTCTCCTGTGCCTGTTTACCCGAACCCGCCTCTATCGGCAGATCGAACCGCGTGAGCTGGGGCAGAGTTCGACCAGATCCATGTTTTGCACGCTGTTTCTGCTCTACATGCTGGGTGCTGTCGCCATACAACTGATAGCCATGCCGATTGCCGTCGGCATGGTCGCGCTCGTCGCGGTGCTGATTGTCTGGCTGGCGAGTTACGAGAAGGGTTACATCTACTGCCCGGCCTTCATGCGCGGTTTCATGCAGTGGGCCGGCTCGCGATCCTATGGACTCTACGTGATTCACGTCTTCACCAATCACCTGAGTACAGAGATCTGGACCCGTGTGGCCGCCAGTCAGGGCGTGCCTCTGGACGGGCGTTTTACCCTTGAGCTGTTAGCGACGTCTCTGGTTCTGCTGGTAGTGCTGAGCGAGCTCAATTACCGCTTTATCGAAACGCCCCTGCGCCAGCGTGGAGCAGAGATTGCCCGCCGCAAACTGAGCCATGAAGCGCCTGCGGTAACTGCCGGCGCGACTGCTGAGCCATTGCCAGTCAAATAACCCGCAAACGCAAAAGCGCGGCAGACGCCAGGGTCTTCCGCGCATGACCACAATGGCCGGGTGCACACCGTGAAAGTGCGCAGCATCAGCTGCCGCTGTTCCGGCAAGCACCCGCCACGCGGTACTTGAGCGTATTGAGCTGCCCGTTCGAATCCTCATAGGTCATCGCAGTGGGGACGACGGCGCAAGCGGGCTGGGGCTTCACAACGCTGACGATTTTCACCACATCAAGCTTCATTCCGTATTCGTAATCCTTCACCACGGGCGCCGCCTTGCCCCGTTCGGCCGCGTATTGCTCCATGGCCTTGGCGTTGGCGCTGAACGCTCGCTCGAAGGTTCGATCACCACCGCCTTCGGCCAGCACATTCACAGACATCGCCATGGCGCCGGCGAAGGTCATCCACTTGATCCACTTCATGTTCAATTCCTCCAAAAAAGCCCGGCATCGGAATTCGGACGACAGGCTTGTTCCAGCGCGGCGTTTTTAAAGGTCCTTGGTGGTGTCGTCTTTCTTCTCATTGACGACAACCGGGTCGCGGGCCTTTTCCCTGGCGACATATAGCTCCATGGAACGGTCGTTGGCGGTCATCATTCGGTCGAAGGTGCGATCCCCGCCACCTTCGGCCAACACCAGCGAAGACATCATCAGAGCCACGGCAAACGCGCCAATCTGTGCAAGTTTCATCATTGATTCCTCATTCAAGTCACTGACGGGATCAAGGTAACAATCCGAACCTTTCGTGACGGTGGCGCCGAAATTACATATCCGTCATGTAGAAAGGCCCGCAATGGCGGGCCTGTTGTTGAGGTAAAAAGTGACTAGGCAGCCGTAAGCGCTTCCTCGTCCCGACGATGCGCCAGCTGATACAGCGCTGGCAGGATCAGCAGCGTGAGAATGGTCGAGGACAGGATCCCGCCAATCACCACCGTCGCCAGCGGTCGCTGCACCTCGGCCCCGGTGCCGGTCGCAAGAGCCATCGGAATGAAGCCTAAAGACGCCACCAGCGCCGTCATCAACACCGGGCGCAATCGCGTCAGCGCGCCTTCATGGATCGCTTCGGACAACGACCGGCCTTCCTCCCGCAAGTTGCGAATGAACGCGATCATCACCAGCCCGTTGAGCACCGCCACACCGGACAGCGCGATAAACCCGACGCCCGCCGAGATCGACAGCGGAATGTCCCGAAGCCACAACGCCATGACCCCGCCGGTCAGCGCAAACGGAATCCCGGTGAACACCAGCAAGCCGTCCTTGAGGTTGTTGAACATCATGAACAGCAACCCGAACACCAGCAGCAACGCCACTGGCACCACGATCTGCAAGCGCTTGGCCGCCGATTGCAGTTGCTCGAACTGACCGCCCCAGGTGGTCCAGTAACCCGCCGGCACCTGCACGTCGCGCTCGATCACTTCGCCCGCCTCGGCGACGAAAGAACCGATGTCACGCCCACGCACGTTGGCGCTGACGATCACCAGGCGCTTGCCGTTCTCGCGGCTGACCTGATTCGGCCCCAGCACCAGATCGAGGCTGGCAACGTCCTTCAGCGCAATGAAGCCGATCTGACTGGCCGCCTCACCGCCAGCCGCCGGCACCGGAATCAGCAGCGCCGACAACCCGTCGACGTCCTTGCGCATGGCGTCGGACAAGCGCACCACCATGTCGAACCGACGGTCACCTTCATACAACGTCCCGGCCTTCTGCCCGCCGACGGCCACCGCGATGGTGTCCTGCACATCACCGACGTTGAGCCCGTAACGCGCGGCCTTGTCGCGGTCGATGTTGATGGTCAGTACCGGCAGACCGGTGGTTTGCTCGACCTTGACCTCGGAAGCACCGTCGACCTTCTGCATCGCGGCGGCAATCTTCGCCGCCGTGGCGTTGAGCACGTCCATGTCATCACCGAACACCTTGACCGCCACGTCGCTACGCACGCCGGAGATCAGCTCGTTGAAGCGCAACTGGATCGGCTGCGACAGTTCATAGTTGCTGCCCGGCAGCGTCGCCGCGGCCTGTTGCAGTTCGGCCATCAGAGTTTCGCGGGACTTGCCCAGGTCCGGCCATTGCTCTTTGGGCTTGAGCATCACGTAGCTGTCGGAGATGTTCGGCGGCATCGGGTCGGAGGCGATTTCCGCAGTGCCGGTGCGGGCGAAGACGCGCTCGACTTCCGGCACTTTATTCAGGATCAACGTTTCCAGCCGCTGCTGCATGTCCACCGATTGCGTCAGGCTGGTGCCCGGCACGCGCAACGCCTGCAAGGCAAAATCGCCTTCGCTGAGACTCGGCACAAACTCGCTGCCCATGCGGCTGGTGACCACGCCACTGAGGACGATCACGCCCAGCGCCGCACCCACGGCAACAGCACGATGCGACATCACCCAGGCCAGCGCCGGTGCATACACGCGACGTGCACCACGCATCATCACGCCCTCTTCTTCCTTGACCTTGCCGGTCACGAACAGCGCAATCGCCGCCGGCACAAAGGTCACGGACAACAGCATGGCGCCGAGCAACGCGATGACCACAGTGAACGCCATCGGGTGGAACATTTTTCCTTCCACACCGCTCAGAGCGAAGATCGGCAGGTACACGACCATGATGATCAACTGGCCAAAAATCAGCGGGCGCCGCGCCTCTTTCGCCGCCGCGAATACTTCATGGAAACGCTCGGATCGCGTCAGCAGACGCCCGTGATGCTGCTGCGCATGGGCCAGCCGGCGCAGAGTGTTTTCAACGATTACCACCGCGCCGTCGACAATGATCCCGAAGTCCAGCGCGCCGAGGCTCATCAGGTTGGCGCTGACCTTGTTGCTGAACATGCCGGTGAAGGTGAACAGCATCGACAGCGGAATAACCATCGCCGTGATCAGCGCAGCGCGGATGTTGCCGAGGAACAGAAACAGGATAGCGATCACCAGAATCGCGCCCTCGACGAGGTTCTTCTTCACCGTGGCGATGGCCTTGTCGACCAGATGCGTGCGGTCGTACACCGGCACCGCGATCACGCCGGCGGGCAACGACTTGTTGATCTGTTCGAGCTTCGCGGCGACGGCCTGAGAAACCGTGCGGCTGTTTTCACCGATCAACATGAACACCGTGCCGAGCACCACTTCGCGGCCATTTTCCGTGGCGGCGCCGCTGCGCAGTTCGCGGCCGATGTCCACGGTGGCGACGTTCTTGATCCGGATCGGCGTGCCGTCGACGTTGGCCATGACGATGTTGGCGATGTCCTCGGTGCTCGCCACTTGCCCCGGCGCGCGAATCAACAATTGCTCGCCACTGCGCTCGATGTAGCCGGCGCCGACGTTGGCGTTGTTGCGCTCCAGCGCCGTCACCAGATCGGTGAGGGTCAGTTTGTAGGCCGCGAGTTTTTTCGGATCGGGGGCGATCTGGTACTCCTTGGCAAAACCGCCAATGGTGTTGATCTCGGCCACGCCGGGAACGTTGCGCAGTTGCGGCTTGATGATCCAGTCCTGGATCACCCGCAAGTCGGTCGGCGTGTAGGGCGTGCCGTCGTCCTTCAGGGCGCCTTCTTTCGCATCGACCGTCCACAGAAAAATCTCGCCGAGCCCGGTGGAAATCGGCCCCATCACCGCTTCCACGCCCTCGGGCAATTGCTCTTTGGCCGACTGCAACCGTTCGTTGACCAATTGCCGGGCAAAGAACAGATCAGTGCCGTCCTTGAAGATCACCGTGACTTGGGACAACCCCGAGCGCGACAGCGACCGGGTCTGCTCCAGCGCCGGCAAGCCAGCCATCGCGGTTTCAATCGGAAAGGTGATGCGCTGCTCGGTTTCCAGCGGCGAGAACCCGGCCGCGCCGGTGTTGATCTGTACCTGGACGTTGGTGATGTCGGGCACGGCGTCGATCGGCAGTTTCTGATAACTGGCGATACCGAGGCCGGCCATGAGCAGAACGGCGAGCAACACGATGATGCGCTGCTCGATGGCAAACTGGATCAGGCGTTCGAACATGGGAGTCTTCCGCGATTAATGACTGTGCTCGGCCGAGGCTTTGCCCAGCTCCGATTTGAGGACGAAGCTGCCGGCGCTCGCGACTTGCACGCCAGGCTCCAGTCCGGCGGTGACTTCCACTTGCCCCGCCGCGCGACTGCCCAGCTCTACCGCTTGGGCCTTGAAGCCATCTTCTGTGCGGACGAAGACCGTGGGTTTGTCCTCGACGGTCTGGACTGCGGTTTCCGGTACGGCGACTTTGGCCTGACGGCTGTCGGTGGCGACCAGCGCGGTGACAAACAGGCCGGGTCGCCACGAACCTTGCGGGTTTTCCAGGGTAACGCGCACGGTCGCGGTGCGGGTCTGTTCGCCGAGCAGGCTGCCGACGTAAGCCACGGTGCCGCTGACTTCGGCGTTCAACTCCGCCGCGCTGACGGTGACGGGTTTGCCCACTTGCACCTTGTTCAAATCCTTCGGTGACACGCCGAAGGTGACCCACACCCGCGACAAATCCGAGAGCGTGAACGCCGCCGTGGTTTCATCGACCACCTCGCCCGGCGTCAGGTGCTTTTCCACTACCACACCGTCGAACGGCGCCCGCAGTTCATAGCGATTGCCACCGGTGGCGACCACACTGCCACTGAGCACGCTGATCTTTTGCCGGGCATTGCTCACGGCAATTTCGGCTTCCTCCAGGGCCTGACGTGCCTGGAGGAAATCCTGTTCGGCGGAGATCTTGTCCTGCCACAGTTTCTTCTCGCGCTCGAACGTCGTGCGGGCCAGGGCCAAGCGGCGTTGCGCGGCTGCCTGCTCGCTGCGCTGATCGGAAATCTGCTGACTGGCGATCACCGCCAGCAACTGGCCCTTTTTCACCGACTGCCCGAGATTGACCGACACCGACTCGACCACGCCCGGCACGCGCGGCACCACATGCGCGGTGCGGTCTTCGTCAAAACGCACTTCACCGGGGAACGACAGGCCGAGGCTGAAGCTATGCGTCTGGGCGGCGGCCAGTTGAATCCCCGCCGCCGCGATCTGCTCGGCCGTCAATTCTATGTGCCCTTCTTCGGCATGCTCGCCGTCAGCAGCGGCGCCTTCTTCGGCGTGATCGGCGTGTTCCGCCGCTTCGTCGGCATGCGCATCGATGGACGCATTGCCGCTCCACATCGAGCCGATGCCAATGCCCAGCGCCAACGTCGCCGCAGCGACCACAATCAGTTTTTTATCCATGGAAACTCCTCTGCGCCAAACCATCGCGCAGTGATCAGAAAGTTGAAATTCAAGGGTTGGCGCTGAGGTCGCCGAAGATGCGTTCGATGCGGACCCGGGCGTCGGTCGCCTCGCTCACCGCCTGGATGTATTGGCTGCGAGCGGCGATCAATGTGCGCTGGGCGTCGAGCACGTCGAGGAAGCCGAACTTGCCCATTTCGAAACCGCGAGTGGCGCTGTCCACCGCACTTTGCGCGGCGGGCAGAATGGTCCGGTCGAATGCCTGGATTTCGCCGTTGGCGGTCTGCCATTGCGCCAGCGTGGTCTGGATTTCCGTGCGCAAACGCAGCTCGGTGGCGTTGCGCAGGTCCCGCGCCTGATCAGTACGCCGCGCCGCCGCCAGCACGTTGCCCTGATTGCGGTTGAACAGCGGAATCGGCATCGACAGCCCCACCACGTTGACCCGCTCGCGCTCGGTTTCGCTGTACTGGCTGCCGATGCTGACGGTGAGATCGGGAATCCGCTGGGACTTTTCCAGCCCCAGCGACGCCTCGCGCTGGTCGATCTGCAACCTGGCCAGGCGCAGCTCCGCCGTCTCATTCAAGCGTTCAAGCAAACGGGTGGGCAGCGGTACGCTGGGCAGGCTTTGAGTCGCGGTCTGCACCGTAGTCGACGTCGGCAACGGTGCGCCCATGACCTGTGCCAACTGCTGGTACGCATTGGCCTGATCGCGCTCGGCGCGGCTCAATTCCAGGCGCACTTCCGAAAGCTGCACTTGCGCCCGCGTGCCTTCGACCGGCGACGACTTGCCCGCCTCGATCCGCCCCTGTGCCACACGCAAACCGTGCTCGGCGAGCTGCAGCGACTGCCGGGCCAGTTGCAAACGTTGCTGCGCGGTTTGCGCACCGTTGAACGCTTGAAGCACGTCGGCGCGCAGTGCGTTGCGCTTGCGCTCCAGCTCGATGCCGGCGGCATCCTGCGCACGACTCGCTACTTCAATCCGCGCGCCACGCTTGCCGCCCAGCTCGATCGGCTGGCTGAGCATCACCGTGGTGGTGCGCGATTCGCGCCGGGTGTCTTCGGCCTCCCACGACACTTCGGGATTCGGGATCAGCCCGGCCTGTTTGCGGTCGCCTTCGGCAATGCCGATTTCCCACTGCGCGGCGGCGAGATCCGGGTTGCCGGCGAAGGCGGTTTGCAGCGCCTGATCCAGCGTCAGGGTCGATGCACTGGCTAGGCTGGTACAAGCCAGCAACAAAAGGCCGCTGGCGGTTTTTTTCAGGCGTGATCGCGCCGTCAGTTCAATTAAACCGGGCAATGGAAGGCTTCCTTCAATCAAGAATCGTTGATGGCGCCACGGTAGGGTTTTGAACTTATCGACAAGGTGACGTGAACATTACAAATCCGTTATCCACGGTTTATCGAAGTTGTTTTGCTCTAGGATTCGAAGTTCGAATGGCTTTATTGCAATAGATAGAAACAAATGCACGTTAGTTATCTGCCGGACAGCACTTGCCGAAATGAAAGTCGTGAAAAATGCGCCATTCCACTGCGACAGGCTGTCGCGGACGGCCGATTTAAAGCGCTCAGGCGTTGACTCTGTAGCCACTACAGCCTTTACCGTGCCCGCCACTCAGTTTCAAAGTCCGTCAGGAAGCCCCTGCAAAAACTGCAACTTCCAGACTCACTTACTTAAATACCCATTCATTAAAAGTGGTGAAACATCATGCGAATCCTTGTCGTCGAGGACGAGCTTAAAGCTGCCGAATACTTGCATCAGGGCCTGACCGAAAGTGGTTATATCGTTGACCACGCCGTTAATGGCGCTGACGGTTTGCACCTGGCGCAACAACAGGTTTATGACCTGATCATTCTCGATGTGAACCTGCCGGAACTCGATGGCTGGAGCGTGCTGGAACAACTGCGTCGCACCCACTCCACCCGGGTGATGATGCTCACCGCACGCGGGCGGCTGGCGGACAAGATCCGCGGTCTGGATCTGGGCGCCGACGATTATCTGGTCAAGCCGTTCGAGTTCCCGGAACTGCTGGCGCGGGTACGCACGTTGATGCGGCGCAGTGAAAACATTCCGGTGCCGCAGGTGCTCAAGGTCGCCGATCTGGAACTTGATCCGGGTCGTCACCGGGCCTTTCGTGGCTCGCAGCGCATCGACCTGACCACCAAGGAGTTCGCCCTGCTGCATCTGCTGATGCGCCAGTCCGGCGAAGTGCTGACCCGCACCCAGATCATCTCGCTGGTGTGGGACATGAATTTCGACTGCGACACCAACGTGGTCGAAGTTTCGATCCGCCGCCTGCGGGCGAAAATCGACGACCCGTTCGACAGCAAACTGATCCACACCCTGCGCGGCGTCGGCTATGTGCTGGAGGCCCGGGAATGAAGCCGGCCAGCCTGTCGCTGCGGCTGGGTCTGACGGTCAGCATTCTGGGTGCATTGCTGGTGGTGTTCCTGGCCATCCTCGCGTATTTCGCCCTGACCCATGAGCTGAACGCGCTATCGCGCGACAGCCTGGAAAAGAAGATGGAACAGGTCGAGCACAGCTTGACGCTGTACGCCGACACCGGTGAGATCAGCGCCAAGCCACACATTCTGCTCGATCAGGTCATGGGGCATGACAACCTGACCCTGACCATTTACGACCTGAACAACCTGCGCACCCCGCTGCTCAAGTCCGGCTCGGGCCTGACCGATCCACGGATTGAACTGAAGGCAGTTCGGGCGACCACCGATCAGTTGACCCACACCGACAGCGCCGATGCTGAAGGCGCGAAGTTTCTCACCGTCTCCAAGCTGATTCGCCTCAAGGACGGCAGCAACGTACCGGTGCTGCTGTCGATGGATAACGCCCACGATCAGGCTCTGCTCAGCGCCTACCTGCGCTCGACGCTGATGGCCTTGCCGTTGCTGCTGGTGTTCATCGGCCTGACCGCATGGGGCGCCGTGCAGCGAGGGCTGGCCCCGCTTCGGGAGTTTCGCAAAGTGGCGGCACGAGTGACGACGCAGGATCTCGATCACCGGTTGTCGGTGCTGAACATGCCCCAGGAACTCAGCGAACTGGCGCAGGGCATCAACGTCATGCTCGATCGACTGGACAGCGGCGTGCAGCAGTTGTCGCAGTTCTCCGATGACCTGGCCCACGAACTGCGCACGCCGATCAACAACCTGATGGGCAAGGCCCAAGTGACGCTGTCGCGAGAGCGCTCGGTCGAGGAATACACCAACGTTCTGGTGTCCTGCACCGAAGAGCTGGAGCGGGTCGCGCGGATTGTTTCGGACATGCTGTTCCTGGCCCAGGCGAGCCAGCCTGCGGCACACACCTCGTTCGAGCCGATTGCGCTGGAGGAAGAGGCGTTCAAAGTGGCCGATCTGTTTTCTCTGACGGCACAGGACAAACAGATCGATCTGAAGGTCATCGGCAGCGCTCAGGTATCGGGCGACCGGCTGATGATTCAGCGAGCGATTTCCAATCTGCTGTCCAATGCCCTGCGCCACTGCCCGTCCGGCAAGACCGTTTCGCTGTTCATCGAAAAGGCGCCGAACGAGGTGTCGCTGCGGGTGAGCAATCCCGGCACAGGCATCGAAGCGCAGCACCTGCCGTATCTGTTCGACCGTTTTTACCGGGTCGACAGCAGTCGCACCCGTTCACAGGGCAGTACCGGGCTGGGGCTGGCCATCGTGCATTCGATCATGACCTTGCATCAGGGCTCCGCGCAGGTTCAAAGCCGTCCGGGGGCGATGACGGTGTTCAGTCTGGTGTTTCCTGTGATGCACCGGGAACGGCACTGAACCGTCAAGCCGATTTGTGCGGTGTTTTCTCAAACCTCATGGGAAAAATCACCGCACAAGTGCTGCATCCATCTCCGTAAATCCTTCAGTACGAATTTGCGTCGTCCCCGCGCTGAAACGTCCGACAGCGGCACACGACAGAACGCCTCAAACCGCTGACTCCTTTCGCATGGTTCGCCCGTTGCCACGCAGTGCTGCCCCCAGAAACACATCCGCCCGGCGTCAATTCACGTTTTATCAGTACGTATTTCGACACCGCTGAAACCCGCGGCTGGAAACGTCCGGACATTTTTGACCCCGCCCTCACCGCCCTTTTAGATTCGGTTCGTGCTTGCAACAGCACTCCCAAACAACAACCAAGGAGCAACATCATGGGCTACATGGGCAGCTTGAACGCAAACCCTATCGATGAACTGGAAGAGCAGGAAGCACCCTCGCCAGAGCAGATCGAAGCGCTGCAACTGACCGAGGAAGAACAGGCGGAACTCAACGCCGAGTGACAGAACCCGCGGGGGCCCTGCGCCCTCGCGGGCTTTCCAGGAAGGGAATCATGGACAAGACAACGTTGGCCGAGCGTGAGCTCACGGCCGCTCAGGCAGAACGGCGTATCCACACCGAACTTTCACGCCTGGGCCTCACACCACACACCCGCACCCTCGGCAGCAAAGTGGTTGCCGTTCAGGCCAGTCTGCATGGCAGCGACAACCGTCATGCCCGTGGCTCCGGCAAGGGCTATGCGAATCAGGCGCACCTGGGCGCGCTCTATGAAGCGCTCGAGCACTATTGGACGGATGAGCTCTGTACCTACGATGTTCACCACGAGACGGAAGGCTATTTCAAAGACACGCCGGTGTTTGCCGATGACTCGCTTCTGCACAGGCTCACTTGCCAGCAAAACGTGCGCATCACCTGCCGGACCTATGTCTGTCCGCCGTGGCATGACCGTTTTTCCTATCCGGTGGCGCTGACCTCGCCGAACGGTTCACGTTTGCCCTCGTCACCGGATATGGCGGACTACCGCGCCGTGCAGCGCTACGCCAGCAACAGCGGCACCGCGATTGGCGCCACTTACAACGAAGCGATGCTGCACGCCGCCAACGAATGCATCGAGCGCGACGCCGTGTCGTTGTTTTTGCTCAACCATTTTTACTACGAAAATCATCCACCACTGCGGCGGGTGGCGCGTCTCACTGAAAGCGACGAACTCGGTCGTCTGTGGGCCGATGCCGAACAGGAGATCGACGGCGAAATCGTGCTGGTGGATATCAGCACCGAGTTCACGACCCGGACTTTTCTGGCCCTCACCACGAAGCCGGGCGCTCACCCACAGGTATTCGGCAGTGGCAGCTCCCTCGACCCGCGCCACGCGGCGTGGCGGGCGCTCACTGAACTGGTGCAATTGCAACTCAGCGCCGCCGAACCCGAATACCGACAGACGCTGAACAACGCGCTGCGCAATCTGCAGCCCTTCCCGCGCCTGCTGCGCTGTGCGCAGTTCGATCCGCAGACGCTCCTGCATCGCTGCGTTCAACACGAAATCAGACTGCCGGATTCCGCTAAATACCTGTCGGTGGAAAACCAACTGTACTTGCTGACTCAAGACCTGCGGATTCATGGCCGTACGCTGGGGGCCGCCATCCTGCAGCGAACCGAGCTCGGCACCACCCTGCTCAACGTGGTGATCCCCGGACTGGAACGCTTCTTCGTGGTCTCCAGCGGGAACGTCGTCATTCCGCAAGCCCGAGGCCGTACGCTGGAGAGGCCAGCCGTATGAACCGACTCGATCGCACCCGGGAACTGACACTGGCCCGTTCGATGCGCCTTTACCTCAACGAGAACGGCACGGTTGGCCACTTCCTCGAACCACGAGGCAGCGGACTGCACCACGTTTTTTTCCTGCGGGTGAACGATGAGCTCTGGGTCGGCCGCAAGCTCCTGCAGCGTGACCGGCATTTCCGGTGGCAGGCCGGCAGTGCGCTCAAACCCGACATGTTGTTTGGCCCGCACCTCCACTCATTGTGGGGTGATGACGGGTTGTCGATCGGCTATCGGACGGTCTCCCCCGCAGACAAAGCGCAGTTCTTCGAGCACGCCTTGCATCAGGCTGACAGCGAGGTCCTGTTTCCCTTTCCGCTGCTGGATGAGGCGGGCCGGGAAGCGGTCTGCCCGGCAGACTTCTGGCAATGCAACGAATCACTGGCCGAACAGCTGAACACTGACGAACACCACTTGCGCGAATACTGCGCCGGGCTGCTCCAGGCCATCACTGAAAAAGGCGCGCTGATTTACGACCCGGCCTGTTCGACCGGCGCGTTCATCGCCCACCTCGCCCGCGCCCTGCCCGACTGTCTGTGCCTGGGCAGTGACCGTTCGGCCTCGATGATCGAACACGCCAGGCGCTGGCACAGCGGAACATCCATCGAATTCGACGTGCTGGAGGCGAGTGAAGCTTTCGATTCCGGGATTCGCTGCGATGTCTTGGTCCTGCGGTTCCTCAACGCCGAAGTCTTGACCCGACGGGATGCCCAGGCCGCATTCGAATCGCTGATCCGCTGCGTCAAGCCCGGCGGCACGATCCTTGTTTTCGGTCACACACCGGTGTTGATACCTGTCTCCTGGCTGGCTTCCATCCACAACCTGAAACTTGAATCCAGCGTCGCGGCACGGCCCGGGCAGGTCGAACTGTTCCAGTTCTATCGTCTGACGGTTCCGGCGCCATGAGTTTTTCCCTGCACAGCCGAGGTTATTACCCGACCGGCGACGGCCATCAACTCTATTGGGAACGGCATGGTGTTCCGGGACACGAACCGGTGTTTTTTATCCATGGTGGTCCCGGCGGGCGTATCAGCCGCCACCATTTGCAGTTCTTCGACACGGGCCGGTTCGACATCATCCTGTTTGATCAACGAGGTTGCGGACGCTCGACGCCCTACGGCGAACTTCGGGATAACACTACCGGGCAGTGTGTCGAAGACATCGATGCCCTGCGCCAGCATTTCGGCTTCGAAAAAATCAGCGTGCTGGGGGTGTCATGGGGTAGCTGGCTGGCGATCCAGTACCAACAGCGCTATCCGCAGCACCTGCTGAAAACCACGCTGGTCTCGGTATTCGTGCCGTTTGCCGACAATGTCCGGGCCTACGATCAGGCGCTCAATGACGGGTTGGCGCAATCACCTCAAATGTCGCCCGGCCAACGGGCCAGGGACATCTACCGGATCCTCGGCGAAGGCTGTCCATCGCAGCAAAACCGCGCCGCCATCGAATGGTTGAACGCTGTTCTACGTCGCACAGGGCAGACGATTTGCCCCGACACACTGGAGCGCTTCGTCGATCAGGAAGCGGTGCTCGCGATCCGCCTCGAACTGCATTACCACCTGCAAAACTATTTCTTCACACCAAAGGACGAATACCTGACCCTCGACGACAACACCCTGCTGATCCAGGGCATCCGCGACACCCATGGCATGGCCAGCGTGCGCTGGCTCAGGCAACGCATGAACATCCACTGCCGACTGCTGCATGCCGGGCACAACGCCTTTGAAAATGCGATCCTCAAAGCAGTGCGTCGGGCGGTGAAACGTGAAATCGAAGGCTAAAAAAAACGGCACCCGAAGGTGCCGTTCCGTCCCGCAAAAGCGCTTACTTGCGTGCCGCCTCCCACGACTTGAGCAGTTCGTTGTAGCTCACGGTTTCGCCTTTCGGTTTCTCGTTGGCCAGTTTCGGTTTTGGTGCGCCCGGTTGGTCGAACCAGTATTGCGCGTCGCGCTCGGGGTTCATTTTCGGTGCGCACACCGCTTGGGCCTTGGACCGTTCCAGACGGGTCATGATCGCGTCCTGATCCTTGGCCAGACCGTCGAGGGCCTGTTGCGGGGTCTTCTCGCCGCTGGCGGCCTCAGCGATGTGGCTCCACCACAGTTGCGCCAGGCGTGGGTAGTCCGGCACGTTGGTGCCGGTCGGGGTCCACTGCACACGGGCCGGGCTGCGGTAGAACTCGACCAGACCACCGAGTTTCGGTGCCAGATCGGTCATCGCTTGCGAGTTGATGTCCGACTCACGAATCGGCGTCAGGCCGACGATGGTTTTCTTCAACGAAACGGTTTTCGAGGTCACGAACTGCGCGTACAGCCAGGCCGCGAGTTTCTGTTTCTCAGGCGTGGACTTCATGAAGGTCCAGGAGCCCACGTCCTGATAACCGAGCTTCATCCCTTCTTCCCAGTACGGCCCGCGTGGTGACGGTGCCATACGCCATTTCGGCGTGCCGTCGGCGTTGACCACCGGCAGGCCCGGTTTGGTCATGTCGGCGGTGAAGGCCGTGTACCAGAAGATCTGCTGGGCGATGTTGCCCTGGGACGGCACCGGGCCGGACTCGGAGAAGGTCATGCCCGCCGCTTCCGGTGGCGCGTACTTCTTCAGCCAGTCGACGTATTTGGTGGTGGCGAACACCGCTGCCGGGCCGTTGGTGTCGCCGCCGCGGGTCACGCTGGAACCGACCGGGTGGCAATCCTCGACACGAATCCCCCACTCGTCCACCGGCAAGCCGTTGGGAATGCCCTTGTCGCCGCCACCGGCCATGGAGAACCAGGCATCGGTGAAGCGCCAGCCCAGCGACGGGTCTTTCTTGCCGTAGTCCATGTGCCCGTAAATGCGTTTGCCGTCGATTTCCTTGACGTCTTCGCTGAAGAACTTGGCGATGTCTTCATAGGCCGACCAGTTCACCGGGACGCCCAGTTCATAGCCGTACTTTTCCTTGAACTTGGCTTTCAGGTCGGCACGCTCGAACCAGTCGGCGCGGAACCAGTAAAGGTTGGCGAACTGCTGGTCGGGCAACTGATAGATCTTGCCGTCCGGCGCGGTGGTGAAGGAGATGCCGATGAAGTCCTTGATGTCGAGGGTCGGCGAGGTGAAGTTCTTGCCTTCGTTGGCCATCAGGTCGGTGATCGATTCGGTCTTGCCGTAGCGAAAGTGCGTACCGATCAGGTCCGAGTCGTTGACCCAGCCGTCGTAGATGTTCTTGTCCGACTGCATCACGGTCTGCATTTTTTCCACAACGTCGCCTTCCTGCAGCAGGTCGTGGGTCAGCTTGATGCCGGTGATTTCGCTGAAGGCCTTGGCCAGCACCTTGGATTCATATTCGTGGGTGGTCAGGGTTTCCGAGACGACCTTGATGTCCATCCCGCGAAACGGCTCGGCCGCCTTGATGAACCACTTCAGTTCTTCGAGTTGCTGCTCGGCCGTCAGGGTCGACGGCTTGAATTCGCTGCCGATCCATTTTTTTGCGGCATCTTCGTAGGCGTCGGCCCAGGCGGACGCGCTCAAACCGCTGAGTGCCAGCATGGCTGCCAATGAAATGCTATGTCGCAGCTTATTTTTCTTATCGAACATAGAGACCTCCTGTTAGGTTTTCGGAGCAAGATTGCCGAGCGATTCGACTAGCCCCAACGCATCACAGCCAACAGCCACACCAGGGACAACGCGGACGCTACCCAGATGCTCCAGTCGGTCACGCCGATTACCAGCAGATGCAGGTAGGCGCTGCCGAGAAGACCGATGAACAAGCGATCGCCACGGGTGGTGGCAATCGGCAGAAACCCTCGCCGCAAGATGCTCGGCGAGCGCAGTTCCCAGGTGGTCATGCCCACCAGGATCAAACCAATCACGATGAAAAACGCCGCCGTCGGGACGGTCCAGCTCATCCATTCCATCATCAGTTCCTCAGACCCGGCCCAGGGCAAAGCCCTTGGCCACGTGGTTGCGAACGAACCAGATCACCAGCATGCCGGGGAGGATAGTCAACACCCCCGCCGCCGCCAGTACGCCCCAGTCAATGCCGGACGCCGACACCGTGCGCGTCATCACCGCCGCGATCGGTTTGGCGTTCACCGAGGTCAGCGTGCGCGCCAGCAGCAGTTCGACCCAGGAAAACATGAAGCAGAAAAACGCCGTCACACCGATGCCGGAGCCGATCAGCGGGATGAAGATCTTCACGAAGAACTTGGGAAAACTGTAGCCGTCGATGTAGGCGGTTTCGTCGATTTCCTTCGGCACCCCGGACATGAATCCTTCAAGAATCCACACCGCCAGCGGCACGTTGAACAGGCAGTGCGCCAGCGCCACGGCGATATGGGTGTCGAACAGACCAATCGACGAATACAACTGGAAGAACGGCAGTAGAAATACCGCCGGTGGCGCCATGCGGTTGGTCAGCAGCCAGAAGAACAGGTGTTTGTCGCCAAGAAAGCGATAGCGCGAAAACGCGTAGGCCGCCGGCAGTGCCACGGTCAGAGAAATGATCGTGTTCAGACTGACGTAGTACAGCGAATTGATATAGCCGGTGTACCAGCTCGGATCGGTGAAGATCACCTTGTAGTTCGCCAGCGTGAAATCCTGTGGGAAAAGGGTCAGTCCGCCGAGGATTTCGGTGTTGCTCTTGAACGACATGTTCAGCAGCCAGTAGATCGGCACCAGCAGGAACAGGATGTAGAGCAGCAGGGGGATCAGCTTTCTTTTGCTCATGGCCGGGCCTCAGCGGTTGGCATCGTTGTGGGTCATGGCGGTGTAGAACAGCCAGGACACCAGCAGGATGATCAGGAAGTACACCAGCGAGAATGCCGCCGCCGGCCCCAGGTCGAATTGGCCTACGGCCATCTGGGTCAGGGTCTGACTCAGGAAGGTCGTCGAGTTACCCGGCCCGCCGCCGGTGAGCACGAACGGCTCCGTGTAGATCATGAAGCTGTCCATGAAGCGCAGCATCACCGCGATCAGCAGCACGCTCTTCAACTTGGGCAACTGAATATGGCGGAACACGGCCCAGGCCGAGGCCCGGTCGATGCGTGCGGCCTGGTAGTACACGTCGGGAATCGCCCGCAGCCCGGAGAAACACAACAGCGCCACCAGCGAAGTCCAGTGCCAGACGTCCATCACCAGCACGGTGACCCAGGCGTCCATGGTGTTGGCCGCGTAGTTGTAGCTGATGCCCATGGCGTTGAGGCTTGAACCGAGCAGGCCGATGTCGGCGCGGCCGAAAATCTGCCAGATGGTGCCGACCACGTTCCATGGAATCAGCAGCGGAATCGCCAGCACGATCAGCACCACCGACGACCAACGGCCCTTGGTCGGCATGGTCAGCGCAATGGCGATGCCGAGGGGGATTTCGATCAGCAACACACACGCCGAGTAGATGAACTGGCGCAGCAACGAGTCGTGCAGACGCGGATCGAGCAGCACCTGCTTGTACCAGTCGGCACCGACGAAGTAGCGGCTGGACTGGTCGAAGATGTCCTGCACCGAATAGTTGACCACGGTCATCATCGGGATCACCGCACTGAACGCCACCAGCAGGAACACCGGCAACACCAGCCACCAGGCCTTGTTGTTCTGCACCTTGTTCATGGCTGTACCTCGCTGTCGGTGGCATCCAGCAGAAACTCGTCGGCATACACCATCAGCCACTGCGCCGGAAAACTGATGTAGGCCGTGCCCTGCGGCACCGGTTTGTCCTCGGCCAGACGCACTTTCAGCGGCGCGCCGTCCAGATCCAGAGTCATGATCTTGTAGGTGCCGAGGTCTTCGACGTGTACGACCCGCGCCTGCATCGCGTCATCGAACGGCTCGTCCCACACGTGAACGAACTCGGGACGGATGCCGACCTTCAGATTTTTCCACTGACCGTGTTCGATATGGCGCTGTAAGCCGTCGGAGAGCGGCAGATGAGTCGAATTGAAACCGACCCCGCCCGGTTGCGGCTGCACTTCGATCAGGTTCATCCCCGGGCTGCCGATGAAGTAGCCGACAAAGGTGTGGCTCGGCCGCTCGAACAATTCCCGTGGCGTGCCGAACTGGACAATCTGACCGCCATACATCACCGCGATCTTGTCGGCGAAGGTCGACGCCTCCAGTTGATCGTGGGTGACGTAGACCATGGTGATGTTGAATTGCTCGTGGATCTGCTTGAGCTTGCGCCGCAGTTTCCATTTCAGGTGCGGGTCGATCACCGTCAGCGGTTCATCGAACAGGATCGCCGACACGTCATCGCGCACCAGGCCACGGCCCATGGAAACTTTCTGTTTTTCGTCGGCAGTAAGGTTGCGCGCCTTTTTGCTCAACAGGTTCTGCAGGTCGAGGACTTCGGCGATTTCCTGCACCTTGCTGTGTACTTTCGCTTCGGCCAGGCCCTGATTGCGCAAGGGAAAGGCCAGGTTGTCGAACACGGTCATGGTGTCGTAGACCACCGGGAACTGGAAAACCTGCGCGATGTTGCGCTTTTCCGGGGTCAGGTCGTTGACCGCTTTGCCGTCGAACAGCACATGACCCTGGGACGGGCTGAGCAGACCGGAAATGATGTTGAGCAAGGTCGACTTGCCGCAACCCGACGGACCGAGCAAGGCATAGGCGCCGCCCTGCTCCCAGATGTGGTCCATCTCGCGGATCGCGTAATCCTCGGGCCCGCTCGGGGTTTTGCTGTAGCTGTGGGCGAGGTGCTGCAAACGGATTTCGGCCATCAGGCAACCCTCGCGACGCGCCGGCCCGGTGCCTGCACCAGACGGCCCTGCGCATCGAACACAAACAGTTTATGAGTCGGGATATAGATGCGGATCGGCGCATCGACGTCGTATTCGTGAACCCCCGGCAAATGCAGCACCAGCAGAAAATGCTCGTTGCGCACGTGGAGGAAGGTTTCCGAACCGCTGATTTCCGCCACCTCGACGGTCACCGCCAGTTCCAGGTCGTCGTCGTTGCTCGGCACCAGCGAGATGTGGCTCGGGCGCACGCCAAAGCGGAACTCGCCCTCGCCCACCGGCCGCAGGTCGACGTTCAACGGAAAGTGCACGAAGTTGGCGAAACTCACTTCGTTGCCGGCGATGCGCCCCGGCATCAGGTTGATCGGCGGTTCGGAGAACAATTCAGCGGCCAGCACCGTTTGTGGCTGGTGATAGACCTCGGTCGAGGGGCCGCTCTGGATCACCCGGCCTTCATGAAGAATGGTGGTGGTGCCGCCCAGCGCCAGCGCTTCGTTGGGCTCGGTGGTGGCGTAGATGGCGATGGTGTGGCGCGCCTTGAACAGCTCGCGCATTTCCTGGCGCAGCTCTTCGCGCAGTTTGTAGTCGAGGTTGACCAGCGGCTCGTCGAACAGAATCAGTTCGGCATCCTTGACCAGTGCCCGGGCCATGGCCGTGCGCTGTTGCTGACCGCCGGACAGCTCCAGCGGATAGCGCTTCAGAAACTTCTCGATGCGCAGCATCTTCGCGGTTTCCTGCACCTTGCTCTGAATCTGCTCGTTGGAGATCCCGGCCTGGCGCAGCGGCGACGCGATGTTCTCGAACACCGTCATGGTCGGGTAATTGATGAACTGCTGATAGACCATCGACACGTTGCGCAGACGTACCGGGCGCTGGGTGACGTCGACGCCGTTCATCAGGATGCGGCCGCTGTCGGGCTTGTCCAGACCGGCCATCAGGCGCATCAGACTGGTTTTACCGGACAGCGTGCGCCCGAGCAAAACGTTGAAGGATCCAGGTTCGAATTTCAGGCTCGCATCGTCGATCCAGGTCTGGCCCTCGACGGTGCGGCTGACGTGCTCCAGGGTGAGTGACATGGCTCGGCCTTTTTATTATTGGAGTCAAGCGACCTGTCCTGTAGAGCGACATTCGTGCCAGAAACGGCAAGCTGTTGATTTACCGCAAAATTCGCTGGAGACCACGCAAACCGTGGTTCGTAGCTGAACACAAGTGAACAGTTGCGACTGAACAATTGAACAGTCAGGCGATTGACAATGAACAATAGTGAACAACACTCTATGGATGCTTTTTGCTCGTCGAACGAGCCATAACAAAAACAACAAAGCACCCTTCAGAGACTGCCAATCATGGCCGCACCTGCCCCGCCGCTTTCCCATGACGCCATTGTCCAGGACTCCTGGTCCCGTTGCCGCGCCTTCGGTCTCAATCATCAAAGCGCACCGGCCTTCGATCAGTTGCCCGCTGCCAGCATTGCGCAGTTGCTCGACCGCCATCATTCACTGGTGCAGACCACTCACCAGGAAGTGCTGCCGTATTACGAGAACATCCTGAGCAACTCCAACTGCCTGATCATGCTGGCCGACAATCAGGGCCAGGTGCTGACGTCCTGGGGCACCCAGCGCTTTATCGAGCCGAATCTGGCGCGCGGTTTTCAGGCCGGCGCCAGTTGGGTCGAGCGCGCCAGCGGCACCAACGCCATCGGCACGGCGCTGGCCTGCGAGCAGGCGGTGCACATTGAACACGATGAACACTTTCTCAAGGCCAATCGCTTCATGACCGGTTCCGCCGCGCCGATTTTCGATGCAGAGCGCAAGGTCATCGCCGTGCTCGATGTGTCCAGCGACAGCTATCTGCCACCGTCGCACACCCTCGGCATGGTCAAGATGATGAGCCAGACCGTGGAGAACCGGCTGATCCTCAACCTGTTCCATGGCCAGCACTTTCAACTGACCTTCAACACCGGGTTGAACAACCTCGACAGCCAGTGGGCCGGGCTGCTGATCTTTGATGAGAGCGGTCAGGTGCTATCGGCCAACCGTCGGGCCGACAATCTGCTGGGTGTGCGCTTGTCGCGGGTCAGCGTTGAAAGCCTGTTCAAGGTGTCGTTGCTGGAGTTGATCAATCAGCCGGACGGTTTGCCGTTTGCCTTGCAGACCTCCGGGCGCAATCGTTTTCAGTGTTTGTTGAAACGGCCTAAACAGGCGCCGATTCAAGCCCGGGTCTTTGCTGAAACCAGAACCGCTGAACCGAAAGTCGCCGTACCGACGGCCATCAGCCTGAGCACATTGCACTTCGGCGACAGCCGCGTGGAAAAAGCCGTGCGCCAGGCCGAACGCCTGCTGGAAAAGGACATCCCGCTGCTGATTCACGGGGAAACCGGGGTCGGCAAGGAAGTCTTCGTCAAGGCCCTGCACCAGGCCAGCTCCCGCAGCAAACAGGCGTTCATTGCCGTCAACTGCGCGGCGATCCCCGCCGAACTGGTGGAGTCCGAGCTGTTCGGCTACGAGAAAGGCGCGTTTACCGGCGCCAACCAGAAAGGCAGCATCGGACTGATCCGCAAGGCCGACAAGGGCACGCTGTTCCTCGACGAAATCGGCGACATGCCGCTACCGACTCAGGCTCGCCTGTTGCGCGTGTTGCAGGAGCGCTGCGTGCAACCGGTGGGCAGCAGCGAGCTGTTTCCGGTGGATCTGCGGATCATCTCCGCCACCAACCGTTCGCTCAGGGAACAGGTGCAACTGGGTCGTTTTCGCGAGGATCTGTACTACCGCATTGGCGGTTTGACTCTGGAATTGCCTCCGTTACGCGAGCGCAGTGACAAGCAGGCGCTGTTCAAGCGGTTGTGGGAACAGCATCGCGAGCCATCGCAGTGGGCGGGATTGAGTCGCGAGGTGCTGGACTTGTTTGAACGACACCCGTGGCCGGGCAATCTGCGTCAGGTCAGCAGCGTGATGCAGGTGGCGCTGGCGATGGCCGAGGAGCAACCGATTCGGCCCGAGCATTTGCCGGACGATTTTTTTGTCGATCTGGAGATGGAGCCGGTGGAAGTGGCCGAACCGTTGGGCATCGACCTGAACGATGCCGAGGCGTTGAACCGGGAGTTGCAGCTGGCCGGGGGCAATATTTCCCATCTGGCGCGGCGGTTGGGGGTGAGCCGCAATACGCTGTACAAGCGATTGCGGCAGATCGAAGGTTGAGTAACCCCCTTCCCCCTCACCCCAGCCCTCTCCCCCCAGGAGAGGGAGCCGACCGAGGTGTCTTGCGTTTTACATCGACCTGAAACAACCAGTCGATTATGGATTCGACGCCAATCGTTCAAGTCGGTGTACCTCTCGAACATCCCCCAATCAGTCCCCTCTCCTGGGGGAGAGGGCTAGGGTGAGGGTGAAAAGGCTGGCTCAACAGGTGCAGCCGATGCGGCCGCCAACGTCCGCAGGCCCATCAACACCACAACCATCATCATCAGACCTGCGGCTATCGCAACGCCGAACCCTGCCCGTGCGCCCCAGGCATCAATCACCAGCCCCGCCAGCATGCCGCCGAGCGCCACGCCGATGCTGATTCCGGTGGTCATCCATGTCAGGCCTTCGGTCATCCTCGCTGCCGGGATGATGATCGTCCCCAGCTTCATGACTACAACCATGGTCGGCGCAAACGAGATGCCGGCGATAAACAACATCGCGGACAGGACATAAACGTCCGGTGAGAACACCGGCAATACGCCAGTGACTGCCGTGACCAATATCCCGATAAAGAACTGTTTTTCAATCGCCAGCGAAACCCGCAACGCGCCGAAGGTCAGGCCCGCCACCAGCGAGCCGAACGCATAGGCGGCGAGAATGAAGGTGGCAGCCGATGGCCAGCCCTGGGCGTTGGCGAAGGCCACAACGGCGACATCGATCGACCCGCCAATGGCCCCCATCGCCAGCAGCGCCAGGACAATGGTGCGAACGCCGGGAATCAGCAGGGTTGAACCACTGTTTTTCCGGTTGCTGGCCACCACTTTCGGTTCGGTCTGACGCTGCATGAGAAACGCCGTCACGCCGACGGCCAGCAGCCCTACCGCCACCAGCGGCCCGGCTTCCGCGAAGAAACTCACGCTCAAACCGATCGCCAGGGGTGGGCCGATGATGTAGGCCAGTTCGGTGAGGACTGTGTCCAGCGAGAAAGCGGTGTGCAGCTGCGGCTTGCCACGAAACAGCTGCGTCCAGCGTGCGCGGATCATCGACGGCATGCTCGGCATTGTCCCCGCCAGTGCCGCCAGTACAAAAAACAACGCAGCGGGCGCCCTCAGGTGCACGGCCACAATCAGCGCCAGCAACATGACGATGCTGAACACCGTGACGACGGGCAGCACGCGACTCTGGCCATACTGATCAACCTGTTTCGAGATGCGCGGGCCGAGCAGCGCATTGGCCAGGGTAAACGTACCGGCGACTGCGCCGGCCAGCCAGTAAACGCCGGTCTGCTGCACCAGCATGGTGATGATGCCGATGCCGATCATTGCCTGGGGCAGTCGGGCAATGGAGCTCGCGAGGATCAGCCCGGTGGCGCCGGGTGTCGATACCAACTCGCGATAGTGATTAGCCATGATTCCTCCCTTCCGGATTCGCCGCTGATGAGCATCCTGCCGCGTGCGCTATCAAGACCTATGCGAATACCAAAAGCAATCGCACATTGTCTGGATCGTTCCCACGTCGAGGCGTCGAACCGTCCGCGTGGGAATGCCTCAATGGACGCTCCGCGTCCGCTTCGGCATGGGACGCGGAGCGTCCCGGGCTGCATTCCCACGCGGAGCGTGGGAACGATCAACCCAGAGTAAGCAGCAGAAAAACAAAAACCCGCACAAGGCGGGTTTTGTTTGTAGCAGGCGCAGCAATCAGTCAGCCAGACGCCAGGTCGTGCCGCCCTTGCCGTCTTCCAGCACCACGCCCATGGCGGTGAGCTGGTCGCGGATGCGGTCGGATTCGGTCCAGTCCTTGCCGGCACGTGCCGCCAGACGCGCAGCGATCAGCGCCTCGACTTCGGCTGCATCGACACGCCCTTCGGCGCCGGCCTGCAGGAAGTCATCGGCTTCGAGCTGCAACACACCCAGCACGCTGGCCAGTTCTTTCAGGCGCGCCGCCAGACCGGCCGCTGCATCGAGATCGCTCTCGCGCAGACGGTTGATCTCACGCACCATCTCGAACAGCACCGCACAGGCTTCCGGCGTGCCGAAGTCGTCGTTCATCACCTGGGTGAAACGCTCGACGAACGCTTCGCCACCCGCCGGCGCCACGTTCGGCAAGCCTTTCAACGCGTGGTAGAAACGCTCCAGTGCGCCCTTGGCGTCCTTGAGGTTGTCTTCCGAATAGTTGATCGCGCTGCGGTAGTGGCTCGACACCAGCAGGTAACGCACGACTTCCGGGTGGTACTTGTCGAGCACGTCGCGAATGGTGAAGAAGTTGTTCAAGGACTTGGACATCTTCTCGCCATTGATCCGGATCATGCCGCAATGCATCCACGCGTTGGCGTAGGTCTTGCCGGTGGCCGCTTCGCTCTGGGCGATTTCGTTTTCGTGGTGCGGGAACTCGAGATCGCTGCCGCCGCCATGAATGTCGAACGTCTCACCCAGGCAGCAGGTGGACATCACCGAGCACTCGATGTGCCAGCCCGGACGCCCTGCGCCCCACGGCGATTCCCAGCTCGGCTCGCCCGGTTTGACGCCTTTCCACAGCACGAAGTCCAGCGGATCTTCCTTCGCTTCGTCGACCTCGATCCGCGCACCGATGCGCAGGTCTTCGATCTTCTTGCGCGAGAGCTTGCCGTAGCCCATGAACTTGCCGACGCGGTAGTACACGTCGCCATTGCCCGGGGCGTAGGCGTAACCCTTGTCGATCAGGGTCTGGATCATCGCGTGCATGCCAGGGATGTGATCCGTGGCGCGCGGCTCCATGTCCGGCTTCTTGATGTTCAGGCGCGCTTCGTCTTCGTGCATCGCGGCGATCATGCGCTCGGTCAACGCTTCGAACGACTCGCCGTTCTCGTTGGCCCGGTTGATGATCTTGTCGTCGATGTCGGTGATGTTGCGCACGTAGGTCAGGTCATAACCGCTGAACCGCAACCAGCGGGTCACCAGGTCGAACGCGACCATGCTGCGGCCGTGGCCCAGGTGGCAGTAGTCGTACACGGTCATCCCGCAGACATACATGCGCACCTTGTTGCCATCCAGCGGCTTGAAGACTTCTTTGCTCTTGGTGAGCGTGTTGTAGATCGTAAGCACGGTGTTTCCTTAAGACTTGATCACTGGCCCCACGAATCGCGCAGGGTCACGGTACGGTTGAATACCGGCTGACCTGGTTTCGAGTCCTTGATATCCGCGACGAAGTAGCCTTCGCGCTCGAACTGGAAACGGTCTTCCGGCTGTGCATTGCCCAGCGAAGGCTCGGCACGACAACCGGTCAGCACTTGCAGTGAGTCAGGGTTGATGTTGTCCAGGAAACTCGCGCTGTCTTCGGCCTTCTCCGGGTTCGGAGAACGGAACAGGCGATCGTACAGACGCACTTCGCACTCGATGCTGGCAGCGGCCGGCACCCAGTGGATCACGCCCTTGACCTTGCGGCCTTCAGGGTTCTTGCCCAGGGTGTCCGGATCGTACGAGCAACGCAGCTCGACGATGTTGCCGTCGGCGTCCTTGATCGCTTCGTCGGCACGGATCACGTAGCTGCCGCGCAGACGCACTTCGCCGTTCGGCTCCAGGCGCTTGTAGCCTTTTGGCGGCTCTTCCATGAAGTCATCGCGGTCGATGTAGATTTGACGGGCGAACGGCAGCTGGCGCACGCCGAGTTCTTCTTTCTGCGGATGACGCGGCAGTTCGAGGTTCTCGACCTGATCTTCCGGGTAGTTGGTGATCACGACTTTCAACGGACGCAGCACGCACATGGCGCGCGGAGCGTTCGCGTCCAGGTCCTGACGGATGCTGAACTCGAGCATGCCGAAATCGACCACGCCGTCGGAACGGTTGGTGCCGATCATCTCGCAGAAATTGCGGATCGAGGCCGGGGTGTAGCCACGACGGCGGAAGCCCGACAGCGTGGACATGCGCGGATCGTCCCAGCCGTTGACGTGTTTCTCGTCAACCAGTTGCTTGAGCTTGCGCTTGCTGGTGATGGTGTAGTTGAGGTTCAGACGGCTGAACTCGTACTGACGCGGGTGCGCCGGCACTGGCAGTGCGTCGAGAAACCACTCGTACAGCGGACGATGGCTTTCGAACTCCAGGGTGCAGATCGAGTGGGTGATGCCTTCGATGGCGTCCGACTGACCGTGGGTGAAGTCGTAGTTCGGGTAGATGCACCACTTGTCACCGGTCTGATGGTGATGGGCGTGGCGGATGCGGTACATGATCGGGTCGCGCAGGTTCATGTTCGGCGAGGCCATGTCGATCTTGGCGCGCAGCACACGGGCACCGTCCGGGAACTCACCGGCGCGCATGCGGGCGAACCAGTCCAGGTTCTCTTCCACCGAACGGTCGCGGAACGGGCTGTTCTTGCCAGGCTCGGTCAGGCTGCCGCGGTATTCCTTGGCTTGCTCGGGCGTCAGGTCGTCGACGTAGGCCTTGCCGGCCTTGATCAGCTCGACGGCCCAGTCGTGCAACTGGTCGAAGTATTGCGAGGCGTAGCGCACTTCGCCGGACCATTCGAAGCCCAGCCATTTGACGTCGCTTTCGATCGCGTCGATGTATTCCTGGTCTTCCTTGGCCGGGTTGGTGTCGTCGAAACGCAGGTGAGTGACGCCGCCGAACTCCTGGGCCAGGCCGAAGTTCACACAGATCGACTTGGCGTGGCCGATGTGCAGGTAGCCGTTGGGCTCAGGCGGGAAACGGGTGACGATCTGCGTGTGCTTGCCCGAGTCCAGGTCTGCCTGGATGATCGGCCGCAGGAAATTGACCGGCACGGCAGGGCCGGACTTGGCATTCGAGGTAGGGTCGACAGTGGGCTTGCTCATAGGATCCTTGACTTACATGTGCGCGGCCGCAGAGGGGGCCAGACAAAACAAAGCCGCTATCATAGCCGATGCTGTCAAGGGGCTGACAGAGCAGGCCCTATAAAGGAGTGCATTTAATCGCAGGGATTTGGAAAAACAGCCTCGAAATTCGCGCCTGTCACGCTAAACTGCGCACCTTGGCCCTCACGGGCTGAACCGGTAAAGGGCGCAAATGTCCCAATACCCACGAATTCCTTATAAAGAGTAGCGATCATGACTCAAGTAAAACTGACCACCAACTTCGGTGATATCGTCATCGAACTGAACGCTGAAAAAGCCCCGATCACCGTGGCCAACTTCATCGAGTACGTGAAAAAGGGTCACTACGAGAACGTCGTGTTCCACCGCGTCATCAAAGGTTTCATGATCCAGGGCGGCGGTTTCGAGCCAGGCATGAAAGAAAAGAAAGACAAGAGCCCGAGCATCCAGAACGAAGCCGACAACGGCCTGAAGAACGAGAAGTACACCCTGGCCATGGCTCGCACCATGGATCCGCATTCGGCCTCGGCTCAGTTCTTCATCAACGCCACCGACAACAGCTTCCTGAATCACACCTCCAAGACTGCTCAGGGCTGGGGTTATGCCGTGTTCGGTAAAGTGGTTGCGGGCACCGACGTTGTCGACAAGATCGAAGGCGTTTCCACCACGTCCAAGGCAGGCCACCAGGACGTACCAGCAGACGACGTGATCATCGAGAAAGCCGAGATCATCGAAGCGTGATATTGCTGATTTCAGACTTGCATCTGGAAGAGGAGCGCCCGGACATTACCCGGGCGTTTCTGGATTTGCTCGCCGGACGCGCCCGCTCGGCGAGTGCGTTGTACATTCTGGGCGACTTCTTCGAAGCGTGGATTGGCGACGACGCCATGACCCCCTTCCAGCGTTCCATCTGCCAGGCCCTGCGCGAACTCAGCGACAGCGGCACGGCCATTTTTCTGATGCACGGCAATCGCGACTTCATGCTCGGCAAGGCCTTCTGCAAGCAGGCCGGCTGCACGCTGTTGAAGGACCCGAGTGTCGTGCAGTTTTACGGCGAACCGGTGCTGCTGATGCACGGCGACAGCCTGTGCACCCGCGACGAAGCCTATATGAAGCTGCGCCGCTACCTGCGCAACCCGCTGAGCCTGTTCATCCTGCGCCACCTGCCCTTGCGCACCCGACACAAGCTGGCGCGCAAGTTGCGCAGCGAAAGCCGGGCGCAGACGCGGATGAAGGCCAATGACATCGTCGATGTCACGCCGGAGGAAATTCCGCGGATCATGCAGGAATACGGGGTGAAAACCCTGGTTCACGGGCACACCCATCGCCCGGCGATCCACAAGTTGCAGATCGGCGATCAGGCGGCGAAGCGGATTGTGCTGGGGGATTGGGATCGTCAGGGTTGGGCGTTACAGGTGGATGAGAACGGGTTTGCGTTAGCGCCGTTTGATTTTGCGCCACCGTTGGCATTGCCGCACGGCTGAAGATCGCTACCCCCTCACCCCAGCCCTCTCCCCCAAGGGGGCGAGGGGGAAAGGGAGCCGATATTCGTAGTTTTCAGAATCTGAGCTCGACTCTGTTTCGCAAGTCTGCACTTCAAGGCCTGAGTTCAACTCGGACTTTCAGGTCGGTGTAACCCGAACATCCACCTCGGTCAGTCCCCTCTCCCTCCGGGAGAGGGTTAGGGTGAGGGAAAGCTCTTGATCTTAGTGCCCGGAAGCCGCCGGCCCTGCCTTGGCTGCGAATGGCGGCTTGGCCAGCCACACAATCAGAATCAACCCCATGAACCCCCAGCCCAGCAGCGTGAAGTAATCCACTGTGGAGAGCATGTACGCCTGACTGGTGAGGATCTGATCCATCTGCGCATAGGCCGATTGGCTCGCACCACCCAGCGAATGCAAAGTCTCGCGAGTCGCCGGCTCATAAGTGCTGATGCTTTCGCTCATATACGCATGATGCTGATCCGCCCGGCGAATCCAGATCCAGGTGGTCAACGACGCCGCAAAGCTGCCGCCCAGTGTCCGCAGGAACGTCGCCAGACCAGCGCCATCGGCAATCTGGCTCGGCGGCAAGTCCGACATCAGAATGCTCAAGGTCGGCATGAAGAACAGCGCCACACCAATCCCCATGAACAACTGCACCAGCGCGATGTGCTGGAAGTCCACCTCGTTGGTGAACTCGGCACGCATGAAGCAGCTCAGGCCGATCGCCAGGAACGCCAACCCGGCCAGCAGACGCAGGTCGAACTTGTGCGCGTACTTGCCGACAAACGGCGACAGCAGCACCGGCAGAATGCCGATCGGTGCCACCGCCAGACCGGCCCAGGTCGCGGTGTAGCCCATCTGGGTCTGCAACCACTGCGGCAGGATCAGGTTGATGCCGAAGAACCCGGCGTAACCCAGCACCAGCACCAGCGTGCCGATGCGGAAGTTGCGATAGGCAAACAGCCGCAGGTTGACCACCGGATGCTGGTCGGTCATTTCCCAGATCACGAACACCGCCAGCGCGATCACCGAAATTGCCGCGCCGATAATGATGAAGTTCGACTCGAACCAGTCCAGGTCATTGCCCTTGTCGAGGATCACCTGCAACGCGCCCACGCCGATGATCAGCGTGATCAGCCCGACGTAATCCATCGGCTGGCGGCTCGTGACGACCGGGCGTTTGGCCAGCTGCTGGCGCACCACCATCACCGCGAAGATCCCGATCGGCACGTTGATGAAGAAGATCCACGGCCAGCTGTAACTGTCAGTGATCCAGCCGCCGAGGATCGGCCCGGCAATCGGCGCCACCACCGTGACCATCGCCAGCAACGCCAGGGCCATGCCTCGCCTCGCCGGCGGATACACCGCAATCAGCAGTGTCTGGGTCATCGGGTACAACGGCCCGGCCACCAGGCCTTGCAACACGCGAAAGCCGATCAGTTCCGGCATAGACGTGGAAATACCGCAGAGGAACGAAGCCAGCACAAACAGGATGGTCGCCCACAGAAACAGCTTCACCTCGCCGAAGCGACGGCTCAGCCAGCCGGTGAGCGGCAGCGCGATGGCGTTGCTCACGGCGAACGAAGTGATGACCCAGGTGCCCTGCTCCGAACTCACGCCGAGGTTGCCGGAAATGGTCGGCAACGCCACGTTGGCGATCGTGGTGTCGAGCACCTGCATGAAAGTCGCCAGCGACAGGCCGATGGTGCTGAGCAACAGGCTGGGCGGCGTGAAAGAGGCGTTATTGCTCATCGCGAATCCTATGAAGCCGGGTTGGCGCCGTGTCTGTTACGGACACAGCTGCCCTTTGTGGGAGCAAGCTCGCTCCCACAGGGGGAAAGAGGTCAGCGTTGCGCAGTCTTGCTGACCGCCGCGCTGTTGTCGTGGATCAACTGGGTGATCATCGCGTCGGCTTCGGCCAGTTGGCGGTCGTAGACGTTGGTGCTGAACGAGGCCTTTTGCGGCGGCTGCTGGGCCAGTACCGGACCGCTCTGGTCGTGCAGGTTGACCTCGACATTGGTCGACAGACCGACGCGCAGCGGGTGCTTGGCCAGTTCTTCGGCGTTGACGTGAATCCGTACCGGCACACGCTGCACGATCTTGATCCAGTTACCGGTGGCGTTCTGCGCCGGCAACAGGGCGAACGCGCTGCCGGTGCCTGCGCCGAGGCTGTCGACGGTGCCGCTGAACTTGACGTCGCTGCCGTAGATGTCCGACTCGATCTCCACCGGTTGGCCGATGCGCATGTCACGCAGCTGGGTTTCCTTGAAGTTGGCGTCGATCCACAGCTGATCCAGCGGAATCACCGCCATCAGCGCGGTGCCCGGCTGCACACGCTGGCCAAGTTGCACGGTGCGCTTGGCGACATAACCGGTGACCGGCGCGATCAAGGTGCTGCGTGCGTTGGTCAGGTAGGCCTGACGCAGTTGCGCGGCGGCGGCCATCACGTCCGGGTGCGACGAGACCACAGTGTCATCGACCAGCGCGCTGGTGGTTTTCAGCTGCTGTTTGGCGTTGGCCAGGGCGTTCTGCGCCGAGGTCAGGTCATCGCGGGCGTGGGACAGTTCTTCCTGGGAAATCGCCCCGCCGGCCGCGAGGTTTTTCCGCCGGTTGAAGTTGTCCTGGGCTTTCTGCACTTCGGCCTGTTGCGCGTTGACCTGGGCCTTCATGCCGTCGACGTTGCTGTACAGGCCGCGGACCTGACGCACGGTGCGGGCCAGATTGGCCTTGGCACTTTGCAGGCCGACTTCGGCGTCGTTCGGGTCGAAGTTGATCAGCACCTGGCCTTCATGCACCAGATCGCCATCGTCGGCACCGATGCTGACCACGGTGCCGGTCACCAGCGGGGTGATTTCCACCACGTTGCCGTTGACGTAGGCGTCGTCGGTGCTTTCGCTCCAGCGCCCGATGAATTCGTGATACGCCCAGACACCGGCACCGGCGAGGGCAACCACAACGGCCAGCACCAGCAGCATCACTTTGCGTTTGCGCGGATTGCCAGTGTCCTGGGCGTTGTCTTGAGCTTGTGTGTTTTCGGCAGTGGCCATGACAAGTACCTTGAATTAGTTGTGCGGCGTGGCTGGGGTGGCGTTGGCTGCGGTCAGGGTTTGCCCCTGGAAGCCGCCGCCCAGCGCTTGCATCAGTTGAATCGACAGGTCGATCTGCTCGGCATTCAGGTTGGCCAGCTGACGCTGGGCCTGCAGCAATTGCTGCTCGATGCTGAGCACGTCCAGGTAGTTGCCGATGCCGGAACCGTAACGCTGGACGACGGTGTTGTAAGAGTCCTGGGCAATCTCGGTCGCGTGCTGCTGAGCGCCGATCTGCCGGCCGATGTCGCGCAACTGGTTGATCGTGTCGCTGACATCGCCCAGGGCTTTCACCAGGCTTTTGTTGTACTGCGCCACGGCGAGGTCGTAATCGGCGTCGCGGGCATCGAGGTTGGCGCGCAGGCGTCCGCCATCGAAGATCGGCACCGAAATCGTCGGGGCAATGTTGAAGAAGCGACTGGCGGAACCGAACATCGCGTCCCCCAACAAGGATTCGGCACCAGCGGAAGCCGACAGGTTCAGGTTGGGATAGAAGCGGGTCTTGGCCGAGTCGATGTCCTTGCTCGCCGCCTCGACACGCCAGCGCGCGGCGACCAGATCAGGGCGACGGCCCAGCAGTTCGGCCGGCAGCACCGAGGGCAGTGCGACAGCGCTGGCTTGCAGGACTTTCGGTCGAGCGATTTCGTTGCCGCGATCCGGGCCTTTGCCGAGCAATACCGCCAGGGCGATTTTTGCGCTGTTCAGGCGTTTCTCAGCGTCGATCAGACTGGCTTCGGAGCTGGCTTCCAGACTTTGGGTCTGCTGGAACTGGTACTGGCTGTCGATCCCCGAGCTCAAACGACGCTGGCTCAGGTCGAGCATCTGCTTGGTGCGCTTCAAATCTTCGTTGGCCAGGTCATAAACGATGTGCGCCTGACCCAGATCGCTGTAGGCCCGGGCCACATCGGCAGCCAGGGTCAGTTGCGCGGCCTGACGGTCGACTTCGGCGGCGCGGGCCTGACCGAGTGCAGCTTCCCAGGCATCACGCTGACCGCCCCACAGGTCGAAGTTGTAATTGAAGCCGGCGCTGATGTCGCGCACGGTGGAGTAAGCCCCACCCTGCCCCAACGGATCCTGATCCCGGGCCAGACGCGAACGGCTGATGCCGGCGCTGGCGTCGAGGGTCGGATAACGCTCGGCATCGGCGGCATACGTGGCGGCGCTGGCCTGATGGGCGCGGGCGTCGGCGATCTGCATGTCCGGGCTGTCTTTCAGGGCTTCGCGGATCAGACCGTCGAGCTGCGGATCGCCGAGGCTGGTCCACCAGTCGCTCTTCGGCCACGCGGCCTGGGAAAGGGTCACGCCGTTGAGCGATTGCCCGGTCTGCAGGGTTTTCGCATCGAGGCTGGTACCCTGGGTATCGAGGCCACTGTAGTTGGCGCAACCGGCGAGGATCATCGCCGACAGCACCAGTGTCAGGCTGCTGCGCAAGGTTTTACCGCTCATTGTGTTCACCTAACCGCTGGATGGTGATCGGGTCACCGGCTGCCAGCAAAATTTTCTTGAGGATGTATTCCAGGGTTTTCAACTCGTCCGGGGTCACGGCGCCGGCCAGTTCATTCATGGCGTCGGCGCCGATGTGCGGCAGGCGATCGGCCAGTTGCTGGCCCTGCTCGGTGAGCTTGAGTTGCACCTGACGGCGATCGCCTTCGCTGCGTTGGCGAACCAGGAAACCTTTCTGCTCCAGACGATCGAGCATGCGGGTCATCGAACCGCTGTCCAGCGACAGATGCCGGCACAGCTCGGCCGGGGTGTCGACGCCGAACTGGGCCATGATGATCAACACCTTGAACTGCGCGGCGGTGATGCCGTGGGGTTCCATGTGGGTGTCGATGATCTTGTCCTTGAGCAAGGCCGCACGGCCGAGCAACAGGCCGAGATGGCAATGCTTGAATTCGTCGGGGGTGAAATGCTTCATGTGCTCACCTAATAACTGCCTAGGCAGTGAATGTATGTCGAGATGTTACTGCCTAGGCAGCGAATGTCAACGTAATAGTTAGGTTGCTTTGTAATTAGTTGACCAGTGGACTGGGTTTTTCTGTCGTCCGTGCAGACGCCATCGCGAGCGGGCTCGCTCCCACAGGGGATCTCACGCACACACGGATCAATGTGGGAGCGAGCTTGCTCGCGAAGGCAGCGACTCGGTGTAGAGCCGTTCAGGATTTGTCGGAGGGGTGATTCATCGGTGGTGGCTGAAGGGGATGGACTTCACGCCCACGCAACGCAGTTGCCACATAACCGCAGGCGCGCCTGGCTCCCGCGTAAATGCCGTGCCAGCCCGGCGGTGCCGGCTCGATGGCGGCATGCAACGCCCGCGCATAATCAAGCACCAGGCCCGGCGTCCAGGCCATGGCCTCGGCGCGCTTGCGCACCTGAGCCGCGACCCAGAATTCGGGACTGATGATGACCCGGGCGAAATCCAGCATGCTCGAATGCCCCCGGTTCATCGCACCTTCCAGTGCCGCTTCCAGGCTGTGCGCAACGGCACTCGAACAGTTGCGGCTGGTGAGGTTGTAGGTGGTGGTCTGTCGATAGGCCGCCCAGAACGCCTGAAGCCGCGCGGCGTCGTAGCGCGCGAAGCTGACCTGAACCGACGACGGGCACCAGTCGGCGACCTCGCTCGCATAGTCCGGCAGAAACCGCCCCACCACGTCGTTGTTCGGCGTAGCTCGCAGCAACCGCACGAAATCCCCCGCCGAGCGATCGATATCGTCCAGCGGGTAATGGCTGATGTAAATGTCCGGCCCGCATTCCAGTGCCGCGTGGCCGGCAGAGATGACGCCGTTGATATCGACCGCCGCGATATAACGATTGAGGAAGCGGTTGCGCACCAGGGTGTCTTCAACCGTGCCGCTGGGTGTCCAGACATGGATCACCATTGCGCTGTTGCATGCAGGGGCATGGACCGGGGAAGGCGTCACCGGCGACGGTCTGTTCTTGAACCGCCATGCCTGCTGCAACAAGGCACAGCCCGAAAGAAAGATGCTCATGCCGATGCAGAACGGCACCGTCCCCTTATAGAGGCTCGGATACGGTTCGAGGATGAACACGCCAAAGCCGATCTCGAACAGCGCCACCAGCAGTGACATTCGCCAACCGACAAAGCGCACCACCACCGCAGCCGCCAGTCGAAAACCGCCATCGAGCAGAAAAGCCGCACCGAACAGCACCGCGAGAATCACACCGGCAGCATGCTGTCGGTCGACGATCAGCAGCCCCAGCAGCAGAAACGCCAGACCGCGAGCCTTGCGCAAAACCGCCGCTGTGCCGGTTTTCGGGGCCGGCACCAGCAGAATGATCAGGGCTTCGAGCAACAACAGATAGCCGAACACATGCAGCGGAAAATACAGAACGCCGTCCAGCGCATCGATGAAGATGGCCACTCCGGCCGCACCCCAGACAACGCCGGTCAATGCCAGGGCTGACCAGCGCCGGCGTACAAAATCGTGACCGAGCAAGACCATACTCAAACGAACCATTGGCGCCCCCGGGGCGTTTCGGGCAGCCGCAAACGGCGCCCTTCAAGCTGCGGTCAGTCTAATACATCCAGAAAAAAGCCGGATCGTGGTGACACGATCCGGCCTGGGGGAACGCGGGCTAGAAATCCCTCTTGTAGAAGATGTCCAGCGAACTGGCCACGCCGCTGGCGGCTTCGAGGTAGACCTTCTTGCTCAGCTTGTAGCGCAAGGCGATGGTGTTGGCCGGCTCGAACACGCCGACGCCGTAACGCAGGCTGAGTTTTTCCGAGATGTTGCCGCTGGCCACCACGCTGGTGGTGTTGCCGCTGCCCTGGGTGTCGAGCTGGAAGTCCTGAATGCCCAAATCACTGGCCAGACTGCTGGTGACCCCGGAACTGCCCATCAGGCCCAGACCGAGCGCCGCCTGTGCGAGCATGTTGTTGTCCTCGCCGGTAGTGCTCAGCGGACGCCCCAGCACCAGATAGGACAGCGCTTGTTCCTGGCTCATGGCCGGTTCCGAGAAGATCTGTGTCGTCGGCTGCTCGGCGCTGCCGCTCAGGCGGATACCGGCGATCACATCATCGGTCTGGCGAATCGCTTCGATGTCCAGATATGGCTGATCGATCGGGCCGGCAAACAGCAGACGCGCGCGACGCACCGTCAGGCGCTGACCATAAGCGCGGTAGCGTCCGTTGTTGAGCCACAGCTCGCCACGGGTGTCCATGTTGTCGCCGATGTGCACCTGGCCTTGCAGGTTGGCGGTCAGGCCGAACCCGGCGAAGCTCAACTTGTCCTGGCCGACCACCACGTCGATGTCCATTTTCATCGCCAGCGGCGGCTTGCCCTCTTCGGTCTGCGCGCCGACGATGATCGTGTCATCGGAGACTTTCACCGTCGATGGCGGCAGTTCGCGCACGGTGATTTCGCCTTTCGGTACCAGCACCTTGCCGGCAATCGCCAGCTCATCGCCGGCCATGGAAATCTTCAGGTCCGGCGCTACTTCCAGTTTCGCGTAGGGCTCGACCGTGACCGGCAATTGCGTGCCCTTGAGCGCCAGATCCACCACCAGCGCCTGACCCCAGGCGATGTTGCCGTTCAGACTGCCCTGCCCGCTCTTGCCGCTTTTCCAGCCGCCGTTCAATTGCACGGCTTCACCGGCGATCACCGCTTGCAGTTGCAGCGCCTGCAACTCCAGCGGCAATTCCGGGCCGGACACTTCGCCGTCACTGAGTTGTACGGTACCGTTGACCAGCGGCGCGAGCAGCCCGCCGGAAATCGTGCCGCTGCCGTTCAGGCGCCCGGTAAGTTTCTCGACCATCGGCACAAACGGCCGCGCCACCGACAGATCCAGTCCGCTAAGGCGGAATGTACCGCTGAGCGGTTTGTTCTTCGGCAGCGGGTTGAGCTGCGCCTGCACCATCAGCTCACCGAGCTTGCCGCCGACGAAGTTGAGATCAGTGTCGATGCGTTTCGGCGTGAGTTTGCTGGTGAGCTTGAGGGTCTGGTACGGGAAGTCGACCCACTGATCCTTTTCCTTCATGCGCAAGGTGCCGCCGCTGGCGTCAACGCTGATCTGGCCGTTCGGGCCGCTGGCCGGCAGGTCCAGTTGCAGGTCGGCGTTGAGCTTGCCCTGCCAGGCGAAATCCTTCGGCAACCACTGCGCCAGGCTTTCGATCGGGAACTGCTTGAGGTGATAACGCAGCTTCGGCTCCGGCATAAGGCGTTGATCTTCACCGCACAGGCTGGCATTGCCGGACATCCAGCAATGGGCGCCAAAGTTGATCTTGCCGTCGGCCAGACGTTCGAGTTTGGCCGGGTTTTGCAGCTTCCAGTCTTGGCCGCCGGCCTGAATGTCGCCGCTGGCCAGACGCCCGCGCCAGTTGCCCTTGTCCAGATTGCCGTCCAGACCCAGCGCCAGTTTCAGCTTCGGCCCGAGCAGGTCGAGGTTGAGTTTCTGGTTTTTGATATCGCCCTGGGCGCTGGCGGTCAGGGTGCCCAGCGACGTATCGCCGGCCTGGATGCCGCTGCCCTTGAGGTCGATTTTCGCCCGTTGCGCGCTGTCGAGGGTGGCGTCGAGGTTAAGGCTTTGCAGGCGATTGTCCTGGAACGCCAGTTGCGAACCTTGCAGACCGAGCTTGCCCTGCGGTGCCTTGAGCGTACCGGCAACATCGACCCGACCGTTGATCTGCCCGCGCAGCTGCGGCCAGAGCTGGGCCAGACGCGCCAGTTTGATGTCGATCTGCCCGATGAGCTTCTGTTGCAGACTGCCCTTGCCGTTGATGCTGTTATCTCCGAGGCGGATTTGCAGGGCATTCAGATTCCACTGCTCGCCCGCGCCGTCGGCCTTGGCTTGCAGGATCGCCGGTTGCCCGCGCAGTTTGCCCTTCAGGTCGAGGTCGGCATTCAGGCTCAGGCGCTCGTTTTTCATTTCGCCTTTGCTTTTCAACGGTCCGGCCAGGGTGCCCGGCAACTCCGCAACCCAGTACGCCGGGTTGAGCGCCGACAACTCCAGCGCGGTATCCCAGGCAATGCCATCGGCGAACTGCACGTCCACATGGCCTTCGGCCTTGCCCTGCCCGGCTTCGAGTTTCAGTTGTGGCAGGAAAATCTGCTTGAGATTGCCGCTGAACGGACTGCTCAGGGTGAACGCTCCCGCCGGCCCATCTGCAGCGGCGGCAAAGTTACCGAGGTACTGACCGTCGGTGTAGGAGACTTCGCCGGTGAAGGTACGCAACGTGACCTGCGGCTCGTCGATCTCCGGATAGAGCCGGTGCCAGGGAAAATCCAGCCAGTTGATATTGGCTTGGGCGCTGAGGCCTTTGCTCCAGTCGACGTTGCCGGTGAGCTTCAGGCTTTGCTTATCGTTGGCTGTCAGGTCGAGGCCGGCAATCTGCGCGCCTTTGGCGTCGACCTTGCCTTTGAGCAGCAACGCCACCGGGCCTTTTTCAGCAGGCAGTGTCGCATTGCCGAGCAATTGGTAACCGTTCTTCAGGTCGCCTTCGCCGGTCAGTACCAGTTGATTGAATTGCAGGGTATCCGGCAGATCGGCGCTCGGCTTGAAAGCCTCCGAGGTGATCCGCACTTTGGCCGGCAGGTTTTCTACCAGCGGTTGCAGCTCGCCGCTCAACTGGCCGTCGAGGTAGCCACGGCTGTCGGCGTGCAGGTTGAGGGTTTTCAGCAGGTCGCCGTCGACTTTCAGCGCCAGCGTCCACGGTTCGGGTGCCGGCGACGGCAAGGTCAGATCACCGGTGATGTTCAGCGGCCAGTTGCCGGTCGGTTGCAACAGGCCGGACAGGTTCAGGCTCAACTCGTCGCGTTGCAGTTTCACGCTGTCGATCTGCATGCCCTTGGCGGTCCAGTGCGCCGCCAGTCGCAGGCCTTTCAACTCTTCACTGCCGTTGAACAGCAGGCTGCCGACCTGCACGTCGCCCAGCTCGATGGCCACGGGCAATTGCAGATCCGGAAGCTTGATCGGGCCGCTTTCAGTGACTTCCTCGCTCGGCGGAAATTGCAGGCTGACGGTATCGGCCTTGAGCTGTTCGATGCACAACGTCATGCGCGTCAGGCACAGCGGCGACCATTCGAAGATCGGCTTGCTCAGCTCGACGCGACTGGTGTCCTGCTGCCAGAGCAGATGATCGGCGCTCCACTGCCCGCCGAGGCGACCCTGGAAATTGTCGACGCTCAAACCCGGCACCAGACCCAGCACCCAACGGCTGCCGGCCTGCGTTCCGAGCACAGCGGTAATGCTCAATACAATCAGCAGCACCAGCGACAACAGCGCCAGCGCGGATATTTTCAAACCACGCTTCACAGCTCAGGCCCCATGGAAAAGTGCAGCCGGATGCCGCCATCGTCGTCCAGCGCATGGGCCAGGTCGAGGCGGATCGGCCCCACCGGCGAAACCCAGCGCACACCGATACCGACCCCGGTCTTGAGGTTCGGCAGTTCGAGTTTGTTGAAGGAGTTGCCCTGATCGACGAAAGTCGCCACGCGCCACTTCTCGGCGATCGAGTATTGATATTCGACGCTGCCGGCCACCATGTAGCGCCCGCCGATGCGGTCGCCCTCGGAGTTTTCCGGCGACAGGCTCTGATAGTCGTAACCACGCACGCTCTGATCGCCACCGGCGAAGAAGCGCAGTGAAGGCGGCACCGACTTGTAGCCGTTGGTGGCGCTGCCGCCGACCTGTATCCGGCCGAGCAAGCGGTGCTTGTCGAACACGGTGGTCAGGCCTTTGACCAGCGCCGTGCCGTAAACCAGGTTGTTGTCCGAGCCTAGGCCTTCTTTCGCAACCTTGCTTTCGAAGGTCAGGCGATAGCCATTGTGCGGATCGATGCGGTTGTCGCTCTTGAGGTAGGAATAGCTGACACCGGGCATCAGCAAGGTGCTCAGGCCGGAGTCGTCGCCGAGCTGGTATTCCTCGCGCTGCCATTTCAGCGAGATCACCCGCTGCCAACCGCTCGGCAATTTGCTGTGCCACTCCGGGCCGAAGGTCAGCAGCTTGCTCAAGGTGTCGGAGCCGTCGATGTCTTCATATTGATAACCGCCGGCCCAGCGCAGTTTGTCGGTCAACGGCGGGTCCAGCGGGATGTCGTAGAACAGGCCGACGTTTTGCCGTGGCGCCGACAGTTCGGCCTCCCAGCCATAACTGTCGCCCTGCGGGTTGACCCAATGGCGGGTCCAGTTGGCCTTGATTCGCGGGCCGACGTCAGTGGAATAACCAAGACCCAGGCCCATGGTGCGCGGCTTGCGGGTGTCGAGTTTGACGTCCACCGGGATCACGTCGTTTTTGGCGGCGGTCGGCGCGGCGTCGACCCGCACGCCTTCGAAATAGCCGCTCGATTGCAGGTCGCGGTTGAGTTCGGCGATCAGCTCGGAGTCATACGGCTCGCCGGCCTTGAACGGCACCATGCGTTGCAGCAGGTCTTCGTCGAACGGGGTGTCGCCTTCGAAGCTGACCTTGCCCAGCGCGTAACGCGGGCCGCTTTCGTAGATCAATTCCACGTCGGCGACTCCGGCGCGGGGATCGACCATCAATTTCTGGCTGGTGAAACGGCCACTGAAGAAGCCATAGCGCGACGCCTGGTTCTGGATCAAACGCTTGGCGTCTTCGTAACGCCCATGGTTGAGCACCGCGCCGGGCTTGAGCACGTCACTTTTCGGGACTCGAAAGGATTTGAGAGAGGCCGCCGGGCCGTCAACACGCACGGTCACGTTGCGCAGGCGAATCGGCTCGCCGGGATCGATGTTCAGCACCAGACGCGGTTTTTCACCGCCCTTGACGTCGCTTTCGATCTGCGGCTGGTAATAACCCAAGGCCTGGGCGGCCTTGCGCGCCTGCTCTTCGGCGCCGCGACTGAAGCGCTGCAAGGCTTCTTCGTCACGATCGCCGAGGCTGCCGATATAGCCTTCTATATTGGCTTTCAGTTCATCGTTGGACGGTTTGATCCGCACATCCAATTCACTTTGCGCCAGCGCCGCGCAGCTGGTTAACAGCATGAGCACGCCACTGGTAAATCTTCCTGGAAACTTCATAGGCGCGGATGCTATCACGGGCTTGGGAGCGTGATAGAACAGGAAATTCCCCCAAAAGTTCGACGGTCATCCCGTTGCTGTTTGTAACACCTGTGGGTTGGCGTGGAAAAACACGTGCTCGCGCACCGGGCCGACGGCCACTTCACCGATTTCCTCGTACCCCTGACGCTTGTAGAACTCCAGGTAACGCGGGTTGCCGGTGTCGAGGATCACGCCTTGGGAGCTTTCGTCCACCGCGCACCAGTTGTGCACCGCTTGCAGCAGCTGTTCGCCGAAGTGTTTGCCTTGAAATTGCGGATGCACGCCGAGCAGCGGCAGCATGTGCACCGAGTCGGTCGGCACGCAGGCTTCAACGGCAGCGTGATACTCCAGATAACGCCGGGTGCAACGGAAACCGGTGCTCAGCACCATGCGCAAACGCCAGGCCCAACTCTCGGTAACACCCAGACGCCGTTGCGGCGGTGCAATCAGGGCGATACCGATCAGGCGATCGTTGACCAACAGGCCGATGGCGGGCAGATCCTGCAGAAAATGCTGTTTGACCAGCTCCCGCACCGTGGCGCGCACCCGTTGTTCGTAACCCGGACGCTCGGCTTCGAACAGGTAAGCGAAGGTCGGCTCGTGGCGGTAAGCCTGATAAAGAAGGGATCGCGCTTCCCGGGAATAGCCGCGGTCGAGCATGTGGATGTCGGCGATGGCGGTTTGGGTTTCAGGCATGACGGTGATTCTCCCTGGACGGGACTCAACAGGCCCCGTTCTTGTTATACGAGCCTTGGGCTGAAGGGATCGTTCCCACACCCGAAAGACATTAGCAGCGCATATGGACTACCGCCACGCTGGCCCAGATCCTACATGTCAGCTAGCATCGCCCTTTTGCCAGGACTGCCGACCATGAAGATCGTTTCCTTCAACATCAACGGACTGCGGGCCCGTCCGCATCAGCTGGCGGCGCTGATCGAAAAGCATCAGCCGGACGTCATCGGCCTGCAGGAAACCAAGGTCCACGACGACCAGTTCCCGCTGGAAGAAGTGCGGGCCCTGGGTTATCACGTGTATTTCCACGGCCAGAAAGGCCATTACGGTGTCGCCCTGCTCTCGCGCCAGGAACCGATTGCTGTGCACAAGGGCTTTGCCACCGATGAAGAAGACGCGCAGCGACGCTTTATCTGGGGCACGTTCGCCGACGCCAACGGCGTGCCGGTGACGATCATGAACGGCTATTTCCCACAGGGCGAAAGCCGCGACCACCCGACCAAATTCCCCGCCAAGCAACGCTTCTACAGCGATCTGCAAGCCCTGCTGGAAAGCCAGTTCCACAACGAACAGCCGCTGGTGGTGATGGGTGACGTCAACATCTCCCCGGAAGACAGCGACATCGGCATCGGCCCGGACAACATGAAGCGCTGGCTGAAAACCGGCAAATGCAGCTTCCTGCCGGAAGAGCGCGAGTGGATGGCCCGCCTGAAAAACTGGGGCCTGACCGACAGTTTCCGTCACCTGAACCCGGACGTGACCGACACGTTCAGCTGGTTCGACTACCGCAGCCGCGGGTTTGAAGACGAGCCGAAACGTGGCCTGCGCATCGATGTGATTCTGGCGTCCCATGGTTTGCTGCCACGGGTGAAGGCTGCCGGTGTCGACTATGAACTGCGCGGGATGGAAAAGCCTTCGGACCATGCGCCGATCTGGCTTGAATTGAGCTAATACGCTTGAGGCAGAAGATCACAACCAGTGGTTGTGATCTTCTGGCCTGTCATCTTTCAGCAACCTCACTGACTTAATCTCCCCGGCAATCCCCTTGGCTGCAATCGGTGCCGGCATGACCCTGCGTGTTCTGTTCGTCTTTCTCCTGAGCGCCTGGCTGCAGGTTGGGTTTGCGGCGTTGCCCATTCCCGAGAACGGCCCGGTATTGCGCATCCAGGGTTCCAACACCATCGGCGCGGCGCTCGGCCCAGCGCTGGTGGAAGGCCTGTTGCAAGATCAGGGGCTGTTGAAAGTCCACAGCGAAACCCCGGACACCGCCAACGAACAACGGGTCGTCGGCCTGACGGCCCAAGGCCAGAGGGTCGTGGTGGAGATCGCCGCCCACGGTTCGAGCACCGGTTTCACTGCACTCAAGAACGCCAGCGCCGATCTGGCCGCCTCCTCGCGCCCGATCAAGGACAGCGAACTGCTGAACCTGCAAGCCCGGGGCGATCTGAAAAGCCCCGACGCCGAGCAGGTCATCGCCATCGATGGCCTGGCGATCATCCTTCATCCCGACAATCCGCTGAATCAATTGAACACCGAACAACTGGCGCGGATCTTCAGTGGCGAGGCGAAAACGTGGGAAGACGTCGGCGGCAAGGGTGGGACGATTCATTTATATGCGCGGGATGATCAGTCCGGCACCTACGACACCTTCAAGGAACTTGTCCTCAGCCGTCGTGGGAAATCCCTGAGCAATGCCGCGAAACGGTTTGAATCCAGCGAGCAGTTGTCCGACGCCGTGAGTGCCGATCCGCAGGCCATCGGTTTCATCGGCCTGCCCTATGTGCGACAGGCCAAGGCCGTGGCGATTGTTGACGGGCAATCCCAGGCGATGCTGCCGCTCGCCAGCCTGATTGCCACCGAAGACTATCCGCTGTCCCGGCGGCTGTTCTTCTATCTGCCGCCCGACAGCAACAATCCGTGGGCCAGGGCGTTGGTGGAGTTTGCGCAGAGCCGTCAGGGCCAGGCGATTGTTGCGGCCAACGGCTTTATTGCCCAGACCGTGCAGGCCATCGCCGTCACGCCGAATGCGCTGATGCCCGAGGGTTATCAATCCCTCAGCCGCCACGCCCAGCGTCTGACCGTGAACTTCCGTTTCGAAGAAGGCAGCGCCAGCCTCGACAACAAGGCCCGCCAGGATCTGGCCCGGGTGTTCGACTATATAAAGCACCACGACAAGACCGACCGCGCGGTAACACTGGTGGGCTTCGGCGACGCCAAGGACGACCCGGCACGGGCGGATTTGCTGTCGAAGCTGCGGGCGATGGCGGTACGCAGGGAGCTGGTGAAAAACGGCGTGGTATTGCGCGAGGTGCGCGGGTTTGGCGCGCTGATGCCGGTGGCGACCAACAGCGGGGATGAAGGCAGGAACAAGAATCGGCGGGTTGAGGTTTGGGTTTACTGAACCTCCCCGATCGTTCCCACGCAGAGCCGTGATCGCTCCCACGCAGTACGCTGATCGTTCCCACGCTCTGCGTGGGAATGCATACCGTGACGCTCCGCGTCACAGTGGACGCAGAGCGTCCATGGCTGCGTTACCACGCAGAGCGTGGGAACGATCAGGGCTGACGCGGAATGTCTGTAATCAGCGCTCGCTACGCAGCATTTCCATCGGCACATACTTGCCGATCTCGAACTTGCCGATCGCCGCGCGGTGCACTTCGTCCGGGCCGTCGGCCAAGCGCAGGGTGCGTTGCATGGCGTACATGTAGGCCAGCGGGAAGTCGTTCGACACCCCTGCCCCGCCATGAATCTGGATCGCCCGGTCGATCACCCGCAACGCGACGTTCGGCGCCACGACCTTGATCTGCGCGATTTCGCTCTTGGCGACTTTGTTACCCACGGTGTCCATCATGTACGCCGCTTTCAGGGTCAGCAGGCGTGCCATGTCGATTTCCATCCGCGAGTCGGCGATCTTGTCGACGTTACCGCCCAGACGCGCCAGCGGTTTGCCGAATGCAGTACGGCTCACCGAACGTTTGCACATCAGTTCCAGTGCACGCTCGGCCATGCCGATCGAACGCATGCAGTGGTGAATCCGGCCTGGGCCAAGGCGACCTTGAGCAATTTCGAAGCCGCGTCCTTCACCGAGCAGGACGTTTTCGTACGGCACTCGCACGTTGTCGAACAGCACTTCGGCGTGACCGTGCGGTGCGTCGTCGTAACCGAACACCGGCAGCGGACGGACGATCTTCACGCCGGGGGTGTCGACCGGCACCAGGATCATCGAGTGCTGGGCATGGCGCGGGGCATCGGGATTGCTCAGGCCCATGAAGATCAGGATCTTGCAGCGCGGATCGCAAGCGCCGGAGGTCCACCATTTCTTGCCGTTGATGACCCACTCGTCGCCATCGCGCACGGCGCGGGCGGCCATGTTGGTGGCGTCGGAGGACGCAACGTCCGGTTCGGTCATGGCGAACGCCGAGCGGATCTCGCCGCGCAGCAGCGGTTCGAGCCAGCGCTGTTTCTGTTCTTCGTTGGCGTAACGCACCAGCACTTCCATGTTGCCGGTGTCGGGTGCCGAGCAGTTGAACGGCTCGGGCCCGAGCAGCGATCGGCCCATGATTTCCGCCAATGGCGCGTATTCGAGGTTGGTCAGGCCAGCACCCAGCTCCGACTCAGGCAGAAACAAATTCCACAGCCCTTCCGCTTTCGCCTTGGCCTTGAGTTCTTCCATGATCGCCGTCGGCTGCCAGCGATCGCCTTCTGCGACCTGGCGTTCGAACACGGCTTCGGCCGGGTAAACGTAAGTGTCCATGAACGCGGTCACGCGCTCACGCAGTTCTTGCACCTTGGGCGAATAAGCGAAATCCATGAGCAATTACCTTTTTTCGGCAGGTTGTTTAAGTCATGCAATCGATGCTAGAACAGCGTTGATAATTTACCTAGCCTATTCTCGGCGTGTATAAACATTCATCACCGATATATGATTGATTGATTTTCCTGGCCGCCCTGACCCGCGCCATCCATCTATAACAAGCACCTATAACAAGAGAGCCGCGTAATGAATCTGAGCAAGGTCGACCTCAACCTTTTCATCGTCTTCGACGCGATCTACACCGAAGCCAACCTGACCCGCGCCGGGCAGATTGTCGGCATAACCCAGCCAGCGGTTTCCAACGCATTGGCGCGGTTGCGCGAGACCTTCAACGACCCGCTCTTCGTGCGCACCGCCCAGGGCATGGTGCCGACGCCCATGGCGCAGAACATCATCGGCCCGGTGCGCAATGCGCTGTCGCTGCTGCGGGTATCGGTTCAGGAAAGCCGGATCTTCAACCCCTCGCAAGCGGTCAAGACTTACCGCATCAGCATGACTGACCTGACGGAAGCTGTGATTCTGCCGCCACTGTTCCAGCGCCTGCGTCGTCTGGCGCCGACAGTGATCATCGAGAGCTTTCTATCCAAACGCCGGGAAACCACCAAGGAACTGGCCGCCGGGCGTCTCGACTTTGCCGTGGATGCGCCGCTCAACACCGACCCGCAGGTGCGCCACGTCAAGCTGATGGAAGACCGTTACGTCTGCGCGATGCGCAAGGGCCATCCGCTGGCGACCAAGGAAAAATTCACCCTCGACGATTACCTGTCGCTGACCCACATTCATATTTCCAGCCGGCGCAGTGGCCTGGGCCACGTCGATCTGGCGCTGGGCAAAATGGGCATCCAGCGCAAGATAGCCCTGCGCTCGCAGCACTACTTGATGGCGTCCCAGGTGTTGCAGCAGACCGACATGGTGATGACCGTGCCGGAGCGTTTCGCCCGCCGCCATGACCTGCATGCGTTCAATCTGCCGGTCAACGATGTGCCGCCGGTGGAAACCCATTTGTACTGGCACGAAAGCACCGATCAGGACCCGGCCAACCGCTGGATGCGCGAGCAGATGATCGAGTTGTGCCAGCAAGTGACAGCGCACGAGAAGAAGCTCGACAAGCTGCAGGCCCCCGCTACTTGACGTAAACGTCAACCTGCCATTAGCTTAGCGCCAAGACCCTCCTTCGAGCGCTTTCATGAGTAGCCAGACCTATAGCATTTCCGACCTCGCCCGCGAGCTGGACATCACCACCCGGGCGATCCGTTTCTATGAAGAACAAGGCCTGCTCAGCCCTGAGCGCCGAGGCCAGGAACGCATCTATTCGCCGCGCGACAAGGTCAGCCTGAAGCTGATCCTGCGGGGCAAGCGCATCGGTTTTTCCCTGGCCGAGTGCCGCGAGCTGATCGAGCTCTACGACCCTTCCAGCGGTAACACCAAACAACTCAACAGCATGCTGGCGAAAATCAGCGAACGCCGGGAACAGCTTGAACAGCAACTGCTGGACATCGAACAGATGAAGCTGGAACTCGACACCGCCGAAGAACGCTGCGTGCAAGCGCTGGAGCAGACGCTCAAGAGTCAGCAAGTCGCGCAGTAGCCTCCCGACAACTACAACAGGTCAACGCCATGTCCCTCCCCTCCCAAGTACGCCTGATCGAAGTCGGCCCGCGTGACGGCCTGCAGAACGAAGCCCAGCCCATCAGCGTCGCCGACAAGGTGCAACTGGTCGACGCCTTGAGCGCCGCCGGCCTCGGCTATATAGAAGTCGGCAGTTTCGTCTCGCCCAAGTGGGTGCCGCAGATGGCCGGTTCCTCCGACGTGTTCGCGCAGATCCAGCGCAGGCCCGGCGTGACCTACGGCGCGCTGGCGCCGAACCTGCGCGGCTTTGAAGATGCGCTGGCGGCCGGGGTCAAGGAAGTTGCGGTGTTTGCCGCTGCTTCCGAAGCGTTTTCGCAACGCAACATCAATTGCTCGATCAGCGAAAGCCTGGCGCGGTTCGCGCCGATCATGGAATCGGCGAAACAGCACGGCGTTACCGTGCGCGGTTACGTGTCCTGCGTGCTGGGCTGCCCTTATGAAGGCGAGGTCGCCCCGGAACAAGTGGCCATGGTCGCCCGCGAGCTGTACGCGATGGGCTGCTACGAAGTGTCGCTGGGTGACACCATCGGCACCGGCACCGCGGGCGCCACCCGCCGGCTGTTCGAAGTGGTGTCGAAGCAGGTGCCGCGAGAGAAACTCGCCGGCCACTTCCACGACACCTACGGCCAGGCCATGGCAAACATCTACGCCAGCCTGCTGGAAGGCATCGCGGTGTTCGACAGCTCGATCGCCGGCCTCGGCGGCTGCCCGTACGCCAAGGGCGCCAGCGGTAACGTCGCCACCGAAGACGTGGTGTACCTGCTCAACGGCCTGGGGATCGAGACCGGTATCGACCTCGACGCCTTGATTGCCGCCGGCCAGCAGATCAGTGCGGTGCTGGGTCGCCCGACCGGTTCGCGCGTGGCCAAGGCCCGTAGCGCACAGTGAGGGGATGGTGTTACCGCCGAGCGCGAAACGTGGGCACAAGCGAGTAACACGGAAACAAATTGTCTGGTTTTGCCTGAAGGATAAATCCTTCAAAAATCTCAAACCCTTGATTTAAAAGGTTTTTTAAAAGTTGGCACGGCTTCTGCTATCTCTATGGCATAACAAGAATAAAAAGCAGCAAACCAATAAAAATAAGACGTACCGACTCTGACATAACAAAAACAACACGGCAGAGACGCAGCTAACAGATTTTTTTGGAGAAGGTGTGCTTTTCAGGGTATTCCTCAGAATGACCCGCAACCGGGCAGAGAACAATAAAACTACCTTCAGGTAGCTCCCGAATCGGTTGGATCGCTTGGCGAGAAAGCAGATCAGCGCTCAAAAAAATACGTTTGCTCTTGACCCCGGATGGGGGTCGCCAAAAAACAGCGGTAAAGGGCCACGGTTGCCAAAAACAACAACAGACCGCCCCTCAATAATAAAAAAGAGCACGCGACGACAAAATTAAAGGGGAGCTTCGGCTCCCCTTTGTGCTGTCTGGCGTTCTGAAATTGTCCGCGACGGATCTCCTCCCCCTTCTCGATCTAGCCCCCACATACAAGTAATCTCCAAAAAAACACGGAGGGTTTACGGCTTTCGCTGTGTGTAAACACGACGCCGCATGGGCGTTTAAAGTACACGAACCGTTACGCCACGAGGGCTACAACACCTTGCGTCGTTGCCTACGCGTACGCCAGAATCCGCCGGCTTACGCGGCTATGGGGTGGGCTATATCGTTTCCCTGTCACTGAAAAACAGTGATCGGGTTTGGTAGCCCGTCTGTAATAGCTGTATGGCAACACCGTATGCAGGCCCTTTTGGGGGCTCTGTTTTATGGTGGTCATGCGTGGGGCTCATTCGTGAGCGCCGGGTTCCTATTGCAGCCGGTCTACCAACCCGCGTATGGCCGCCACCCATCGTTTGGTAGCGTGGGTGATGGCTCCCTGAGATCTGCGATAGGAGTTACACGTATGTTCAAAGCCACACCAAACCCACCAGAAACCGATTCAATCCCCTACGACGCCGCACTCGAAGCCGAAAACATAAAAACGGCCACCGAGCGGGCGATCAATCATTACCTCGATCCTGGGGCGCAGAAGACGTCCAAGCCATCGCGCAAGCCCGGCAAGATCTATCTGGTCAATCCAACGATGGATGACGAAACGCTGCTGGTCGAAGCGTGCGAAACGCTGTCGTCGGCCAGTGACATGGCCCGGGATATTGGCGAAACCGTCGATCCGTCGCAGCGCAAGGCGATGCAGATTCTGCAGCAGGTCATCATGCTGAGTGAGCTGCTGGTCAATCGTGTGCTGGATAACCATCACGTCTCGCGGTAGTTGCCGCCTCGGTGAGGGGCTTGTCCCCTCACTGCCTGGCAGCCGTCTATAAAAATCCTCAAGCGACTCTTTTCCGGAGTTCCAGCTGATGTCCAAGACCGTCATTCCACCGTTAGAAGATCCGGTGTCCCCCTACGAGTTTCCCGATTCTAGAAAGCTCCACGACGCCGCCGAACGCGCCCTCGACTATTACCTGACACCCGCAGCCCGGATCATGGCCACACCCTACACCCCAAACGACATGTTCATGGTCAACCCGCAAACCGACACGGAATCCTTGCTGGCCAACGCCTGCGAATCCCTCGCGTCAGCCACGGTCATGCTCGGTGACTTTGCCGGCCTGCTGGAAGGGCCGAACCGCAAGACCCTGTTGGGCATTGCGCAAGTGGTGATGTTGGGGGAGTTAGCGGTTAATCAGGCGTTGGAAAATGTAGAAGTAAAGCAATAAGCGCCGCTTTCGAAGCCAGGGTGCGCGCCCTGGCTTCGAAAGCTCTAATCGTCAGCCCTCGTTGCTACGTAACTCCTCGATACTGATCTCACGCATCCGGAATTTCTGGATCTTGCCCGTCACCGTCATCGGAAACTCCTCGACAAACTTGAAGTACCGCGGCGTCTTGAAGTGGGCGATGCGCTCCTTGCACCACGCTTGCAGTTCTTGTTCGGTCGCGCTGTGGCCGGGATGGAATTTGATCCAGGCGACGATTTCCTCGCCGTAACGCGAGCAAGGAATGCCGATCACCTGCACGTCCGCCACCGCTGGATGGGTGAAGAAGAACTCTTCCAGTTCACGCGGGTAAATGTTCTCGCCGCCACGGATGATCATGTCCTTGTTACGGCCGGCGATGCACACATAACCCTCGTCGTTCATGCTCGCCAGGTCGCCGGTGTGCATCCAGCCTGCTGCGTCGATGGCTTCGGCGGTGGCATTCGGGTTGTTCCAGTAGCCGAGCATCACGCTGTAACCACGGGTGCACAGTTCGCCGATGGTGCCGCGTGGCACCGGGTTGCCGGCCTCGTCGATGATTTTGCTTTCGAGTTGTGGCTGGGTGCGGCCGACGGTGGTGACGCGCAGCTCCAGTTCGTCGGATGGGCCGGTCTGCAGCGAGACCGGGCTGGTTTCGGTCATGCCGTAGGCGATCTGCACTTCGCTCATGTGCATCTCGTTGATGACCCGGCGCATCACTTCGATTGGGCAAGTCGCGCCGGCCATGATCCCGGTGCGCAGGGTCGACAGGTCGAATTCAGCACGTTGTGGCTGATCGAGCATGGCGATGAACATGGTCGGCACGCCGTACAGCGCGGTAGCTTTTTCTTCGGCGACGGTGCTCAGGGTCAGCAGCGGATCGAAGGCATCGTTGGGGTAAATCATGGTGCTGCCGTGGGTGATGCAGCCGAGGTTGCCCATGACCATGCCGAAGCAGTGATACAGCGGCACCGGGATCACCAGGCGATCAGCAGCGGTCAGGCCGAGACTTTCGCCGACCATGTAACCGTTGTTGAGGATGTTGTAGTGACTGAGGGTCGCGCCCTTGGGGAAACCGGTGGTACCAGAGGTGTACTGGATGTTGACGGGTTGGTCGAAGTGCAGGCTGTCGCTGCGTTCACGCAATTGTTCTGGAGAGACACTGGCGGCCAGATCGGCCAGTTGCGACCACGGGAGAAAACCCGAAGGCGGCTGGGGATCAAGGCTGATCAAGCCGCGCAACTCCGGCAGGCGCTCACTGCGCAGTTCGCCGATGGATTGCTCGGCCAGTTCCGGAAGCAAGCCTTGCAACATGCCGTGATAGTTGGAGCTCTTGAACGCCCCGGCGCAGACCAACCATTGGCAGCCGGATTGCTTGAGCACGTATTCGAGTTCGGAGCTGCGGTAGGCCGGGTTGATGTTGACCAGGATTACGCCGAGCTTCGCGGTGGCGAACTGAGTGATGCACCACTGAGCGCAATTCGGTGCCCAGATGCCGAGCCGGTCACCGGCCTGCAAACCCAACGCCAGCAGCGCTCTGGCATGCACGTCCACCGCGTCGGCCAGTTGCCGCCAGGTGTAACGCAGCTGCTGATGGCGCACCACCAGCGCCTCGCCGTCCGGGTACTGCGCGACGGTCTCGTCGAACTTCTGCCCGATGGTCATCGCCAGCAAGGCTTTGCTCTGGGAACCGCGGGTGTAGCTGCGCTGCGGGTTTGCACTGGGTTGATCCATGACGACCCCTATTGTCTTTATTAGTGGGTGTTGGACCGGAGCCATATGAGCTCCGACCATTCAGAACTGGCCCTACTCTCGCTCAAGTTGACGTTAACGTAAAGGGTGATTGACAGCCATTCGTCACAGGCTTACGTTAACGTAAAGGTGAGAACTGAAACGCCCTTCTCCCCACCCTACAAAAAAGCCAAAAGGTGACCCATGAGCTACCCATCCCTGAACTTTGCCCTCGGCGAAACCATCGACATGCTGCGCGATCAGGTTCAGTCCTTTGTCGCCAAGGAGATCGCCCCCCGTGCCGCGCAGATCGACAGCGACAACCTGTTCCCTGCCGATCTGTGGTGCAAGTTTGGTGACATGGGCCTGCTCGGGATCACCGTGCCGGAAGAGTACGGCGGCGCTGGCCTGGGTTACCTGGCGCACGTCGTGGCGATGGAAGAAATCAGCCGCGGCTCGGCTTCCGTGGCGTTGTCCTACGGCGCCCACTCCAACCTCTGCGTGAACCAGATCAACCGCAACGGCAATCACGAACAGAAAACCAAATACCTGCCGAAGCTGATCAGCGGCGAACACGTCGGCGCTCTGGCGATGAGCGAGCCAAACGCCGGTTCCGACGTGGTCTCGATGAAACTGCGCGCCGATAAACGCGGCGACCGTTTCGTGCTCAACGGCAGCAAGACCTGGATCACCAACGGTCCCGACGCCAACACTTACGTGATCTACGCCAAGACCGACCTGGAAAAAGGTCCGCACGGCATCACCGCGTTCATCGTCGAACGTGACTGGAAAGGCTTCAGCCGCAGCAACAAGTTCGACAAGCTCGGCATGCGCGGCTCCAACACCTGCGAGCTGTTCTTCGATGATGTCGAAGTGCCGGAAGAAAACATCCTCGGCGTGCTCAACGGCGGCGTGAAAGTGCTGATGAGCGGCCTCGATTACGAACGCGTCGTGCTGTCCGGTGGCCCGACCGGGATCATGCAGTCGTGCATGGACCTGATCGTGCCGTACATCCATGACCGCAAGCAGTTCGGCCAGAGCATCGGCGAATTCCAGCTTATCCAGGGCAAAGTCGCCGACATGTACACCCAACTCAACGCCAGCCGCGCCTACCTCTACGCCGTGGCCCAGGCCTGCGAGCGCAACGAAACCACGCGCAAGGACGCTGCCGGCGTGATCCTCTACACCGCCGAACGCGCCACGCAAATGGCCCTCGACGCGATCCAGATTCTCGGCGGCAACGGCTACATCAACGAATTCCCGGCCGGCCGTCTGCTACGTGACGCCAAGCTGTACGAAATCGGTGCCGGTACCAGTGAGATCCGTCGCATGCTGATCGGTCGCGAACTGTTCAACGAAACCCGCTAAACGGAGCTGTCCATGGCTATCCTGCATACCCAGCTCAACCCTCGTTCAGCGGAGTTCGCCGCCAACAGCGCGGCGATGCTCAAACAGGTCGACGCCCTGCACACCCTGCTCGCCCAAGTGGCCCAGGGCGGCGGCGCGAAAGCTCAGGAACGTCACACCTCGCGCGGCAAACTGCTGCCGCGTGAGCGGATCAACCGCTTGCTCGATCCGGGCTCGCCGTTTCTGGAAATCAGTCAGTTGGCCGCCCACGCTGTGTATGGCGAAGACGTGCCGGCCGCTGGCGTGATTGCCGGGATCGGTCGCGTGGAAGGCGTCGAGTGCATGATCGTCGCCAACGACGCGACCGTGAAAGGTGGTTCGTACTATCCGCTGACCGTGAAGAAACACCTGCGCGCCCAAACCATCGCCCAGCAAAACCGTCTGCCGTGCATTTATCTGGTGGATTCGGGCGGCGCCAACCTGCCGCGTCAGGACGAAGTGTTCCCGGATCGCGAGCACTTCGGGCGAATCTTCTTCAACCAGGCCAACATGAGCGCCATGGGCATTCCGCAGATTGCCGTGGTCATGGGTTCCTGCACCGCCGGCGGCGCCTATGTGCCGGCGATGGCCGACGAAGCGATCATGGTGCGCAATCAGGCTACGATCTTCCTCGCCGGCCCGCCATTGGTAAAAGCCGCGACCGGTGAAGTGGTCAGCGCCGAAGAACTCGGCGGGGCCGATGTGCATTGCAAGACGTCCGGGGTTGCCGACCACTACGCCGAAAGCGATGAGCATGCCCTCGCCCTCGCCCGCCGCAGCGTCGCCAACCTCAACTGGCGCAAGCTCGGCGAAGTGCAGCAGCGCGCGCCGATTGCGCCGCTGTACGCCAGCGACGAGTTGTACGGCGTGGTGTCGGCAGATGCCAAGCAGCCGTTCGATGTGCGCGAAGTGATTGCGCGACTGGTCGACGGTTCGGTGTTCGATGAATTCAAAGCGCTGTTCGGGACGACGCTGGTGTGCGGCTTCGCCCATCTGCACGGCTACCCGATCGCGATCCTCGCCAACAACGGCATCCTGTTCGCCGAAGCCGCGCAGAAAGGCGCGCACTTCATCGAACTGGCCTGCCAGCGCGGCATCCCGCTGCTGTTCCTGCAGAACATCACCGGCTTCATGGTCGGCCAGAAATACGAAGCCGGCGGCATCGCCAAACACGGCGCCAAACTGGTGACCGCCGTGGCGTGCGCCAAGGTGCCAAAATTCACCGTGATCATCGGCGGCAGCTTCGGCGCAGGCAACTACGGCATGTGCGGGCGGGCCTACGATCCGCGTTTCCTGTGGATGTGGCCGAACGCGCGGATCGGCGTGATGGGCGCCGAACAGGCGGCCGGCGTGCTGGTTCAGGTCAAGCGCGAGCAGGCCGAACGCAGCGGTCAGGCGTTCAGTGCGGAACAGGAAAGCGAGATCAAGCAACCGATTCTCGACCAGTACGAAGAACAGGGTCACCCCTACTACTCCAGCGCACGACTGTGGGACGACGGTGTCATCGACCCGGCGCAGACCCGCGATGTACTGGCCCTGGCCTTGTCCGCGTCGTTGAACGCGCCTATCGAACCGAGCCGCTTCGGCGTGTTCCGGATGTGATCGGGAGAACCTCATGAGCGACTTCAACACCCTCGAATTGCACAGCGATCCACGGGGTTTCGCGACCTTGTGGCTGAGCCGCGAAGAAAAGAACAACGCGTTCAACGCCGAGATGATCCGCGAACTGATTCTGGCGCTGGACAAGGTTGCCAGCGACGCCAGCCTGCGTTTCTTGCTGGTGCGCGGACGCGGCAAACACTTCAGCGCTGGCGCGGATCTGGCCTGGATGCAGCAATCGGCCGAACTCGATTACCACACCAACCTCGACGACGCCCGGGAACTGGCGGAGCTGATGTACAACCTCGCCAAACTGAAAATCCCGACCGTGGCCGTGGTGCAAGGCGCGGCGTTCGGTGGCGCGCTGGGCCTGATCAGTTGCTGCGACATGGCGATTGGCGCCGATGACGCGCAGTTCTGTCTGTCGGAAGTACGTATTGGCCTGGCGCCGGCGGTGATCAGTCCGTTTGTGGTGCAAGCCATCGGCGAGCGCGCGGCGCGGCGTTATGCGCTGACGGCCGAGCGATTCGGCGGACAGCGGGCGCGGGAAATCGGTTTGTTGTCGGAAAGCTATCCGGCAACCGAGCTAGAACAGAAAGTCGAGCAATGGATCGACAACCTTCTGCTCAACAGCCCCGCCGCCATGCGCGCCAGCAAGGATCTGTTGCGTGAAGTCGGCAACGGCGCGCTGACCCCGGCCCTGCGCCGTTACACCGAGAACGCCATCGCCCGCATCCGTGTCAGCCCGGAAGGCCAGGAAGGTCTGCGAGCCTTTCTGCAGAAACGTCCACCGAGCTGGCAAGCCGCAACCACCACCAAGGAGCCGCGTTGATGAGCGCACCTGTTCTCACCACCCTGCTGGTGGCCAACCGTGGCGAAATCGCTTGCCGGGTCATGCGTACCGCCAAGGCGCTGGGCATGACCACCGTCGCCGTGCACAGCGCCACTGACCGTGAAGCGCGGCACAGCCGTGAAGCTGATATCCGCGTTGATCTGGGCGGCAGCAAAGCGGCCGACAGTTACTTGCAAATCGACAAACTGATCGCAGCGGCCAAGGCCAGCGGCGCTCAGGCGATTCACCCGGGTTATGGCTTTCTGTCGGAGAACGCCGGGTTTGCTCGCGCCATCGAAGCGGCCGGCCTGATCTTCCTCGGCCCGCCCGCCTCGGCCATCGACGCGATGGGCAGCAAATCCGCCGCCAAAGCCTTGATGGAAACGGCTGGCGTGCCGCTGGTGCCGGGTTATCACGGCGAAGCCCAGGATCTGGACACTTTCCGCGATGCTTGCGAGCGCATCGGCTATCCGGTGCTGCTCAAAGCCACCGCTGGCGGTGGCGGTAAAGGCATGAAGGTCGTCGAGGACGTCAGTCAACTGGCTGAAGCGCTGGCCTCCGCACAGCGTGAAGCACAGTCGTCGTTCGGCGATTCGCGGATGCTGGTGGAAAAATACCTGCTCAAGCCGCGCCACGTGGAAATCCAGGTGTTTGCCGATCAGCATGGCAATTGCCTGTACCTGAACGAGCGCGATTGCTCGATCCAGCGCCGGCACCAGAAGGTTGTCGAGGAAGCGCCGGCACCGGGTTTGAGCCCGGAACTGCGTCGGGCGATGGGCGAAGCGGCGGTGCGTTCGGCGCAGGCCATCGGTTACGTCGGTGCCGGCACGGTGGAGTTTCTGCTGGACGCTCGCGGCGAGTTCTTCTTCATGGAGATGAACACGCGGCTGCAGGTCGAACACCCGGTCACCGAAGCCATCACCGGGTTCGATCTGGTGGCCTGGCAGATTCGCGTTGCCCGCGGCGAAGCACTGCCGATCACTCAGGATCAAGTGCCGCTGAACGGGCATGCGATTGAAGTGCGGTTGTACGCAGAAGATCCGTCGAATGACTTTCTGCCGGCAACCGGGCGTCTGGATCTGTATCGCGAATCCGCCGCAGGACCGGGGCGCCGTGTGGACAGCGGTGTTGAGGAAGGCGATGAGATTTCGCCGTTCTATGACCCGATGCTCGGCAAGCTGATTGCCTGGGGCGAAGATCGTGAGCAGGCGCGTTTACGGCTGCTGAGCATGCTCGACGAGTTTGCGATTGGCGGGTTGAAGACCAACATCAACTTCCTGCGGCGGATCATCGGGCATCCGGCGTTTGCGGCGGCGGAACTGGATACCGGGTTCATTCCGCGTTATCAGGATCAGTTGCTGCCAACACCTGCTGCGCTGAGCGATGAATTTTGGAATGCGGCGGCGCAGGCTTTTGCGCAGAGCCTGCCGGAGACAGCTCGGGCGGATGATCCGGCTTCGCCTTGGGCGCTACACAGTGGTTTGCGCGCGGGGTTGCCTCGTGAAATCGCACTTCATTTGAGTTGCGAGGGGCAGGATCGGGCGTTGACGCTCGGTGCTGGCGGCAGTGCAAAACTGATCGGTGAACAACTGGTGGTCGAGCACGATGGGCTGCGCCGACAACTGCGTGCGATTCGTCGTGGAGAGGTTCTGTTTCTGCAATGGGACGGTGAATTGCGGCGCGTTGAAACGTACGACCCGATCAGCGCTGTCGAAGCCAGCCATAGCCATCAAGGCGGTCTGACGGCGCCGATGAACGGCAGCATCGTGCGGGTGCTGGTGGAGGCCGGGCAATCGGTTGAAGCCGGCGCTCAATTGGTGGTGCTGGAAGCGATGAAGATGGAGCACAGCATCCGCGCGCCCCACGCCGGGGTGATCAAGGCGCTGTATTGCCAGGAAGGCGAAATGGTCAGCGAAGGCAGCGCACTGGTCGAACTGGAAGAAGCTTGAAAGATGGATCGATCCTACGCCTGGCGAGGATCGATCTGACTAGTATTTGGCCGTTGCCTGAACCACGACGCCGATAATTCGGCACTCGTCGGTCAACAAGGCTTTCGGCCAGGTCGGATTGAGCGGCACCAGGTAACGCTGGCCGCCCTCTTCGATCAGTTTGCGGAAAATCGCCTCGTCGCTGTCCGGCCACTGGGCGATCACCAGTTTTCCGGGCTCGGCTTCCAGCGCCGGGTCCACCAGAATCATCATCCCTTCGCCGATGCTCTGCCCCGTGGGCGCAGTCATCGCATTCCCCATCACGGTAAGCCAGAACGCCGGGCCACGGGCGTGGTAATCCGTCAGTTCAAAACGCCGCTTGTCCTTGGCACTCGAATACGCTGGCTGGCTTTCACGGGCCTCGACCGGCGCATTCCACTCGCTGACCGGGTAGCGAAAGTAAGGGTTGTACTTCTGCGCCAGAGGCATTTCGTCATCCGCATCGATCTGCGGTTCGCGAATCACCACCGCGACCTCGAGATACTCCATGCCCAGCGCTTTCAGCACGCGGTTCATCTGCGTGATGCCGGGCTCGCGGCGCTTGTTCAGCCAATGGCCGATACCGCCCTGAGACATGCCGACACGCTCGCCGAGCTCGACTTGAGTGACGTTGAGCTCACTCATTTTGGCCTTGACCAACTCAATCCATTTATCCATGTGCGGCACCATACGTGGACGCCTGCGGCCGGCAAAACACATATTGTAGTATTTAAATTCTGGTCACAAATACTGATAGTACTATGCTTGAGTCACGGATTTGAATCGACCAAGGAGTGACCTTTCACCATGAATATCACCAGCAAAGACTTGCCCGACCTGCAAATGGACACCACCTTCACGTCCCCGCAAGGGTGCGCCGCTGCGCAACGGGCGTTGGACTATTACTTGAAACCAGCTTTGTCAGAACCGGAAGTGGATGAGCGCTTTTTCGGCGTAAACAGCAATCTGAGCGGCGAAGAATCCCTGGTCCACGCCTCCGATCTGCTGCGATGTGCAGCAGCGACGGCGTTCAAGGCGGCGGACGGCTTGCAGGGCGTGAGTCGGGATCTGGCGTTTTCGGTCGTGCACATGGTGGACATGGCGCGGGCGATGGTTGATCACTCGCTCGATGGCGCAGTTCGCTGAAGACGGAAGTTCGGACGGACGGGAAAGAATTTTCCAATCGCGCAGATAAAAACATTTGACTTGCAAATGATAATGATTATTATTGCAAGCAACTGGTCGCGAGATCAGTCGATGGACCAGAGACCTTAGGTCGGTCTTCTGGACTATCTCCTCATCAGGCTAATCACGGTTTTTGACCCGGCTTTTTGCCGGGTATTTTTTTTGCCAGTTTTCTGGCTTGTAGCTTCAGGCTAATGAAGTCTTTGGGTGCCGCAAAGTCGATGGCGCGGATAATATCAAAAGAATATTGCTTGGCAAGCGGACCCCGGCCACATTGGGGCAAAGTAATGCCAATTAGCACTTGAGAATCAATCGCACAGCCACTAAGCTGCATTCGCGTCACGGAAGACGCCCCCCGCCGCAACCCGCAATTTCCCTCGGTTTCACCCCTGTCCTGCGTGTAAAGTAGCCGCCATAAAAATCATATTCAGGAACCGATTATGACCGTGGCCAAATCTTCGTTCGACATCAGCGCCAACTTCGACAGCGGCAACATCCAAGTCATCGACATCAGCAATCCGCTCAACCCGGTTCTGGCAATTCGGCCAGATACCCGCAGCGCTCATTTCCAGTGGTTCCACTTCAAGGCCAGCGGCCTGCATGTTCATCAGGAACACTGGTTCCGCCTGGTCAACGCCAGCCAGTCTTCCTACAACAAAGCCTGGACCGGCTATCAGGCGGTCGCTTCCTACGACCACGTCAACTGGTTCCGTATCCCGACTCAATTCGAAGGCGACAGCCTGCGCTTCTGCCTCGAAGCCGAGCAGACCCACGCCTGGTTCGCCTATTTCGAACCTTACAGCCGTGGCCGTCATGACTGGCTGATCGAGCAAGCACTGACCAAGGCCGGCACCGAACTGCTGGCCACCGGCAAAAGCGTCGAAGGCCGCGACATCCAGTTGCTGCGCAAAGGCACTGGCGTCGAAGGTCGCCGCAAGATCTGGATCATCGCCCAGCAGCATCCCGGCGAGCACATGGCCGAGTGGTTCATGGAAGGCGTGATCGAACGCCTGGAGCATCATGACGATCCGGTACTGAACAAACTGCTGGCCAGCGCCGATTTGTACCTGGTGCCGAACATGAACCCGGACGGCGCCTTCCACGGTCACCTGCGCACCAATGCCATGGGCCAGGACCTGAACCGCGCCTGGCAGAACGCCAGTCAGGAAGTCAGCCCCGAAGTACTTTTCGTACAACAGCAGATGGAAAAGTACGGCGTCGATCTGTTCCTCGACGTACACGGCGACGAAGAAATCCCCCACGTGTTCACTGCCGGTTGCGAAGGCAACCCGGGTTACACCCCGCGCCTGGAGAAGCTTGAAGAGCACTTCCGCAGCCACCTGAAGCACACCACCAAAGATTTCCAGACCAAGTACGGCTACACCCGCGACGAGCCGGGCCAGGCCAACATGACTCTGGCCTGCAACAGCGTCGGCCAGAAGTTCGACTGCCTGTCGCTGACCCTGGAAATGCCATTCAAGGATCACGATGATGCGCCGAATCCGCTCACCGGCTGGTCGGGCAAACGCTCGAAGCAACTGGGCAAAGACGTGCTGACCACCATCGCAGACATGGTCGACACCCTGCGCTAATCCCCTCGGATTTTCGCTTCACGAAAGATCGCAGCCTGTCTGCGATCTTTTTTTTGCGACGACTTTTACCCAATCAGGTTGCAAATCAAAACTGGATTACTTACCGTCAATCAAGTTTCAAATTGAAACCTGAAACCTGAAAGGATCCGGGACATGAACACTGCAACACTCGATAAAGGTGTCGTACTGCTTTTCGCCATCGCTTGCGGCCTCGCGGTGGGCAACGTGTATTACGCCCAGCCGCTGCTGGATGCGATGGCCGACGCCTTCGGCCTGTCGCCGGGCAGCATCGGTATCGTCATGACGCTGACCCAGGTCGGTTACGGCCTCGGGCTGTTATTGCTCGTGCCCCTCGGCGACATGCTCAACCGCCGCCGGTTGATCGTCACGCAAACGCTATTGTCCGCCGCAGCCTTGCTGATGATCGCTCTGGCCTCGAACAGCGCCTGGCTACTGATCGGCGTCACCCTGACTGGCCTGCTTGCCGTGGTCACCCAGGTGCTGGTCGCCTACGCCGCTACCCTGGCCGTCCCGGCACAACGCGGAAAGGTTGTGGGCGTGATCACCAGCGGTATCGTCGTCGGCATTTTGCTCGCGCGAACGGTGGCTGGGGGGATGGCTGATCTGGCCGGCTGGCGCTCGATCTATCTGCTGTCGGCGGGGTTGACGCTGGTGATGGCCGCGCTGCTGTTTCGGGTGTTACCCAAAGATGAAGACGCACGACCGAGCACGCGTTACGTGGCACTGATCGCCTCAGTGTTCAGCCTGTTTCGTGAGGAACCGGTGCTGCGCCAACGAGCAATCCTCGCCCTGCTCACCTTCGCCAGCGCCATGGTTTTGTGGACGCCGATGGTGTTGCCGCTGGCCGCCCCGCCGCTGTCACTTTCCCACAGTGAAATCGGATTGTTCGGACTCGCCGGCGCGGCAGGCGCACTGGCCGCGGCCAGAGCCGGACATCTGGCGGATCGAGGATTGGGGCAATGGGTCAGCGGCCTGTCGCTGCTGCTGATGCTGGGCTCATGGCTGCCAATCGCACTCACCCAGTCTTCGTTATGGGCACTGCTGCTTGGCGTCATCACCCTGGATCTGGGCTTGCAGGCCGTACACGTCACCAGCCAGAGCATGATCTACAGCGTCCGCCCGGAGGCGCAGAGCCGACTGACCGCCGGCTACATGCTGTTTTACTCAATTGGCAGCGCCTTGGGCTCAATCGCCTCGACGGCCATGTACGCCTGGGCAGGATGGCCGGGCGTGTGCTGGCTGGGTGCCGCAATCAACACGGTCGCGCTGCTTTATTGGTGGAGCACCGTGGCCAAACAGAAACGTGGCGAGGCTGCTTGCGCCCTCGCCACGTCGGACTGACACACGATCAACCGCGATTGCGTCCCCGCAGCATGCTGTCGAGCACCTCGTCGCGGCGCACCCAGCCATGGAACAGCGCCGCCGCCAAATGCAGCAGCACGGTCAGGAACAACAGATACGCCAGATACCCGTGAGCCTTGCGCAGCAACGCGAACACCTGCGCATCCGCCGGCACGATCGGCGGCAATTGCAGCGACGTGCCGAGCATCACCGGATCCCCAGCCGCGCTGATCATCGCCCAGCCCAGCAGCGGCAACACCAACATCAGCGCATACAACAACAGATGAGAGGCCTTGGCCGCCATCACCTGCCAGCCCGGCAGATCCGCTGGCAGCGGCGGCTGACGGGTGCCGAGCCGCACCAGAATGCGCACGATCACCAAAGCGAGTATCGCGATGCCCAATGGTTTGTGCAGATTGATCAACCATTCATGCCGCGCCGACACCGAGGTCACCATGCCGGCGCCGATGAACAACATCGCGATGATCATCAACGCCATCAGCCAGTGCAGCAACCGCGCCAGCGGATTGAAATGAGTCGGTTGCGTGCTCATGGGCGAGCCTCCTTTTTGCCGGTTGGCAGTTGGCTGACTTCGCTGGTGCGACGCAGGTAGGAATCGGCGTAACCGGCCGAGCGCGCGGCCAGCAACGGATCGTCGGAACCCTGAATGCCGGCCGGCAGCACCAGCGGATCGTAGTTGATGTCACGGCATTCGCCGCTGAGTTGCGGCTGGGTCTTTTCCAGCACCAGAGTGCCGGCGTTCAACACCTTGCGACCGGGAGGCCAGGTCTTGCTCGCATCGTTCACCGGATCGTCGGCATTGGCCAAGGTGATGTTCAACTGAAAGCGCAGCGGCCCTTCGGCCAGGCGCTGCACCAGATCCTTCTCAAGGAAATCGCTACCTTCGGGCGCAGTCGCACCGGCAGCATCCTGGGCCAGAGGCGTCATGCTCCAGCGCACTGCTTGCTTCTTGCCGCTGGCATCCACCAGATAGAACGCGTTGACGCTGTTGTAGGTTTCCGTCGCGTAACTGGCCGAGGGTTTGGCGGTTTTTATCCAGGTCAGAAACGGCACGGCTTCCGGGTGTGAGGCAAAAAATGCCGGCACTTTGGTCGGATCCGGTTTACCGGTGGCGGGATCCGGCGATTGCGCCTGCTGCAACTGATAGAACGCCTCGGGCGTGCCGACCGGGAACACCGGCATGCTGTTCATCCCGGTGCGCCACTGCTGGCCGTTTGCCTGAGTGAAACGCAGCGCCAGACTGCGGATCGGTACGGCGCTGTCCGGCGCATACGGACTGCCGGCCGGCAACGCAAAGCGCCCGACCACCGGCGTGCGCGGCTCATTGAACACTTGCGCGACAGAATACGCGCGAGCCTCGCCGCTGCTCTCGAAATGTCCGATCACGCAAACACCTTTGGCGTGATTGCGGCGAAAGCCGGGATGCACACCGTTGTTCTTTTCCAGCACATCGACCAACGCTTTTGGCGTCAGGCGTTGTGGGTCAAATGAACCATGGACGTAGGCAAACGCCCCGGCCAGGGCTGCGACCACTACGGCGATTCCGCCAAGACGCAACACCAGGTTCGCGGCACTCGGTGGCGGGCGTTGAGGCCCGCCGGGCGGTGAGCTGCGATCAACCATGAAAGACTCCAGGGCCATCGGCCATAGGGAAAGGTGCTATGAGACGCACGCCTCGTAGGATTATTCCCTCTGAACTGTAGTTTCTTTCATGGAGTGGCGTCGGAGTCCAATCGCGGCCGGCTAAATCTGATCGAAACGCGGCTCGCGTTTTTCCAGAAACGCCTGCATGCCCTCCTTCTGTCCAGGTGTCGCGAACAGGCCGTGAAACGAGCGTCGTTCAAACAGAATGCCCTCGCGCAATCCCGACTCTGACGCCCGGTCCACCGCTTCCCGGGCAGCCCGTGTCGCCGTGCGGGGAAATCCGCCGATGCGCTGTGCAATGTCCATGGCCTGCTCCAACAGGTGATCGGCGTCTGTCACCCGCGACACCAACCCTGCCTGCTCGGCCTCACGGGCGGACAGTGTGCGACCGGTCAGTATCATGTCCATGGCTTTGGCGCGGCCAATCAACCGGGTCAGGCGTTGCGTACCGCCCATGCCCGGCATCACGCCCAGAGTGATTTCCGGCAATGCGAATTTCGCGGACTCGGCCGCCACGATCACGTCGCACATCATTGCCAATTCACAGCCTCCTCCGAATGCGAAGCCCGCCACCGCCGCGACTTTTGGCGTGCGCAGAGCGGCAAACGCATCCCAGCCGGCGAAATGGTCTTCCTCGATCATTTCCAGGCAGGACTTTTCGTACATCTCCTTGATGTCGGCTCCGGCAGCGAAATAATCCCGGGTACCGGTGATGAGGAAACATCCGACACCCGGATCACTGTCCAGCGGTTGCAAGGCCTCCAGCAATTCGCGCATCAGTGATGTATCCAGCGCATTTCGTGCGTGCGGGCGGTTGAGGCGGATCAGTACCACGGGGCCGTGTCGTTCAATCAATAGGTTCATCGCAATCTCTTTGAATAGCGGAGTGAGTGGAAAAACACCGACGCGCCGTCAGGAATCCCAGATCGCGCCGTAGGCCGGAATACCCCGGGACTCCATTTCCTCGACTACTCGCTCGGTCAGCTTCTGATTGGAAATACAGATCACCGCTTCCGCGCCGTGGGTTCGAACGGCGGCATACGCCAGCGCCACCAGATCCGGCTTGCCCAACCGGTCGGTGTCCCAGATATGGGCATCGGGTTGTGCCTGCAGGATTTCCTCCACCAGCGCATCACCATAGGTCTCGCGCGGGCTGCGGGTGGACCAGATCAGGTGGATCGGCACCTGCCGCGCCAGCAGATGCGGCAGCACCGGCCCAATGCCACTGCCGGTGGCGACGTACACCACTGACTTGAACAGGGTTTCGATATGGGCGACGCCTGCCGTGGTGATGCCCTTGACCCAGACATGGCTCGGCGGCTGCTCGATCAGTTCACCGGTCCAGTCGCCGGCACGGGAAATGATCAGGCGAAAACCCTGTTCGTCCGGTGCAGGAATGTTGGCAAACGAGTGCCATTCCCACAGCGGATGGCGACTGATTGCGGTAGAGGATCCGGCGAACGGTGTGTGGTGATTGAACCGGGCAATCACCGCATGCGACGACGGTTTGACCAGCGTCACTGGCACCTTGCGCAGGCGCAGCCAGGGCAAGGCAATGCTGAGTGTCAGGAGCGGCAGCATCCAGAATGAAACGGACGTCAACAGTACTTGCGCCAAGTCGGCGCCAGGATGACGATCCCGGGCAAACACCAGCGTCATGCCCCAGAACAGCAGCAGCGCCGCCCAACCGGCGAACCGATGTGTGCGTTCGAAAGCGTTGTGAAACCGTGAGCGAATACCCGGCAACGCCATGATCGCCATCAGCAGCAACAAGCCCAGAAGCGCGGCGCTGATGGCCAGCAGCGTCAGCGAAACCCCACCTGCCCCGTCGGTCCTTTGCCAGATCATCGAGCCGAGCAGCGCAACGAACCAGACAATCGCGGCCATCGCCCCGCCACTGTGCAAACCGCCGAAGTGATAAACCTTGGCCAGCGAGCGACGAATCGCCAGCGGCCAACACGTGGGAGCCCGGGTCGCCAGCCAGAACAGCAGATTGATCAAGTATTGCTGACGAATCAGGATCGCCATCGACAGGTTCGCCAACACCAGCTGCGACAATGCCTCCAACGCAACCTCCGAGGCCGACCACCACTGTCCGACGGTGATCCCGTACACCAGCGCCCCGAGGTTCGCCAGCAACACCAGCGCAACCAGGCGGTTGTAATGTGAAAACAGCGGCAGCGTTCCCAGGCGCCGCCAGAGCGGACGTCGCGGTGGCAGGGCAAAAGCGTCGTCGACCTGACTCATTGCCCCGCCTCCTGCCGGGCGGCAGCGAGCTGCGCCTGATGCGCCTGTGCCCGCTCAAGCAACAAGCGTTTGTCGACCTTGCCCCTTGAAGTCAGCGGGATGTCGTCCACCGGCAGAATCATCGAAGGCACGCAGTAATAGGCCAGTCGTTCCTCGCAACGGCGTCGCGCCACATCGGTGTCCGTGGATGCAGGGAAGACGAAAGCCACCAGATGACGGTTATCGAACTTCAAGGTCACCGCGCGCTCGCAGCCCGGTGCGGACTCCAGCGCAGCCGACACCGAGTCCAGTTCAACGCGAAAGCCCCGGACTTTCACCTGATCGTCCACCCGGCCCAGGTGCTCCAGTTCGCCGTCAGCAGTCCAGCGCCCCAGATCACGGGTGCGAAACATCATGCGGCCCTGTCCCAGAAACGGATCGAGGCGGTAACGCTCGGCAGTCAGGGCAGGATTGCCCAGATACCCGGCCGTCACACAGTCGCCACCGGCCCACATTTCGCCCTGCTCACCCGGCGCGCACAGTTGGCCCGTTTCATCCAGTACATACACGGTGTTGTTCGGCGTTGGCTTGCCGATCGTCAACGGGCCCGTGCCTCGGTAATGCTGCATGGTGTTGACGATGGTGGTTTCTGTGGGGCCGCAAGCATTGTAGAAATCGCAAAAGGACGCCCAGCGATCAGCCAGGGGCTGCGGGCACGGTTCGCCGGCCAGGGCCACCACCTTCACCTGACTGCAGCGCTCCGGATCCAGCGTGGCGAGAATCGATGGGGTCGCGATCAGCACGTCACACTGCTCGGCGGTTTCGGCAATGTCCTTGCCCCGAATCAACAGCGTCGCGCCATGGGCCAGACAGCCGAGGATTTCCCAGGCGGCCATGTCAAAGGCGATATTGAGGATTTGCCCGACGTTCATGCCCGGCCCCATGCCGAGATTGCCGGGGCCGGTCAGCAGAATGTTGCAGACATTGCGCTGGGTTACCCTGACACCGTTGGGCTGGCCGGTCGTACCGGACGTAAACAACACAAAACACAGGGCATCCGGTGACGAAATGTCCTCCCCCACATTCACGTCATCGGCAGCCGAGCCCGGTGAGTCGATGAACGTATCCAGATGAATGCAATGCTGCCCGGCTGTCAGCGGAATCCCGTGGGCCAGTGTTGAAAGCGTCAACACCACCTGCGTCGAAGCAACCGACATGATGTGGCTCAACTGCGTGGCAGGAGTAATGCCGACATGCTGGGGAATATAGGCGGCCCCCACCTTCAAGGTCGCGAGCATGCCCACCAGCATCGGGATCGAACGTTCGACAAACAGCGCCACGTGATCGCCCGGGGCTACGCCATGACTCGACAACAAACTGGCCAACCGGTTGGCCTGGCGGTTCAACTCGCCATAGGTAAGGCTCTGCCCCTGAAAACGCGCGGCCACATGCTGCGGATGAGTCGCCGCCCGCGCTTCGATCGCACGGTGGATCAACGAGAACTCGGGCTCGGCCACCGGGCCGCAGCCGAATGTCCGCCAGGCGTCATAACCTTCGCTCGGTGTGGCTGGGGTATTCATTACGATTGCATGCATCTCAAACATCCCTTTTGCTCAAATCATCGTTTCAGCCGCTTCGTCCATCGATTGCCTGTTGGCGACATCGATGGCTGCTTGCGCTTGTCGGACGGGTTGAGCCGGGAGATTTGAATCCATTACACGCACTACAGAACGCGGCGAACTTTCCTACGTCGCCAGTAATGAAATCTTTCAACTCCTGGAATGGAATAAGCTGTGTCGAGAGGCGTCTTTCCTACCACTACCGCGCTTCTGGCCCAGAGCATGTCCCTGTCATGAATACACTCGACGAGCAATTACGCGATCTGATTCCCAGATTGCGCCGCTTCGCGCTTTCGCTGACACGCAACAGCAGCAGCGCCGACGACCTGGTACAGGCCAGCCTCGAGCGGGCACTGTCGGCTTGGGGCGAGAAGCGCGCCGACGGCGATCTGCGGGCCTGGCTGTTTTCGATCCTGTACCGGCAGTTTCTCGATGCGCATCGGCGCTCGCGGCGTTATGCGCGGATGCTCGAATTCTTCACCGGCCGCGACGACGCCGAGCCCTCGGTGGAACGTACCGTGATTGCCCAATCGACCTTGCAGGCCTTCGACCGACTGCCCACCGAACAGCGCGCGCTGCTGCTGATGGTGTCGGTGGAAGGCCTGACTTATAAGGAGGTCGCCGAGATTCTCGACGTCCCCACCGGCACCGTGATGTCGCGCCTGTCCCGTGCTCGCCAGGCCCTGCGCCAGCTCAGCGACGGGGAAATCAGCAGCCCTTCCTTGCGGATACTCAAATGATCAGTCTGCCCCCCAACGAACGTGACCTGCACGCCTACGTCGACCACCAGCTCAGCGAGGCCGACCGGCATGTGCTGGAAACCTGGCTCGCCAGCCATCCGGACGAAGCGGCGCAGGTTCGCGCCTGGCAACAGGACGCCCAGCACCTGCGCGCCGCCCTCGGCGGTGCCTTGCAACAACCGGCCAATCCGGACCTTGATCCGTCGCTGATTCGCCAGCGACTCAAACGCCAGTCGCGCCGCCAATGGGCCAGCGCGGCAATGCTTTTGATTGCCGTCAGCCTCGGCGGTGTCGGTGGCTGGAAAGCCCGGGACATGACCGTGTTTCATCCCCCGGCACCGATGACGGACGCCTTGCAGGCGTACCGCTTGATCGCCCAGCAAGGACTTCTGCCGGCGGACTACAAGGTCGATGGTGACGGCGACATCCAGCGTTGGCTCGACCGTTATTTCACTCAGGCCAATCGCCTGCCGGACCTGACGTCGGCCGGTTTTGCACCGGTCAGCGGCCGTCTGCTGAGCACCGATGAAGGCCCGGCGGCGATGGTGATGTATGAAGACCAGAGCGGGCACAAGGTGAGTTTCTACGTGCGCCCACCGGGACCTAAAAATACCTTTCTGCCCCGGGGCAGCCGCCAGGACGGGGATCTGCAGGCGGAGTACTGGTCCGGCAAGGGCTACAACTACGCAATGGTCAGCCCGACCGATACCCCGGCGGCGAAAATGCTCAAGCAATCCGTGAGTTTCTAGCCGGTTCAGAACCCCACATCCAGCACCACATTGTCCAGATAGGTTCCAGCGGGCGGTGTGGTCTGGTCGGTGTAGATTTTCGCGTTGTAATTGAAGATCTGGCTGCCGGTGCCCAGCCCGTTGCCGGGGTTGACCTCGGCATCGCTGCTGGCCCGACGGGCCGCGCCGACACTGCCCCAACGGGTGGTGCCGGCACTCTTGAAAATGTCGTAGGCCAGATAGTTGCTGCCGGAAATCATCCGCCGCCGTCCGCCGACACTCAGCGCATTCTGCCCGTCGTTCAGCCCCACGGTGTAGGCACTGCCCTTGGTGCAGGCGAGGTTGATGGTCTGCCCGGTTACCGGGGTAAACGCGCTGACCACCGGCGCACTGCCGAAAGCGATGTTCGGCGCGGTGATGGTGCAGTCGTTGGACACCGTCAGGTTCACCGTCAGCGTCGTGGTACCGCTGTTGATGTCGCGGCCCAGGCACAGCCCGCCCGCACCGATACCCGAACAATAATTCCAGTTCCAGAAAATGCTCAGGGTCTCGGTATACACCCCCGCCGCCACATTGCTGCCGATGGTGGTACCGAAGTACAGCGGAACGGTTTTCGGCACCGTACCGCCCAGCAAACCCAAGGCATCGATAATGCCGTTGCGGGCGAAGTCATAGGCGGTGCCACGCGTCAGCGGGTAACTGGTGCTGTTGTTGGCGTAGATCGTGTAACCGATCACGTCGCCGGTGGGCCCGAGCAAACCGCTCTGGGTCGAGGTAACGGTGGCCCAGAAATGGTCATTGTTGGTCAACAGAGACAGCAGCGAACCGGTGCAACTCAAGCCTCCGTTCAGGGTAGAACTGGGTTGCGAGGTGGTGCGCACGGCGATCGAACTGATGTTCCCGAACCCGGCCGGTGTGGTGGTGACCACCGAACACAGCGCCTGCGCCAGTCCCGGCAACAGCAACAACAGCCACAGAGCAAACCGCGCCCGGATCATTGGCACACCAGCGGGCCGATCAGCGGCACTTCATCCTGCTGCAGGTCGACGCTGAATTGCGCCTGGCAGGTCTTGCCGTCCGCGAGAGTCACCCGCAGCGAATTCTGCGCCTGAAGATTTTCCAGATAGACCAGCCCATCCCAGCCGACCACCGTCCGCGTACCGCTCTGCTCGTGCAGCACGCCACTGCCCAGCGGCAATTCCTTTTGTTGCGCGTCCACCAGCACGATACTCGCGGCGATCACCCGGCTCAGCGGAAACTCCAGCAGATAGCCACTGCCCCGGCGCACCGCTACACGCTGTTCGACATTCGGGCTGCGTACGTTGGCCGGAAGGTTCAGCGGATCGATTTCGTACTTGCCGCGGTAATAGGCGCTGCTCCACGGCACCAGCAAGTGGCCGTTACGGTCGGTCTGGCCGACCTGCTGGTTCTCGTAACGCACCGGAATGTCCGCGTAGCCGTCGGTGCTGACCACCACGAACGCATCATCGATGCGATTGGCAGCGAACACTTGATCGTCCATCCATACCAGCGAACCGCTGGCATCGGCCCAACGGGTTTCGGCGTCGGACGTGCCGTAGACGCCCGCCTGCAACTGCACCGATTGCAGGCGCCAGGTCACGTCAGCCTGACGGTAATCGGCGCCGTCGCCCTTGGCATAGCCGAGATTGAAGCCCACCCCGCCCTCGGACGGCACGGCGCGACTGTAGTTGACCCGTTGCTGCGTCTGCCCGGTCTTGCTGCGTTCGCTGCTGATGGCCAGGCTGCCGCGCAGGTCGAACGGAATCACCAGTTGCGCCTGCACCGCCCAGTTGCTGTCGCCGATTTCGCGGTTGGCCGACAGGTAGAAACTGCTGTTGCGCCACAGCGGTTTGCTCCAGCTCAGGTTGAGCAACCGTGTGCGGGTTTCGTCTGCCGCACGAATGTCGAAATACCCGACGCCGAGACTGCCCCAGCGTTCGAGGTTGAGGCTCAGGGTCGCCTGCTCACTGCGCTTGCTGAGTGTGGTGTAAGGGCTGTCGACCACGGTCAGGTCGGCGTAACGGTCGCGGCGTTGCAAACGCTGATAGGAAAAGCTGTAGCGTTGGCCGCTGTATTGATAACCGAGGCTCAATTGCTGACCGCCATCGCCGTCGAAACGGCTCTGGCTGATCGCGCTGTTGAGCACCCCGAAATTGCCCAGCCGCAAGTTACCGCCCAGCCCGCCGAGCGTCAGGGTATCCGCCGCCTCGGCGTGACTCTCCAGAGTAAAGGTGTCGCTGACGCCATAACGCAAACTGCCCGAGGTGACGCCCGGCCCATAGCTGAAATCCTTCAGGCCGTAATCCCGGCGTAGCGTACCGGCGGCCACCGAAAAATCGCTCAGGCCCTTTTGCAGCAGGCTGCTGGTGACATAGAACGGCACCGTGGTCGACACCTGCCGGCCCAGCGCATCGGTGGTCACCACCACCGCCTCACCCGCGCCGTTGATAAACGGAATGTTGGTCAGGGTGTACGGCCCCGGTTGCAGGTCGGTGCTGCTGGATTTGTAGCCGTTGATGAACAGATCCACCGAGGACGGCACCGCCGCTTCCCCGGCAAATTGCGGTAGCGGATAGGTCACCAGATCCGGACGCACTGCAAAATCCCTTGAGAACTGCACACCGCCCAGCCGCACCGAACTGCTCCAGGGCAAGGCGCCGCTGACCACGTCCCCGGCCTCGTAGGTCAGCATCCGTTCGTCATCGGAGTAACGCCAGGTGGTGTCGTAACGCAGATAACCATTGTCCAGCGTGCTGACCGCATCCCCCGACAACGTACGGCGATATTGCCCGGTGTTCGACAACGTGCCCCAACTGTCGAACACCCGCACTTCGTTCCACGCCGCCAGATAGGTGCCGGCGTCGTCGGTGTCATTGAGGTACAGGTCATAGTTGAACAACGCGCCGAAACTGCTCAGCGCCGGGGTGCGCGGATAGATTTCACGGTTGCCGATGAACTGCTCCGGCAGCCAGTCCGGTGGCACGTCGAGCAGCAGTCGCTGGCTGACGCTGTCGTAATCGCTGTGCAGGCCCGGCAGGCCGTCGAGATCGACTTCGGTACCCGCCTCTTCCGGCAGCTTCATGCCGGTGTCGCGCAATACGCTGGCCGGCAGGAACAGGCGCCCGCCGCGCTGCTCCACCGCCACCACCCGGCCGGTATTCATCTGGTTGACCACCAGTTCCAGAAACAACTGTGCATCGCTGACGGCCTCCATGCCGCTGGGAGGCGGCGGCAATTCGCCGGCCCCGGATGGATGAATGAACATCAGGCACCACGCGCCGGTCATGAGCCACAACGGACGCTGAATACGTCGAGCCCATCCTGGACTCATTAGCGTGTTACGTCCGTCAATGGACTGATTCCTCCTGAAACCGCTGGCGCCGAAGCCTGATCACTTCGACATGACTCGCTACGGCTATCGCGCCGGCGGAATGCTCTGCACCTTCGCCGCGCCATTGATCCGCCCGGCCAGCTCTCCCGTCACCGGTCCCGGTGCCGGCCAGCGCATTACCGCGCCGGGCAATACGTAGCCGAGCAATCCCTCGGCCAGCGGCTTGCTTTGGCTGCCCTGCTTTATGGCCACGTCGGTCAGTCGCGCATGAACCGCGCCCTGATTGCGCACTTCCACATAAGGACGCCCCTCCACCGCCACCGTGCGCCAGCTCAGTTGCGGCAGGCCGATGCCCTTGGGGTCACGTTGACGGGCGCTGTCTTCCTTGCTCCACAAACCCGCGCCATAGGCGAACAGCGGCACCGAGTAGCGCATCTGGAAGCGAATCGCCGCAGCGGTCTTGCCGTCTTCGGCAACGGGGGGCTGAGCCGAGGGGATTTCATCGATGATGATCCGGTACGCCAGTTCCTGGCCTGGCGGCACGTCCTTGGTGCGGGTCAGGCGCACCAGTTGCTTCTGGCCCGGCTCGATCTTCGCCACCGGCGGGCTGCCGATCACCTCGCGCTGATTGCGGTATTGCTCTTCGAAACCGCTCTGGCTCCAGCCGAACACGCGGATCTGCAGGTTGGCGGTTTCCGTGCCGCGATTTTCCAGCCACAGCGCACTGGCCTGCTGATCGGCCTCCAGCACCGGATCGATCGGCCAGATCAGCACCGAACTGGCGGCCTGGGCCTTGAGCGTCCCGAACATGACCAGCGCCAGCACGGCGCAACAAACGGACGAATAGCGTGACGTGAAAAACCCCATAAACCTGCTCCTTGTCATTTCACATCACCACGACAGCTGCACCTGCAACACATCGCTGTATGTCCCCCCGGGCTGATTGCCCGGCAATTGCACCTGACCGTAGATCGGCAGACTGATGTTGTTCGCATCGCTGTAGGCCACTGCCACACTCTGGCCGATGCCCAGGCTCTGGCTGTACGCCGCATCGCGAAACAGCGCATACGCCACCTTCGCGCTGCCTCCACTGATCTGCATGCGTCGCCCGCCGCTGTTGTACTGGCCGCCATCGACCGTCATGTTCAGCGCCACCCCCGGCGTGCATTGCAGCGTGACGCCACCGGTCAACGCGACCTGCACCGTGCCGGTAGCCAGCGCCGAACGCGAACCGAAATTCAGCCCGCCATAGTTCGATACGCCCCCCACCACCAGACAACCCGGTGTCACCGTGGCACTGACCTGAAAACTCTGGCTGGTCACCGCCGCCAACGGCAGCGGCAAGCTGCCCGCACACAGCAGAAGCAGCGCCGCACAGCGATGTCGGCCCATGACACTAGAACGTCAGTTCAACGGAAATCGTGTCGGTGTAGGTGCCCGCCGGCAGCCCGGCCTTGCCCACCGCCTGACCGTAGATGTTCACGGTCTGCGCCACACCGGTACTGGCGGCGAGGTTGATCACCCCGTCGATGGCCAGCAATTGCGAGTGCCCGGCGTCGGTGTACAGATCGTACGGCACATAGTTGGCAACCCCGTCGTACAACGCGCGGGTACCACCCGGCGAGAGCCCGTCATGGGCGCCGGCGCGGACCTTGACCGTCGGCGTGGTGCCGGCCGAGCACAGGATCGACAACGCCCCGCCCCCGCCGCCCAGCACCTGCCCGGTGGCCGTGGTGAACAGGCTGTTGGCGGTGCCGAAGTTCAACGCACCGAAGTTCAGCCCGGTAGAACCGCCGGAACCGTTGACCTGGCAACTGCTGATCAGGATCAGGCTGGAGGTGATCTGGCCGGTGACCGTGGTGGCGGCATTGACGCTGGAAGCGAGCGTCAGGCCGAGCAACGACAAACCTATCCTTGATGCAATCGTACGCATGGTGTCCGTCCTCTACGGGGTTACCAGTCGAGCGTCACCGTCAGGGTGTCGGTATAGACACCGGCCGGTACCGCACGGGTGTTCGCCACCACCGAGCCAAATACCGGGATGGGTATCTGTGCGCCGCTGGTGACAGCGAAATTGTGTTGTTGACCGATGCTGTAGCTCTGGCTGCCCGAGGCATCGAGGAACAGCTGGTAAGGGAGCGTCTGGCGCCCGTTGCTCAGGCGGCGTGTGGTGCCGTCGCCATGGGCGCCACCGTCGATGGTCACGGTAAACCCGGTGACCGAAGGATTGCAGGCGACATTCAGCTGGCCGCTGCCCGCTTCGCTGAGACTGGCCTTGATCGGTGCGTTCCAGGTCGGGCCCTGCTGGCCGAAATCGAGAGAGCCCAGCCCATCCACCGGGCTGGCGGGGCTGGTAGCGTTGGTCACCTCGCAGCCGGCAATCAGCGTCAGCCGCGCAAGGATCTGCCCACTGACTGCCGCTGCCGCGGTCTCGGTGAACAACAGCAATGTGGCTGCGGCGATTACCCGCCCGTGTCTGCCCATCATTGAGCCCCTACTCCTTCAGGATTACTCGACCACTGCGCTCGTCATTGAACGCCCTTCCCTGCACCACCCGGCCCCACCGAATGGCTGAAAAACTCCGCGATCACCAGGTGACCGTCACCTTCACCAGATCCGAATACCGGCTGACCCGTGGCACCTCCGCCATCCGCTCGATCCGCCCGTATAACGGCAAGTCCACCGTGCCGCTGTCCGGCACCCGGCCACTGACCGGCACATCCACCACCAGCGGCACCCGCCGCGCAGGGTCCTGATACAGGCGATAAGGAATCGGCTTGCTGCCGGCCTCTCCCGCCATATAACGCACCTCGCCAATGCCACCGTGCAGGCCGCCATCGACGCGCAACTGGTACGGGGTGTCCGGGTTGCATTCCAGGCGTGGCAGACGCGAATTGGTCAGCGCCGCACCGAGTGGCCCGTCCCGGTCGTCGAGCCGCGCCGTGGTGCCGAAATCGAGCACGCCCAGTTGCTCGATACCGGCCTCGCGTTGCTGGCCGATCAACTGGCAACCGCGCTGCACATCGACCCGCACCTCGACCTGAAGGTCGGCGGCGTGAACCGGTATCGCGAGTCCGCCCAGCAATGCCCAGACCATCCCTGCATTCACCGCCCGTTCCTTGATGGCGACAGCGTCTCTGTCGTTACAGTGTTTCAGGTTAGCAACGGACGCCGATTGCGCCAGTCGATTGGATCCAGTCAGCCGCCGGGATTTGTTTCGAAAGGTTGGCAACACGTCGATTTAAAGCGTTGAAAAATCCTGTACACGCTGCAGATTGCTCTGCGGAAAAACGATAAGGCGCAGTGGAAGCAAAACTACCCGTCTGGTTAAACTACCCCGCCGCGCTCGCGGGAGCCGGCCCGATGATGACGGAGTGATTGCTGTGCCCGCCCGACCGCCCGACCGTTCGCGTCTGACCCAGCGCTGGTCAGCCTTGCGCCATTTCTTCGGCAAACGCTCCGTTACAAACGCGGGCCAGTGCGCCGCCAGCGCGCAATCGGTGCGTGACTATTTCCGGCAAAAGGCCCATGGCCAGGGCTACACCCTCAGCCACAGTCAGCAGCGGGTCATCGACTGCATGGCCCATCAGGCCGGCCTGTTGTTTGGCACCCCTGCGAAAACCCCGCCCAGTCTGTATCTGCACGGAGCGGTCGGGCGCGGCAAGAGCTGGCTGCTGGATGGATTTTTCCAGGCGCTGCCGATCCAGCAAAAACGCCGCCTGCACTTCCACGGGTTCTTTGCCCAGTTGCATCAGGGCATGTTCGAGAACCGCGATTGCGATGACGCCCTCGCCGTCACCCTCGACGCGTTGCTGACGGACTGTAGGGTGCTGTGTTTCGATGAATTTCATGTACATGACATCGGCGATGCGATGCTCATCACCCGTCTGTTCAAGGCGCTGTTCAAGCGCGGAATCCTGTTGCTGGTGACCTCCAACTACCCGCCCGAAGGTTTGCTGCCCAACCCGCTGTACCACGCGCGGTTCAAACCGGTAATCGACCTGATCAATGCGCGCATGCAGGTCATGGAAGTCGGTGGCCCGCACGATTACCGCACCCAGGCGCGCCGGCATGCGCATCAAATGTTCACCCAGGGCCATTACGTCTGGCCGGCCACCCCGGCGCAGCGCCTCGCCTTGAACCTGCCGCCACTCGACGCCACGCCGTTGCCTCTGGCGGTCGGCAGCCGGCATTTGCAGGCGCGGCTGTGCGAAGACCGGCGCATCGGTTTCACCTTCAACGACCTCTGCGAACAGCCCACGGCGGTGATGGATTATCTGGAACTGTGTCGACGCTTCGACCACTGGATCATCGACGAACTGCCGGAGCTGGGCGAATGTTCGATCGCCGCCCAGCAGCGCTTTATCAACCTGATCGACGTGCTCTACGACCAGGACAAACACCTGACCCTGCTCGGCCAACTCCCCTTACACGAAAGCCTCGGCGGCCAGGCCATCGATCTGGCCCGCACCCGCAGCCGGCTCGGGCAATTGCGCGAAGTGCACGAACAGGGCTGATTTGCCGTTATCATGCGGCCCATTTCCGGCGCCCCGCGCCTTCTCGAAAGCGATCCTTTTCATGCACACCCTTGCACAACTGCGCGCTGGCGAGCTGTCGGGCATCACCCGGCTGGATCTGGCCGAAGGCCTGAGTGAATTTCCGCCGGAGATTTTCAACCTGGCTGACACGCTGGAAGTGCTCAATCTGAGCGGCAACGCCCTGAGCAGCCTGCCGGACGACTTGCATCGTCTGACGCGCCTGCGTGTGCTGTTCTGCTCCGACAATCAGTTCACCCAATTGCCGGCGTGCCTGGGTCAGTGCCAGGCGCTGACGATGATCGGGTTCAAGGCCAACCGCATCACTCAGATACCCGGCGCGGCGCTGCCGCCGCAGTTGCGCTGGCTGATCTTGACCGACAACGCCATCGAAACCCTGCCCACGGAACTGGGCGAGCGCCCGTTGCTGCAAAAACTCATGCTTGCCGGCAATCGCCTGCGCACCCTGCCGCCGTCACTGAGTCAGTGCCATCGGCTGGAGCTGATCCGCATCGCCGCCAATCAGTTGACCGAGTTGCCGCAATGGCTGTTGACCCTGCCGAGCCTGACCTGGCTGGCCTACGCCGGCAATCCGCTGGAAACCGAAGCCGATGCCGCCGCCCTCGACAAAGCGCCCCTGATCGACTGGTCGGCGCTGCAGCTGGAGCAACGGCTGGGCGAAGGCGCTTCCGGGGTCATTTACCGGGCGCAGTGGCTGCCCGCGAATCAGCCGGCCACGCCAGTGGCGGTCAAGTTGTACAAGGGCGAGATGACCAGCGACGGCTCGCCGCTGCATGAAATGAACGCGTGCATCACCGCCGGGCTGCACCCGAACCTGATCCGCGTCGAAGGCCGCATCGACCAGCATCCCGATGACCAGCAAGGCCTGGTGATGCAGTTGATCGATCCGAGTTACCGCAACCTCGCCGGGTTGCCGAGCCTGGCGTCCTGTTCACGGGATGTGTATGCCGAGGATTGCCGTTTCAGTGCCGATGTTGCCCTGCGCATCGCCCGGGGCATTGCGTCGGTCGCCGGGCATCTGCATCGTCACGGCATCACCCACGGTGATCTCTACGGACACAACATTCTGTTGAACGATCAGGGCGACTGTCTGCTGGGGGATTTTGGTGCGGCGTCGTTCCATGCCACGGCGGACACGCCTGAAACCCGTGCACTGCAACGCCTCGAAGTGCGGGCGTTCGGGATTCTGCTGGGGGAACTGCTGGCGCGCATCGACTCGGGGTTGAGCGATGAACAGCGACAGGTGCTGGAAGCCCTGGAACAGCGCTGCTGTCAGCCGCAAGTGCTGGCGCGGCCGGGGTTTGGCGAGATCGTTGAGGTGCTGCAACAGTAATGACCGCTGCGCGGTCAATCGCGAGCGGGCTCGCTCCCACGATCGACTTGTATCACCCCTGTAAAGGGGAACAACACTGATCAAGTGTGGGAGCGAGCCTGCTCGCGATTGCGGTGTTACTGACTCGAAAAATCAGCCGGCCAGACCGACGAACATGTCCTGCACGTCGTCATGGTTGTCCAGGCCTTCGAGGAACGCCTCGACTTCAGCCATCTGCTCGTCGCTCAGGCCGCTGACCGGGTTCTTCGGCTGGTAGCCCAGTTTGGCCGACAGCACGGTGAAGCCTTGTTCCGGCAGGGCTTTCTGCACCGAGTCCAGATCAGTCGGGTCGGTCAGGAACAGGGTCGCGCCCTCTTCGCCCGGCTCGAAATCCTGGGCGCCGGCTTCGATCGCGGCCATCTCAGGATCGGCGTCCGGGGTGTCCGGCGACGCTTCGATCATGCCGACATGGTTGAAGTCCCAGGCAACGGAACCGGAAGCACCCAGTTGGCCCTTGCGGAACGCCACGCGGATTTCCGCCACGGTGCGGTTGATGTTGTCGGTCACGCACTCGACGATCAGCGGCACCTGATGCGGTGCGAAACCTTCGTAGGTCACGCGATGGTATTGAACGGTTTCGCCCAGCAGGCCAGCACCCTTCTTGATGGCGCGGTCCAGGGTTTCCTTGGGCATCGAGGCTTTCTTGGCCTGTTCGACCACCAGACGCAGGTGTGCGTTGGTGGCGGTATCGGCACCGTTACGCGCAGCAATGGTGATTTCCTTCACCAGTTTGCCGAAGATCTTGCCCTTGGCGTTGGCTGCCGCTTCTTTGTGTTTAACCTTCCACTGTGCGCCCATTACTCACTCTCTTGATCTGTGGCGCCGAGACATCTATTGGCCGACGCATGGCGCCAAGTTTATACGGCCTAAAGTCGGCAATCGACCAAAAATTCCGATGCGCATCGACATCTTCTACGCGCCTTGTAGGGCGATTCTGAAAAACCGGTTTGCCACGTCCATTCAACGTCGTGTTTTCGTACCCTCTGTGGCCCGTATTGCCTGAACAGAGCCCGCCCGAATGCTCAATGACAAGGAAAGTCCGTTTTCGCTGACCCTGGCCGAAGGCGGGATAAGCCTGCCGGTCCTGCGCTTCAGCGGTCATGAAGCGCTGAATCAGCCCTTTCGGTTTGAAATCGAAGTCATGGGTTTGGCGCCCGCCTGGTCACCCGGCACGCTGCTGCATCAGGCGGCGTTTCTGCACCTGGATGACGACCACGGGATTCACGGCATCATCCAAAGTGCCAGTTGTGAACACCGCGCGACGCACCGGATCGCCTATCAACTGGTGCTGATGCCGCATCTGCAAGCGCTGGAGCAACATCCCGTACGCCGGGTCTTCACGCAACTGAACGTGCCGGCCATCCTTGAGCAACTGCTCAGCGAACATCACCTGCCTGCCCACAGCTACCGGATCGAGATGACCGTCGGCCACTACCCGCCGCGGCCGTTCTGCATTCAGTACGAGGAAACCGATCTGGCCTTTGTGCAACGGCTTTGTGAGGAGGAAGGCATCCACTATCACTTCGAACATCAGCCGGACGGCCATGTGGTGGTGTTCGCCGATGACAGTCTGAGCCTGCCGCAGCAACCGACGGCGATTGCTTTCAACACGCAGATCGATGCGCCGGCAACCGGCCTCAGCAGCCTGTTCCAGCGCCATGAGGCGGTGCTGCCTCAGATTCCTGCCGGCGTGCGTGAGCGAGGGCATTCGATTACGGGCCAGGAGGCCGCCAATCACACACTGGACAGTGCCTTCGCGCCACCGGGATTTCTGCCGACTGCGCACCGCCACGCGGCCCAGCGCAGTCGTCGCCTGCTGGAACGCCAACGCTGCCGGTCGCGCTCGATTCAGGGCCGCAGCGATTGTCCTCGACTGCTCAGCGGGCGCCTGCTGCAAGTCATGGAGCACCCGGTAAACGCGTTCAACGAGCAGTGGCTGATCACCGATTTGCGTCATCAGGGCCAGCAACCTTCGATTCTCGATCCCGTGCCGACGGTTCGTCGCTATCACAACGACTTCACCGCGCTGCCCTGGTCGACCCCGTTTCGCCCGCCGCCGAAACAACCGCGCCCGGGCATTGCGGGGTATCAGCCGGCGCAAGTGCTTGGCGCGCCGGGGCAACCGGCGCAGGTGGACGATCAGGGACGGATCGCCGTGCGGTTATGGCCTGACCAACCTGATGCCAGCGCCAGCGAAGGACTGTGGTTGCCAGTGGTCATGCCCCACGTCGGCGGCGGCCTGCCTCGGGAAGATCTGCCCTGCGCCGGCAGCGAGGTCTGGGTGAGTTTTCTCGACAGCGATCCCGACCGGCCGATCCTCTGCCTCGACGTCTGCCGACCCCGACCGGCACAGCCGAAAGAAACCGAGCCCGACGACGACCTCTTGCTCGACTGGCTGCTCAACCGCTCCGCCCCGCCGCGTTGACGATCAACCTTTGTCGGCCTTGCCCGCCGCCGCCGCGAATTTCGCCAGACGCACATCGAAGTGCCGGGGCCGCCGACCGTGATCCTCGGCGCGCTCCTTGCGGCGAATGGCGTTGCGCACCATCAGCGAGCCGAGGTAGCGGATCGGCTCCGGCGGAAAGTAACCCAGCGGCCCGTTGACCAGCGGCGAACGCGTCCACGGGTTGTCGAGGCCCTGCACCAGCGAAGCGAGAATCTGCCCGCCCATGTGGCACGGCCCGACGCCACTGCCGGAATAACCGAAACCGTAAAAGACGTTGCCGCTGGCACTCATCTGGCCGAAGAACGGCAGGCCGGTGACCGAGCGATCCGAAGGGCCGTTCCAGGTGGCGTCGACCTTCACATCGGCGAACGCCGGGAAGAAGTCATCGAGACTGCGCTTGAGCAATCCGGTATAGGGCGATGGCTGGTCGAACACCGGCAGCATCCGCCCGCCGTAAGCGAAGGTATTGCCACCCTTGCCGAGCATGATCCGGCCGTCCGGGGTGTTGTGGTAGTAATGCACGAAAATCCGCGAGTCGAGCACCGTGACGCCGCTGGTCAAACCGATTTCCTGCAACAGATCCGGACGCGGTTCGGTGATCAGCATGTCGCTGGAAACGATCGCCACGCTACGCTCGAACTGCGGAAAAGCACGGGCCATCCACGCATTCATCGCCAGCACCACGCGGTCGGAGGTCACCCGGCCGTTCGCCGTGTGAAGGCGCGCCGGGCGGCCCTCCTCCAGCCCGGTCATCGCCGTGCCTTCATGAATTCGCACGCCCAGTTGCAACGCCACCCGGCGCAAGCCGCGCACCAGTTTGCCCGGCTGCACACTGGCGGCGGCCGGCGAGAACCAGCCCTCCAGATGTTTTTCCGAACCGGCCATGCGCTGTACATCGGCGACCGGCCGTTGGGTAAACGAGTTGATGCCATTGCGCTCCAGCGCCGCAATCACCGCATCGGTCGAGCCGCATTGCGCGCGGTTGGTGGCGGTGTAAAGCGTGCCATCGAGTCGGTAATCGGCATCGACGCCGTACTGCTCGCAGAACTCGCCGATGGCGTGGATGCTGCGCTCCGATTCCTTGACCAGCCGCACCGCCTCTTCGACGCCGAACAGCCGCTCGAGGGTGAAATACTTTGCCGACCACGACAGCGCGCAGCCGCCGTTGCGCCCACTGGCGCCGGCGCCGCAGATGTCGGCTTCGATCAGCACCACATCGAGTTCGGGGTTCTGCTGCTTGAGCATGATCGCCGTCCACAACCCGGTGTAACCGCCGCCGACGATGCACACGTCGGTGCGCACATCGCCTTGCAGCGGCGGGCAAGGTTCGGACGTGTCGAGCTGCAAAGCCTGCTCCAGCCAAAACGGTCTCATGAAAGTTCTCCAGTCAGTCGGCCACGGCACAGCCTGCCGCGAATGCCGCAGCAGGCCGCGAGGCAGGGTTTATTCAGTTACGCAGGGGTTTGATGGTCAGGGCACGATTGGGCACGTAGGCACGTGGCTCCATGACGCCGACCGGGCGGCTGTTCCAGTGCGGAATCAGCACCAGCGCCGAGAACAGCGCGCAACCGGCGAACACGATGAACACCGTCACCGAGTCAAAGTAGCCCGGCAGCAAACCACCGAGCACCGCACCGACCGAGCCGCAGCCGTTGACGAATCCCGCCGCCGTGGCGCCAGCCTTGGCCTTGCCGAAATCGATCGCAGCCGCGCCGCTGATCATCGAGTCCGGGCCGTACAGGGTCAGGCCCATGACGAACAACAGTGCGACCACCAGCATCACGCTGCCGGTGTGCAAGGCGCCCATGAACAGCGCAAGGGTCACGGTCAGCGCCAGCAGACTCAACACGCAGGCCGGCATGCGTCGGGCACCGAACAGTTTGTCCGAGGCCAGGCCAATCATGATCGGCCCCAGCAGCCCGGCCAGTTCAAACGCGGTGGGAATGATCGCCGCGCCGACTTTGCCGACCGAAGGCATCTGTTCGAACACGATCACCGGGCCCCACAGCAGAATCGCGTAACGCGCCGGTTTCAGCAGGAAATACGCCAGCCCGAGTACCAGCACCGTACGGTTGCGCAGGATTTCCTTGAGCGGTTCCCACACGCTGAGTTTGCTGTTGGCTTCGGCTTCCTCGGCGCTGATGACCGGCTCTGGCTCTACGGCGGGCAGGCCGACGTCTTCCGGTTTGTCGCGCTGGAAGATGAAGAACAACACCGCCACCACCGCGACCACTGCGGCGCTGGAAATGAACGCCGCGTGCCACGAACCAATCAGCGTGTAGGCCCACCAACCGGCGAACGGCGAGGCCACCAGACCGCCGAATGCATAACAGGAACTCCACAACCCGAGCACTCGCCCGCGTTGTTCGGAAGGAAAGAAACTGCCGAGGTTCTTGCACAGCCCCGACCAGCCGGTGGACTGTGCCAGCCCCTGAATCAGCATGCAGGTGGCGAAGATCGGCAAGGTGGCGAAGCTGCCCATCACCAGCGCTGCCGCAGCGGAAATCAGCAAACCGCCAAGCACCACGACCCGTGGGCCGAAGCGGTCGGCGAGCATGCCCCAGGTGAACTGGCCGATGGCGTAGGCCGCCAGGTAAATCGCGTCGAGGTTGGCCATGGCCATTTTGTCGAGGGTGAAGCTGGGGTCTTCGGCGATGCCCAGTTTGGCCACCGAAAAGGCTTTGCGGGTGAAATAGAACGCGGCGTAAGCGAGCCAGGTGACAGCGAAGATCTGCATGCGCCAACGCGCAATGGTGCCGATGTGCTTGTTCATTGTGGTTCTGACCTCAGGGTGTGAGTGTGCCGGCAGAATCGATGAGTAAACGCCTGTGTTTTTTATTGTTGAGCACTGCGATATCACCCCGTCCCTTCGGCGATACCGGTCAGATGAGTCCTGGTGTTGCACGCACAGGCTCATGGCCAGCGTCGCTGCCCGACCGGGCAGTCAGCGTTGGCGTGAGCCGATCAAAGCAATTACTGTTTAATAAATAAAATCGATTTATCGTATTTCACACATAAGCTCAGCTTGTTACTGAACATCGCCTGTAAACGAGGAATCAGCCATGTCGGTTTCGCACGCGCAGCTCAAAGCCTTTCACGCCGTGGCCGTGCACGGAAGCTTCACCAAGGCCGCCGAGCGGCTTTATCTGACGCAACCGGCGATTTCCGACCAGGTGCGCAAGCTGGAAGAACGCTTCGGTGTGTTGCTGTTCCATCGCAACAAGCGCTCGGTGCGCCTGACGGATCTGGGCGAACGCTTGCTGGCGATCACCCAGCGCTTGTTCGTGGTCGAGGCCGAAGCCCAAGAGTTGCTGCAGGAATCTCAGGCCTTGCAGACCGGCAGCCTGATTCTGGCGGTGGATGCACCGGTGCATGTGCTGCCGCAGATTGCCCGGTTTTGTGAGCGCTATCCGGGGATCAGCGTGAAGATCGAGACCGGTAACACCGATGAATCGCTGTTTCGACTGTTCAACTATCAGGCTGATCTGGCGTTGCTCGGGCGCGATGTCAGCGATGAACGCCTGCTGTGCGTGCCGCTGCGCAACGATCCGATGGTGGCGTTCGTCTCGCGCCATCATCCATGGGCCGAGCGTGAATCGATCTGCCTGGAGGATCTGGACGACACGCCGCTGGTGCTGCGCGAACACGGCTCGGTCACCCGCCAGACCCTGGAAGAAGAAATGGCCCGCGCCGGTTTCCGCATCCGCCCGGCGATTCAGGTCGAAGGCCGGGAAGCGGCGCGGGAGGCAGTGGTGGTGGGGATTGGCGTGGGTGTGGTGTCGGCGGCGGAGTTTGGTGCGGACTCACGGGTTTGCGCGCTGCCGATCACCGATTGCACCCGCCGATTGACGGAGACACTGGTGTGCCTGCGCGAGCAGAGTTCGCGGCGGGTAGTGGCGACATTTCTCGAGATGGTTCGCGAAAGTCTTGTTCAGACCGGCGCCAACCCGAAAAACGCCTGAATCAACCGCAACTCTCGCCGCCGCTCCACGCAGCCAATCATGTGCCGGTTCACCAGCCCTTCTCCCGCGATGGGAATTGCGACGACACGGGGGTCATGACTGACCTCCACCGATGACACCACCCCAACCCCCAACTCAGCCGCCACCGCTTCCGTCACCGCCTCGCGACTGTCCAGTTCCAGCAACACCCGTGGGTTGACCGACGCCTGCGCACAGGCCTGATCAAACGTGCGCCGGGTAATCGAACTCGGCTCGCGCAACACCATGATCACCTGATCCAGCTCCTTGAGCCTGACCTCGCCGGAACGCGTCGCCCACGGATGCGCGGCCGGCACCAGCGCGCAGATCCGCGATTCACTCAGTGCTTGCAGATGCAGCCCTTTGCGCGGCTCGACCTCGGTCAGCACCGCCACATCGGCATGCTCGGACAACAACGCCGCCAACGTTTCCTGAGCATTGCCCAACCGCAGATTCACCGTAATCCCCGGATATCGCGCCCGCAGGCTGGCGAGCATCGGCATGACCATGTGCGGACCGTCCGCCGCCACCTCAAGACGCCCTGTCAGCAACTGCCGATTGGCTTCGAGCAGCGCTTGAGCCTCTTCGGCCATACCGAACATCGCCCGGGTGATCGCCGCCAGTTTGATGCCCTCTTCTGTCAGCTCGACCCGGCGCGCCGTCCGTCGCAACAGCGTGATCTGGTAATGCTCCTCCAGCGCCTTGATGTGCCCGGTGACCGCCGGCTGGCTGATGAACAAGCGTGCGGCGGCACGGGTGAAGCTGCCTTCCCGGGCCACGGCGTCGAAGGCGCGGAGCTGGAACAGGTTCATGAATAACCCTCACTGATGGCTGGCATAACAACAAACAATTTGATTGATGATCCGCCGAATTGCAACGTAGGCCCCGTAGCTTCATCCCACAGCGCTATCGCGAGGACACACGAATGAGTACTGCCGCACCCATCCTGCTCACTCCCGGCCCGTTGACCACCTCGGCCCGCACCCGCCAGGCGATGATGGTCGACTGGGGTTCATGGGATGACCGCTTCAACCAACTGACCGCCAGCCTGTGCGAACAACTGCTGGCGATCCTCAACGGCGCCGACAGCCATCACTGCGTACCTTTGCAGGGCAGCGGCACCTTCGCTGTCGAAGCCGCGATCGGCACCCTCGTCCCCCGCGACGGCAAGGTGCTGGTGCTGATCAACGGCGCCTATGGCAAGCGTCTGGCGAAAATCTGCGAAGTGCTCGGCCGCTCGTTCAGCACCTTCGAAACCGCTGAAGACGAACCGACCACCGCTGCCGACGTCGACCGCCTGCTGCATGCCGACAGCGACATTACCCACGTCGCGCTGATCCATTGCGAAACCAGCACCGGCATTCTCAATCCTTTGCCGGAGATCGCCCAGGTTGTCGAGCAACACGGCAAACGCCTGATCATCGATGCCATGAGTTCCTTCGGCGCGTTGCCGGTGGATGCGCAAAAAGTACCGTTCGATGCGCTGATCGCCGCATCGGGTAAATGCCTGGAAGGCGTACCGGGCATGGGCTTCGTGTTTGCCCGCAAGGAATCTCTGGCCGCAGCCGCCGGCAATTCGCATTCGCTGGCGATGGATCTGTTCGACCAGCACAGCTACATGAAAAAGACCGGCCAATGGCGCTTCACCCCGCCGACCCACGTGGTCGCCGCGTTGCATGAAGCCCTGCTGCAATACAACGAAGAAGGCGGCCTGCCGGCGCGGCATGCGCGTTACGCCGCCAACTGCCAGGCACTGATGGAAGAGATGGGCAAACTCGGCTTGCGCAGCTTCCTGCCTGCTGCGATTCAGGCGCCGATCATCGCGACCTTCCACGCACCGAAAGATCCGCGCTACCAGTTCAAGGACTTCTACGAACGGGTCAAGGCCAAGGGTTACATCCTCTACCCCGGCAAGCTGACCCAGGTCGAAACCTTCCGCGTCGGCTGCATCGGCCACGTCACCCCGGCGCAGATGCGCGAAGCCGTCGCGGCGGTGGGTGAAGTGCTGCGCGAGATGGAAGTATTAGAGATTTAAACCACACCTCAAAGCCCGCTCCCACAGGGACAGCGAACTCCGAATTGCGTGTTATCACAGGAATTTTTGCCATGAACTACAACAACCCAACCCAGCTGCAAGCCGCCATCCTCGACTGGGCCGGCACCGTGGTCGACTTCGGTTCTTTCGCACCGACCCAGATCTTCGTCGAAGCCTTCGCCGAGTTCGACGTCCAGGTTTCCATCGAAGAGGCCCGTGGCCCGATGGGCATGGGCAAGTGGGATCACATCCGCACCCTGTGCGATCAGCCGCAGGTTGCCGAGCGCTATCGCAAGGCGTTCGGCCGCACCCCGACCGACGATGACGTGACCGCGATCTACAACCGCTTCATGCCGCTGCAGATCGAGAAAATCGCCGAGCATTCGGCGCTGATTCCCGGCGCGCTGGAGACCATCGCCAACCTGCGTCAGCAAGGGATCAAGATCGGTTCCTGCTCGGGTTATCCGAAGCAGGTGATGGACAAGGTTGTGGCACTCGCCGCCACCAACGGCTACGTCGCCGACCACGTCGTCGCCACCGACGAAGTGCCGAACGGCCGCCCATGGCCAGCCCAGGCGCTGGCCAACGTGATTGCGCTGGGCATCGACGATGTCGCCGCCTGCGTGAAGATCGACGACACCGTGCCGGGGATTCTCGAAGGCCGTCGCGCCGGCATGTGGACCGTGGCGCTGATCTGCTCCGGCAACGCGCTGGGCCTGGATTACGAAGGCTATCGCGCACTGGGCAGCGACGCCTTGGCCAGTGAGCGCAAGCGCATTCACGCGCTGTTCGAAGGTTCGCGCCCGCACTACATGATCGACACCATCACCGATCTGCCGGAAGTGATTGCCGACATCAACAAGCGCCTGGCCAACGGCGAGATGCCGCAAAGCAGCTGATAGCGCCGTCTGCCGCAAACAAAAACGCCAGTGTCTGCCCGACACTGGCGTTTTTTCATGGGCGTTTTCAGTCAAATCGCTGACTCAGCTCAGTGAAAGCTTTTTTAGCCTCGGGCAAACGCGCCAAAGGGGATTACAGTTAAGGCATGCCGTCGCAGAACGGCACGCTTGAGCCCTGAACCGTGAGGAACGCCGTATGCCGTGGACAAATTCCGAATCCCGTTACAGCACCGTGTCGATCCTGTTGCACTGGCTGATGCTGGTGCTGTTGGTGCTGGTGTACGCCAGCATGGAATTGCGCGGGCTGTTTCCCAAGGGCAGCGGTGGCCGCACGCTGATCCGCGAAGTGCATTACATGCTCGGGCTGACCGTGTTCGTGCTGGTCTGGTTTCGCCTGTTCGCCCGCAGCCTGGGCCCGGCGCCGAAAATCTTCCCGGCTTCGCCACAGTGGCAAATTACCCTCGCACGCCTGATGCACTGGGCCTTGTACCTGTTCATGATCAGCATGCCGATTCTCGGCTGGCTGATCACCAGCGCCGAAGGTCATCAGGTGATGTTCTACGGTTTCGACCTGCCGTTGCTGGTGAATGAAGACAAGGTGTTCGCCAAAGACGTCGAGCACTGGCATGTGCTGATCAGCACCATCGGCTACTGGCTGATCGGCCTGCATGCGCTGGCGGGGATCTATCACCATTACGTGGTGCGTGATAACACGTTGCTGCGGATGATGCCCAAGCGCAGCCAGGGTTAACCGTCGAATCCACGCCGACCCTGCAAGCCGCCGGTGTGGACGAAGATCAAGCGTGAACCGCGGGCAAAGCGACCCGCCTCGATCTGTTGTTTGAGCGCCAGCAAGGCTTTGCCGGTGTACAGCGGTTCGAGGGGAATGCCGCTGGCCTGTTCGGTTTGCGCGATGAATTCAAGCAACGCCGGATCGACCTTGGCGAAACCGCCACGACTGGCGTCGATCAGTTCGTAGCCTCCAGCCTTGCCCACAATTGCCTCGAGATTGGCCGCGACGCCGTGATCGTCGGGCACGGCCATTGCGCCGTACACCGCATGTTGTCCGGACTCGGCCAACACCAATCCCGCGAGCGTGGTGCCCGTGCCGCAGGCCAGCCACCAACCGTGGTAGTCGTCCCAGCCGAGCTTACCGAGTTGTTGACTGACCTGATCCTTCAGTGCCGCGCAGCCCTGCGCGCCCGGCAACCCGCCGCCCCCTTCAGGCACCGGATGCAGCGTCGGATACTGCGCCAGCCACGGCTGCCAGAACCCCGGCTCGTGCCGCGCCCTATAGCCGCCGTAACCGAGCCAGTGCAGCTGCATGCCGAAATCCCGCAGATCCCTCACCGTCGGCGTGTCCTGCTGATGCCCGCGCAACAGCCCGACCGTTGCGAATCCCAGGCGTTTGCCCGCAGCCGCCAGCGCATGCAGATGATTGGAGTGCGCACCGCCCAGGCTGATGATGCCTTCGGCGCCCGCACGGTCGGCAGCTTTGAGATGTTCGACGAGTTTGAACCACTTGTTGCCGCTGATCAGCGGATCGATCCGGTCGAGACGCAGGATCGCGACTTCAACGCCGGCGGCGGTGAGCCAGTCCAGATGAAGCGCTTCGAGGGGGGCTTGAGGTAGCCAGTCGGTGGGAGGCAGAAACATGAAGGCCGGCTCTGTGCAAAGAGCCGGCATTCTAGGGTGGATCAGAGCTCGGCGGCCAGACGCGAACCCTGATTGATCGCACGTTTGGCATCCAGTTCGGCCGCCACATCGGCGCCGCCGATCAGGTGCACGTTCTGCCCGGCTTCGACCAGACCGTCGTGCAGCTCGCGCAGCGGATCCTGGCCGGCGCAGATGACGATGTTGTCCACCGGCAGCACTTGCGGCTCGCCGGTTTCGCCGATGCGGATGTGCAGGCCTTCGTCGTCGATCTTCAGGTATTCGACGCTGTTGAGCATCTGCACCTGCTTGTTCTTGAGACCGGTGCGGTGAATCCAGCCGGTGGTCTTGCCCAGACCGTCGCCGACCTTGGATTTCTTGCGTTGCAGCAGGAACACGTCACGCGCCGGTGCGTGCGGTGCAGCCTTGATCCCGGCCACGCCACCACGGGCTTCCAGATTCGTGTCGATGCCCCACTCTTTCCAGAACGCGGCGCGATCCTGACTGGTGGCCACGCCTTCATGGACGAGGAATTCCGAGACGTCGAAACCGATACCGCCGGCGCCGATCACCGCCACACGCTTGCCGACCGGTTTGCGCTCAAGCAACACATCCAGGTAGCTCAGCACCTTGGCGTTCTCGACACCCGGAATCGCCGGCAGACGCGGCGCAATGCCGGTCGCCAGGATGACTTCGTCGTAACCGCCCTCGACCAGTTTCGCCACGTCGACGCGGGTGTTCAGGCACACCTCGACGTTGGTGGTCTGCAGTTTGCGTTTGAAGTAGCGCAGGGTTTCGTAGAACTCTTCCTTGCCCGGCACACGTTTCGCGACGTTGAACTGGCCACCGATTTCGCTGGCCGAATCAAACAAGGTCACCTGATGCCCGCGCTCGGCGGCCACGGTGGCAGCGGACAGACCGGCAGGACCGGCACCGACCACGGCGATCTTCTTGATCTGCTTGACCGGCAGGTAGTTGAGTTCGGTCTCGTGGCAGGCACGCGGGTTGACCAGGCAACTGGTGAGCTTGCCGCCGAAGGTGTGATCGAGGCAGGCCTGGTTGCAACCAATGCAGGTGTTAATTTCGTCGGCGCGGCCTTCAGCTGCCTTGTTGACGAAGTCCGGATCGGCGAGGAACGGCCGCGCCATCGAGACCATGTCGGCATCGCCTTCGGCGAGGATCTGCTCGGCGACTTCCGGGGTGTTGATACGGTTGGTGGTGATCAGCGGAATACTCACCGAGCCACGCAGCTTGGCGGTGACCTTGCTGAACGCCGCACGCGGCACTTTGGTGGCGATGGTCGGGATCCGCGCTTCGTGCCAGCCGATACCGGTGTTGATGAGGGTCGCGCCGGCCTGCTCGATGGCTTTGGCCAGGGTGACGATTTCTTCCCAGGTGCTGCCGCCTTCCACCAGATCGAGCATCGACAGACGGAAGATGATGATGAAATTCGGGCCGACCGCTTCACGTACGCGGCGTACGATTTCCACCGGCAGGCGCATGCGGTTTTCGTAGCTGCCGCCCCAACGGTCGGTGCGGTGGTTGGTGTGGGCGGCGAGGAACTGGTTAATGAAATAACCTTCCGAGCCCATGATTTCCACGCCGTCGTACTCGGCGGTCTGGGCCAGTACCGAGCAGGTGACGAAATCGCTGATCTGCTTCTCGATGCCTTCCTCGTCCAGCTCTTTGGGCTTGAACGGGTTGATCGGCGCCTGGATGGCGCTCGGCGCGACCTGTTTCGGGCTGTAGGCATAACGGCCGGCGTGGAGGATCTGCATGCAGATCTTGCCGCCCGCATCATGCACAGCGCGAGTGACTATGCGGTGCTTGAGCGCTTCTTCCTCGGTGGTCAGCTTGGCTGCGCCGGAGTACACACCGCCCTCGTCGTTCGGGCCGATACCGCCGGTGACCATCAGGCCGACACCGCCACGGGCACGCTCGGCAAAATACGCCGCCATGCGTTCGAAACCACCCGGCTTCTCTTCAAGGCCGGTGTGCATCGAGCCCATCAGGGTGCGGTTGCGCAGCGTGGTGAATCCCAGGTCCAGCGGGGCCAACAGGTGCGGGTATTGAGTGGCGGTCATCGTTAACTCCACAGCAGCGATCACGGAAAATGCGGGAGCTCTGCGTCCCCCGTCAGTCATGCTCGACAGATTAGGAGTCGCATCGCTGTCACTCAATGACCGTAACTGACAAGTTATTGATCCAAATGCGCAGCGCCCCTTGGCAAGCCGGGGCTGGCGCCCTACCCTGTCCGCACACCCTGTACCCGGTTGTTGTTGGATTTCATGCGCAAACTTCTGTACCTGACTTTTTCCATGGCGCTCATCGCCGCGCTCACCTTCTACGCCATGTGGGCGGCTGACCGCCCGGCCGGTCATTACCTGTCGGACCTGCGGATCAAACTGGCGGTCGATCAGGGCACGCCCGCCGACCGTGGCAACCTGCTGGGCATCCAGCCCGAGCTGTTCCCCACCGACTACCAAAGCCCCGAACGCCTGCACCGCAAGCTCGCCGCCTATTTGCAGCAGGCGCAGGATCAGGGGCTGTTGAATGAAAAAACCGTGGTCATCCTGCCGGAGCATGTCGGCACCTGGCTGATGATCAGCGGCGAGAAAGACGAGCTGTACCAGGCCGCCACCCTCGCCGAAGCGATGAACTGGCTGGCCGCGAGCAATCCGGTGCAATTTGCTCGCGCCTGGCTCGGCGCCAAGGGCAGCAGCCGTCTGGATGACGCGCACCTGCGGATGAAATCCCGGGACATGGCCAAGAACTATCAGGCGCTGTTCGGTGGCCTGGCCAAGGAATTCCACATCACCCTGGTGGCCGGCTCGATCGTATTGCCTGAACCGAACATCATCGATGGCCGGCTCAAGACCGGCAGTGGTGAGCTGTACAACAGCACCGTAGTGTTTGGCCGCGACGGTGCCCCGCTCGGCCAGCCACAACGGCAGATGCGCCCGATCTTCGATCAGGACGACAGCTCCGGCGAGGCTTCCCGGATCAATGTGGTCGATACCCCGGCCGGGCGCCTCGGCGTGCTCATCGGCAGAGACAGCTGGTATCCGGACAACTACCGCAAACTGGATGAGCAAGGCGCGCAACTGATTGCGGTCCCGGCGCTGATCACAGGTCATGGCGTGTGGGATCAACCGTGGAAGGGTTACAAAGGCTTGAGCGTGCCGGACTCGGTCAGCCTGAAACCGGGAGCCGTCAGCGAGGGCCAGGCCTGGCACCAATTGACCCTGACCGCGCAACCGTCGGCCAGCAAGGCGCTGGCCGGCATGAGTGTGTTCCTGCGCGGGCAGTTCTGGGACAAACCGAGTTCCGGGCAAAGTTTCCTCAGCAGCAACGGCCAGCAATTCGCTGACAGCGAAGCCCGTGGCGCGCGCCTGCTGAACCTTTGGCTGTAAACCATGAAACCGCAGCCGATGCGTCTCGGGGATCTGTCGGTGGGCTTCGTCCACAGCCTGGCCGATGCCGTGCGTAGCCATGACGTCGATCCGCTGCCATTGCTCGAACAGTACGGCCTGGATGCCGCACGGCTGGCCGAAGCCGGGGCGCGCCTGTCGATCCCGCGCTACATGCGTCTGGGGCATGGCGCGATCCAGCTGACCGGCGATCCGGCATTGGGTTTGCGCATGGGCCAACTCAGTCGCTTGAGTCAGGCGGGGCTGGCCGGTGTGACTGCCGCGCAGGCCCCGACCGTGCGCGAAGCCGCCCGCTGTCTGACGCGCTTCGAACCCTTGTACGGTTCCAACTATCGCGGCCAGTCGAGTTTCCACGAGGACGCCAGCGGTGCGTGGCTGCGCTTCTACTCGATCAGCCCGTACAACGCTTACAACCGCTTTGTGGTGGATTCGATCATTGCCGGCTGGCTGCATCAGTTGTCCGGCGTCAGCCCCGAGCCGCTGCGCGCCGAGCGAATCGAGATCGAGTTCGACAGCCCGGATTATCGCGACGCTTATGCGGTGCTCGGCGAATGCCCGATCCAGTTCGGCGCCGAGCACAATCAACTGCGTCTGAGCCTCACCGACCTGGCCCAACGCAACCCGGAGCATTGCCCCAGCACCTGGAAACACTTGCTCGGTTTGTGTGAACGGGAATTGGAGCAATTGACTCGCACCCGCAGCCTGCGCGAACGCATCACGCAATTGCTCGGGCCATTGCTCAATGGTGGCCGGGAACCGGACCTGGAAGAAGTGGCGGCACGCCTGAAGCTGCCGACCTGGACGTTACGGCGAAAGCTGGCCGAGGAAGGCACGCAGTTTCGCGCGATCCTCAATGACACTCGCCGTGATCTGGCGATGACCTACATCCGCGACACCGAACTGGCATTCGGTGAAATCGCCTACCTGCTGGGCTTTGCCTCAGCTGAAGCTTTTCAGCGCGCCTTCAAGCGCTGGAACGGCCAGACACCGGGCGAATTTCGCCGCAGTCACCGCAAGACAGGCTGACGCCTTACAGCTCGGTGGCGTCTTCCGCAGGCTCTGGTGAATCCAGTTCGTAGGCCTGGAATTCGAGCAGTTCTTCTTGATAGTCATCCATTGCGTAATCCCCCTGACGCTTGCTTGAAATGGCCTGGAACAAATGACCAGTGCCTCGAGCATAAAGTGCCCGTGTGAAGGAAAAATGAAACACGGCCTTCATGAAATAAACGTAGCAGGCGGTCAGGGATTTATCGCGGGATATTTTTCGACGGGGCTGGCAGGAAGAAGCTCAAGGGAGACAACAAAACGCCACGCGTCCGACAGGAGCCGGAGGCGTGGCGTGAAGTTTACTGCCCGGACGCAGGCATGGCCGGAATCGGCTCGGACGGCGGCGGAATGTCCGTCGGGTTGGCCGGAGGGGTGATGGTTTCCGTTGCGGGCGCAGGCTCGGCAACCGGTGCCGGGGTGATCGGTGCAGCTTCGGCCGGCGGGGCTACCGGTTCGGAGCTCACCGGGGTTGCCTCTGCAGGCGCTGGCGTTGGCGCCGCAGCGGGCGCCGGGGTGGGTTCAGTCGCAGGGGCTGGAGCCAACGGAGCCGGCGCCGCCTTGGCTTCCGGCACACCCAGATCGGTCTTCGGTTTTTCGGTGATATGCGCGGCTTTCTTCGCGTCGGCCGGCAGGAACAACTCGACCAGGGTGAAGAAACGCTCGTAGAACTTCTGCGACGACACGGTTTCACTGGCCACCTTGACCATCGAATCGTCAGACGAGCCGATCGGCATCGAGACCGAGCCCAACACGCCGACACCGAGGCTGGCCGAGTTGTTGGTCTTCTTCAGCGCGTAGCGGTCTTGCAGGGCGTTGGCGAACACGGTGGCGTGATGGCCGGCGCTGCCATCATCGGCGCAGACCACGTTGAAGCTGATCTCCAGGTGGGTTTCGCCGGTCTGCTGGAAGCTCTTGTGCCCGCTGACCAGTTTCGGGTCATTGCTGGTAATGATGTAGCCCTGGCTGAGCAACGCTCGGCGGGCCGCTTCGCAACTGGCGGTGTCGGTCACCGGGTAATTGCGCGAAAAGGTGCCGGAGTCGTCGAAATTCTCATGCTCGTAGATGGGCTTGTCCTTGGAGCAGCCGGCAGCGGCGGTCAGCAACAACGCCAACCCGATGAAACGCACGGGAATAGAATTCAACATTAAACATCCTGAGGGGAAAACGGTCCGGGGCGTATTGTGCAACAGATCGCTGCCCCGCGGCGTATGGATTAGTGTCTTAAAACAGTTACAACTCTACCGGTCATGAGCGACAGGAAAAAGTCGCGCCGATAAATGATCGATGAACACCCGCAATTTGGCAGTTGCGTGCCGGCTCGACGGCCACAAAACCCAGAACTGCCCGACGTGCTGCAGATGCTCCTCCAGTACGCGCTGCAGGCGACCCTGTTGCTGAGATTCATGGATCATGAAGTCCGGCAGACAGGCGATGCCCATGCCCGCCAGCGCCGCATGCCGCACGGCTTCGATCGAGGTACTGACCAGACGTGTCGGCAGGGTCGGCTCGGGCGCGCCCTCCTCGCGTTTGAGCGGCCAGGACTCCAGTTTGCCCGTGGCGTGAAACGTATGGCGCAGGCAGGCGTGCTGCGTCAGTTCGGCCGGGGTCTGAGGTTCGCCGCACTCGCGCAGATACGCGGGACTGGCCACCAACACCATATGAAACTCGCCCAACGGTCGTGCCATCAGTCGCGAGTCTCGCGGTTTACCCGTTCGGATCACCGCATCGAAACCTTCGTCCACCACATCCACCATGCGATCGGTCAGGTCCAGATCCAGCTCGATCTGCGGATACAGCGCCATGAACTCGTTCATGACCGGCATCACCAGGTCATGCACCTGCGGCAGGCTGACCCGCAACTTGCCGTGAGGCGCCGCTGCGGCATCGCACATTTCAAATTCAGCCGCTTCGACCTCCGCGAGGATCTTGCGGCAACGTTCAAGAAACAGCGCGCCTTCGCTGGTCAGCGTGATGCTGCGAGTGGTGCGGTGAAACAAGCGCACATTGAGCCGTGCCTCCAGGCGGGCGATGCTTTTGCCGACCGCCGACGAAGACACGCCCTGCAAGCGACCGGCCTCGGTAAAACTGCGGGTTTCCGCCACCTGCACGAACACCGAAATACTGCCCAGGCTGTCCATTTATCCCTCCCTGATTCACGACATTCTTGTCCGAGATGTTCGGAACCCTAACCTGTTTTTCCCGAATGTGCAGCGCCCTACCCTATGGCCTTCGTCTCCTTTGGCAAAATGGAAACCCGCCCATGAACGATGCGCCACTCACTTCCCCCACGCTCGCCGGCACCGTCGAGCCCGCAGAACGATTACCGCTGGGTGCATTGCTCGCACTGGCCACCGCCGGATTTATCACCGTGCTGACCGAGGCGATGCCCGCCGGCCTGTTGCCAAAGATGAGCGCGGGGCTTGATGTCTCTCAGGCCCTGATCGGGCAACTGGTCACGCTGTACGCCATTGGTTCGATGCTGGCGGCCATTCCGCTCACCATTGCCACCCGGGGTTGGCGTCGACGCCCGCTGCTGTTGTCCGCCATTGGTGGGTTCGCCATTGCCAACAGCATCACTGCGCTGTCGGAGCTGTACTGGCTGACCCTGATTGCACGCTTGATCGCCGGCGTATTCGCGGGGCTGCTGTGGGCGTTGCTGGCCGGCTACGCAAGCCGGATGGTCGCACCCCACTTGCAAGGCCGGGCCATTACGGTGGCCATGCTCGGCGCACCCCTTGCGCTGTCGCTGGGCATTCCGGCCGGGACGCTGCTGGGCACGGCGGTCGGCTGGCGCCTGAGCTTCGCGATCATGACCGGGCTGACCGTGCTGCTGGTGATCTGGGTGCGTTGGCAAGTACCGGACTTCGCCGGTGAACGCGCCGGCAAACGCCTGCCACTGCGCCAGGTGTTTACCCTGCCGGGCGTGCGATCCGTGTTGTTTGTAACCTTGTCCTACGTCGTCGCGCACAACCTGCTGTACACCTACATCGCGCCATTTCTGGAGCCATCGGGACTTGGCGGAGAAATCGACCGAGTGTTGCTGGTATTCGGCCTGGCGTCGGTACTGAGCCTGTGGATCGTCGGCAGCCTGATTGATCGCTGGCTGCGTCAGTTGGCGCTGGTCAGTGCAATGCTGTTCCTGCTGTCGGCGATCGCACTGGGCCTGTGGCGCGAATCGCCGGGCGTGGTCTACACCGCCATCGCCGTCTGGGGTCTGGCGTTCGGCGCGATGCCCTCGCTGTTGCAGACGGCCCTGGCGAAAACCGCCAAGGAGGCTGCCGATACCGCGCAATCGATGCTGGTGACCCTGTGGAATGTCGGCATTGCCGGCGGTGGACTTGCAGGAGGCCTGCTGCTGAACAACCTGGGCGTCGGAAGTTATCCGTGGATTGTCGCGGGTCTGTTGCTGCTGACTCTGTATGCGACCACCAATGCCCGGAGTCATGGTTTCCCGAACGCCGGATAGCGTGCATAAAAAAGCCCCGGATTTGTATCCGGGGCTCGGGTCTTGCGGCTCAGCCAGGCATCAGAAACGCTTGATGTCGGCTTCGGCTTCCAGCTGTTTGCGGTACGCCGCGAAGTCTTGCTGGCCCACACGCGATGCGAGGAAGCGACGGTATTGCGCTTTCTCTTCATCGGTCGGAGCCGCCGCTTCATTCACACCGTTCAGGCGCACGATGGTCAGGCTGCCGTCCGCCAGCGTCACGCTGGTGAAGGTCGGCTTGTCCTTCGCGGCCGGTTTCGGCATGCGGAACAACGCTTGCAGCACCGCCGGATCAACGCCTTCCTGAGCGCGGTTTGCTGCTTCGGTAACTTTCCAGCTCTGACCGTCCACCGCCTTGTCCAGCGGGGTCTTGCCATCACGCAGACTGGCGATCAGTTGCTCCGCCTTGGTCTTGGCAGCCGCGCTGGCGTGCTCTTTGGTCAACTGGGCGCGAATGGCGGTGGCCACGCTTTCCAGCGGCAATTGAGCAGGCTTCAGGTGCTCCTTGACGCGCAGCACGATCACGGTTTCCGGATCCAGCTCGATAGCGGTGCTGTTGGCACCCTCTTCCAGCACTTCGGTGCTGAACGCGGCAGTCACTACAGCACGGTTGGCTGCAACGCCTTCGCCACCTTCACGGCCAAACGGCTTGGAGGTGTGCACGGTCAGTTTCAGATCCTGCGCTGGCTGGGCCAGGTCGGATGCTTCGAACGAAGAGTCTTCCAGTTGCTTGGTCGCCTCGACGAAACGCTGCTCGACTTGCTGGGTTTTCAGCTCGCGGGTCAGCTTGTCTTTCAGGCTGGCCAGCGTCGGCACTTCAGGCGCCTCGACACCCAGCAGCTTGATCAGGTGGAAACCGAAGTCGGTGCGAACCGGCTCGGACACCTGATCCTTGTTCAGCGAGTACAGGGCTTTCTCGAAGGCCGGATCGTAAACGCCAGGACCGGCATAACCCAGGTCACCGCCGTTGTTGGCCGAACCCGGATCCTGCGAGAACTCCTTGGCCAGCGCTTCGAATTTCTCGCCCTTGGCCAGACGCGCCTGGACTTCTTCGATCTTCGCCTTGGCCTGAGCTTCGGTGGTCTTGTCGTTGACTTCGATCAGAATGTGCGCAGCACGACGCTGTTCCGACAGGTTGGCGATCTCTTTCTGATACGCCGCCTGCAGGTCTTCGTCCTTGACGGCGACCTGATCGAAGAACGAAGCCTTCTTCAGCTCCAGGTAATCGATGACCACTTGATCCGGGGTCATGAATTCCTTGGCGTGCTCGTCGTAGTAAGCCTTGACCTCGTCATCGGTCAGCTTCACGGCCGAAGGGTCAGCCTTGATGTTCAGCGTGGCGAAATCGCGGGTCTGTTTTTCCAGACGGGCGAAGGCCAGCACCTGAGCATCGGTCACGAAACCGCTGCCTGCCACACCGGCGCGCAGTTGGCCGATCAGCATTTCCTGAGCCAGCATCTGGCGGAACTGCATGCGGCTGTAGCCCAGTTGACGGATCACCTGATCGAAACGGTCGGAGCTGAACTTGCCGTCGACCTGAAATTCAGGCGTCTGCAGGATCACTTGATCCAGGGCCGCTTCGGAGAAAGCGAATTTCGATTGTTCTGCGCCTTGCAGCAGCAGCTTGCGATCGATCAGACCCTTGAGGGCCGATTCGCGCAGCATTTTTTCGTCCAGCAAGGAAGCGTCGAAGTCCTTGCCCAGTTGTTGCATCAGCTGACGGCGTTGCATATCCACCGCCTGGCTCAGCTCGTTCTGGCTGATTTCTTCACCGTTGACCTTGGCCGCCTCATTCTTGTGAGTCGTGGCCTGGAAAATGGCGTCGAAACCGGTCAGAGCCATCAGTGCAACGATGACTCCGATAATGGTCTTGGCAATCCAGCCTTGTGAATTGTCCCTGATATTCTGCAGCATGCGTCCCCCAGAAACGGTTGAACTTCAAAATTAGGCAACCGTGGAGCGTGGGTAGAATCCGGATAGAAGAAAGGCGCATCCGAGGATGCGCCTTCTCGTAACTGGCGGAGCGGACAGGGCTCGAACCCTCGATCCCGGTGTGACAGGCAGCTATTCCAACCGCCTGCTCTACCGCTCCGCTGCCAAGTCAGGCATGACCCCGACCCGGATGGGTAAAAACCTGAATCAAACTTAGTTGACGGCTTCTTTCAGGGCTTTACCGGCTTTGAAACCTGGCTTTTTGGCTGCCGCGATTTCCAGAGTCTTGCCGGTCTGTGGGTTACGACCAATGCGAGCTGGACGATCAGTCACGGAGAAAGTACCGAAACCAACCAGAACAACGGAGTCGCCAGCCTTGAGAGCGCCAGTGACGGATTCGATTACAGCGTCCAGCGCACGGCCAGCAGCAGCTTTCGGGATATCAGCGGATGCAGCGATAGCATCAATCAGTTCCGACTTGTTCACTCTAAGTCCCCTTATATCTATTTGAGTATGATTCTAAGTTTTTTGGTGAAAGCAAAAACGAGTGCTGAATGGCCTACAGACACTTAAGAGCCGCTTTATAACAAGGGCTCTAAAAAGCTGTCAAGGAAGCCCCCCAGGCAAAAGCGTATTAATGCGTGCTAATTCTTTCCTTAGAGTCAGACTCACGTTTTTCGTCCTTGGCAACTATCTCCGGAGCCACATCCGGCAAGGGCTCCGGCGCGTATTGCAGCGCAATTTGCAGGACCTCGTCAATCCATTTAACCGGTTTGATCTGCAGATCCTGCTTGATATTGTCAGGAATCTCCTTCAGATCGCGCACGTTCTCTTCCGGAATAATCACTGTCTTGATTCCGCCACGGTGAGCGGCCAGCAGTTTTTCCTTCAGACCGCCAATGGCAAGGACTTGACCACGCAGGGTGATCTCGCCGGTCATGGCAACATCGGCGCGCACAGGAATACCCGTCAAAGCCGACACCAGCGCAGTACACATGCCTACACCGGCGCTCGGGCCGTCTTTCGGCGTAGCGCCTTCCGGCATGTGGATGTGCGTGTCACGCTTCTCGTGGAAGTCCAGCGGAATGCCCAGGCTCTTGGCACGGCTGCGTACCACGGTCAGGGCCGCAGTGATCGATTCGACCATTACGTCACCCAGCGAACCGGTCTTGATCAGTTGACCTTTACCCGGCACTACGGCGGCTTCGATGGTCAGCAGTTCGCCGCCCACCTGAGTCCAGGCCAGGCCGGTCACTTGACCGATCTGATCCTGTTGCTCGGCCAGACCGTATCGGAACTTGCGAACGCCGAGGAAATGCTCCAGCAGATCAGCTGTCACTTTTACCGAGAAGCGTTTTTCCAGCGCGTGCTCTTTGACCGCCTTGCGGCAGACCTTGGCAATCTGCCGCTCGAGGCCACGCACACCGGCTTCGCGGGTGTAGTAACGGATGATGTCGCGGATCGCTTCTTCGTCGAATTCCAGCTCGCCCTTCTTCAGGCCGTTGGCTGCAATCTGCTTCGGCGACAGGTACTTGACCGCAATGTTGATCTTCTCGTCTTCGGTGTAACCCGGCAGACGGATCACTTCCATCCGGTCCAGCAGCGCCGGCGGAATGTTCATCGAGTTCGAGGTGCACAGGAACATCACATCCGAAAGGTCGTAATCGACTTCCAGATAGTGGTCGTTGAAGTTGTGGTTCTGCTCAGGATCGAGCACTTCCAGCAACGCCGACGCCGGGTCGCCACGCATGTCGCTGCCCATTTTGTCGATTTCATCGAGCAGGAACAGCGGGTTGCGCACACCCACTTTTGTCATCTTTTGAATCAATCTTCCTGGCATCGAACCGATGTAAGTCCGACGGTGACCACGGATTTCCGCTTCATCACGCACGCCACCGAGGGCCATGCGCACGAATTTGCGGTTGGTGGCATGGGCGATCGACTCGGCCAGCGAGGTTTTACCCACGCCCGGAGGACCGACCAGGCACAACACCGGGCCACGGATTTTCTTCACGCGCTTCTGCACGGCGAGGTATTCAAGGATGCGTTCCTTGACCTCTTCGAGGCCGTAGTGATCGGCGTCGAGAATGTCTTCGGCACGGGCCAGGTCCAGACGCACCTTGCTCTGAGCCTTCCACGGCACCTGAACCAGCCAGTCGATGTACGAGCGCACCACGGTGGCTTCGGCAGACATCGGCGACATCTGCTTGAGCTTGTTCAGCTCGGCAGTGGCCTTGGCCAGAGCATCTTTCGGCAGACCGGCAGCGTCGATACGCTTTTTCAGGTCTTCGATTTCGTTGTGGCCTTCGTCGCTGTCGCCGAGCTCCTTCTGAATGGCCTTCATCTGCTCGTTCAGGTAGTACTCGCGCTGACTGCGCTCCATTTGCTTTTTGACGCGGCCACGAATGCGTTTTTCGACTTGCAGCAGGTCGATCTCGGCGTCCAGCAAGGCCAGAACGTGCTCGACCCGGGCCGACAAATCGATGATTTCGAGGATTTCCTGCTTCTGCTCGATCTTCAGCGCCATGTGCGCGGCCATGGTGTCTACCAGGCGGCCAGGCTCGTCGATGCTGTTGAGCGACGACAGGACTTCAGCCGGGACTTTCTTGCCCAACTGCACATATTGTTCGAACTGCGACAGCAGGCTGCGCACGAACACTTCGGATTCGCGCTCGGCGGCGTCGACTTCCTCGATCAGCGAGACTTCCGCACGGCAGTGGCCATCGACTTCGCTGAAGCGCTCGACAGCGCCACGCTGCTCGCCCTCGACCAGAACCTTGACGGTGCCGTCAGGCAGCTTGAGCAGCTGCAGAACAGTGGCGATGGTACCTACGCGATAGAGAGCTTCTTCACCGGGATCGTCGTCAGCCGGGTTTCTCTGGGCCAGCAGCAGGATCTGCTTGTCGCCCGTCATCGCGGCCTCGAGGGCTTCGATGGATTTCTCGCGCCCCACGAACAGCGGGATAACCATGTGCGGATACACAACGACATCACGCAATGGCAGGAGAGGCAATTCGATGGTGGTCTTCATGATTTCGCCTCTACGGCGGCCATATGGCCGTAATCAGATGGAATTAAACTTGAAACCAAGATGGGGGCTGCCTTGAAAAAAAACAAGCGCAAAGCGGATGTAAAAAACGACATAAAAAAAAAGAGGCCCGAAGGCCCCTTCTTTGTACCGGCAGACCGGGCGCTTACGCGTCCGGTGCAGCCTTGGCAGCCGGCTCACTGTTTTCGTAGATATACAGTGGCTTGGACTTGCCTTCGATCACGCTTTCATCGATCACGACTTTGCTCACCTCGGACTGCGAGGGGATTTCATACATCGTGTCGAGCAGCACACCTTCGAGAATCGAACGCAGGCCACGGGCACCGGTTTTACGTTCCAGGGCACGCTTGGCGACCGATTTCAGCGCGTCGGAACGGAATTCCAGATCCACGCCTTCCATCTCGAACAGCTTGGCATACTGTTTGGTCAGGGCATTTTTCGGCTCGGTGAGAATCTGCATCAGCGCAGCCTCATCCAGCTCGTCCAGCGTCGCGAGGACCGGCAGACGACCGACGAATTCCGGGATCAGACCGAACTTGACCAGGTCGTCAGGCTCGACTTCACGCAGGGACTCACCGACTTTCTTGCCTTCTTCCTTGCTGCGCACTTCTGCGTTGAAACCGATGCCACCCTTGGTGGAACGGTTCTGAATGACCTTCTCCAGACCGGAGAATGCGCCACCGCAGATGAACAGGATGTTGCGGGTATCAACCTGAAGGAATTCCTGCTGCGGATGCTTGCGGCCACCTTGCGGCGGAACCGAAGCGACCGTGCCTTCGATCAGTTTGAGCAAGGCCTGCTGCACGCCTTCCCCGGAAACGTCCCGGGTAATCGACGGGTTGTCGGACTTGCGCGAAATCTTGTCGATTTCGTCGATGTAGACAATGCCCATCTGGGCTTTCTCTACGTCGTAATCGCACTTCTGCAGCAGTTTCTGAATGATGTTCTCGACGTCTTCACCCACATAACCCGCCTCGGTGAGGGTGGTTGCGTCGGCGATGGTGAACGGAACGTTCAGCAAGCGGGCCAGGGTTTCGGCCAGCAGGGTTTTACCGGAGCCTGTCGGGCCGATCAGCAGGATGTTGCTCTTGCCGAGTTCGACGTCGTCAGCCTTTTTGTCACGCTGGTTCAGACGCTTGTAGTGGTTGTACACCGCTACTGCCAGAACCTTTTTGGCACGTTCCTGACCAATTACATACTGATCAAGGATGCCGCTGATTTCTTTAGGCGAAGGCAATTTATGCGCGCTGCTTTCGGCCTGTGCTTCCTGCACCTCCTCGCGGATGATGTCATTGCACAGGTCGACGCACTCGTCGCAGATAAAGACCGAGGGGCCGGCAATCAATTTGCGCACTTCATGCTGGCTTTTGCCACAGAAGGAGCAATAGAGCAGCTTGCCGTTGTCCTCGCCGTTGCGGGTGTCAGTCATTCGTTCGATCCAAATCCGATAGGCTTGCAACACAAGATGAAGGCTATTGCGGGCTTTTTCAAGCCCGCCGCTGATCAGACGCGCCGACCAAGCCTATTTTGAGCTGCTTATTTTAAGCTGGGCGCTGGTTGATCACTTCGTCGATCAGACCGTATTCCTTCGCAGCTTCTGCACTCATGAAGTTGTCGCGGTTGGTGTCGCGCTCGATTTCTTCAAGCGTACGGCCGCTGTGCTTGGCCATCAGCGTGTTCAGACGCTCGCGGATGAAGAGGATTTCCTTGGCATGGATTTCGATGTCCGATGCCTGGCCCTGGAAACCGCCCAGTGGCTGGTGAATCATCACGCGCGAGTTCGGCAGGCAGAAACGCTTGCCGGGTGCACCGGCTGTCAGCAGGAATGCGCCCATGCTGCACGCCTGACCGATACAGGTAGTCGATACGTTTGGCTTGATGAACTGCATGGTGTCGTAGATCGACATGCCCGCTGTCACCGAACCGCCCGGGGAGTTGATATAAAGATGGATGTCCTTGTCCGGGTTTTCCGCTTCAAGGAACAGCAATTGCGCGCAAATCAGGTTGGCCATGTAGTCCTCTACAGGACCCACCAGAAAGATCACTCGTTCCTTGAGAAGACGCGAGTAGATGTCATAGGCGCGCTCGCCACGAGCAGATTGCTCGACAACCATCGGGACCAGGCCGCCGGCGGCCTGGATATCAGAGTTCTGCTGAATATAGGAATTACGGAACATGCTCTGCAGTCACTCCCAAATAGTCATGTCTTGAATACGCATAAGCCAGCTCGAAGGCTGGCTTATGGTGTGTGCTTCTAACGCAAAAACAATCAGTCGGCTTTTGGAGCTTCTACCGGCTTGACCGCTTCTTCGTAAGAGACCGATTTGTCGGTCACGCTAGCTTTCTGCAGAACAGTATCCACAACTTGTTCTTCCAGCACAACCGAACGGACTTCGTTCAGTTGCTGCTCGTTCTTGTAGTACCAGGACACGACCTGCTCAGGCTCTTGGTAAGCCGAAGCCATTTCCTGAATCATTTCGCGAACGCGGGCTTCGTCTGGCTTCAGGTCGAACTGCTTGACCACTTCAGCAACGATCAGACCCAGTACAACGCGACGCTTGGCTTGTTCTTCGAACAGCTCGGCCGGCAGTTGGTCAGGCTTGATGTTGCCGCCGAACTGCTGAACAGCCTGCACGCGCAGACGGTCAACTTCGTTGGACAGCAGAGCCTTAGGCACTTCGATCGGGTTGGTGGCCAGCAGACCGTCCATTACCTGATTCTTGACCTTGGATTTGATCGCCTGACGCAGTTCCCGCTCCATGTTCTTGCGAACTTCGGTGCGGAAACCGTCGATGCCGCTTTCCTTGATGCCGAATTGAGCGAAGAACTCTTCGTTCAGCTCAGGCAGTTTTGGCTCGGAAACGGTGTTTACAGTCACGGTGAACTCGGCGGTTTTGCCGGCCAGGTCCAGGTTCTGATAGTCCTCTGGGAAGGTCAGGTTCAGAACGCGCTCTTCGCCGGCTTTAGCGCCGACCAGGCCTTCTTCGAAGCCTGGGATCATGCGGCCGGAACCCAGCACCAGCTGAGTGCCCTTGGCGGAACCGCCAGCGAATACTTCGCCGTCAACCTTGCCAACGAAATCGATGTTCAGCTGGTCTTCGTTCTGGGCAGCGCGATCGGCCACTTCGAAACGGGTGTTCTGCTTGCGCAGGATGTCCAGCATCTTGTCCAGATCGGCGTCGGCCACTTCAGCGCTCAGACGCTCGACGGTGATGCCTTCGAAGCCGGCAACGGTGAACTCAGGGAACACTTCGAATACGGCTACGTATTCCAGGTCCTTGCCAGCTTCGAGCGACTTAGGCTCGATCGACGGCGAACCGGCCGGGTTCAGCTTCTGCTCAACCACAGCTTCGTAGAAGGAGGACTGGATCACGTCGCCGATCGCTTCCTGGCGCGCATCAGCACCGAAACGGCGCTTGATTTCGCTCATTGGCACTTTGCCTGGACGGAAGCCAGCAATCTTGGCCTTTTGGGCAGTCTGCTGCAGACGCTTGTTGACCTGAGTCTCGATGCGCTCAGCCGGCACGGTGATGCTCATGCGGCGCTCAAGAGCAGTAGTATTTTCAACAGAAACTTGCATGGATATTCCTCGTTGCACAGACGTTAGCCGGCCGTTTCCGACCCAAGAATCAAGGGCAAGCATTCTAGTAGGTCAAACTCAAGAAGTCACCCTACTGAAAACGGGTAAAAAAACAGCAGGCCATTTGAAGGCGGGGACAAACGGTTGCGCCTCGCCCTGTTAGCAAATACAGCCAATTCAAGCCAGGGCTCTGCGCCAACCTCTTCTATATATAGAGGCGGTTGAATCATCTCCCTGACAGCCGACCTCGCAAGCAAGGCCGACGGGCAGTGCAGCATCATCGAGCAACATTGATACGACGAAGCACCCTGCCCTGCGACCCGAAACCTGCAGCCGCCAAAATCCGAAACCGTAAAACAAAAAAGGCGCCAGACTGTTAAATCTGGCGCCTTTCGGAATATGGGGTGGACGATGGGGATCGAACCCACGACAACGGGAGTCACAATCCCGTGCTCTACCAACTGAGCTACGCCCACCATATTGCGTGCCAAAGAAGCCAAACAACTTCTTTGTAGAACTTCACCCGGCCAACGGCATGAATGAAGCTTTGATTGGTGCGGATGAAGAGACTCGAACTCTTACGCCTCGCGGCGCTGGAACCTAAATCCAGTGTGTCTACCAATTCCACCACATCCGCGGATGAAGCTTTTTAAAGCAAAGGCGCCAGACTGTTACATCTGGCGCCTTTCGAAATATGGGGTGGACGATGGGGATCGAACCCACGACAACGGGAGTCACAATCCCGTGCTCTACCAACTGAGCTACGCCCACCATATCGCGTTACTTGTGCCAATGCTGCCTAATGGCGCACCCGGCAGGACTCGAACCTGCGACCATCCGCTTAGAAGGCGGATGCTCTATCCAGCTGAGCTACGGGCGCCTTGTTAGCTGTACCCTTGGAGGACTACAAACTAAGTGCTTTCCAGTCGTTCGAAACCTTGATTTCGTTCGACCTTCTTAACCAGTGCTAGGCTGTGCCCGACAAGTGCGACGAATAGTATAGAGCGACCTGAAGGTCGTCAAATCCTTTTTGAAAAAAATTCATTTAATTAAAGGGCTTAGGGGAATTTGCTGACCAAGCGCCTTTGCCCTCACCGTTTGACATGCGAGAATGCGTTCTCTTTTTTTCCCCTCTCGATGGTTAATCACGCGCAATGACTGCACAACTAATCGACGGCAAATCAATCGCCGCCAGCCTGCGCCAGCAGATCGCCCAACGGGTAGCCGAACGTCGCGAGCAAGGCTTGCGTACTCCCGGCCTCGCGGTGATCCTGGTCGGCAGCGATCCTGCCTCTCAGGTTTATGTCTCGCACAAGCGTAAAGACTGTGAAGAGGTCGGCTTCCTCTCTCAAGCCTACGACCTGCCTTCCGAAACCACTCAAGAAGCGCTGACCGATCTGATCGATCGACTGAACGACGACCCGGCAATCGACGGCGTTCTGCTTCAACTTCCCCTGCCGGAGCACCTGGACGCCTCCAAACTGCTGGAGCGCATCCGCCCGGACAAGGACGTCGACGGTTTCCATCCTTATAACGTCGGCCGTCTGGCCCAGCGCATTCCGCTGCTGCGCCCGTGCACCCCGAAGGGCATCATGACCCTGCTGGAAAGCACCGGTGCCGATCTGTACGGGATGGACGCAGTCGTTGTCGGCGCTTCCAACATCGTCGGTCGCCCGATGGCGATGGAACTGCTGCTGGCCGGTTGCACCGTGACCGTCACCCACCGCTTCACCAAGGATCTGGCCGGCCACGTCGGCCGCGCCGATCTGGTGGTCGTGGCCGCCGGCAAGCCGGGCCTGGTCAAGGGCGAGTGGATCAAGGAAGGCGCGATCGTGATCGACGTCGGCATCAACCGTCAGGACGACGGCAAACTGGTCGGTGACGTCGTGTATGAAACCGCCCTGCCCCGCGCTGGCTGGATCACTCCGGTCCCGGGCGGCGTCGGTCCGATGACACGCGCCTGCCTGCTGGAAAACACCCTCTACGCGGCAGAATCCCTGCACGCCTGAGTCGCGTTTTCCGCACTCCGAGAACCCCGCCTTGTGCGGGGTTTTTCATGCCCTCGAAAAAACCTTTACCGTTCGCCGGAAACCCCTATTTTTACAGGGCTTTTCACGACTTTTTCATGCCCTTCAAACAACCATCGACAGTTCTTCAGCCATACTCCTAAAATGCGTCGTTTTTACGACACAGGCCGTTACAAAATACGGCATTTCCAACCTTCATGAGTTCGCCCGCGTGAATATTCGTCTGTCCATCCTGAGCCTGGTTTTTGCATTTTCAGGCACGCTCCTCACGCCAACGGTCAACGCCGCCGAAACTACCGCTGCCCCTCGAGACGCTTCGCAATTGAAGATTGCCTCCGGCAGCGCCCTGCTGATGGATCTGCAGACCAACAAAGTCATTTATTCCAGCAACCCGGACGTGGTGGTGCCCATCGCTTCCGTGAGCAAATTGATGACCGGTTTGGTAGTGGTCGAAGCGCACCAGAACATGGACGAATGGATTGACGTCGACATCAGCCGCACACCGGAAATGAAAGGCGTGTTTTCCCGCGTCAAACTGCGAAGCGAACTGCCCCGCCGAGAGATGCTGCTGATTGCCCTGATGTCCTCGGAAAACCGCGCTGCCGCCAGCCTGGCTCACCACTACCCGGGCGGTTACGCGGCGTTCATCGCAGCGATGAATGCCAAGGCCAAGGCGCTGGGCATGACCAGCACCCACTTTGTGGAACCCACCGGCCTGTCCGAGCGCAACGTTTCCACCGCTCGCGACCTGAGCAAGTTGCTGGTGGCTGCGCACAAACAGCCGCTGCTCATCGAGCTGACCACCACCAAGGAAAAGACCGTCTCGTTCCGCAAACCCAATTACACCCTGGGTTTCCGTAACACAGATCACCTGGTCAACAAGGCTGACTGGGATATCCGCATCACCAAAACCGGCTTCACCAACCCGGCCGGTCACTGCCTGGTGCTGGTGACCCGCATGGCCAACCGTCCGGTAGCCCTGGTGATTCTCGACGCGTTCGGCAAATACACCCACTTCGCCGATGCCAGCCGCATCCGCAGCTGGGTGGAAACCGGCAAGAGTGCCAACGTCCCGGCCGTGGCTCAGCAATACAAGGCCGACAAAAACCTCAAGAGTCGCCAGAGCGGAGTGATCGAAGCCTCCAAGTAATCCGTCACCCATGAAAAAGCCCCGAATCATCGGGGCTTTTTCATTTATGCAGTCAGTCGTTGGGCAACGGCATCTTGTCGTCATCGGGAATGCCGTCACCGGCACTCGAGTCGCGGGAATGCTCTGGCGTGACCACCGCCGGACGCGCCAGCGGATCGCGCATGGGGCTGTCCGGATCCAGCACCGGATCAACTTCCGGCTCAGGGGTGGTGGGCACACTGTCAGGTTTGTGGTCGTCGAAACTCGAATCGGTACTCATACGCACCTCGCTTCAAGGCTTGAGATCAGCCAAGGGATCGTAAGGCTTGGCCGGACGCTTGGGATCATCGCCCGGTTGCACATCCTTCGGCGCCTTCGCCGGGCCAATGGGATCGACTTGCGGATCGTCCAGGTCAGGCGAGTCCGGATCGAAACCCAGGTCGTCGCCACTGCCATGCTCGGAAGAATGTGGCCCGCTGGGTGAATTGGGGATTGCCATGTTCATCTCCTGATACCAGGCCCGTAAAACACGGGACGCTACAGTTCAGAAGCGCATCCCCCGCCAGGGTGCCCGACAAGCGACGAACGGAACCTCAGTGCTGTGCCAGCGCCTTTCTCGCCTGCGCCGCTTCCCGCTCCTGCCCGGCTTGCGCCAGTGCATCGGCGGCCTTGAGCCAGCGCTGTTGATCGACCGCCGCCGGAACCTGCGTCGGCTTCTGGATCAACACCGCCCAGCCACCAGATTTTTCGAGGGCCGCCTCGAACGAGCTGAAGCTCATCAATTCACGGCGATTCATCCCGGCGCGCAGCAGCACCTTCTGCTTCAAGCGATCGTAGCCGGAGAGGATCGCGTAGCGCGGCTCCGCCCAAAACGCCGAACCCTCGCTGAAACGCACCATCACCGGATACCCGGCCGCCACCTGAGTCAGCAGCGCCGGCAGATTGCTGTCCAGCGGATACACGACCATGCCGTATTCACGGGCAAGGTTCTGCAGATTCTGTTGCAGCTTGTCCTCGGCGCCCGGCAAATGCAGCGGCTTTTCCAGCAGACCCGGCGTGATCACGATGCCCTGCTGCGACAGCAGACTGGCCAGCACTTGCGGCCCGCTTTGATAGGCCTCACCGCGATAGAAGGTGCCACTGAGCTCGACCCGCTCCGGCAGGCGCTTGACCTCTGGCGCCACACTGCCCGCACACCCCACCAATGCTGTCACGCAACCGGCCACCAGCAGCGCCGCGCGGATCCGGGAAAATAGCTGCACCATCATCACTCTCTTGATCAGTTACCGGTCATCGTGTTCCGGCTTGGTCGAGGATCATAGGACGGCGCCACGCTGCGGTATAGCCCAAAGCGGCAGATGCATCGGCTGCATAGAGCGAACTGATTGGTCACCACCGACCTTTGGTCAATAGCTTGAAACACGCCAGCGACTAGACTGTCTTTCAGACAAGAGCCAAAGAGCGAGCGCCCGACGCAGGGCAAAGAGGAGGCACAGATGAGCCTGACCATGACCATCGTAATGCTGATTGCCGGCTGGCTGGCCGTTGCCGCCGCCATGCTGTGGGGCGTGTTGCGGATTTCCCGCCGCCATCACCACCCGGTACAACCTGCACCGACCAGGAAGTTCGAGAAACACGACGCCCGTCACGCCACCGCGCACTGACTTTTCTGTAACCGACACAAACAAAAAGGCCGCCTGGACTCTCGCGAGTTCAGGCGGCCTTTGGTTTTCCAGCGGTTACGCCTCTGCTGTCAGTTTCTTCTGTTTGGCGCGGCGCGACATCATGTTCAGCACTTCAATCGCAGCCGAGAACGCCATGGCGGCATACACATAACCTTTTGGTACGTGGGCGCCGAAGCCTTCGGCGATCAGCGTCATGCCGATCATGATCAGGAAGCCCAGAGCCAGCATCACCACCGTCGGGTTGTCGTTGATGAACTTGGCCAGCGGATCAGCCGCAAACAGCATCACCAATACCGAGACAACAACTGCAATCACCATGATCGGCAAGTGTTCGGTCATGCCGACAGCGGTAATGATGCTGTCGATCGAGAACACCATGTCCAGCATCAGGATCTGCCCGATGGCGGCGGCAAAGCCCAGAGTCACCTTCGACGTCGCGGTCTTCGGATCTTCCGGTGCCGGGTCCATGCTGTGATGGATTTCCGTGGTGGCTTTCCACAACAGGAACAGGCCGCCGGCGATCAGGATCATGTCCTTCCAGGAGAACGCGTGGCCGAGAATCTCGATGACCGGCGCGGTCAGCTGAACGATGAACGCGATGGTGCTCAACAGTGCCAGACGCATGATCAGCGCCATGCCGATCCCCAGACGACGGGCCTTCTGCCGGTACTGCTCGGGCAATTTGTTGGTCAGGATCGAGATAAAGATCAGGTTATCGATGCCAAGCACGATCTCCATCACCACCAGTGTGGCCAAGGCAATCCAGGCGGTCGGGCTGGCGGCGAGTTCTAACAGATATTCCATGGGTCAGTCCTGACTCTGTGTAAGACGGTTTAGATTTCCTGGGAGGACGATTCGGATTTTTCTTCGTCGTCTTTCGGTTCTTTCTTGCTGATCAGATTGCCGGTGGCATCGCTAAGCGCCTCTTCGGCAACTTTATGCGTGTCGTCGATGGCTTGCTTGGCCGCTTCGGCCGCCTGCCCCATCAGTTGCTGGGCGCTTTTTTCGGCCTGGTCGCAACCGGCCAGTACCAGTAAAGACGCGATCAACAACGCCGTAGTTTTTAGTTTCATGATGCTTCCCTCGATAGAACAGACAGCGCCGTACAGACCGGCCGTCGATGGCTGGGCATTCTAGGGAGACAAACACTTCAGGAAAATTCGTATTTTTAGCGGCTATACTTCGATTTATACGAACTGTATTTGACGGACCGAACCCCATGCTCAATTACCGACAACTGCATTACTTCTGGGTGGTGGCCAAGACCGGCAGCATCGTGCGCGCCTGCGAGCAACTGAACCTGACGCCGCAGACCATCAGCGGGCAGATTTCCCTGCTCGAACAGACCTATGGCATCGAGTTGTTTCAACGGGTCGGCCGGCAACTGGAGCTCACCGAGGCCGGGCGCCAGGCCCTGCCCTACGCCGAGCAAATGTTCCAGCTCGGCGGCGAACTGGAGCTGATGCTGCGCGCCCAGCCCAATGAACAGCAGATCCTGTTCCGGGTCGGCGTGGCGGATGTGGTGCCCAAATCCATCGTCTATCGCCTGATCGCGCCGACCATGGAATTGAGCGAGCCACTGCGCATCACCTGCCGCGAAGACAAACTCGAACGCCTGCTGGCGGATCTGGCGATCCAGCGTCTGGACCTGGTGATCTCCGACAGCCCGATGCCCTCGCACCTGGACATCAAGGGCTACAGCCAGAAACTCGGGGAATGCGGGATCAGTTTCTTCGCCACCGCCGAACTGGCAGCGCAATACGGACAGGATTTCCCGCGCAGCCTGCACGGTGCACCACTGTTGATCCCCGGCGCGGAAACCGTGGTGCGCAGCCGTTTGCAGCGCTGGTTCGCCGAGCAGCAGATTCAGCCAAGGATTGTCGGGGAGTTCGATGACAGCGCTTTGATGCAGGCGTTCGGCCAATCCGGCAGCGGGATTTTCATTGGCCCGAGCGTGATTGCCGATGAGGTGAAGCGCCAGTACGGCGTCGAGTTGATCGGCCAGACCGACGCGGTGAGCGAGTCGTTCTACGCGATCTCGGTGGAGCGCAAGGTCAAGCACCCCGGCATCAAAGCGATTACCGAAGGTGCCCGACGCGAGCTGTTTACAGCGTTTTAAGCCGGAGCGCAGACGTCGCGCGGCTTGAGCACCATCAACACCATGGCGAGGAAAATCGACAGCAGAATGAACCCGGCAGCGGCGAAGCCCACAAAGCCGAGGCCGGCGCTGTCGATCACTCGACCGCCAATGATCGCGCCCAGACCAATCCCGAGGTTGGCCCCGGCAATGTTCAGCGACGCGGCGAAGGCCGGCGCTTCCGGTGCGGCTTTCATCAAGCGCACGTGACTGACCAGAAACAGCGCCGCCTGAGTCACGCCCCAGATGCCCATCGCCGCCGCCAGACCCAGCGACGAATTGATGTTCGGCACCAGCGCCACCATCCCCGGGATCATGAACGCGCAGAACATCACCGAGGCCATCAGCGGATGACGATCCACCGCACGACCACCCAACGAGTTGCCGATCAGACCGACCGCGCCAAAGCCCATCAGGCACCAGCCGACCACGGTGCCATTGAAGCCGGCCAGACGCTCGAGGATGTCCGCCAGATAGGTGTAGGCGGTGAACATGCCGCTGAACACCAGGATCGACAGCAGCACATGGCCCAGCATCAGCGGGCTGCGCAGGATCTTGAACTGCGAAGCGAAACTGACCTGATGCTGGTGAAGACTGGTTTTCGGCAGATAGACAAACAGCAGCAGCGCCTTGGCGAACGCGATCACCGCCAGAATGGCGAACGCACTGCGCCAGCCGAACGCATCGGAAATCAGCGTGCCGACCGGAATGCCGAACACGGTGGCGCAGACGATGCCGAAGCCGATCTTGGCGATCGCGCGACCGGCGAAGTCCGGGCCGACGATGTCCACCGCCGTTTCACTGGCCAGCGCCCAGAACACCGGCAGCCCCAGCGCCGGGATCAGTCGGGCAATCGCCATGACCCAGATGTTCGGCGCCAATGCCGCGACGGTATTGGCCAGACCGAACATGATCAGGATGGTGATGAACAGTTTGCGGCGCTCGAAACGGGCGAAATATGCGGTCAAGAAAGGACCGAACATTGCCACGGTGAAAGCGAATAGAGTCACCAGCAGCCCGGCCTGCGGGATGGTGACGGCCAGGTCGCGAGCAATCGCCGGCAACAGGCCGACGATGACGAACTCCGTGGTCAGCACCGTGAACCCGGCGGCGGACAACAGAAGGATGGGCAACAGCATGAGGAACTCCAGCAAAACGACGACACCAGCGCTGACCCGAAGGCCCGCTGGCAGAACTTGAAAATAAGGATGCGCAATCTTAACAGAGTGTTTCCCGAGTGACTTGCACAAACCTGTCTAAGTTGCAGAGGGATCCGGTGGCAGATCGTCACAGGTCTGAAGGATCCGGACGACGCTGTGATAAAGTCCGCGCCCTGCAAAACGTACACCCTGTTCAACCACCCGTTTAACGGTGTGGCTGGCGCGTCAGTCCTTTCGGTTTGTGTCCGTGGCCTGCCCCCGATCAATCGCCCGGATCACGTAACCTTGCACCCTATAAAAACAGAGATGCCGTTATGACCGCTTCATCCCCTTCTCTATTGCAACGTCTTAAAAGCCTTAGCCTGGTCACCCAGATCCTGATCGGCCTGATTGCCGGCATCGCCCTTGCGCTGTTCGCGCCGGAAGCGGCCAAAGGCACAGCCTTCATCGGCAAAGTGTTCGTCTCGGCCCTGAAAGCCGTGGCGCCTATCCTGGTGTTCGTGCTGGTCATGGCCTCGATCGCCAACCACAAGCACGGCCAGGAAACCCACATCCGGCCGATCCTGTTCCTTTACCTGCTGGGCACCTTCGCCGCTGCCGTGGTCGCGGTGATTGCCAGCATGATGTTCCCGTCGCATCTGGTGCTGTCCACCGACAATATCGCGGTAAGTGCGCCGGGCGGCATCAGTGAAGTGCTGCAAAGCCTGTTGCTGAGCGTGGTCGACAATCCGGTGAGCGCACTGATGAACGCCAACTTCATCGGCATTCTGGCCTGGGCCATCGGCATGGGCGTGGCGATCCGGCACGCCGGTGACACTACACGCGAAGTGCTGGGCGATCTGTCCAATGGCGTTACAGTGATTGTCCGGGTCGTGATCCGTTTTGCGCCACTGGGTATTTTCGGCCTGGTGGCATCGACCCTGGCCACCTCCGGATTTGGTGCATTGATCGGTTACGCGCACCTGCTGGCGGTATTGCTGGGCTGCATGCTGTTCGTGGCGCTGGTGATGAACCCGTTGATCGTGTTCTGGAAGCTGCGTCGCAATCCGTACCCGCTGACGCTCCAGTGCCTGCGTGAAAGCGGCATCACTGCGTTTTTCACCCGCAGCTCGGCGGCGAACATTCCGGTCAACCTGGAACTGAGCAAGCGCTTGGGCCTGCATGAAGACACCTACTCGGTGTCGATCCCGCTCGGCGCCACCATCAACATGGCGGGTGCGGCGATCACCATCACCGTGCTGACCCTCGCCGCCGTGCACACCTTGGGTATCGCCGTGGACATCCCGACCGCGATCCTGCTCAGCGTCGTCGCTGCGATCTGCGCCTGCGGTGCCTCGGGCGTGGCCGGTGGTTCGCTGCTGCTGATCCCGCTGGCGTGCAGCCTGTTCGGCATCCCGAGCGAAATCGCCATGCAGGTGGTGGCCGTCGGTTTCATCATCGGCGTGCTGCAGGATTCGGCCGAGACGGCGCTGAACTCCTCCACCGACGTGCTGTTCACCGCCGCCGCGTGCCTGGGCGAAGAGCAGAAAACCCAGCGCCCGGCATAAAAAACCGACGCAACAAAAAGCCCGCCAAGGCGCAAACCTTGGCGGGCTTTTTATTGCGCAGCGTTTTAGAACGCGCCCATGTAATCGCGCTTGCCCACTTCCACACCGTTGTGACGCAGCAGTGCGTAGGTGGTGGTGACGTGGAAGAAGAACTGCGGCAGGCCGTAGCTCAGCAGGTAAGCCTGGCCACTGAAGCGCTTCTCTTTCGGGGTGCCCGGACGAGTTACAATCTCGATGCCTTCCTTGCCATTGATCTGCTCTGGCTTGATCTCGCCGATGAAGGCCAGAACCTTGGCGATCAGCGCTTGCAGCTCGGCGAAGGTGGTTTCGGTGTCGTCATATTTCGGGATTTCGATTTCGGCCAGACGCGAGGACACACCTTTGGCGAAGTCCACGGCGATCTGCACCTGACGCACCAGCGGGAACATGTCCGGGTACAGACGCGCTTGCAGGAAGGCGTTCGGGTCGATGTTTTTCTCGGTGGCGTGGGCTTCAGCCTTTTTCAGCACATCGCTCACGGCGTTGAGCATTTGTTGGAAAACCGGGACGGATGCGGCGTACAGGGAAATGGTCATGGCAGTCTCACGTGGTGGCTGGTTGAATCGTGGGGGCGATTATAGCCATGCTCGCAGGGCGGCGCGGCTTGTCTTTTATCCAGCAAGGATTAGGCTAGGCGCCTTCGACTGCAGAGGGAACGCGCGATGACCACCGAATTTGAAACCCGCTCCGACGAACCACGGCTCAACGCCACGGAAATCCGCATTCTGGGCTCGTTGATCGAGAAACAGGCCACCAGCCCGGAAACCTACCCGTTGACCCTCAACGCGCTGGTGCTGGCCTGCAACCAGAAAACCAGCCGGGAACCGGTGATGAACCTGACCCAGGGCCAGGTCGGCCAGAGCCTGCGCGCTCTCGAAAGCCGCGGTTTCGCCAAACTGGTGATGGGCAGTCGCGCCGACCGCTGGGAGCACAAGGTCGACAAGGCGCTGGAGCTGGTGCCGGCGCAATTGATTCTGACCGGATTGATGTTCCTGCGCGGCCCGCAGACCGTCAACGAACTGCTGACCCGCAGCGGTCGCATGCATGAGTTCGAAGATTCAGAACAAGTGGTGCATCAGCTGGAACGCCTGATCGCCCGGGAGCTGGCGGTATTGATTCCGCGTCAGGCCGGCCAGCGCGAAGATCGCTACACCCACGCGCTGGGCGATCCGGCGGACATCGAGGCGATTATCGCGGCGCGCCAGAACCCGAGTGATCGCGGGGCTGCCAGCGGCGTGTCAGTGGAGCGCATCGAAGAGCTGGAGGCGCGGATTGCGGCACTGGAAGAGCGTCTGGCCCGCCTCGAAGAATAAGCGCACCGGGGCGGCGTTATTCGCCGTCCCAGTAATCCACCCCGTCCGCCTGCCGCGCCACCGCGACGAATCCCGAGGCATTGCCTTCGGCATCGACGCTGAAGTTGTCCATCACCGCGTATTTGTTCGAATCCGGGTACTCGCAGATTTCCGGTTGCTGCTGGGTGCTGACCGCCAGATAGCGCAGCTCCGCAGCACTGGTATTGATGATCTGATGCGCGGCTTCCGGGCCGCCCGGCGGACAGGCGATCACGTCACCGGCGCGGATCGGGAAACGTTCGGCGCCGAGGCGCACCTCCCCTTCCCCGGCCACCACGTAAAACATTTCCTCATTGACCCGATGACTGTGAAACGGACTGCCGCGCATGCCCGGCGGCAACGCATACAAGCGGTAACCGAGTTTCTGCGCGCCCAGTTGCTGACCGACCCGGGCGAACCGTTGCTGATAACGTCCGGCGGCTTCGCCCTCAGGGGCCAAGGATTCGGGAAGCGGTTCGAGTTCGACGTCATTCAGGTTGAGAATGGGCGGATGCATGCAAACCTCGGCTTTTGTGATGAGCAAGTCTGTACTTGCTGATCCGGCAGTATAGGCAACGGCAAATCCGGGCGGATATGCCGTTGCTCAGGCTCCATCAGCTACGGGCAAACGCCACCGCCGCATCGAACTGCTCGACCGTCGGCCGCACGCCGGTGTACAGCACGAACTGCTCAAGCGCCTGGATCGCGATCACTTCCAGCCCGGTGATCACTTTTTTGCCTTCGGCACGACCGCGCACGATCAGCGGGGTTTCCGAGGGGATCGCCACCACATCGAACACGGTGTCGGCAGACTTGATCACATCCACCTCAAAAGAAAGCTGACCCGCTTCCGGACCGCCATCCATCCCGACCGGAGTCACGTTGATCAACATCTGCGGGCGCTCGTCACCCAGTTCCGCCTGCCAGCGATACCCGAGTGAATCCGCCAGCGCACGGCCGGCGCGCTCGTTGCGGGCCACGATCAAACCGTTTTTGTAACCGCCATCGCGCAAGGCACTCGCCACAGCCTTGGCCATGCCGCCGCTGCCACGCAGGGCAAAGGTCGAGCCCTTCGGCACCGCGTGGGTTTCCAGCAACTGAGCGATGGCGATGTAATCGGTGTTGTAGGCCTTGAGATGGCCGTTGGTGTTGACGATGGTGTTGATCGACTGGATCGCCGCCGCCGAAGCATCCAGTTCATCGACCAGCGCAATGCAGGCTTCCTTGAACGGCATCGACACCCCGCAACCGCGAATCCCCAGCGCGCGGATCCCGCCGACCGCACCGGGAAGGTCTTGGCTGCTGAACGCCTTGTAGTAGAAATTCAGACCCAGTTGTTCATACAAATGGTTATGAAAACGCAGACCGAAATTCCCGGGACGCCCAGACAGGGACATGCACAATTGGGTGTCTTTGTTGGGGTTCATCTGCATGGGAGGCTCCTTCGAATGCACTTTCGGATGGACGGGATTAGCCAGGCCATCGGGTTCTGAACGATCATAAGGCGGTCTGTTCCGGGCATCACAGCCGATGCCGGAAATCCGGTAAACAAACCGGTACAGACCTTACACAAAATTTACCTAGCGGCCGTGCTGTTTTTCAAAATGTTGCTGTCTTAGAAGTATCCCCGCGCCATCCCGAGCCTGTTGCAGGTTCGGACGCCGGGTCGAAGAACCGAGGAATTATCATGATTCGTAAACTCCCCATCGTGGCCTTGTTGATTGGTGCATTCGCGATCACGGGTCAGGCAGAAGCCCACGGCGGTGGCTGGCAGGGCCCGGCGGTATTTGGTGCGATCGTCGGCTCGGCCATCATCGGCTCGGCGCTCATCAACCAGGATCGGCCGGTGTACGTCCAACAGCCTGTTTACGCTCAACCGGCACCGGTCTACGTGCAGCAACCGCCGCCACCGGTCTACTATCAGCCGGCCCCGGTTTATGTGCAGCAACCGGTCTACGTCCAACCGGCCCCGGTCTATTACGGCCCGCCGCGCGGTTATTACGGCCGGCCACACTATTACGGTGGCCCGCGCTGGTAACCGAAACACAAAGCCCCGCTTGAGAGCGGGGCTTTTTATTGCTCGCAGATTATGCCCACGGAAAAGCCAACCGTCCGTCGGCCAAGGTCTGAAAAAATCTCGCCAAGGTCGCTGTGGGGACAGTTTGAACCGTTAAAGTCGGCATGATGGACTCGACCGTCGGGGGCGAAACACAAACGGTCATCTATTTGTCATGACGGAACCGCACTCTGAATCCGTCCGCATACAACAGGTTGATAACAACAAGGACGACTTGAATGCCTACACAGAATCCACACCGCATCGTCGGTTTATGCACCTCGAGCAAGGTCTACAACGCCCTGACCGAGCTCAAGCACCTGGAAGGCCACCGCACGGCGAAGTTTCTCTCGCTACTGGCGGAAAACCTGGTGCGCAAGGGTTTTATCAACGAACACGAGATTGTGCACATGCTCGATCAAGTGGTGGATTGAGCCAGTCCTCACTGGCATCAATGACCACTATCGAAAGCGTTGATTGTTCCTGAAAAGGCCAATTCCCTAAGGTAGCTCCATAGATTGATGGAGGTACTTCTCATGGCTCAGGTTCAAATCATGTCCGTTATCGGCAGCGCCGTTCCCGCATCGCTCAGAGAGCTGGGCTTGCTCGCCTGCTGGTATCTGGTTCGCGACGGCGAGCCGGTCAGCGGCCCGCTCACGTCCTTGCCGGCCGCCCAGGCACTGTCACAGCAACTGGTCAACGATCCGTTCAAGGCCTAAGGCAGCTGCACTTTCGGTTTGCTCTCGATGAACAGCGCCCAGCTCGACATGAACAGGGCCGCGATCAGCGGCCCGATCACAAAGCCGTTGAGCCCGAAGACGGCCAATCCGCCCAGGGTCGAGATCAGGATCATGTAGTCCGGCATCCGGGTGTCCTTGCCCACCAGGATCGGGCGCAACAGGTTATCCACCAGACCGATCACGAATACCCCGAACAACCCCAGCACCACCCCCTGCCAGATCATCCCGCTGAGCAGAAAGTACGCCGCGACCGGTACCCAGACAATTCCCGCCCCCACCGCCGGCAGCAACGACAGAAACGCCATCAGCACCGCCCAGAGCAATGAGCTGGGAATGTCGAGAAACCAGAAAATCGCCCCGCCCAGCGCACCCTGCGTGATCGCCACCAGCAGATTGCCCTTCACCGTCGCGCGCACCACCCGATTGAATTTCAGCTGCAAACGACGTTTGTGATGCTCCTCGAGCGGTATCGCCGTGCGCACCTTGCGCGCCAGTTCGGCGCCGTCGCGCAGGAAGAAAAACAACAGGTACAACATGATGAAAAAACTCACCACGAATTCGAACGTGCCCTGGCCGAAACTGAACGCCTGGCTTGCCAGCACCTGACTGCCCTGCATGGAAGCCTTGACGATCTTCTCGCGCAAGGCATTGAGTTCACCCATGCCGAAGCGGTCGAGCAAGTGTTGAAAGTACGGCGGCAGGCTGTGCTTGAACTGCGCCAGATAGGCGCCGATATCGAGCTTGCCGCTCTCGATATTGTCGTAAAGCGTCGCCCCTTCCTGCACCAGCAGCACGCTGATGACGATCACCGGCAGGATCGCGATCACCAGGCAGATGCTCAAAGTACACAGCGATGTGAGATTGCGTTGCCAGCCGAATTTCAGTTGCAACTGGCGCTGCATCGGTGCGAACAGGATGCCGAGGATCACCGCCCAGAACACCGCGCCGTAGAACGGCAGCAGGATCCAGATAAAAGCGACCGTCACCAGAAACAGCAGCACGGTGAGGGATTTGAATTGCAGACTCTTTTGGTTCATGTCCGGTCCAGGTCAGTCAGGCGCCACCCGCGCCCGTCCCGTTTAGTCAGCCAGCGTCAGCGCGAGTGCCCTGTTTCTTCATGGAGCATAGATCCAGATCAATAAACCCTCGGCGCAACTGCTCTACCCTGCCGCGCTTTTGCGACCGACGCCGCCATGACGACCTCCTTCACCCCCGAACTGCTCGCCCCCGCCGGCACCCTGAAAAACATGCGCTACGCCTTCGCCTACGGGGCCGACGCAGTGTATGCCGGCCAGCCGCGCTACAGCCTGCGGGTGCGCAACAACGAGTTCGATCACGCCAATCTCGCGCTCGGCATCCGTGAAGCCCAGGCCCAGGGCAAGCGCTTCTACGTGGTGGTCAACATCGCGCCGCACAACGCCAAGCTGAAGACCTTCCTCAAGGATCTTGCACCAGTGATCGAGATGGCGCCGGATGCGCTGATCATGTCCGACCCCGGACTGATCATGCTGGTACGCCGACACTTTCCGCACATGCCAATCCACCTGTCGGTGCAGGCCAACACGGTGAACTGGGCGAGTGTCGAGTTCTGGCAGCAACAAGGGCTGAGCCGAATCATCCTGTCCCGTGAACTGTCGCTCGAAGAGATCGGCGAAATCCGCGAACAAGTGCCGGGCATGGAGCTGGAAGTGTTCGTCCACGGCGCACTGTGCATGGCCTACTCCGGCCGCTGCCTGCTCTCGGGTTACATGAACAAGCGCGACGCCAATCAGGGCACCTGCACCAACGCCTGCCGCTGGAAATACTCGGCGCAGGAGGCCACTGAAAACCAGCTCGGCGAGATCGTGCAGACCTTCGAACCGCAACCGACCCTCGGCCTCGGCGCCCCCACCGATCAGGTGTTCCTGTTGCAGGAAGCCAACCGTCCCGGCGAACTGATGCCGGCCTTCGAAGACGAACACGGCACCTACATCATGAACGCCAAGGACCTGCGCGCGGTACAGCACGTCGAACGCCTGACCCGCATGGGCGTGCACTCACTGAAGATCGAAGGCCGGACCAAATCGCACTTCTATTGCGCACGCACCACCCAGGTCTATCGCCGGGCCATCGACGATGCGGTGGCCGGCCGCGAATTCAACCGCAGCCTGATGACCGATCTGGAATCCCTCGCCCAGCGCGGCTACACCGAAGGTTTCCTGCGCCGCCATGTGCATGACGAATACCAGAACTATCAGAACGGCAGCTCAGTGTCGGAGCGTCAGCAGTTTGTGGGTGAACTGACCGGCGAGCGCCGGGATCGACTGGCCGAGGTCAAGGTGAAAAACCGCTTCGCACTGGGCGATCATCTGGAACTGATGACGCCCAAGGGCAACTTCCATTTTGATCTGCATGAACTGCAGAACCTGAAAGGTGAAGCCATCGACGTGGCGCCGGGGGACGGGCACACGGTGTACCTGCCGATTCCGGATGCGGTGGATTTGCGCTTCGGGTTATTGATGCGGGATATCGGCGCTGTTTAGGCCCGTGCTATCGAACGGACCAGCGGCTTCAGTTCGTGGCTGAAAACCGGTCGCGACTGTTGGTCAGGTGCAGCCACATCGCCGCACGCGCCGCATCCGGATCCTGACGCTTGATCGCGTTAAGGATCGCCTCATGCTCCAGATTCGCCAGTTGCCCGAGCTTGCTCAAATCCACCGCCCCGCGCTCGGCCGCGTTGACCCGGGTGCGCGGGATCATTGCGCTGCCCAGGTGCTGCATGATTTCGGTGAAGCAGACATTGCCGGTGGCTTCGGCAATCAGCAGGTGGAAGCGCCGGTCGGCCTCGACGCAACTGTCGTTGTTGGCCAATAGACGCTGATAGTCGTCCAGCGCCTGACGCATCTGCGCCAGTTGTTGCTCGGTGCGGCGCTGCGCAGCCAGTGCCGCCGCTTGCGTCTCCAGTCCCATGCGCAATTCGAGAATGCTGCGCACGCCCAGCGCGGTGTCGACATTCAGTCGCAACCCCTGCTCCGGTGCGCGCTCGATCACGAAGGTGCCGATGCCGTGCCGCGTCTCCACCAGCCCCGACGCCTGCAATTTTGAAATCGCCTCACGCACCACGGTGCGACTGACGCCGTGTTCCTGAACGATCGAGTTTTCCGACGGCAACTTGTCACCGGGCAACATCTGGCCGAGCAGGATGCTCTGGGTGAGTTTTTCCACCAGATCATGGGCCAGGTTGTGCGCGCGTTTACGAGCGGGAGCGTCGAGGTCTTCTTGCATGGTCGGTTCCGGTGATCGAGGCAAACCGATCGTAGCACTGGCGGCGATGACTTGTATGAGCTCCTATGAATTTCGGGGCCAAACTTGTATGACAACACTCGATTTTAGCTAGAAAACCACGCACTTCGCCGAGCAATCGCCCCACGATCACTGCCCTAGAAAGCTTTCTCATATCTGACACAACCCTTACCAAAGCCAACAAATACGGCAATTAATATCTGAAAAAGCATAAAAACCACTCCCCGTAGACAAATTTGATTGAGCACTCCCGCTTGTAGGACAAAAAAACCTAGTTGTATGATGTCTATCAACACGCAACACCAGACACACCCCGCATAAAAATAACGAGTGGGAGAAAACCAAGTGAAATCATCCATTGCCGGGATGAACGAGGGCGCCGATTCCGTGCTGTCCTCCGCCATTGCCAAAGTCAAACGCCACGTCCTGCCGCTGTTCGTCATCATGTTCATCGTCAATTACATTGACCGGGTGAACATCGGCTTCGTCCGCACCCACATGGAACACGACCTCGGCATCGGTGCCGCGGCCTACGGTTTCGGTGCCGGACTGTTCTTCATCGGTTACGCGCTGTTCGAAGTCCCTTCCAACATGCTGCTGCAAAAGGTCGGCGCGCGAATCTGGCTGACCCGCATCATGTTCACCTGGGGGCTGGTGGCCGCCGGCATGGCGTTCATCCAGAACGAAACCCACTTCTACATCCTGCGTTTTCTGCTTGGCGTGGCCGAGGCCGGATTCTTTCCCGGGGTGATCTACTACTTCACGCGCTGGTTGCCGGGGGCCGAGCGCGGCAAGGCGATTGCGATTTTCTTGAGCGGTTCGGCCGTGGCCTCGCTGATTTCCGGCCCGCTGTCCGGTCTGCTGTTGCAGATCGAAGGTCTGGGCATGCACGGCTGGCAGTGGATGTATTTCATTGAAGGGATGTTCTCGGTTGGCCTGTGCGTATTCGTCTGGTTCTGGCTCGACGCCAAACCCCACGATGCGAAATGGCTGACCCGCGCCGAGCAGGATGCGCTGGTCAAAGCGATCGACGATGAACAGAAAGCCCGCGAAGCCGCGACCCCGATCCGGCCGTCGCTGGGCAAACTGCTCAAGGATCGCCAGATCATCCTGTTCTGCCTGATCTACTTCTTCATTCAATTGACCATCTACGCCGCGACGTTCTGGCTACCGAGCATCATCAAAAAAATGGGCGAGATGAGCGACTTCCAGGTCGGCCTGTTCAACTCGATTCCGTGGCTGCTGTCGATCATCGGCATGTATGCGTTCGCCTCATTCTCGGCGAAGTGGAAACACCAGCAGGCGTGGGTCGCCACTGCATTGCTGATCGCCGCCGCGGGGATGTTCATGTCCACCACCGGCGGGCCGATCTTTGCCTTCGTCGCGATCTGCTTTGCTGCACTGGGTTTCAAATCCGCGTCGTCGCTGTTCTGGCCGATCCCGCAGGCCTATCTCGATGCGCGGATCGCCGCTGCCGTGATCGCGCTGATCAACTCGGTGGGCAACCTCGGCGGCTTCGTCGCCCCCACCACTTTCGGTTTGCTGGAACAACACACCGGCTCGATCCAGGGCGGCCTCTATGGTCTGGCCGCGACCTCGATCATCGCCGCGATCATCGTGTTCGCCGCCCGCATGACACCCAAATCCGCACCTGACGTCGCCGTGGCCGATGCCGCGCCAAAACACGCTTGAAAGGACAATCCCAAATGACCGCACACGACATCGCCAAAGCCCCGATCATCACCGAGATGCAAGTCATTCCGGTGGCTGGCCACGACGGCATGCTGCTCAACCTGAGCGGCGCCCACGGGCCGTTTTTCACCCGCAACATCGTCATTCTCAAGGACAACGCCGGCCACACCGGCGTCGGCGAAGTACCCGGCGGCGAACGCATCCGCCAGACTCTCGAAGACGCCCGCAACCTGGTGGTCGGCAGCCCGATCGGCACGTATCAGAAGATCCTCAACCAGGTGCGCCAGACCTTCGCTGACCGCGATGCCGGCGGCCGTGGCCTGCAAACCTTCGACCTGCGCATCACCATTCACGCGGTCACCGGGCTGGAAGCCGCCCTGCTCGACCTGCTCGGCCAGCACATCGACGTGCCGGTGGCGGCATTGCTCGGCGAAGGCCAGCAGCGTGATGAAGTGAAGATGCTCGGTTACCTGTTCTACGTGGGCGATCGTCGGGAAACCGACCTCGCCTACCGCAGCGAACCGGATGCCGACAATGACTGGTTCCGCGTGCGTCACGAGAAAGCCATGACCGCCGACGCCGTGGTGCGCCTGGCCGAGGCTGCCCACGCGCGTTATGGCTTCAAGGACTTCAAGCTCAAGGGCGGCGTACTCAGCGGTGATGCGGAAATCGAAGCAGTGACCGCACTGGCCGAACGCTTCCCCGACGCCCGCATTACCCTCGATCCGAACGGCGCGTGGTCATTGAAAGAAGCGATCCGTCTGTGCCGCGACCAGCATCATGTGCTGGCCTACGCCGAAGATCCGTGCGGTGCAGAAAACGGTTACTCGGGCCGCGAAGTGATGGCTGAATTCCGCCGCGCCACCGGGCTGAAAACCGCCACCAACATGATCGCCACCGACTGGCGTGAAATGGGTCACGCAATCCAGTTGCAGTCGGTCGACATCCCGCTGGCCGACCCGCATTTCTGGACCATGCAGGGTTCGGTGCGCGTGGCGCAGATGTGCCACGAATGGGGCCTGACCTGGGGCTCGCACTCCAACAACCACTTCGACATTTCCCTCGCGATGTTCACCCACGTCGCGGCCGCCGCGCCGGGCGACATCACCGCGATCGACACCCATTGGATCTGGCAGGACGGCCAGCGCCTGACCAAGGCGCCGCTGCAAATCGTCGACGGCTGCGTGCAAGTGCCGAAGAAACCGGGGCTGGGCGTGGAGCTGGACATGGATCAGGTGGCCAAGGCCCACGAACTCTATAAAGGCATGGGGCTCGGCGCGCGGGATGACAGCGTGGCGATGCAGTTTCTGATTCCGGGCTGGACGTTCGATAACAAGAAGCCGTGCCTGGTGCGCTAGGCCTGCTCAGCCTCCAGCAACCAGTGTCTGAACGCCGCCATCGCCGACGTCTCAGGCCGTGACTGCAAGCGCGTCAGCCAGTAGCTGCCGGTGGTGATTTCGATGGCAAAGGGTTGGCGGATCAGGTCCGCCGCCAGTTGCCGGGCAAACATCAACGGCGGCGCCAGTGCCACCCCGCCGCCCTGCAACGCCGCCTCCATCATCGCCAGCGACGAGTCGAACACGATGCTCTGGGGCGGCGCGGCATGGGTCGCCAGACCGGCTGCGTGAAACCACTCCGGCCACTCATCGGTGCGATAGGAACGCAGCAAACGCTGCTGCAAAAGATCCCCCGGCGCGTGCAACTGTCGGGCGATTTCCGGCACGCATAGCACCGACAACGGCGCCTCCAGCAAACGGGTCGCCTCGATGCCGTGCCACGCCCCGGCGCCAAACCGGATCGCGTAATCCAGCCCTTCGGCGGCCACGTCCACCCGGTTGTTGTTGGTCGACAGCCGCAAATCTATGAGCGGATGTTTCGCCTGAAAGTCCGCCAGCCTCGGCAACAGCCAACCCACCGCGAAGGTGCCTACCGCACCGACCGTGAGCATTTCCCGATATTGCCCGCCCGCCAGACGCTCGAGCATCTGCGCGATATGATCGAACGACGTGGTCAGCACCGGCAGCAGGGTTTCGCCCTCGCCGGTCAGCATCAGCCCACGGGGCAGGCGTTTGAACAGGATCACGCCGAGTTGCGCTTCCAGGCTTTTGACCTGATGGCTGACGGCCGCCTGGGTTACGCACAACTCCACGGCCGCACGGGTGAAGCTCAGGTGGCGCGCAGAGGCTTCAAAGGCGCGTAATGCATTCAAGGGCAATTGAGGTCGAATCATGCCAAGTCCCAAATTTTTCTAATGGCTCATCCGAGTTTTCATCGTTTGTCGAAAGACCCCGGACTGCCTAGATTTGGCGGCGCCGATCAGCCGGCCCGACGGAAAACGCTCGCAGTGTAGCGGGATAACACCATCAACACTCATGGAGAGTGGTTCAAGCATGCCTTCGATCAACCTGAACAAACTCAAGCCCTACAGCGCTTTCGGACTTTTCTTCAGCGCCGCCACCTGCCTGGCCGCCCCGCAAACCGACGATCAGTTGCAGGCGCTGGTCAAAGCCACTGTGACCCCGGTCATGCAGCAACAGGATATCGCCGGTCTGGCCGTGGCCGTGACCGTCGATGGCAAGGCACATTACTTTAACTACGGTGTCGCCGACAAAAGCACCGGGCAAGCAGTGAGTGAAAACACCCTGTTCGAAATCGGCTCGGTGAGCAAAACCTTCACCGCAACCCTCGCCGCCTACGCCCAGGCCAGCGGCAAACTGGAATTCTCCGACAAGGCCAGCCAGCACTGGCCCGAATTGAAAGGCAGCGCCTTCGACCACATCAGCCTGCTGCAACTGGGCACCTACAGCGCCGGCGGCCTGCCGCTGCAATTCCCGGATGCCGCGGATTCTGCCGACAAGATGCTCGGCTATTACCAACAGTGGAAACCGACGTATCCGGCCGGCAGCCATCGCCTGTATTCCAACCCGAGCATCGGCCTGTTCGGCTACCTGGCCGCAAAAAGCCTCGGCCAGCCGTTCAATCAGGCCATGACCGAAACCCTGCTGCCGAAACTCGGGCTCAAGCACACCTTCCTGTCGGTGCCGGCGTCTGAACAAAAGCTCTACGCCCAAGGCTATGACAAGAACAACAAACCGATTCGAGTCAGCCCCGGCGCCCTCGACTCCGAAGCCTACGGCGTGAAAACCAGCGCCGCCGACCTGCTGCAATACGTCGAGGCCAACCTCGACACCGCCAAACTCGAAACCCCGCTGCAAAAAGCCATCGCCCTCACCCACACCGGCTACTACACCGTCGGCGACATGACCCAGGGCCTGGGCTGGGAACGCTACACCTACCCGATCAGCCTCGACCGCCTGCTGGACGGCAACTCGACGCCAATGGCCATGGAACCGCACAAGGTCAAATGGCTGAATCCGCCACAGCCTGAACCGGCGAACGTACTGCTGAACAAGACTGGCTCCACCGCTGGCTACGGCGCGTATGTCGCGTTCGTGCCGTCGAAGAAAGTCGGTATCGTGATTCTGGCGAACCGCAATTACCCGAATGGAGAGCGGGTGAAGATTGCGCACAAGATTCTGGGTGAATTGACCCGGTAATCACGCCATAAAAAACGGGCGACCTGAGAAGGTCGCCCGTTTTTGTTTGGGGGTTTGAAAAACTACGCCTGTAGCTTCCAGCCCAGTACATCCATCAGATCGCAACTGTCGCGCAGCGGGATCGCAAGCACCCGGGCGAAGTCCTGCAGCAGCAAAGCGTCGTGGCCGGTGCCGTCGCTCAATGAAAGTGTTTCCAGCAGTTGAGTCACGCAGCGCAAGCGGTAGGCGGCGGTGCCGTGGAGTACGTCTAACGGGGCTTCTCGGTCGATCAGGAGACAGGGAATCGGGCAGTCGATGCCGGTGATGGGGATGTAGCGGGGTTTGGGGTTGGAGATGTGTTCGGGGGAATCTGAATTCGTGGGAGTTTCCGGCCTGTTTGGATCTGTTTTTTTCATGTGTGAATACCTCTGACATTAAGAGAGAAACTGCCGAACTCCCTTCCACGAGAGGGTGGCAGCTTTGCGCAGGTGTGGAAGTCCGGGGTCAGAGAAACCCGGTGCACTTGAAAGTGCTCCTGCGCATAGCTGCCATAAACAACGATGGTGGCATAAAAAATACCAACATGTGGTCACAGGCGCACATACGCTTCCCTGTCATCCCCGGACTTCCACATCCGACCGCTGATTTTGCAGCGGCCCAATGAGATTATCGGCGTACGACTCAAGCCACCAGTTCACCAACGCCGCTGCGGTTTGAAGGAAACTTCCGACGGATTTGAAGGGTGTTGCCGCGTAAATTTCCGGGCACATTCAGCAATGATTTTCAAAGGTGACCGGCTGAAAGAGATGCATCTAAACTGCACCGCATTGCCGGGTTATCGCGGATGAAATGACGTTCGCCAAGCACCTGACCGACTGAAACACAGAGGGGAATGAATGAAGATCGACAGCCTCAAACTCACGAATGTAGGTCGGTTCAATGACATCACCGTTCATTTGGCTCCTGTCGACGGATCCCATTCCAACGTTACCGTGTTCGTGGGAATCAACGGCGCCGGTAAAACCACCCTGCTGAAAGCGCTCATCACCTGCCTGAGCTGGTTGATAGCAAGAATTCGCACCCATAAAGGCAATGGCAGCCATATTGCAGAAGACGATATTCGCAACGGGACCCCGGCTGCCATCGTTTCGATCGCGGTAGCAGAACCTGCACATCCGCGAGTCAATCCCGAGTCTGATCCCGATGAAGAAGACGATGTATTTGTATGGGGTATGTTACACAGCAAGCAGGAAGGGAAAACGGCTCTGAGCAGCTCCCTGGAAGACGTAAATCTGCTCGCCGATCACTACCGCGCCCTGCTGACAGCCGATGACAACGCCTCACTCCCCCTGATCGCCTACTATCCGGTGGAGCGATCGGTTCTCGAAATCCCGCTGAAAATCAAAAGCGGACAAACCTTCGATCAACTGGCGGGCTACGACGACTCACAGAAACACAGCACCGACTTTCGTGGCTTCTTTGAATGGTTTCGAGAGCGCGAAGACAGCGAAAACGAGTCCGGTATTTCCGATTCCGCATTGAACGAAATAGCTCAAAAGTTTGGTCCTGAAAGCGAAGCCTGGAAGACGTTATCCGAGCTCAAAGCTTCGTCCCGTGACTCCCAACTGACGGCCGTCCGCTGCGCCATCACGGCCTTCATGCCGGGCTTCACCAACCTGCGAATACAGCGACAACCTCGCCTGCACATGGCGATCGACAAGGACCGCGTCACTTTCAGTGTCGCCCAATTGTCGCAAGGCGAAAAATCGATGCTGGCGCTGATCGGTGACATCGCCCGCCGACTGGCCATGATGAACCCGTCACTGGACAATCCGCTCCACGGCGAAGGCATCGTCCTCATCGATGAGGTGGACCTTCATCTGCATCCGGAATGGCAGCTCAACTTTATCCAGCAATTGAGCAAAACATTTCCGAACTGCCAATTCGTGCTGACGACCCAGTCTCCCTTGATCGTTAGCGAAGCAAAAGATGCTCTGGTTTACGTGCTGAATGACGACGAGCTCTACGAGCGCAATAGCCTTTGAAAACTCGATGCCAGTCAGATGCGGATCAAAACCATAGGAACCTGCATCGCAGAACAGTGTTGGATTGTCCTCCATGACCGCCTGCGGTCATCTTCAGATCAAAACACCGAGGGCAAAAAAAATGGCGAACGCTTGATAACGTTCGCCATTTTTATTCAAAGCCTGCCTCAATCATCCGGCATTTCCGGCGGCTTGGCCGGTTTGGTCGGCTTCGCCGGTTTTGTCCCTTTCGCGCCCTTGGCCGGGGCCGGTTCTGCAGCAGCCGGGGCCGTCACCACGGTGGAAGTAGTTTCTTTCTCGGCGGCAGGCAGCGCATCAATGGTGTCGAAAATCTTCTTCAAATCGACCGCCGCCGCTTCATCCCCCGAAGCCGTCAGTTTGGTCTCTCCATCCTTGCCCACCAGGAAGACTTTCGGATACGCCCCGGCGCCCAGCTTCAGCGAGCGCAGCAACGCCATGGTTTGCTGCTGCTCCAGACTTTTGCCATCGACCTGACCGCTCATGCTCAGGATGGTATAAACCTTGATCTTGCGGTCGGCGATGCCTTGTTTGTTGGCCGGGTCGTCCAGCGCTTTTTTCAGGCTGACCCAATAAGAATCGACCGTACTGGAAGCGATCACGATCACCGGGCGGTTGATGCCCTTGTCGACGTCCAGAGGGGAATCGCCGTCGGCGGCGAACAGGGGGCCGGCAATCGCCAGCAAGAGTGTCAGGGTCAGTGACCTGATGAGCATGCGCATCTCCTTTTGATATCCACGCTCTAATGATTGCGCATCGCGGCGATTGTTCCGGGGGGTGCCCGGCAAAAGTGTTTCGCCTTGCCCAAAGCTTAGGTCAGCACCGATTTTGCGCAACCGGATACGCGCGATCCTCTCGCGCATTTGATTACCTTTTATGACCGCATTAGGGTGGCTGTTCAACCTGTGAAATGGAGTTCAACGCACATGCACATCGACTACCTCTGCCATCACCCGCAACTGATCGAGGAACTGGCCGAACTCAACTTCAAGGAATGGGGCCAGTACAAACCCGAAGACACCCTCGCCAGCCGCACCGAACGCATGCGCGCCGCCTGCGGCAAAGGTGCGATTCCCAGCGTGGTGGTGGCGATCGAAGACGGAAAACTGCTCGGCGGTGCGCTGCTGATCGACCGCGACATGGACACCCGTCCGCAACTGACGCCGTGGCTGGCCGGGGTCTACGTGAAGGCCGAACAGCGTGGTCGCGGCATCGCCTCGCAACTGGTCAACCGCATCGTCGAGGAAGCTGCCGCACTGGGCGTGCCGCAGTTGTACCTGTACACCGATGCCGCGCAGTCGCTGTATGCGCGGCTGGGTTGGGAGGTGCTGGAAGAAACGGAGTACGACGGATTGCCGGTGACGGTGATGAAGCGCGCGCTCGATCAGAACGCCAGCTTGTAACCGATCAACACCAGCATCGTCGCGAGGCACGGGCGCAGCAGTTCATCGGAGACGCGGCCGGTCAGGTGGCTGCCGAGCCAGATGCCCGGCAGCGAGCCGACCAGCAGAAAGCCCAGCACGCCCCAGTCCATGTTGCCCATGCTCGCGTGGCCGAGGCCGGCGACCAGGGTCAGCGGTACGGCGTGGGCGATTTCGGTGCCGACCAGGCGGCGGGTCGGCAGCAACGGATAAAGGATGAACAGCGCGACGGTGCCGAGGGCGCCGGCGCCGATGGAGGTCAGGGCAACCATGGTGCCGAGGATCAGACCGGTGATCACGGTCATGACATTCAGGCGCGCGCCGCTCGGGTTGTAGTTGCCGCCGGCACGTTTGTGGGCGAATTCCAGCAGGCGCTTCTTGAACAGAATCGCCAGCGCCGTGGCGAACAGCACAAAACCGAGCGCTTGCTTGATGATGGCGTTCATCGCGTCCGGTGCGGTGTGCAGGGTGCTGAGGAACCACAAGGTCATCGCCACCGCCGGGACACTGCCCAGGGTCAGCCAGCCGGTGATGGCCCAGTCGATGTTCTTGTTCTTCCTGTGGACCAGCACGCCGCTGGATTTGGTGATGGCTGCGTACAGCAGATCCGTGCCCACCGCCGTGGCCGGATTGATACCGAACCACAGCAGGATCGGCGTCATCAACGAACCGCCGCCGACACCGGTCATACCGACGATGAACCCCACGACCAGCCCGGCAATCACCAGGCCGAAATTTGCCAATTCCATTAAGACGTCCAGACAAACCACAGGAAAAATCCGGCCCGCAGGATAACCAGTTTTCTTATAACGCCCTATATCGATAGGATCTATCGTTATGCCATTTCTTCAGCATCAGTGCTGTCGTCGGCCCGGTTTGAAACTGTGAGTGCTGTTCAGCCAGACCGTGGCCAGTGCGATCAGCGACAGGATCAGCAACGCCCACGGAAACGACATCGCCCCTGCCCGGTCCAGCAGCAAACCACCGAACAATCCGCCGCCGGCAATCGCCACGTTCCACGAAGTGGTGAGCATCGCTTGCACCACATCCACATGTTCTCCGGCGGAGTCCGCTGCGGCAGTCAGCAGCAACGTCGCCGAGCCACCGAACGACAGGCCCCACACCGCCATGCACGCATAAATCAGCCAAGGCGACGGCGCGACCAGTGCCAGCACCAGTGCGGTCACGGCAAACACCGCGAGGCTGATCAGCGCCAGCCCGCGCAGCCAGCGATCCACCAGCAGGCCGATAACCCAGATCCCCAGCAGCGAGCACAGACCGAAGACCAGCAGCACCAGATCGACACGTTCGCCAAGACCGGCCTGCGTCAGAAACGGCGCGATGTAGGTGTAGAGAATGTTGTGGCCGAGCATCCAGGTCAGCACCACAAACAATACCGGGCGTACGCCGGGCAAACGCAGCGACTGCATCAGCGGCAAACGCTCGGCGCGGGCCTGACCCGGACGATCCGGCACCGCGATGACGATCCACGCCGCCAGCACCAGCGCCAATGCCGACATGATCCCGAACGAGGCGCGCCAGCCGATCACATTGCCCAGCCAGGTGCCGGCCGGCGTGCCCAGCGACAACGCCACCGGCGTGCCAAGCATGGCAATCGCCAGCGCCCGCCCCTGCTGATGCACCGGCACGATCCCCCGCGCGTAACCGGCCATGATCCCCCACGACAGCCCCGCCGCCATCCCGGCCAGAAACCGCGAGGCCAGGGTCAAACTGTAATGGCTGGAAAACGTGGTGATGGTGTTGAACAGCAGAAACCCGCCGACCGTCATCAGCAGCACCCGCTTGCGCCCCCAGCCACGGGTGGCGACCGTCAGCGGAATCGCCGCGACAATCGAGCCCAGCGCATACAGCGTCACCAGTTGCCCGGCCAGCACTTCACTGACGTTCAGGCCGGCACCGATCTGCGGCAACAAACCGGCCGGCAGGGTTTCGGTGAGGATGGCGATGAAGCCGGTCATGGCAAACGCCAGCAACGCGGCGTAAGGCATTTTGTCGGTGCGGGTGGCACGTTCCAGGCTCGTGTAATCGGCGCTTGCGGGGTCGGTCATGACAGGTGCAGCTCCCTTTGAGTCAAATCGGACGACGGATTGTATACAAACACGATCGTCCGCCACTCTAACCGACTTGGCTCACTGCACTGGCAAAAAATTCAAAAACAGCAGGCTCTGGGCGTAATTCAGGCCAATGCGCCGGTAGCGCTCGTCGAGCATCTGGGTCAGCAGATCCAGACGCGCCACGACTTTACCGAACTCCGTGGCGAAACTCAGGTTGCTGCCCTCCTCGGAAATTTCGTTGGAAAACAGCAGCGGCTGGCCTTCCTTGTTCTGCCGCTGGGCGAGGATCCACGTGGCTTTCTCGATGTTGCGCGCGGCGTTGTTGACGAAGGTCGGGTTGATCGCATCGGTCATGTAAAACTCGGTGCGATTGCCGTGAGCGGTGACCAGCATGCTGCCGATCGCATAGATGAATGCGCCGACCCGGTCGCCGAGGAACTCCGGGCTCATGGCATAGCTCAGCGCCGCCAGGTCTTTTTTGCCGCCGAGGGTCGGCAAAGGCTGTTGCTGCTCGATGGCCAGCCGCACTTGTTTGACCGCGGTCTTGACGTCGAGGAACCCGGATTTGCGCAGCTCGTCCGGGTTGCGCAGGTACAACTTGCCCATCAAGCGATAGAGGCTGTCGAGGTTGTCGCGCATCGCCAGTGTGGCCATGCGATCGACGCTGGTCTGGAGAAATTCCTGAGGCCTGCCCTCGCGCATCTGGGTGATGAAATTGTTGCCGTCCTGATGGCTGCAACCGCCGAGCAACAGCGTCGACAGGCAGGCCAGCAGCAGGCACGGGCGATAAATGAATGCAGCGATGGGGTGCAAAACTCTCGGCATGAATTCTTTGACGGACACGTTCCTGTGCGGCGGAAGTCACCGCACCCTGGCCATGGATAGAGCCGGGGATTTCGCAAAAGTGCAGTGCCGGCGTGGATTCCCGACCTTCGGCGCTAACTGCTTAGGGCATTAAGTCCGACTTTATTTTTGCATTAATCGTTTAATCCGCTATAAATTCCCATTCATCCATTAATTAGCATGACTATTTAAAGATTTTCAAAACAAAAACAAAAAGGAAGGTCAACCCATGCTTCAATCCCGACACTCACTCTGCGGCCTCGGACTGTCCCTGATGATCGCCACCCTCACCGCCCAGGCCGCCGGTCTGTCCAGCGAACACAAAGCCTTCGGCAAAACCAATGACGGCACGCCGGTCGAACAATACATCCTGCGCAACAGCCACGGCATGCAAGCCACGGTCATCACCTACGGCGCGACCTTGCAGGCGCTGCAGGTACCGGACAAACACGGCAAGCTCGACGACATCGTCCTCGGTTTCGACGATGTGCAGGGTTACCAGAAAGGCACCGCGTACTTCGGCGCGACCATCGGCCGCTTCGGCAATCGCCTGGCCGACGGCGCCTTCGAACTCGACGGCAAACGCTACCAGGTGCCGCAGAACGACAAGACCAACGCCTTGCATGGCGGCACTCAGGGCTTCGACAAAAAGGTCTGGAAGGCGAAGGAAACCAAGGACAAGGATTCGGTCGGTGTGACCCTGACCTATCTGTCGGCGGATGGTGAAATGGGTTTCCCCGGCAACCTCACCACCGAAGTGACCTACCGCCTCACCGACTCTAACGAGCTGCGCATCGACTACAAGGCCAGCACCGACAAACCGACGGTGCTCAACCTGACCAACCACAGCTACTTCAACCTCGCCGGCGCCGGCAACGGCGACATCCTCAAGCAAGTCGCCACCCTGCACGCCAGCCATTACACACCGGTCACCGCCAAACTGATCCCGACCGGCGAACTGGCCCCCGTGGCCGGCACGCCGATGGACTTCACCAAACCCACCGCCATCGGCCAGCACATCAAGGCCGATCACCCGCAATTGAAATTCGCTGAAGAGAAACAAGGCGGTTTCGATTTCAACTGGGCGCTGGACACCAAGGGTGACGTCAGCAAACTCGCCGCCGAAGTCAGCGACCCGCAGTCCGGTCGCCATTTGCAGCTGTACACCAATGAACCGGGCGTGCAGTTCTACACCAGCAACTTCCTCGACGGCACGGTCAAGGGCAAGGGTGGCAAGGTCTATCCGCATTGGGGCGCGTTCACCCTGGAAACCCAGCACTACCCGGACTCGCCGAACCAGCCGAACTTCCCGAGTACCCGCCTCGATCCCGGCCAGACCTACACCCAGAGCGTGGTGTTGAAGTTCTCCGCCAAGTAAGCACCTGACCTCCTTTCTGGAACCGGACGGAACCCGTGGGCTATCCTGCTGCCCACCCAAGGTATCGACCGTTTCAGAAAGGAGGTTTGAATGCGTACCCTCGAATTGGCTGGCGTGCAGGTGCCGGTGATTGGCCAGGGCACCTGGCGCATGGGCGAAGACCGCTCGGCGCACAAGCGTGAAGTCGCGGCCCTGCGCAGCGGCATCGAGCTGGGCATGACCCTGATCGACACCGCCGAAATGTACGCCGAGGGCGGTGCCGAAAGCGTGGTCGGCGAAGCCATCGCCGGCCTGCGCGATCAAGTGTTTCTGGTGAGCAAGGTCTACCCGCACAACGCCAGCCGCAAAGGCATTTCCCAGGCTTGCGAGCGCAGTCTGCGCCGGCTCGACACCGATTACATCGACCTCTATTTGCTGCATTGGCGCGGCCAGTATCCGCTGGAAGAAACCGTCGAAGCCTTCGAGCGTCTGCGCGAGGACGGCAAGATCGGTCGCTGGGGCGTGTCGAACTTCGATGTCGACGATCTTGAGGAACTGTCGAGTTCGGTCTGCGCGACCAATCAGGTGCTGTACAACCTGGAAGAACGCGGCATCGAATTCGACCTGCTGCCGTGGTGCCAGCAACAGCGCATGCCGCTAATGGCGTACTGCCCGATCGGCCAGGGCGGCGCCATGCTTGCCGAGCCGGTGCTGAAACAGATTGCCGCTCGTCACGGCGTGACCCCGGCACAGGTTTCGCTGGCGTGGATTCTGCGTCAGGATGGGGTGATTGCGATTCCCAAGGCCGTGCGCCCGGAACACGTGCAGCTCAATGCACAAGCCGCGCAGCTGCAACTCGAGGCCGGGGATCTGGCGGCGTTGGACCAGGTGTTTCAGGCGCCAAAACGCAAGCAGCGGCTGGCCATGGTCTGAGCCACCGCCGACTGACAGAGGGCTTCGCCATGAGAAGCACTGATCAGGAAGACCCGTTCGATCTGCAACGCTTCGTGCTCGCCCAAGACCCGGTGTTCGAACGGGTCCAGCGCGAGCTCGGCGAGGGCCGCAAGCGCAGCCACTGGATGTGGTTTGTGTTCCCGCAGTTCGCCGGGCTCGGGGGCAGCGAGATGTCGCGGCGGTTCGCGATCAGCTCGGCGCCGGAAACCCGCGCCTACCTCGACCACCCGTTGCTCGGCGCCCGGCTGCGGACTTGCACGCAGCTTGTGCTGAATGTTCAGCAGCGTTCGATTGCCGAGATTTTCGGCCATCCGGACGACCTGAAATTCCACTCATCGATGACCCTGTTCGCCCAGTTCGCCGACGACGACAGCCTCTGGCATCAGGCGCTGGAGCGTTACTTCCACGGCATTCAGGACGAATGGACCCTGCAACTGCTGGACTCAAAACAGGCCCAGTTGTCCCCCGATCAGGGTTGAGAAATCGTCGTCGACAAACGGCAGGATCGCATCCGCCACCGGTTGCAGCTGGCGGGTGATGTAGTGGTCGTAGTCGATGGCCGCGCGGCGCACTTCCAGCGGTTCGGGCCCGGCCAGGGTGATGACGTAGCTGATCCAGCCGCCGTTCTGATACTGGCGCGGGCGACCGTGCTGCGCGTTGTAATCGTCTGCCAGCCGTGCGGCGCGCACGTGGGGCGGCACGTTGCGTTCGTAGTCGTCGAGGGTGCGGCGCAGGCGCTTGCGGTAAACCAGTCGTTCGTCGAACTCACCGGCCAACGTCTTGCGCACGTACTCGCGCACGTATTCCTGATACGGCTTGCGCTGGAAGATCCGCTCGTACAGCTCCTGCTGGAATTGCCGGGCCAGCAGCGACCAGTCAGTGCGCACGGTTTCCAGGCCTTTGTAGACCATTTCTTCGCTGCCGTCGGCGCGGGTCACCAGACCGGCGTAGCGCTTTTTGCTGCCCTCTTCCGCGCCACGGATGGTCGGCATCAGGAAGCGCTTGTAGTGGGTTTCGAACTGCAATTCGAGGGCGCTTTCCAGTCCGTATTGCTCACGCACATGCTCGCGCCACCAGTCGTTGACGTGCGCAACCAGCGCCCGGCCAATGGTCGCCGCTTCTTCCTGACCGTGGGGGCGACGCAGCCAGACGAAGGTCGAGTCGGTATCGCCATAAATCACCGCATGCCCCTGAGCCTCGATCAGCTGTCGGGTGCGCAGCATGATTTCGTGGCCGCGCAGGGTGATCGATGACGCCAGCCGCGTATCGAAAAACCGGCAACCGCTGGAGCCGAGCACGCCGTAGAAGGCGTTCATGATGATCTTCAGCGCCTGGGACAACGGCGCATTGTGTTCGCGCTTGGCGGTCTCGCGGCCCTCGGCGACCCGGGCGACGATGGACGGCAGGCAATGCCGGGTGCGAGAGAAACGAGCGCCGCGAAAACCCGGCACCGAGTCGCTGTCATCCGGATGCTGCAAGCCTTCGATCAACCCCACCGGGTCGATCAGAAAGGTGCGGATGATCGACGGATAAAGACTCTTGTAGTCGAGCACCAGCACCGATTCGTACAACCCCGGCTGCGAGTCCATGACAAACCCGCCGGGGCTGGCCTGCGGAGGATTGGTACCAAGGTTCGGCGCCACAAAACCCTGACGGTGCATCAGCGGCATGTACAAATGCGTGAATGCCGCCACCGAGCCGCCGCTGCGATCCGCCGGCAGACCGGTGACGCTGGCGCGCTCGAGCAAAAATTTCAGCAGTTCGGTCTTGGCGAAGATCCGCGTGACCAGCTCGCAGTCCTTGAGGTTGTACTTGGCGAGCGCCGGTTTGTCCTCGGCGAACATGCGGTTGATCTCGTCCATGCGCTGGTACGGGTTGTCGATGGACTTGCCCTCGCCGAGCAGGGTCTGGGCAACGTTTTCCAGACTGAACGACGGAAAGCTCCAGGTCGCCGAACGCAGGGATTCGATGCCGTCGATGATCAACCGTCCCGCCGCTGCAGCGAAGTAGTGATTGCGGCTGCCGTGTTCGCGCCACTGCATTTCCTCGCCGCCACGCCCGAGCTTGAGCGGCACGCCGAGACGCCGGGCGTGTTCGTGAAGGATGCGCAGATCGAACTGCACGAGGTTCCAGCCGATGATCGCGTCGGGGTCGTGACGGGCGAACCAGTCGTTGAGCTTCTTCAGGATCAAGGTGCGCGATTCGCAGTACTCAAGATCGAAATCGACGATGCTGTGATCGCCGTTCGGTGCGCCGAGCATGTACACCTGCCGTTCGCCGCAGCCTTCCAGCGCGATGGAGTACAAATCGCCCTGCTCGGTGGTTTCGATGTCCAGCGAGACCAGCCGCAGTTGCGGACGATAGTCGGGCGCTGGCTTGAGGTGGGCGTCGAGCAGCACACCCTCGGCATCGGGCGTGCCGCTGAACCACACCGGCGCGGTGATGAAACGCTCCATCAGGTAGCGCTCGGGTGGTCGCACATCGGCTTCGAAGACGTCGACACTGTGGCGGTTGAGCGCGGTTTCCAGGCGCATCAACTGACCGTGCTGCTGGCAATACAGACCGAGCACCGGGCGATGCTCGAAATCCTGCAAGGCCAGGGGGCGCAGTTCGACGTTCTTTTCGTCCGCCAGCACCCGCTCGGCCTGCTCGCGCTGCGCCGCAGGGATGAATGCCACCGACGGCTGATGCGGCAGGCGCACACGGCGCGGCCCGGCGTCGGTCGCCAGCCAGAACTCGACTTCGGTGCCGGCCGGGATGTCGCGCCAATGCCGGGTCAGGACGAAGCCCTGCTGTAAATCCACCACTGCAACCTCAGGAATTGATTCAGACGGGCATTCTACGCGGCATTGCCGTAACCCGTGACAAAGGCCTCGCCATGAAAAACCCGGTCAAATGACGTTTTTTGCGTGTTATCTGCCGTTTTGCGGCCTTGCCCTGCGCGCCTGCGTCTACGATGCTTGGAGAACAACGACAACACCTGAGTAACCGCCATGAAAACCGTCGCCCAGCTGCTCAAGCTCAAAGATCCGAAAAATCAGGAAGTGCACCAGATCAAACCCGATCACATGGTGCTCGAAGCGCTGATGAAAATGGCCGAGAAGAACGTCGGCGCCTTGCTCGTGGTGGAAGACGACAAAGTGGTGGGCATCATCAGCGAGCGCGATTACGCGCGCAAACTGGTGCTGCACGGGCGCTCCTCGGTGGGCACGCCGGTGCGCGACATCATGGTGGCGAACGTGATCACGGTGGACACCCACCAGACCGTCGACACTTGCCTGGGCATCATGTCCGACAAACGCTTGCGTCACTTGCCGGTGGTGGAGAACGGCAAGCTGATCGGCCTGCTGTCGATCGGCGACCTGGTCAAGGAAGCGATTGCCGAACAGGCCGAGCTGATCAAACAGCTGGAGCAGTACATTCGCGGGGAATAGTTCCTGTTTGATCGTTCCCACGCTCTGCGTGGGAACGCCTCTTGTGACGCTCTGCGTCACGCTTTGGGACGCGGAGCGTCCCGGGCTGCATTCCCACGCGGAGCGTGGGAACGATCAACGATCACCATCTGATTCGATTTCTTAACCGGGCCAATGCCGCGCAAAGACCGGCGCCAGCACCGGGTGCCGGTCGATGCGTTGCAGCCACGCATGGAAACCGGGTCGGGCCTGGCGCAGGTGTTCGCGGGCACCGGCCCAGCGCGTGACCACCGCCGCCAGCACATCCAGTGCGCCCGGTGTTTCATCGTCCAGGTACAGCTCGGCCGAGAACTGATCGGCAAACACCTCCCAGCTCCAGTGCAGTCGTTCCCGCGCCCCCGCCATCAAATTCTGCCGCGAGGCCTCGTCCGGCATCACCAGCCAGCGTTCCGGGTAATCAATAATCCCGATGGCCGCATAGCAATTGCTGACGATGTACACCAGGCCCCGAATCGCCTGATCGCGGTCAGCGCCGTTGGCCGGCAGCAGGCCGGATTGCGCAAAGCGTTGCCCCAGATGAATCAGAATTGCCGCACTTTCGGTGATGACACTGCCGTCCGGCAGTTGCAGAGTCGGGATCTGTTTGAGCGGATTGAGCCGCGCCAGCTCCTGCGCCGCTTCCGCACTGGCCTCGATATCAATGAAGCGGTAAGCCACCTGGCACAGCTCGAGCGCCGCCTCGATGGCCGCTGCCCCTGAGTTGCGATGTCCGTAGAGCTGATACATAACCCCTCCTCCACTGCGAAAGGCGTCCTGCCTGGCTCTATTTATAGCTGTTGTATCGAATTTGGCACGGATTGCGCATTCATCGCCAGCTTGCGAATCCCTGATCTCGCAAAACAGCGCTGGCGGTGCCCATCCCGCACCAAGAGCAATCAGCGAACGCTATCCGCGTTCTTGTAAGGTGCGATACCGAACCAAAAGTTCGCGTATCCGAGCTGGCAACAAGGAGTTCACCGCGTGAATCTTCATCTGCTGCGCCACACTCTTCTCTCCGTGCCCCTGTACCTGCGCCGTGTTCGTCCTGCGAACTGTCCGTGCATTCCTTTTATTACCTGAACGCCCGCACTATTTATTTTTTAAATAGCACGCAGAAAGTCATTGCGTGCGCGCTGCATTAATGAATGCAACAACACATTGTTCGACAATAACTTCGAGACAGCACACTGCTACAACTTTCGCTGTTCGGCGTTAATCTCCGAAGCGCACCAAAACTGCACTATCAATCATTACCCCGAACGCGATTTTATTTAGACAAGAACAAGGAACAGCGCCTGTGACCCGCTAAAACACTGACCCGCACCAAATCAGTCCGCCACGCACCATCACGCGTCCTGGCCGACACGAGAACAGCCGCTCTATCTCGCTGAACAGCGCGATACCGCGCCAGGCCTGTCTCGCCTTTGAAAAAGCCCTGCAAACAGGGCCGTCGGGAGGTTATGCGCCCATGAAAACCGGCGTGCCTGATGAAACTTATATAAATGCGACATACGTATCATCCGTGAAATAACCGCTACACATTTGTTTACTGTTTGGCACAGCGGTTGCTATTGCATCAACCATGAGGGCAAGAACGATATTCGCCACTCAATTGCACACTCACTTATAAAAGAACAGCCACGGACCGGATCAATGAACCATCGAAGTCGGCATTACTGAAACAACACGCTGCACAAGCCCTGTTCAATAGATAGTTCAACTATCGGCTTCTGCACACCCGTATGAAAGTTGCGACCACTCACTCGAACAACGCTGTGTTGTTCGAACGGCACCTTATTGCCCTTCATCCACCCGAGGGAGCTTTAATGAACGATGCGGTAAAGCACAGAACGCCGCCGGGGCCAGTACCGAACGCAGCGCTTGCGTCGGTGGCGGGTCGGCCCGTCTACAAGGCCAACACTTCGCAGCCCGGCGGCCTGAACAAACAGCAGATGCTGTTGCTGGTGGCGGTGTCGGCGTTGATACACGGCGGCGCCTGGTGGTTTTTCCAGCAGGCGCGGGCCGAACCGCTGCCGACGCCACCGGAAATTCCGGAAATGACCGTCGAGCTCACCAGCCCGACACCGCCGGCCCCGCCGACACCGGAGCCGCCTCCTCCCCCGCCGCCCCCTCCCGAACCGGAACAACCGGTGGAAGACGAGGACGCGGTCAAGCCGCCGCCCAAACCGGTGGAGAAACCCAAGCCGATCGAAAAACCGAAACCGGTCGAGAAACCCAAACCGGTGAAAAAGGCCGAGCCGCCGAAAGCGCCGCCCGCCCCTGCGCAACCGGCAGCGCCTGCCGCTCCGGCCACCCCGAGTGCGCCTCCTGCACCTGCGGCGGCACCGGGCCCGGTGAAAGAGTCGGCGGCGATTTCCGGCCTCGCCAGCCTCGGCAACCCGCCGCCGGAATACCCGTCGCTGGCCCTGCGGCGCAACTGGGAAGGCAGCGTGGTGCTGCGGATTCAGGTGCTGGCCAACGGTCGCGCCGGTTCGGTGACGGTGACCAAATCCAGCGGCAAGCCGCAACTGGATGACGCGGCGGTCGCGGCGGTGAAGGCCTGGAAGTTCATACCGGCCAAGCGCGGCGACACACCGATCGACGGCTTCGCCACCCAGACCATCGATTTCAAATTGCCGCAATGACGGCGCGACAACCGAACTCACAACCGATTAACGCAAGCGAGGTGTAGCCATGAACGATTCTCTGTCTTCGATGATTGTCCCCGGCGTGCTCTGGGGGCTGGTGCTGTTTTCCGTGGTCAGCTGGGCGATCCTGCTGGTCAAGTCGGCGCAATACTTGCGCCAGAAAACCCAGAACAAGCAGTTCAGCAAAGCCTTCTGGGGCGCGCCGGATCTGCTCACCGCCGCCGAACACGCCAGCCAGTATCCGGGCTCGCTGGCGCGGATCGCCAGCAGCGGTTTTGAAGCCTTGCTGGTGGAAGAGTCCCCGCGCACCACCCAGCAACTGGCACACACCATCAACCGTTCCGACCGACTGGAGCGCAACCTGCGCCAGCAGATCCAGAAGGAACGTCGCTCGCTGGAAAACGGCCAGGCGATCCTCGCCAGTATCGGCAGCACCGCGCCGTTCATCGGTCTGTTCGGCACCGTGTGGGGAATCATGGAAGCCCTGCAAAGCATCGGCGCCAGCGGTTCGGCCAGCCTGGAAACCGTGGCCGGGCCGATCGGCCACGCGCTGATCGCCACCGGTGTGGGGATTGCCGTCGCGGTGCCGGCAGTGCTGATCTACAACTTCTTCCTGCGGCGCCTGAAACTGGCCTCGGCGGACATGGATGACTTCGCCCACGACTTCGACGCCCTCGCCTCGCGCAGCGCTTTCTCCATCAGCCGCCAGGCCATCGCCAAATCCACGGCCGCCGTGCGGGAGGCCAGCTGATGTCCTTTTCCACTCAAGACAGCGATGAAGTGCTCAGCGAAATGAACGTCACGCCGCTGGTGGACGTGATGCTCGTGCTGCTGGTGGTGTTCATCGTCACCGCACCGCTGATGACCAACGCGATCAAGGTCAACCTGCCAAAAACCGACGCCGTCGCTCCCGCCGAAAAGAAGGATCCGGTGGTGGTCAGCGTCGATCAGGACGGCAAGTTCTTCCTGGCCAAGACCGAGCTGGCGCCGGAATCACTGGAGGCCAGCCTCAAGGAGGTCAAGGCCAAAGATGCCGACGTACGCGTGCAGCTGCAGGCCGACTCCGCCGTGAATTACGGCCAGGTCGCCAAAGCCATGGCGTCCATCGAGCGCTCGGGCATCACCAAGATATCGGTGATGACCACCCGCTGACGGCGGTGCCGGGCGCGCAGTGAGGGACGCGCCCGACACCGTTCGTTGAATCCCGTCGCAATCGGCCGACCGAAAAAACGCAGCGCGTCTTCGGAGGGGATCGGCTTGCTTGAAGAAAGTGGTTTTCGCGGCGCGGCACCACCGTGCTCCGTGCAAAGAGGGCTCACAAGGCCATTTCGATAAACGTCTAACAAAGTCGGAAACAACCATGCTGATGAACACTCCACGCTTCACGCTCAAACCCTTGGTGGCGACGATTTCCCGTCACCGTTTCGTTCCGTTGTACCTGGTGGCCATGGGGATGGGCGCCGGGGTACAAGCCGCCGAGGACGACAACAGCGTCCCGGCCGCCGCTGCGGTGGTCGCGCCGACCACGCAACTGCAACGAGTCGAAGTGACCGGTTCGGCGATCCGTCGGGTCGACGCGGAAACGGCGGTGCCGATCACCGTGCTCAAGGCCGATGAGCTGCGTAAACAGGGCGTGACCACCACCGCCGAACTGGTGCAGCGCATCACCGGCAGCCAGTCGATCAACAACAGTGCAGGCTCGGTCGGCGCGGCCACCGGCGGTGCATCGTTCGCCGACATGCGCGGCATCGGCGCGAACAAAACGCTGGTGCTGCTCAACGGTCGCCGACTGGCCAACAACGCCCTGTCGGGCACCAACTCGGCCGGCGGCGCGGTGGATCTGAACATGATCCCGTTTGCCGCGATCGAGCGCGTGGAAGTGCTGCGCGACGGCGCCTCGGCCCTGTACGGTACCGACGCCATCGGCGGCGTGATCAACTTCATCACCAAGAAATCCATGACCGACGGCCAACTCACCCTCGGCGGCGAAACCCCGACCCACAGTGGCGGCGGTGCGACCAAGGACATGAGCGCCAGTTGGGGCTACGGCGATCTGGAGCAGGACCGCTTCAACGTGCTCGGCGTGTTCAACTACAACAAGCAGCAGAACCTCGACGCCAACGACCGCTCCTTCGCCCGCGACTATGTCCCCGGCCGAGGTCTCGACCAGACCTCCGGCACCGCGTTCCCCGGCAACTACAGCCAGAACGGCAACGCCACCAACCCGCTGGCCAACAGCAATTGCAACGGCCCCAACCTGGTGGCCCGCGACGGCCTCTGCCGCTTCAGCACCCGCGAATACATCGACCTGGTGCCGCAGACCGAGAAAACGTCGTTCTTCGGCAAGACCACCGGCAAACTGGCCGACGACCACAACGTCAACCTCGAATACTTCTGGTCGCGCAACAACAACGCCATTGCTATTGGCCCGGCGCCATTGACCGGCCTCAGCCTCGACTCATCCTCGCCCTACTACCCCGGCAACGGCATCACCCCGGCGCCCACCGGTTTCGCCCTCGACCCGACGCAACCGGTGGACGTGAACTGGCGCGAAACCGCCGCCGGCCCGCGTGAATCGAAAGACCAGAACACCAGCCAGCGCTTTTTGCTGAGCTTCGACGGTCTGGTTGGCGGCTGGGACTACAACGTCGGCGCCTCGTACAACCAGAACAAGATCGTCTCCAGCGTTACCAGCGGCTACGTCAGCGATCAGGCGATGATCGACGGTCTGGCCAGCGGCCTGCTCAACCCGTTCGGCCCGCAGACCAGCGCCGGTCAGCAATACATCGACCAGGCCGCGTACCACGGCGCCTATTCCACGGCGGTCGGTCGGGTCGCCGGTTTCGACGGGCGGATCAGCCGCGAGATCGGTGACTGGTTCGGTGCCGGTCCGTCCGGCCTGGCCTTGGGCGGCGAGTACCGCAAAGAGAAATTCCACCAGGACTTCGAAGCCTTTGCCGGCGACATCCAGAGCCTGGGCATCGACCCGGCCGGCAGCGTCGAGGGCGACCGCAGCGTGAAAGCCGCCTACGCGGAAATCAACGTACCGGTGCTCGACAGCCTGGAACTGTCCGCCGCTGTGCGTCACGACAAATACAGCGACTTCGGCAGCACCACCAACCCGAAATATTCGTTCCGTTATCAGCCGCTCAAGGAACTGGTGGTGCGCGGCGCCTACAGCGAAGGCTTCCGCGCGCCGTCGCTGTATGAGTTGTATTCGCCGCGCAGCATCACCTTCACCCAGGGCTACTACAACGACCCGGTGCTGTGTACCGGCGGCGTGGTGCAACCGGGCGGCAACGGCGGGCGTGATTGCGGTCAGCAGTTCCTCAACCAGATCGGCGGCAACGAAGACCTGGCCCCGGAGAAGGCGCGCAACGTGACGCTGGGCTTCGTCTATCAGCCGGTCAGCAATCTGTCCGTGGGCCTGGATTTCTGGTGGATTCACATCTCCAACCAGATCCAGCCGTTCCCGGAATCCACCGTGTTCGATCAGGCCGGCAGCTACCCTGACCGCTTCGTGCGCAACGCCGACGGCACGCTCAACTACATCGTCACCGGCAACGCCAACCTCGGCATCGTCGAAACCAACGGCGTCGATGTGTCGCTGGACTATCGCTTCCCGAACACGCCGTACGGTCAATTCGGCCTGGGCCTGCAAGGCACCTATGTCGACGAGTACGACTTCCAGAGCACCATCAAGGGCCCGTTCACCGACAAGGTCGGCGACTTCAAGGGCGACGGTGTGATTGCCCGCTGGAAACACAACCTGACCGGTTCCTGGACCTTCGGTGCAGCCCGCGCGGCGCTGACCAACCGCTTCACCACCGGCTACAACGACTACGACCGCGAGACCAACGCGCGGGTCGCGTCGTATTCGGTGTGGGACCTGTCGGCCGGCTACACCTTCGACAAGGTGCTGGACGTCGATGCCGGGGTGAAGAACCTGTTCGACCGCGATCCGCCGTTCTCCAACCAGGCCTACAACTTCCAGAGCGGTTATGACCCGCGCTACACCGATCCGCTGGGCCGCACGCTGTTTGCGCGCATGACGTACCACTTCTGAGTCCCGGTCGGGGCCGCGCAAGACTCCGGCCGGCCCCTTCCCCTTGCGAATTCGCATCCCGCAGCGGCCTGCCGCCGCTTCGGGTTTTTCCGGCTCAGAGGAACGACTTCATGACATTCATGCGCAACATGGCCGGCCTGCTGCTCGGCAGCGCGCTGCTGTGCAACGCGTCATCTGCGCTGGCCGGCGGCAGCTACGCGATGACGGTGTACGGCGAGGCGCCTAAATACCCCGCCGGTTTCCAGCACTTCGATTTCGTCAATCCCGATGCCCCCAAGGGCGGCTCGCTCAGCCGCGCTTCGATGGAGATCGGTCAGTACAACTACATCACCCCGTATGCCGATCAGGGCATTTCCGTGGTGCAGGTCAACGACTGGGTGTATTCGCCGCTGGCGTTCCGCTCCCTGGACGAGCCTTACACCGTCTACGGTCTGGTGGCGCAATCCATGGAGCGCGATCCCGGCGGTCTGTGGGTGCGTTTCAACCTGAATCCCGAGGCGCGTTTCGCCGATGGCACGCCGATCACCGCCGAGGACGTGCGCTACACCTTCGAACTGTTGATGACCAAGGGCAGCCTGAGTTATCGCCAGCAATACGCCGACGTGCAGGACGTGCTGATCGAAGGCCCGCGGCAGATTCGCTTCACTTTCAAGAACAACCTCAACCGCACCCTGGCGCTGGATCTGGCGTCGCTGCGACCGGTGCCCGAGCACTGGTGGAAAACCCGCGACTTCGCCAACGGCGGCGGTTTCGAACCACCATTGGGCAGCGGCCCTTATCGGGTGAGCAAGGTCGATGCGGGACGCAGCATCAGTTTTCAGAGAGATCCGGACTGGTGGGGCAAAGATTTGCCGGTCAGTCGCGGGATGTACAACTTCGACAGCCTGACCGTGAATTTCTACGGCGACACAGACGTCGCCCGACAACTGCTGCAGGCGGGGGCGTTCGACTACAACCGCGAGTTTTCCTCGTCCGGCTACGTGGTCGGCTACGACAGCCCGGCCCTGCGCGACGGTCGCCTGCAACAGGCGATTCTCGCCCCGGACAAACCGACCTGCGCCCAGGGTTTCGTGTTCAACCTGCAGAATCCGCTGTTCAAGGATCGCCGCGTGCGTCAGGCGCTGAGCCTGCTGTGGGATTTCGAGTGGACCAACAAGCAGATGATGCGCGGCTTCTACGTGCGCCAGAACAGCTACTGGCCGAAGAGTGAAATGGCCGCCACCGCCCTGCCCGACGCCGGCGAACTGGCGATCCTCGAACCGCTGCGCGGACAGATTCCGGACGAGGTTTTCAGCCGGGTCTATCAGGCGCCGAAAACCGATGGCAGCGGCTACATCCGCGACAAGCAGTTGCAGGCCCTGAAGCTGCTGGCCGAAGCCGGATGGACGCCGAAAAACAACCGGCTGGTGAACGCCGCCGGCGAGCCCTTCGAATTCACCTTCCTCGACGGCCAGGGCGGTTTCGACCGCATGCTGCTGCCGTACAAACGCACCCTGGCGCAGATCGGCATCACCCTGAATCTGCGGCGTATCGATTCAGCGCAGTACATCAACCGGCTCAACGCCCGGGACTACGACATGATCGTCACCAGTTTCCCGCGCAGCGGCGATCCGATCGTCTCGCCGGGCCGCGAGTTGTACAGCCTGTATGCCTCGCAGAGCGCCACGCAGGTCGGCAGTTCCAATTCGATGGTGCTGGCGGACCCGGCGGTGGACCGGCTGATCGACGGCCTGGTCCAGGCCAATACCCGCGACGCTATGGTGCGTTACGCCCGCGCCCTAGACCGGGTGCTGCAATGGGGTGACTACATGATTCCCAACTACTACTCCAAAGGCACGCCGACGGTGTTTCAGAACCGCTTCGGCAGGCCACCGGTGCAGCCGATTTACAGCGAAGGCCTCGATACCTGGTGGGAGGTCTCGGCCAAGCCGCTGACCAATCAGCAGATGAGCGCCCTGCGCCAGCTCGCGGGGGGCCAGTGACATGTGGCGTTATCTGAGTCGACGTCTGTTACTGATCATCCCGACGCTGCTGTGCATTCTGGTGGTCAACTTCGTCATCGTGCAGGCCGCGCCCGGCGGCCCGGTGGAACAGGCCATCGCCCGCCTGCAAGGTTTCGGCGGGCACAGCATGGGCGGCGCCAGCGAGGTAACCGCCATCGGCGGTGCCGGGCGCAGCAGCCGAGGCCTGGACCCGGCGCTGATCGAAGAGATCAAGCACCACTACGGCTTCGACAAACCGATGCACGAACGCCTGTGGCTGATGCTGAAAAACTACGCGCAACTGGACCTGGGCAGCAGTTTCTTTCGCGGTGCGAAAGTGACGGATCTGATCGTGCAGAAGCTGCCGGTGTCGCTGTCCCTCGGCCTGTGGGCGACCTTGATCACCTACCTGATTTCGATCCCGCTGGGCATTCGCAAGGCGATCAAAAACGGCAGCGCATTCGATGTCTGGAGCAGCACGGCGATCATCGTCGGTTACGCGATGCCGGCGTTTCTGTTCGCGATCCTGTTGATCGTGGTGTTCGCCGGGGGCAGCTACGTCAACTGGTTTCCGGTGCAGGGGCTGGTTTCGGACAATTTCGACAGCCTGAGCCTGTGGGGCAAGGTCGGCGACTACCTCTGGCACCTGGTGTTGCCGGTGACGGCGCTGGTGATCGGCGGTTTTGCGACGCTGACGATCCTGACCAAGAACAGCTTCCTCAACGAGATCAGCCGCCAGTATGTGATCACCGCGCGCGCCAAGGGCCTGACCGAAAGACGCGTGCTCTACGGCCATGTGTTTCGCAACGCGATGCTGCTGGTGGTCGCCGGTGTGCCGTCGGCGTTGATCGAGGTGTTTTTCGCCGGCTCCCTGCTGATCGAAACCATCTTCAACCTCGACGGCCTCGGGCGCATGAGCTACGAAGCGGCGGTGTCGCGGGACTACCCGGTGGTGTTCGGCACGCTGTTCCTGTTCACCCTGTTCGGCCTGTTGATCAAGCTGATCGGCGACCTCTGCTACACCCTGCTCGACCCGCGCATCGACTTCTCGGCGAGGACTGCCTGATGTTCACACTCTCCCCTCTGGGCCGGCGGCGCATCGCCCAATTCAAGGCCAACCGTCGCGGGCGCTGGTCGCTGTGGCTGTTCATCGGGCTGTGCCTGATCTGCCTCGGCGGCGAACTGATCGCCAACGACAAGCCGCTGGTGATCCGCTACCACCATGCCTTCTACTTCCCGATCCTCAGCGATTATCTGGAAACCGATTTCGGCGGCGAACTGCCGTTCCAGCCGGATTACGCGAGCAATTACGTACACAAACTGATCGAGGATCAGGGCGGCTGGATGCTGTTCCCGCCGATCCCGTTCAGCTACGACACGGTCAATTACGACCTAACTGAACCGGCGCCGAGTCCGCCGTCCTCCAGCAACTGGCTGGGCACCGACGATCAGGCCCGGGACGTGTTGGCGCGGGTGATTTTCGGCACGCGGATTTCGATCCTGTTTGCGCTGATTCTCACGGCCGTCAGTGCGCTGATCGGCATCGTCGCCGGGGCGTTGCAGGGTTATTACGGCGGCTGGGTCGACTTGCTCGGGCAACGGGTGCTGGAGATCTGGTCGGGGCTGCCGGTGCTGTACCTGCTGATCATTTTGTCGGGGTTCGTATCGCCGAGTTTCTGGTGGCTGCTGGGGATCATGGCGCTGTTTTCCTGGCTGGCACTGGTGGACGTGGTGCGCGCCGAGTTCCTGCGCGGGCGCAGCCTGGAATACGTCAAGGCCGCGCGGGCCCTGGGCCTGACGGACAGCGAGCTGATGCGCCGGCACATTCTGCCCAACGCCATGACCTCCACCCTGACCTACCTGCCGTTCATTCTGACCGGCGCCATCGCCACCCTCACCGCGCTGGATTTTCTCGGCTTCGGCATGCCCGCCGGCACCGCATCGCTGGGCGAACTGATCGGCCAGGCCAAGCGCAATCTGCAAGCGCCGTGGTTGGGGCTGACGGCGTTTTTTGCCCTGGCGCTGATTCTGTCCTTACTGGTGTTTATCGGCGAAGCCTGCCGTGACGCGTTCGATCCGCGATCCTGATCCCCGGAGCTGAAATGACCGACAACCTGATTGAAATCCGCGACCTGCGCGTCGCCTTCGCCGGGCACGAAGTGGTGCACGGCGTGAACCTCGACATCCGCCGTGGCGAGTGCCTGGCACTGGTCGGCGAGTCCGGCTCGGGCAAGTCGGTGACGGCCCACTCGATCCTGCGTTTGCTGCCAGGCAAAACCGTCAGTAGCACGGGCAGCATCCGCTACAACGGCGTGGACTTGCTGCATGCCAGCGAGCAGCAGATGCGCGGCTTGCGCGGCAACCGCATCGCGATGATTTTCCAGGAGCCGATGACCTCGCTGAACCCGCTGCACACGGTGGAAAAGCAGATCAGCGAAGTGCTGGAGATCCACAAGGGGCTCAAGGGTCGCGCCGCACGCCAGCGCACGCTGGAGCTGCTGGAATTGGTGGGCATTCGCCAGCCGTTGCAGCGCTTGAAGGCCTATCCGCACCAGCTCTCCGGTGGCCAGCGGCAACGGGTGATGATCGCCATGGCGCTGGCCAACGAGCCGCAATTGCTGATCGCCGACGAACCGACCACGGCGCTGGACGTGACCGTGCAGCAGAAGATTCTCGAACTGCTGATCGAGTTGCAGCAACGCCTCGGCATGTCGCTGCTGCTGATCAGTCACGACCTCAATCTGGTGAGACGCATCGCCCAACGGGTGTGCGTGATGCGCCACGGGGAAATCGTCGAACAAGCCGATTGCGCAACGCTGTTCCGCACCCCGCAGCATCCTTACAGCCGCCTGCTGATCGAGGCGGAACCGTCCGGCGCACCTGTGCCGAGTCGCTACGATCACAATCTGCTGGAAGTGGATGATCTGAAAGTCTGGTTCCCGCTGCCCAAGGCGTTGTTCAGCCGCACCCAGGAATACATCAAGGCCGTGGACGGCGTGAGTTTCCGGCTGCAACGGGGCAAGACTCTGGGCATTGTCGGCGAGTCCGGCTCGGGCAAGTCGACGCTGGGCCAGGCGATTCTGCGGCTGGTGGAATCCGAGGGCGATATTCGCTTCGGCAACAAGCAATTGAGCCTGCTCAATCAGCGTTTGATGCGCCCCTTGCGCCGGCAGATCCAGGTGGTGTTCCAGGACCCGTTCGGCAGCCTCAGCCCTCGGATGTCGGTGCAGCAGATCATCGCCGAAGGCCTGCTGACCCACGGCATCGGCACGGCCGAAGAACGCGAAGCGGCGGTGATCCGCGTGCTGGAGGAAGTCGGCCTCGATCCGCAGAGCCGCCATCGCTATCCCCACGAGTTTTCCGGTGGCCAGCGCCAGCGCATTTCCATCGCCCGGGCGCTGGTGCTGGAACCGGCGCTGATTCTGCTCGACGAACCGACCTCGGCGCTGGACCGCACGGTGCAGAAACAGGTGGTGGAGTTGTTGAGGCAATTGCAGATCCGCCATGGGCTGACGTACCTGTTCATCAGCCATGACCTGGCGGTGGTGCATGCACTGGCGCACGATTTGATGGTGATCAAGGACGGCAAGGTGGTGGAACAGGGAGCGTCGCGCCAGATTTTTGCGGCGCCGCAGCATGTCTATACCCAGGAACTGCTGAAAGCCTCCGGCCTGGCATTGGCAAAAACCGGGGGTGAGCGGGTTCCAGCAATCTGACCTTCAGTGCTTTCAGATTTATTTTCCGGCCACTGCATCCAAACGCCTCCGTCACGGGTAGTCCCTGTAACAGCCCCCTTTCGGCTGTCAGCGGTTTACCCTTTTTCGGAGAAACACTGATGAACATCACCCAACTGATCGGCTTCACCGGTTTGCTCGCCGTCGCCTCGACAAGCTTTGCCCAAAGCAGTTATCCCGATGCGATCAAGGTGCCGGACGGTCACAAGATCGCGATGGAAACCACCGGGGTCGGCGAGATCACCTACGAATGCCGGGACAAGGCCAATGCCGCCGGCCAGACCGAGTGGGTGTTCGTCGGCCCCAAAGCGGTGCTCAACGATCGCAGCGGCAAACAGGTCGGCACCTACTTCGGCCCGCCCGCCACCTGGCAGGCAAAGGACGGCTCGAAAGTCACCGGCACGCAATTGGCCGTCGCGCCGTCGAGCCCGGGCAACCTGCCCTATCAATTGGTCAAGGCCAACCCCGCCGAGGGCAAAGGCGCGATGAGCGGCGTGAGCTACATCCAGCGCGTCGCGCTCAAGGGCGGCGTGGCGCCGGGCAGCGAATGCACGGCGGCGAACAAGGGCAAACAGGAAGTGGTGAAGTACCAGGCCGACTACATTTTCTGGGCCGCGAACTGAGCCTGACTGGACGTTTGCTCGATGCTTGCTAGATTGCAGGACATGCCATTACCCGAAACCGCGTTCGATTACGAAGCCCGCCTCGCCGCCTGTGCCCGCGGCGAGCGCGGGGCCCTGCGCGAATTGTATGTGCAGGAAAGCCCGCGGCTGCTCGGTGTGGCCCGACGTCTGGTGCGCGACACGGCGCTGGCCGAAGACATCGTTCACGACGCATTCATCAAGATCTGGGCCGGCGCGGCGGGGTTCGATCCGGCGCGCGGTTCGGCCCGGGGCTGGATGTTCAGCGTGACCCGGCATCTGGCGTTGAATGTGTTGCGCAATCACGACCGGGAAACGCCGTTGAACGACAGCAACGAATCTCCGGCGATTGATGACGACTTCGATGCGCTGGCGCAATCGACCCGCATCCATCGCTGCCTGCATCAACTGGAACCGCAACGCCGCCGCTGCATCCTTCACGCCTACGTCGACGGTTACAGCCACGCACAGATCGCCCAACGCCTCGACACGCCGCTGGGCACCGTCAAAGCCTGGATCAAGCGCAGCCTCAATGCGTTGCGGGAGTGCATGGGATGACCACCGAATCGGCGCAGGAACGCGATGAACTGGCCAGCGAATACGTGCTTGGCACCCTCTCGGCCGAAGCGCGCGCCGAGGTGCAACGGCGCTTGCCCAACGAGCCCGAGCTGCAAGCGGCGGTGGATGCCTGGGAGCGGCGCTTGCTGGAGTTGACCGACCTCGCCCCGGCGCATCAGCCCTCGTCGCAGCTGTGGCAACGCATCGAACGCAGTGTCGGGCAACTCACCCACAAAGTGGCGCCCGAGATTTCCTGGTGGAACCGCCTGTCGCTGTGGCGCGGATTGAGCGCTGCCGGGTTGGCCGCGACTTTGTTGCTGGGTTCGATCCTGTTGACCCAGACCACACCGAAACCGAGCTTTCTGGTGGTGCTGGTCGCCCCGCAGGACAAGGCGCCGGGCTGGGTGATACAGGCCAGCAGTCCACGGGAGATCCAGTTGATTCCGCTGGGCGTGGTCGAGGTGCCGGCCGACAAAGCGCTGGAGTTCTGGACCAAGGCCGATGGCTGGCAGGGTCCGGTGTCGCTGGGGCTGGTCAAACCGGGCCAGGCGCTGTCGATCCCGCTGGACAAGCTGCCGCCGCTGCAACCGAACCAGTTGTTCGAGCTGACGCTGGAAGGCGCCACCGGTTCGCCGATCGGCAAACCTACCGGGCCGATCCAGGCAATCGGCCGCGCAGTGAAGGTGCTGTGACAAACCATCATCGGCGTCGATGTTCACCATCACGTCAATGAAGTTCTCTTAAAAAATCCCGGGCGTAACATCGGCTCCATACCAAACAAACAACACCCCCGGAGCACACCATCATGAAACGCCAAGTCATCCTCAGCATTGCCCTCTCGGTTCTGGCCTTCAACGCATTTGCCGCCAAACCTGCCCACACCATGATCGCCGAAGGCGGTTCGGATCGTCTGATCGAACGTCGCGTTGCCGAAGGTGGTTCGGATCGTCTGATCGAGCGTCGCGTTGCCGAAGGTGGCTCGGATCGTCTGATCGAACGCCGCGTTGCCGAAGGTGGTTCGGATCGTCTGATTGAACGTCGCGTTGCTGAAGGTGGCTCGGATCGTCTGATCGAACGCCGTGTTGCCGAAGGTGGTTCGGATCGTCTGATCGAACGCCGTGTTGCCGAAGGTGGTTCGGATCGTCTGATCGAACGCCGTGTTGCCGAAGGTGGTTCGGATCGTCTGATCGAACGTCGCGTTGCCTGAATGAATGGCTTGATCGCAACAACCCAGAAAAAACCCGGCGCCCGTCAGCCGGGTTTTTTTATGCCTTTTTGATCGTCCTCAGCCCTTGGCCATGCAGCGCCGATAACGCTCGTCGACCCGTTTGGCAAACCACGCCGTGGTCAGTTTGCGGGTGATCTTCGGGCTCTGCAGCACGATGCCCGGCAGCACCGCACGTGGCAGTGACTTGCCTTCCGCACGCTCCGCCAGTTCGAAGACCCGTTGATACAGTTTGGTCTCCTCGAAGGCCAGGCTATCGCCCTTCTCCAGTTGATCGCGGATCACCGGATTGCGCATGCCCAGGGATTTGCCGAGGGTGCGCACTGCCAGTTCAGTGCTGCCCGGCATGATCGCGCCCGGGCGGATCAGGTCGCCGTCCAGCGCCAGCGGAATCCCCGACGCGCGGCTGACCGCGTTCTGAAATGCCGCGTTGCGACTGGCGTACCAGCCGGCGTTGAAGTCGGCGAAGCGGTACAGCGGCTCGCGATAACTCACCGGATAACCGAGCAAATGGGCGATGCCGAAGTACATGCCGCCCCGACGGCTGAACACCTCGCGGCGAATCGTGCCGTCCACCGGGTACGGGTAGTCCTTGGCATGCTGCTCGGCGAATTCGATGCTGACCTGCATCGGCCCGCCGGTGTGCACCGGGTTGAAACCGCTGAACAGCGTGCGGCCCATCGGCACCGAGCCGATGAAGTCGTCGAAAATTGCGCTCAATTCCTTTTCGCTGCGGGCGGCGCTGAGGCGTTCGCTGTAGGTCTTGCCGTTCGGCGAACGCACCTGCAAGGCGCCGCTGACCAACAGACTCGGGATATGCACCTTGGCAGCGCGGCGGTCAATTTCGTCACGGGCAATCTTGCCCAGACCGGGCACCGGCGGATCGACCTGAAAAGTGGATTCCTGCTCGGCGACGGCCAGCACCGAACACAGATTCTGCGTGGTCGGGCTGATGCCCTGGGCGGCGAACGCGGCGTAGATATCGGTGGCCCAGCCCTGGCGGTCGACGGTTTTTGCCGGCAGCAGGCGCACGATCTGCGCCTTGACCTCGGCGGGCGGGCGCGGCGCCGGTTCTTCGCTGCGTTGACCGGCGCAACCGGCCAGTACCAGCAGCGCGGCGAGGCTGACGAATAATCGAGGGGTGTGCATACGCTTCATCCAGTCCGTTGAGCCGGGTTAACCCTACGCTCAATCGCAGGGTGCAGGATAGGACTGCGGGCCGGCGGCGCTGTTCCATCGCCCCGTTTGGCAGGCCGACTGGCCGCCCTCGCCGTCTGATCCATACTTGCTGCTGCACACTCAGTGGCATGCCGCAGGTCAGGACACGCGAGGAGGACAGACCATGAACCGCAGTGATGTTCTGATCATCGGCGCAGGCCCCACCGGACTGGTGCTGGCCCTGTGGCTGAGCAAACTGGGCGTGCGGGTGCGCATCATCGACAAGACCTCCGCGCCGGGCACCACGTCGCGGGCGCTGGCGGTGCAGGCGCGCACCCTTGAGCTGTACCGGCAACTGGACCTGGCCGACGCGATAGTGCGTAACGGTCACCGGGTGGCGGCGGCCAATTTCTGGGTCAAGGGCAAACCCGTGGCACAACTGCCGCTGAACCGGATCGGCGAAGGCCTGACACCTTACGCCTTTCTGGAGATGTACCCGCAGGACGAACACGAGCGGCTGTTAATCGACCGCCTCGAAGACTATGACGTGACCGTCGAACGCAACACCACGCTTGAGAGCTTTACGGAAAACGGCGACGGCCTCACCGCGCATTTGCGCCTGCCGGATGGCGAGCAGGAAATCTGCCAGGCCTGCTATCTGGCCGGGTGTGACGGCGCCCGTTCGGTCGTGCGCAAAACCCTCGACACCGGTTTTCCCGGCGGCACTTATCAGCAGATTTTCTACGTCGCCGATGTGCGGGCCAGCGGCCCGGCGCTCAATGGCGAGTTGCATCTGGATCTGGATGAAGCGGACTTTCTCGCGGTGTTTCCGCTGGCTGGCGAAGGCCGTGCGCGGTTGATCGGCACGGTTCGTGACAAACGTGCGGATCGTGCCGAAACCCTCGAGTTTTCCGATGTCAGCAATCGCGCCATCGAACATCTGAACGTGCACATCGAGGACGTCAACTGGTTCTCCACCTACCGCGTGCATCACCGGGTGGCGGATCACTTTCGCAAGGGCCGGGCGTTTCTGCTCGGCGACGCGGCGCATGTGCACAGCCCGGCCGGCGGTCAGGGCATGAACACCGGCATCGGCGACGCGATCAACCTGGCGTGGAAACTCGCGGCAGTGCTCGGCGGCGCGGCCACGCCCAAGCTGCTCGACAGCTACGAAACCGAACGCATCGCCTTCGCCCGGCGACTGGTGTCGACCACCGACAAAGTTTTCAGCTTCGTCACCGCCGAAGGCCGCATGGCCGATCTGTTGCGCACGCGACTGGCACCGTTCCTGATTCCGAAAATGGCCTCGTTCGAGACCAGCCGCGAATTCCTGTTTCGCACGGTGTCGCAAATCACCGTCAACTATCGGGGCATGACGTTGAGTGAAGGCGTGGCCGGGCACGTCCACGGCGGCGACCGCTTGCCGTGGGCCCATGATGGCGAGGGGGATAATTACGAACCGTTGCGCCATCCGTGCTGGCAGGTGCATGTGTACGGCGACACCAGCGACGAGATGATCGCCTGGTGCAATGAACATCACTTGCCGCTGCACGTATTCGACTGGCGTCCGGCGTTTGAAACGGCAGGGCTGGGGCGCAACGGCTTTTACCTGCTGCGCCCGGATACCTACGTGGCGATTGCCGACAACAGCGCGGATCCGAAGGTGATCGAACGGTATTTCCGTGATCACGGGATCCGGCCGTTTTTCAGTTGTCCCTGAAGGATCAGATCCCGGCCAGGGCCAGGTCCATCGCAAAGTAGGTGAAGATCAGATCCGCGCCCGCGCGCTTGATCGCACCGAGGCTTTCGCGCACCACGCGATCTTCGTCGATGGCCCCGGCCTGGGCGCCGAACTTGATCATCGCGTACTCGCCGCTGACCTGATACGCCGCCAGCGGCAGGTTCGAGGCTTCGCGGATGTCGCGGATGATGTCCAGGTACGCGCCGGCCGGTTTGACCATCAGCGCGTCGGCGCCTTCCTGCTCGTCAAGCAACGATTCGCGCAGGGCTTCGCGGCGGTTCATCGGGTTCATCTGATAGCTTTTGCGATCGCCCTTCAGCGCGCTGCCGCCGGCCTCGCGGAACGGGCCGTAGAGCGCCGAGGCGAATTTGGTCGAGTAGGCCATGATCGGAATCTGCGTGAAGCCGGCGTCGTCCAGTGCCCGGCGAATCGCCCGCACCTGGCCATCCATCGCCGCCGACGGCGCGATCACGTCGGCACCGGCACGGGCTGCCGCTACCGCTTGCTTGCCGAGGTTGATCAGGGTCTGGTCGTTGTCGACTTCATGGTTGTGCATCACGCCGCAATGGCCGTGATCGGTGTACTCGCAGAAGCAGGTGTCGGACATCACGATCATTTCCGGCACGGCGTCCTTGGCGATCCGCGACATGCGCGACACCAGACCGTTCTCACGCCAGGTGTCGCTGCCGTTGGCGTCCAGGTGATGAGACACGCCAAACGTCATCACCGACTTGATCCCGGCCCGGGCGTAACGTTCGATCTCGCCGGCCAGTTTGCGCTCGGGAATACGCATCACGCCGGGCATGCTCTTGATCGGCACGAAGTCGTCGATCTCTTCTTCGACGAAGATCGGCAGCACCAGATCGTTGAGGGAAAACTCGGTTTCCTGGAACAGGCTGCGCAGGCTCGCATTGCGGCGCAGACGGCGTGGACGTGCTTCGGGGAACTGACTGGACATGGGGCCTTTCCTGAAAACAGCGGATGAGACGAAAGTCGTAGGGGGCGAAGCTTATGCCTTGCGGGGGACGGGGTACAAACCTGGATCAATCAACAGTGCGTTACCGGGCACGCAACAATCTGCGCACCCGGCTGCAACAGGGTCAGGAAGGAATGGTCAGGCCGCGCACAACGGCCGGCCGCGCCAGGAAGCGCTCCAGCACCCGGGTGACATTCGGGAAGTTGTTGATGCCGACCAGATCGCCGGCTTCGTAGAAACCGATCAGGTTGCGCACCCACGGGAACGTGGCGATGTCGGCGATGGTGTAGCGCTCGCCCATGATCCAGTCGCGGCCTTCCAGGCGGGTGTTGAGGACGCTGAGCAGGCGGCGGCTTTCTTCGACGTAGCGGTCACGGGGACGCTTGTCTTCGTAGTCCTTGCCGGCGAATTTGTTGAAGAAACCGAGCTGGCCGAACATCGGGCCGATGCCGCCCATCTGGAACATCAGCCACTGGATGGTTTCGTAGCGCAACGCGCCTTCCTGGGCCAGCAACTGGCCGCTCTTGTCGGCGAGGTAGATCAGGATCGCGCCGGACTCGAACAACGGCAGCGGTTTGTCCTCCGGGCCGTGAGGGTCGAGGATCGCCGGGATCTTGTTGTTCGGGTTCAGCGACAGAAATTCCGGAGACATCTGGTCATTGGTGTCGAAGCCCACGCGGTGCGGCTCGTACGGCAGGCCGATTTCTTCGAGCATGATCGAGACCTTGACGCCGTTGGGGGTCGGCAGGGAATAGAGCTGAATCCAGTCAGGGTACTGCGCCGGCCATTTCTGGGTGATCGGGAACGCGGACAGATCAGTCATGTGTAGCATCCAGTCACAAAATGAAAGGCCTGAGCATAATCCACGATCAGCGCTCTGGCTCGGGTTCTTTACGCCTCCCTTGGCAGGCTTACTTAAATCCGCAACATCCTGTGGTTAACCTTCCCTCCAACCGCACAGGCTGAACGGTAAAGTGCGGCGCACTCAAGCGGATCGAACCAAACGGGCCTCAGGGGGCTCCAAGCAAGCCAGTGATGACAGGGAAAACACCCGGCGCCCACGCACCGGTGCAGAGGTTTGTCAGCCTTAACCGAACAGACTGAAGACGCCTTATCCCATGACGAACTTGATGAAAGTCGCCAACCGCTTCAAACATCGCGCGTATGTGGCCCTGCCCACCCTGCTGGCAGTCAGCGCGCTGTTCCTGTCGCTGGAATCCAGCGAAAGCCGTGCGCAACCGGTGGACGGCACCCAGACCCTGGTGTTCCTGCGCCATGCCGAGAAACCCGCCGGTGGTCTCGGCCAGCTCAACTGCCAGGGCCTGAACCGGGCGATCGACCTGTCGACCCTGCTACCGGAAAAATTCGGCAAGGCTGACTATGTGTTCGCCGCCAACCCGACGCGCAATGTCGAGGAAGGCGAGCTGGACAACTCCTACAGCTACATCCGCCCGCTGATGACCATCAGCCCGGCGGCGATCAAGCTCGGCCTGCCGGTGAACATCGAGTTCTCGGCCAACGACACCAGCGACCTGGCCCGGGAACTGACCGACGACAAGTACCACAACTCGACCATTTACACCGCGTGGTCCCACGGCTACCTGCCGGAGCTGATCAACAAGGTCGCGGGCAAGGCCGTCGGCGAGAAGCAGAAGATCACCGAAGATTGGGAATCCAGCGATTACGACTCGCTGTACGTGCTGACCCTGACCTGGCACAACGGCAAGGCCAGCCTTCAGAGCCACAGCTACAAACAGGGGCTGGATAACGGCCAGGAAAGCTGTCCGACCTGAGGTTGCCCGGGGCCCGCTCGGGCCCCGTCAGGCCTTGGGTTTATCGCGTTGACGCAAGTACTCGATAACGGCCTGCCGCTCCCCGGCAAACTCGATCCGCCCGCCCTTCTTCTCGCGCTGGAACACATACATCGGGTCGTAATACTCGCGCAGCAAACCTTCGATCCACGCGCGGTGCAATTCCACCGCCCCGCTGCGGCTCTGCTCCGCCAGCGCCTCTTCCATCAACACCCGCATCCGTCGATGCCGTTCCCCGCCCAGGCGCTTGTGCACGTTGTCGAGGCTGTCCAGCAACCGCTCGGAAAACCGCCCGAACCCCTCGTCCCCATGCACTGCCTGAAATTCGGCGGACAAATCCACCACGTAATCGCGCAGGATCCGCTCGACGCGCTGCTCGAAACGATCTTCCAGCCAGACCATCGGGTATTGCTGCATGCCCTGATACAGCGACAGCGGCAGCGCGCAGCTGCCCACCACCCGGCTCTCATCCTCCAACACAAACTGATCGATGCCGGCCGCACGTTTTTTCAGGAAGTCGATGGCCAACCGGTTCTCGAAATCGATGTTCGACGGCTGACCGGTGGCGCGTTTGCCGAAACTCGAGCCCCGATGATTGGCATGGCCTTCCAGATCCACGCTGTTGCGCAGTCGCACCAGCACTTCGGTCTTGCCGGTGCCGGTCATGCCACCCAGCAGCACGAAATCACAGTCGGCCTGGGCCGATTCGAGGGTGTCGATCAGAAAACCTCGCAGCGCCTTGTAGCCACCGCCGATACGCGGGTAGTCGATGCCGGCTTCTGTCTTGAGCCACTGCTGGACGATCTGCGAGCGCAGGCCGCCACGAAAGCAATAAAGAAACCCGTCGGGATGCGCCTGGGCAAATTCCGCCCACGCTTGCAGACGCTCGGCCTTGACCGCGCCGGACACCAATTGATGGCCCAGCTCGATGGCGGCCTGCTGACCGTGATGCTTGTAGCAAGTGCCGACCCGCTGCCGCTCGATGTCGTTCATCAGCGGCAGATTGAGCGCCCCGGGAAACGCGCCCTTGTGAAACTCGACCGGCGCACGGGCGTCCATCAGCGGCCGGTCGTTGAGGAAGATGTCGCGGTAGTCGGTGACGTCGATGGACATCAATTCACCTCGACCGCGTGGCTCTGTCGCCCGATCAACTCACCGATCGGCTCAAGCGCGAGGCCGAGTTCGGCAGCGACGGCGAGGAATTCGGCATTGCCTTCGGGGGTCACGGCCACCAGCAATCCGCCGCTGGTCTGCGGGTCGCACAGCACCCGCTTGTGCAATTCCTGCACCCGCCCGACGCGGCCCGAATAACTGTCGAAATTACGCAGGGTGCCGCCCGGTACGCAGCCCTGCTCGAGGTAATACTCGACACTCGCCAGACGCGGTACCCGGTCATAAAAAATGCGCGCCGTCAGGTGACTACCGTCGGCCATTTCCACCAGATGCCCGAGCAGCCCGAAGCCGGTGACGTCGGTCATGGCAGTGACCCCGGCCAGTTTGCCGAAACGGCTGCCGGGCTTGTTCAGCGTACACATCCAGTCCCGGGCCACGCCGATGTCGTCGGGGCGCAGCTTGCCCTTCTTCTCGGCGGTGGTGAGGATGCCGATGCCCAACGGTTTGGTCAGGTACAGCAGGCAACCGGCGGTGGCGGTGTCGTTGCGTTTCATGAAGCGCTTTTCCACCAGCCCGGTGACGGCCAGACCGAAGATCGGCTCCGGTGCATCGATCGAATGCCCGCCGGCCAGCGGAATCCCCGCCGCATCGCACACCGCACGTCCGCCGCGAATCACGTCTCGCGCCACTTCCGGCGCCAGCACGTTGACCGGCCAGCCGAGGATCGCAATCGCCATCAACGGATCGCCGCCCATGGCGTAGATGTCACTGATGGCGTTGGTGGCGGCGATGCGACCGAAGTCGAACGGGTCGTCGACGATCGGCATGAAGAAATCCGTGGTCGACACCACCCCGCGCTCGGCATCGATCTCATACACCGCCGCATCATCGCGCGACGCGTTGCCGACCCACAGTTTCGGATCAAGGTTCTGCGCCCCGCTGCCGGCCAGAATCACCTCCAGCACCTTGGGCGAAATCTTGCAGCCACAGCCGGCGCCGTGGCTGTATTGGGTCAGACGGATGGGCTCGGTCATGGGGCAGTCTCCGGGAGGCAGTGGGAGGGATTTTAGCAGAGGGGTCGGCGGGCAAAAAAAAGCCGCCCTTACGGGCGGCTGAAGTGCTTCGCTCCTGAATCAGAACCCGAGGCTGAAGCTGATGGTCATCGCATGGTCGTTGCTCTCGTTCGACAGCTGTCCCGAATAACCGATACCGAGTTTGCCAGTCGGGCTGATCTGGAAGTCCACGCCTGCTTCGACCACCGCGCTGTCCTTGGCAATCGGCACGCCCTGGGTGTTGAACGAGGCGCCGCCGTCGATGAAGGTCAGGTCGGCGTCAGGTTTGGTGTCGCCGAAGGCATGCCGCCAGCCGAGAGCCGCGCGCGGGGTGAACTGCCCGCCGTTGGCCAGGGTGATGACCTTGCCGGCGCGCACGCCCAGGGTCGAGAAGGTGATGTCCTGATCGGACTCGGCGCGTAGACGCCCTACTCCGCCTTTCTCCTTGGCCTTGTCACTGTCGTAGTTGACGTACGCCAGGCCGGCGAACGGTTCCAGGGCAATCCCGGCCGCTTCGATGGCATAACCGACTTCACCGAACACCTGGGCGCTGCGGGCGTCGTAATTGGCCTTCAACCGATCGTTGTAGGCGCCGACGCTGACGTCGCGTTTGGTCTCGATGTCATGCCAGCTGTACGCCGCACCGAGGCGCACTGCCAGGGCATCGAATTGCGAGTTGAGGTACGCCGCCAGGTGGTAGCTCTCGACCGTGGCATTCGAACGACGATCATGGGCATCCAGATCGCTGCGGGTGTAGCCGGCGGCCATGCCGACGCGCCATTGGTCGTCGATCTGTTTGTCGGTGCCGAGCATGAAGCCGCTCAGGTTGCGATCCAGCTTCGCACTGTTGCTGTCGCCATCCGACTCGCCCCAGGCGCCGAGTGCGCGGGCCCAGCCGACCATTTCGCCGTGGCAGCCGTTGCTGCTCAGCTGGTTGTCGCTCGGGGCCAGGGCGCGGCGTGGATCGTCCGGCGCGCTGCACGACGGCTGGCGCATACGGTCGTTGACCGCATCCCGCACGTATCGCGAATCCTCGAGGATTGCGCTGGCGGTGCTGGCATGGATTTCCCCCGACAGACTGTCGAAGGCGTTACGTGCCCCGGCCACGCTGAGGTTGACGATTTCGTTCTGCAACGCAGCGCCCGCCGCACCGTTGCGCATCAACGCCGAAGCGGTATTGCGCTGGTTGCGGGTGGCGGCAACGTCGACGAACGAGTTGCCGTTGCGGCTGACCACCAGGTTCACCGCGTTAGCGTCGTACACCAGCGCAGTATTGAGGAACGCGTATTGCGGCAGGTCGGCGGCGCTGAAGGTGCCGGTCACCCCGCCACCGGCGGTGATCAGCGAGTACACGGTATTGCCGGTGAACGGTGCCAGGCTGTTGACCTGCAGACCACCGCTCAGAGTCGCGGTACCACCGACGGCCAGCGGAGTGGCGGTCGGCGAGCTGACAGTCAGGGCCAGCACACCGTCGGCGGCGTTGGTCAGGTTGCCGGCGACACTCAAGGTGCCGTCCTCGCCACCGGAAGCCACCACGCCATGGTTGACCACCGACCCGACGCTACCATTACCGCTCAGGCCCGCGCCATTGGCCACGGTGACCTGGCCGGCGAGGGACGCCCGCGCCGCACGGCTGCCGACTTGCAGCACGCCCTGATCCACCGCCACGGTGCCGCTGAAGGGTTGATCACCGGTCAGCAGCAAGCGCGCGGCACCGCGTTTGGCCAGGGCGCCGACACCGCTGAGGCGTCCGTTGAACTGGCCATTGGTGTTCTGCTGGAACACCAGCGATGCGTTGTTGAGGATGTTGCCTTGCAGGCTGGTGGTATTACCGATCAGCGTACCGCCGCTGACCGTGGTCCCGCCGCTGTAGGTGTTGGCGCCGCTGAGGACCAGAGTGCCGGAATCCAGTTTCTCGATACCGCCACTGCCCACCAGCGGTGCGGAAATTTCCGCGCTGCCACCGGCATTCACCCGCACCGGAGCGAGGCTGCCACCCGGGCCGTTGACCGGGGTCAGCGTACCGCCAGCACCTGGAACGAGGCTGTAACCGCTGGAGAGGAACTGCAACCCGGTAAAGTTCTGATTGCCTTGCACCGTGACCGTGCCGCTCTGCCCGCCGAACACGGCGAACTGACCGTTCGACGCCAACGCCTGAGTACCGCTCGGATCGGTCCAGTTGGTGCCCGGCCCCCACACGCCGCTGCCGCCACCGATGCTGCCGTCCGGGTTGGTGGTGCCGCCGTTCCAGAACTGCACTTCACCCGGGGTGTTCTGCACCAGCAGGTTGACCTGATTGGCCAGCGCGGTCTGCAGGGTCAGGTTGGCCGCCGACACCGGCAGGCTGCCGTAGACCAGACCGTTGTCGGTCAGGCTGCCGCCGTAGCTGAACAGTTGATAGACCCCGGTGCCGAAGCCGCCGGCATTGCTGATGTTCAGCGTGCCGTCGAGGGTCAGGTTGCCGGCGACGTTGACCACTGTGGTGGAACTGGCGGCCGAGCCGAGGGTGAAGTCCAGGTTGGTGCCCGACGACAACGCCAGCGAACCGACCGACAACGGCGTTGCAGCGCCGCCGCCCGTCAGCGTCGCACCGTTGGCCAGTTGCACGGCGCCTGCGAACACGCCGCTGCCGCCGATCGCCGCCCCACTGGCAACGTTGACGCTGGCACTGTTGAACACACCGTTGACGTTCAGCGAACCGGCCTGCACCGCGGTGTTGCCGGTAAAGGTGTTGTTGCCGGTCAGCAGCAAGGCGCCGGTACCGGTTTTGTTGAGTGTGCCGACGCCCGTCAGGTTGCCGGTGTAGCTGCCGTCGCTGTTCTGCTCGAAGGTCAGCGTCGCGTTGTTGGCGATGGCGCCTTGCAGGCTGCTGGTGTCGCCACGGGTGCTGCCGCCGTTCAGCGTCGTACCGCCGCTGTAGGTATTGGCACCGCTAAGGACGAGGTCGCCACTGCCGTTTTTCACCAGACTGCCGCTGCCGGTGATTGCACCGATCAGCGTGGTGTTCTGGTTGCCGGCCAGGGTCAATTCCGCACCCAGGTTGATGGCATTGGCCAGTTGCAGCGCAGAGGTACTGTCGAGGGTGCCGTTGCCCAGCACGCTGAGAGCGCCGCTGCTGATCGCGCTGTTGTTGCCCAGGATCAGCGAGCCGCCGGACAGTTGAGTACCGCCGCTGTAAGTATTGCTACCGTTGAGAGTCAGGCTTGAGGCGCCAGTCTTGATCAGACTGCCGCTGCCGCTGACGACACCGTCGAGGGTCAATGCGTTGGAGCCGGCGACGGTGAGTCCGCCGTTGAGCACCACGGCGTTGGCCAGACTGACCGCTGCGTTGCTGTCCAGCGCCGTGCCGTTGGCGGCGGTCAACACGCCGGTGCCGAGGGCTGAGTTGTTGCCGACCACGATTTTGCCGCCATTGAGCGCGGTGCCGCCGGTGTAGCCGTTGGCGGCGTTGAGCACCAGGGTGCCGGTGTCGTATTTGCCCAGTGTGCCGGCGCCGTTGAGCGCCACGCCCACGGTGGCGGTGACGTTCGGATCGACCCGCACGGTGGCATTGCCCAGCGACCCGTTGACCAGATTCAGCGAACCGGCCGTGCCGTTCTGCAGGCTGTAGCCATCGGTGACGAACTGCATGCCGGTGATGGTTTGCGCGCCGTTCACCGTGACGGTGCCCGCCGTGCCCTGGAACACCGCGAAGCTGTTGGTCCAGGCCTGATTGGTGGTGCCGTTGACGTCGGTCCAGTTGGTGGTGCCGGTGCCCCAGGTGCCGCTGCCGCCATCCACCGAACCGTTGGCAACGAGTTGATTGCCGTCCCAGAACTGCACGGTAACGCCTGGTGCGGTGACCAGCAGGTTGATCTGGTTGGCCAGCGCGGTCTGCAGGGTCAGATCGCCCGGGGTGACACTGCCCGGCACGGTGCCGATCAGCATGCCGTTGTCGGTCAGGCCGCCGGTGTAGTTGATCAACCGGTACACGCCGCTGCCGAAGCCGCCGATGTCGCTGACGTTGAGGGTACCGTCGAGCGTCAGGTTGCCGCCGACGTTGACCAGCGCGTTGCCGCCACCGGAAACCGGTGTGCCGAGGCCGACATCGAAGTTGGAGTTGGTGTTGAACACCAGCGAATTCACCGACAGGGTGCTGCCGGTGGCGCCAGCCAGATGACCGCCATCCGCCACGGTCACGGCTCCGCCGAGCGAGCCGCCGCCGGTCAGAGTGCCGCCGCTGTTGACCAGCACACTGGCGCTGTCCAGCGAGCCGCTGACGTTCAAGGTGCCAGCATTGACCGTGGTGTTGCCGGTCAGGCTGTTGAGGCCGGTGAGGGTCAGCGTACCGGTGCCGAGTTTGCTCAACTCGCCGGTACCGGTGAGCACGCCATCGAAAATGCTGCTGGCGTTGTTGCCGCCGATGCTCAGCGTGTTGCCGCCGCCGATCAGTGCGGTGCCGCTGCCGGTCAGGCTGGCGAGGCTGCCGGAACCGCCGAGGTTGAGGGTCGCCGCAGCGCCGAGATTGACCCCGGCATTGCTGCCCAGTGCCGAGTTGCCCAGGGTGGTCAGGCTGCCGGATTGCACTTCGAAGGTGCCGCTGAAGGTGTTGTTGCCGGACAGCGTCAGGTCGGCCAGACCGTTCTTGGTCAGGGTGCCCGCCCCGGCGATCACGCCACCGAGGGTCAGGTTGTTGTTGCCGGCCACGCTCAGGTTAGCATTGACGTTGAGGTTGTTGGCCAGCACCAGCGGCGCCGTGGTGTCGAGGGTCGAAGCGCCCGCCACGGTCACCGCGCCGGAACCCAGGCCTGCCGAGGTGCCGAGGGTCACGGTGCCGGCGTTCAGCGTGGTGCCGCCGCTATAGGTGTTGATGCCGTTGAGGGTCAGATTGGAGGCGCCGTTCTTGATCAGACCGCCAGTGCCGCTGACCACACCGCTGAGCGCTACGTCGCTGTTGCCGGTATTGGTCAGGTTGGCGTTGAGCACCACGTTGTTGCCCAGCGACACCGAAGTGTTGCTGTCCAGCGCTGAAGCGCCGGCCACGGTCAGGTTGCCCAGACCGAGAGCGCCGTTGCTGCCGGCGGTCAGGGTGCCGGCGTTGAGGGTGACGCCGCCGAGGAAGTTGTTGGCCCCGCTCAGGATCAGGTTGGCCGCGCCGTTCTTGGTCAGGCTGCCGGCGCCGTTGATCGCACCGCTGAGTGTCAGATCGTTGCTGCCGACGATACCGAGGTTGCCCGCCAGGTTGATCGCGTTACCCGCCGTGACAGCACTGCTGGCATCCAGGGTAGTGCCGTTCGCCGCGTTCAGGGTGGCCGAGCCCAGCGCGCTGTTCGACGCCAGAATCAGACCGCCCGCGTTCAGTGCCACCGGCCCGAGGAAGGCGTTGTTGCCGCCAAGGGTCAGGTTGGCCGCGCCATTCTTGATCAGCCCACCGGTACCGTTGATCACACCGTTGAGGGTCAGCGCGTTGCTGCCAAGGATCGTCAGGTTGCCGTTGAGCGTGGTTGCGTTGGCCAGGGTCACGGCGGTGTTGCTGTCCAGTTGCGTGCCGGCATTGGCGATCAACGCACCGCTGCCCAGCGCGGTGTTGTTGCCGACCACGATTTTGCCGCCATCGAGTTGCGTGCCGCCGGTGTAGCTGTTGGCGCCATTGAGCACCAGGGTGCCGCTGTCGAGTTTATTGAGAATGCCACTGCCGTTGATGTTCACGCCGACCGTGGCGGTCACGCCGGGATCAACGCGCATCGCCGTGGTGCCGCCGGCACCGTTGACGGCGGTCAGCAGTCCCGAGGTGCCGTTGACCACGTTGTAGCCATCGGTGAGGAACTGCATGCCGGTGAACAGTTGCGTGCCATTGACCGATACCGTGCCGGCCGTGCCCTGGAACACCGCGAAGTCGCCGGCCCAGGTCTGATTGACCAGACCATTGGCGTCGGTCCAGTTGGTGCCGGCGCCGTTCCAGGTACCGCTGCCGCCATCGACAGTACCGTTGGCGATGGTCTGGCTGCCGTCCCAGTAACGAATGTCCGAATTCGGCGCCGAAACCTGAATGTTGATCTGATTGGCGACCCCGGTCTGCACCACCAGATCGCCCAGCCCATAACCGACCGGCACGCTGGCAACGTCCAGGCCCAGATTGGTCAGGGCACCGGTGTAGTTGAACAGACGATACACACCGACGCCGAAACCACCGGCATCGGTGACGTTGAGATTACCGTCGAGGGTGAGGTTGCCGCCGACGTTCATCAGTGACGTGGTCGATGGCGTCCCCAGCGCCGCATCGACATTGCTGCCGGCTGCGAGCGTCAATGATCCGGCCGAGAGTGTATTACCCGACGACAGGGCCAGGTGACCGCCGCTGTTGATGGTCATCGCGCCGAGCGCCGAACCGTTACCAGTGAGGGTGGCGCCGGTATTGACGTTGACCTGGGCACTGGCCAGCGAACCGCTGAGGTTCAGGGTGCCGCCGTTGACGGCGGTGTTGCCGACGATGCCGTTGATCCCGGTCAGGTTCAGGGTGCCGGTGCCGACCTTGGTCAGGCCGCCGTTGCCGCTGAGGTCGCCGTCGAAGGTGCTGGTGCTGCTGACCCCGCCCACGGTCAATGTGTTGCCGCCGCCGATCTGCACGCTGCCGCTGCCGCTCAGGCCGTTGAGGCTGGCGTTGCTGCCCAGATTGAGGCTGGCGCCGGCGCTGACGTTGGCGCCGGAGGTGTTGCCCAGCGCCCCGCTGCTCACGGTGGTGACGCTGCCGGCGGCAATGTTCAGCGCACCGGTGAAGGTGTTGTTGCCGCTGAGGGTCAGGTCGTCCAGGCCGGTCTTGGTCAGGCTGCCGGCGCCGTCGATCACGCCGCTGAGAGTCAGGCCGTTGTTGCCGGCCAGGGTCAGCCCGGCATCGAGGGTGATGTTGTTGCCGAGGGTGAAAGCGCTGCTGTTGTCCAGCGTCGCGGCGCCACCGACGGTGAGCGTGCCGCTGCCCAATGCGCCGGGCGCGCCGAGGGTCAGGGTGCCGGCGTTGAGGGTGGTGCCGCCGCTGAAGGTGTTGGTGCCGTTTACGGTCAGGTTGGCGCTGCCGTTCTTGACCAGTTGGCCGGTGCCACTGAGCACGCCGCCGAGGGTCAGGTTCTGTGTGCCGCCAACGCTCAGGGCCGCATTCAACACGACCGCGTTAGTCAGGCTGACCAGCGGCGAACTGCTGTCGAGGGTGGCCGCACCGCCGACGGTCAAGGCGCCGGTGCCGAGCGCCGAGCTATTGCCGACCGTCAGCGTACCGGCGTTCAGCGTGGTGCCGCCGGCGTAGGTGTTGGTGCCGTTGAGGTTCAGGTTAGCCGCACCGTTTTTCACCAGGCTGCCGGCGCCAGCGACGGTTCCGGTTAGGGTCAGATCGGCGCTGCCATCGATGTTCATCGCACCGGCGAGGTTGACCTGATTGCCCAGAGTGACGGCGGTGTTGGTGTCCAGCGTGGTGCCGGCCGCTGCGTTCAGTACACCGCTGCCCAGTGCGGTATTGCTGCCGACAATCAGCTTGCCGACGTTCAGCGCGGTGTTGCCGAAGTAGGTGTTGGCGCCGTTAAGGATCAGATCGGCCGGGCCGCTTTTGGTCAGGCCGCCGACACCGGAGACCACGCCCGCGAGGGTCAGCGCGTTGCTGCCACCGATGGTCACGTTGCCGCCGAGGTTGACGTTGTTGGCCAGGCTCGCCGCTGTGCTGGCATCCAGTGTGGTGCCGTTGGCGGCGTTGAGAATGCCGGTTCCGAGGGCGGTGTTGGAACCAACCACCAACGTCCCGGCGTTCAGCGAAGTAGCGCCGGTGTAGGTGTTGTTGCCGGTCAGGGTCAGGGTCGAAGCACCGGTCTTGATCAGGTTGCTGCCGCCGCTGATCACGCCGCCGAGGGTCAGCGGGTTAGCGCCACCGGCGGTCAGGTTGGCGTTCAGGGCAATGGCGTTGTTCAGCATCACGTTGGCGCTGCTGTTGAGCGTGCCGCCCGACCCGCCCACGGTCAGCGTGCCGGTGCCGAGTGCCGCGCCGTTGCCGACGGTCAGGCTGCCGGCGTTGAGTGCAGCGCCGCCGGTGAAGGTGTTGGCGCCGTTGAGGGTCAGGTTTGCCGTGCCGTTCTTGATCAATTGACTGGCGCCGCTGATCACGCCGCCGAGGGTCAGTGCATTGCTGCCGCCGATCGCCAGATTATTGTTGAGAATGACGTTGTTGTTCAGCGTCACCGCGGTATTGCTGTCGAGAGTCGCCGCGCCGCCGACAGTGATATTGCCACTGCCGAGCGCAGCGTTGGCGCCCGCCGTAATGGTGCCTGCGTTCAACGCAATAGCACCGAGGAACGTGTTGGTGCCGTTGAGAATCAGGTTCGCCGCGCCGTTCTTGGTCAGCCCGCCGCTGCCGCTGACCACGCCGCCGAGGGTCAGGTTGGCGCTGCCGCCAATGTTCAGGTTGCCGCCGAGGGCGACGGCGTTGCTCAGTGCCACAGTGGTGCTGGCATCGAGGGTGGTGCCCGCCGCCGTGGTCAGCGCGCCGGTGCCCAGCGCGGTGTTGGAGCCGACGATCAGTGTCCCGGCATTCAGTGCCGTGCCGCCGGAGAAGGTGTTGTTGCCGCTGAGGGTCAGGTTCGCGGTGCCGTTCTTGATCAGGTTGCCGGCGCCGCTGATGACCCCGCTCAAGCCCAGCGCCTGAGTACCGCCGATGGTCAGATCCGCCGCCAGCGCCACCGCGTTGGCCAGGGTCACGGCGGTGGTCGCATCCAGCGTAGTGCCGGCCGCTGCGTTCAACGCGCCCGTGCCGAGGGCGGTGTTGCTGCCGACGAGCAAGCTGCCGCCATTGAGCACGGTGGTGCCGCTGTTGGTGTTGTTGCCGGTCAGGGTCAGGCTGGCGCTGCCGCTTTTGGTAATCGCCCCGGTGCCGGACACGACGCCGGCGAGGGTCAGGGCATTGCTGCCGAGCACGTTCAACGTACCGGTGATACCGACGTTGTTGGCCAGCGTCACGTTGCCGGTGCTGTCGAGACTGGTACCGTTGCTGGTGTTGAGGACACCGGTGCCCAGGGCGTTGTTGTTGCCGACGCGCAAGGTGCCGGCGTTGAGGCTGGTGTTCCCGGTGTAGGTGTTGATGCCGTTGAGGGTCAGGCTGCCGCTGCCGGTCTTGGTCAGGTTGCTGGTACCGCTGATCACCCCGCCCAGGGTCAGCGCTCCGGTGCCGGTTGCGGTCAGGGTGCTGTTGAGCGTGATCGCGTTGGCCAGCGAAATCGGCGTCGTTGCCGAGATGCTCGAAGCGCCGCCGACCGTAATGCCGCCAGTGCTGAATGCCGAGTTATTACCCACTAGCACTGTGCCGCCGTTGAGCACAGTGTTGCCGGTGTAAGTGTTGATGCCGTTGAGGTTGAGCTGACCGCTGCCGATCTTGGTCAGGCCGCCAGTACCGGAAATCACGCCGTTGAGGGTCGTGCCGTTGATGCCCTGCAGGGTCAGGCCGCTCGCGCCCAGATTGATCTGGTTGGCCAGCGACAGTCCCGCGTTGCTGGCCTGGAGGATCCCGCCGTTGGACGTCAGCACACCGCTGCCGAACGCGGCGTTGTCGTTGAACTGCGCGACACCGCCATTGAGTGTGGTCGCCCCGCTGACCAACGGCCCCTGCAAGGTCCAGGTGCCGCTGTTGAGGGTCAGGTTGTTGAAGTTGACGTAGGTCGCGCTGGACGCGGTGCCGGTCCCGGTGACGCCACCACCGACGCCGATCGGGTTTTGCAGGATCAGCGTGTTGGTGCCCCCCGCGCCGCCATCGATGGTGCCGGTCGGGGCGAAGGTCAGGTTGATGCCGACCAGGCCACCGAGGCCGACGGACACTTGCACACCGTCACCGACGTTAACGCTGGAACCGGTGATCGCGTAGAAGGTGTTGGTGCTGCCCGCGCCCATCGACACACCGCCGGTGATGTTACCGGCGTTGGTGAAGGTGTTGCCTGCTGCCGACGTCTCGAACGCAATCCGGCCGTTGATCGTGCCGCTGGCACTGTTGGTCATGTTGACTTGCGAGCCGCCATACACCCCGACCACCGGGGTATCGGCCAGGGTGATGCCGCCGACCGACAGCCCTGTGGACGTAATGGTGCCGTTGTTGGTAATGGTCGTGGTACCCGCCGCCGCGTTGTTCACGCCGATAGCCAGGCCGTCAATGCTGGTGAGGTTGAGGCCGAGCAACATCCCTGTGCCACGCATGATCCCGCTGGCATTGTTGACCACGCTGACCGTGCTGGTCGCGCCGGTGCCGATGAATGCACCGCCACTGAGGATCGACACCAGGCCCAGCAAGGCCGGGTCGACGGTGCCGGAGTTGTTCAGGTTGATGTTGGCCCCGGTCAGGTTGATGACCTTGCCGCCCAGCGTCGCATTCATCTGCGCGCCCGAGTTGACGTTGACCGTCAGGCCGCTGGTGGCACTGCTGTAGTCATTGAGAAACAGCGGCAGGGTCGGGACGCCCGAACAGGTAATCGTGGAGCCCGCCGCCGAGCAGGTGGCGAACGCCTGCTCGCTGACACCACCGAACAAGAGTCCGGCGACGCTCAGATGCACAGCAAGGGACAGTGGGGAAAAACGCGAAACGAGGGCGACACCAAACCTTGCTTCCACGGGTTACTCCTTTCGTGGCCGATTTCGTCCTTGAAGGCGTGCAACTGCGGCAAGATCCAACACGCGTATCAAGCGTATGACGGTCATCAGATAAACCGTCCCATTCCAGACACACGCTAGTTGAAGCCCTGCGATGGGGCACCGGTTAAATAGTGTTAATACTTTTGTGCGATAAGGCCCTGCGTCGATACTTCCGGCCGTTCTGAGCAAGGACTTGAGGGCTATTTCAGGCGTTTTTGAGCGGAGTTGACCGAGTCGCCAGGTATACCCGCGAATCAATCGATTTTTCAGCCACTTGAGAAACTGGTACGGCTTGTGCAAACGTTTGCGAGTCGCTGTTGACTGCCTTTTCGTTACAAAACCGTACAGCCCCCATGATTCCGGGCCTTGATCCGCAAAAAGGACTTTGAATGCACGTTTTCTCCTGCCACCGTCGTCGCGGTGTGCGCACCTTTGCTGTTTCCCTGCTACTGGCCGGCGTTACCGGAGTTCTCAGTCACTCCGCGATGGCGCAAACCGCCCTGCCCGATGAATCCGCCCAGGGTGAAGCCCTCAGCCCCGAAGCCAGCCCGCCGAAAAAAGGCGCGTACCTGTCGGACTGGTACAACCAGGACCTGATGCTGATCGGCAGCAAGGACATCAGCTTCGGCCCGCAACCGGCCGACGACATCTACCTGGAATACGAGTACTTCGGGCGCAAGGGGCCGTTCGAACTGTACGGCTACATCGACATTCCGAAGATCTTCAACATCGGCAACAGCCACGACAAAGGCGTGTGGGATCACGGCTCGCCGGTGTTCATGGAGCACGAGCCGCGCATCTCCATCGACTACCTCGCCGGCCGCAGCCTGGCCATCGGGCCGTTCAAGGAATGGTACGTTGCGTTCGACTGGATCTACGACCACGGCAGCCGCAAAGAGAACCGCGCCAACACGCTGTACAGCGGCTTCGGCACCGACATCGACACCCATTCACGGGTCAATCTGTCGGCCAACCTGTACGGGCGCTACCAGTGGGAAAACTACGGGGCCAGCAACGAATATTCGTGGGACGGCTACCGCGCGCAACTCAAGTACATCGTGCCGATCGACAAATTCAGCAACGGCGCCTCGCTGACCTACATCGGCTTCACCAACTTCGATTTCGGCTCGGACATCCACAAGGACAACCCGGCGCGCACCGCCAATGCCACGGTGGCGACCAACGTGTTGCTGTACTCGTTCACCCACTTGCGCTTCACTTTGGTCGGCCGTTACTTCCACAACGGCGGCAACTGGGAGGACGGCAGCGAGCTGAACTTCGGCGACGGTAATTTCCGTGCACGTTCCAATGGCTGGGGGTATTACGCGGGGGTCGGGTATCAGTTCTGATCCCGCCCCTTTCAAGGCTGAACATACTGGCGAGACTGCTCGCGTTGACGCCTACAGAACAATACAGCGCATCAGGTATACAAACCCGCCGCCCCGTTTGATCGGGACGGCGAGTTTTGTCGTTTCGGGCACAAATCAACGCAGTGTTGAAGAGTGTTGAAGATTATGTCCTCAAAGCCACGCGACCTTGCGCCTTTGCCTACGCATCCGCCAGAATCCGCCGGCTTGTGCGCCTTGGGGGCGGGTTCTATTGTTTGGCGGTCGCTGAAAAACAGCGATCGGGTTTAGCGACTCGAATCATAAATAGGTGCATCAGCGCTCCATGCTTTGTCGCAGGCTCATCGTCTGCAACTCCGCTATGGTGGCTGTATGCGGGAGACCCTCGGGTCTGCCGGGTGCCTATAACCGGTTCGCTAACCTGCGTACAGCCGCCACCTTCCTGTTTAGCGACAGCTCCGGGCGGCTCCACTCTTATAGGAGCTTCACCATGATCAAACCCACACCCAATCCACCCGAAACCGACCCCACCTCGCCCTACGAAACCCTCGACTCCAAGAAATTCCACGAAGCCGCCGAACGCGCCCTCGATCACTATCTCAATCCACTGCTCCCCCGAAAACCCCTGCTCAAACACAACACCCGCTACCTCATCGCCCCCGGCATCGACAACGAAGAACTGCTGGCCGACGCCTGCGAAACTCTGACCTCGGCCAAGGTGATGGCCAATGACTTCGCCGGGCTGGTGGATGGCCCGCAGCGGCATGTGCTGTTGGGGATTGCGCAACTGATCATGCTGGGTGAGCTGGCGGTGAATCGGGTGCTGGATAATCTGGAAGTGAAGACTGAGGCGTCCGCTGCAGCCTGATCGATTGATCGACTGATCGTTCCCACGCTCTGCGTGGGAATGCAGCCCGGGACGCTCCGCGTCCCAAAGAGCGGACGCAGAGCGTCCATTGAGGCATTCCCACGCAGAGCGTGGGAACGATCTAATGCATTGGTGTCGCTCAGGGAATCAGGATGACCTTGTCGCCACTGCCCTGATTCACATCGGCATACCGCGCCAGCCCTTCGGCCAGCGGGGCTTCCACCAGCCCTTGCGGCAGTGGCAGCAGGTCTTCGTCGAAGAACCGGCCAAACTGTTCCAGCATCGCCGCGCAGGCCTCAACGCCATACAGCAACGAGTTGATGCCGACCACCGAACCGCCCTTGCGATACAGCGCCAGCGCCGGCAACTGCACATGCCCATCGACTGGCGCAGCGATGATCGCGATCCGCCCGAACGGTGCCAACGCCGGCACCGACGCTGGCAGCCAGAACCCGGTGGTGTCGAAGATCACATCGGCACCACCGCGATACACGGCGTTGACCTGCGCACCCAGATCCTCGGGTTTATCCAGCTGAATCGTCTGATAACCCTGCGCCTGCAAGTCCTTGACCTGCTCCGGCCGCCGCGCCGCCGCCAGCAACTGCGCGCCGCGCACCTTGGCCAGCGCCAGTGCCGCCGTCGCCACCGCCCCGCCGCCAATCACCAGCAAACGGGTTTCGGCACTGACCAGACTGCGCTCCAGCGCATCCCACGCCGTGGTGTACGGCACGCCGAGGCTGGCGGCCTGGGTGAAACTCAAATGCGAAGGCTTGTGCGCCACGCCATTGGCCGGCAGTTTGACGAACTGTGCGTGGGAGCCATCGGCGAAAAAACCCAGCTCACGCCCGGTGCCCCAGACCTCCTGACCGATCAACCCTTGCGGCCCTTCGACCACCACACCGGCAAAGTCCCGACCGGGAATACGCGGCAGCGTGGTGTACGGGAAACGCCCGAGCACGTTCTTGACGTCGCTGGGATTGAGGCCGGCAGCCCTGATCTGCACCAGCACCTCGTCAGCGTCCGGCACCGGCGTCGGCACCTCGACGAAGCGCAGGGACGACAGGTCGCCGGTTTTATCGAATTGCAGTGCTTTCATGGAAATCTCCACCGAAGGAAAAAGACAGGATTCAGGACAGCCAGCCACTGACCAGTTGCCGGCCCATCGGCCACAACTGCTCGCCCGCCAGCATGCCCAGCAGGCCCACCAGCGCAATGGTCGGCGGCGCCGGAGAACGGACATCCAGCGCGCCATACAGCAGGCCGACACCCAGACCGACGCCCAGTGAAATCAGGTAATTCATGGGATCACTCCGCCACACAAAGGGAATGGGCAAAGTCTAGGGAAAGGCTGCGACCGGCATCGGCCAAGGACTTCTGAATTTCGGCCAAATCAGCCGGCAAGCGGCCCGCTATCGAATTGCGAAGGGGCGACACCCAGCTCCCGGCGGAACATGTCGCTGAAACTGCTCGGCGAATAACCCAGCTCACGGGCAATCGCGCTGACCGGCACACCCTGGATCAACTCCGCCACTGCCGTCGCCAACTGCACCTGCCGCCGCCACTCGGCGAAGCCCATGCCCAACCCTTCCTTGAACAACCGCGCCAGGGTGCGCACGCTGGCCCCGGCGTTTTCGGCATGTTGTTCAAAAGGAATGTCCAGCGACGGCGCGGCCATCACCGCCTGACACAGGCTCATCAGCCGCCGGTCGGCATCGTCAGGCAGCGGGATCTTCAGCTGTGAACGCCTTGCGCGTTTCAGCTCCAGCAGCGCCAGCCCGACCAGTGCCTCGTAGTACTCGGCATCGCCGCTGTCGCCCTGCGCCACCAGCCCGACGATCAACTCACGCAGCAGACCGCCGACCTCGATCACCTGCACCGTCTCATCCAGCGTCGCAGCCAGCGCCGGGCGCAAGTAGATATTGCGCATCTGCAAATCCGACACCACCCGAATCCCGTGTGGCACCCCCGGCGGCAACCACACCGCCCGCTGCGGCGGCACCACCAGCGCCTCGTGCGGGGTCTCGACCCACATCACCCCGCTCATCGCATACAGCAACTGCCCCCACACATGCTCGTGCGGCTCGATAAACAACCCACGCGGATAGGTGCGCGCCAGCGGCTGCACCGGCACATCGGTATCACTCAAATCAGGGGGCGCAGCGAGGGCCATGGCGAGCATTCATCGGGGTTGGTGAGAGCGCCATGGTAACCAGTGCGCCTCGTCCCTTGCCATTGATAGATACCGTCGGACAATCCGAGTGAATTTTCCCGGAGCCCAGCGATCCTTCTATTACCACAGGGAGGAAGATGGGCTTTATGAACAACGCAAAACTGTACGTCATCGATTACACCCTTCACGGCGCGCCAAAGTCGTTCATTATCCGCTCGGACAAAATGGACAACACCGAGGCGTGGCACTGGGCAAGCTGCGACGCAGGGGTCGGCCGCATCCCGCGTTTCGGCCGGGAGAAAGTGCAGAAGACCAGCAAGCCGATGGCAGAAAAATTCGGCGTGGAAAACGTCACATGGCGACCGGCAAGCTAAGCTTGCGCGCAGGCGGGGACTATTTCGGGGGATTACACATGACAACCATCAACAGCCCGGCGCACCTGGACTACGGCCTGGACACCCTCTTTGGCCGCATCACCAAAAGCGTCGACTGCCCGGTTGGCCTGGAACCCGTCGAAAACGACCCCTACCGCTTCGCCCTGCGCGTCCCGGCCCCCTTGCCGGAAGACCTCGAAAAGGCCAAAACCATCGTCGTCAACGTCGAAGGCCGCCGCCTGCAAGGCAACGTCCGCCACACCGAACGCCTGGACGACGACAGCCTGAAACTGGAAGTGGAGCCCGACTAGGCTCCACTTATTCCATACCCGAGATTACTTGGGATGCGCACACTGACACCCCTTGCCCGAACACTCCTCACCACTCTTGTGATGATGCGCACAGGCCTCACAGCAATAATGCTTCCCGTGCGCCACATAAGAATGCTCACCCTCCTTGATCGTGCAACGACATCCCGGACAATCGCATTTTCTATCTGCCATGGAACAGACTCCTTCGGTGGTGGTTGTCTGAGGCCGAAAGAACAAGCCGTGCTACCAGTGTAGAAGGTGAAAAGCACCTAACCACCTAGTCCCCCTACCCCTCCACCACTCAACACGATGAGCGTTAGCTCGAGTACCGCTTTTGATCGCAACGCCCGTCGGCAGGCTGAGTGGAGGGATTGATCCGGGGGTGGGAGCGCAGCGACCGTGCGGCGCAGCCGCATGCATCGAGAGGAGGTGCAGCGAAGCAAACCGTAGGCGATGCCCCCGGATCAATCCCGGAGCGAAGGAACCCGAGCCACAGCGAGGGCCGTACGTCAGGGTAAAGCCTTTTTGGTTACTTTTTCGGCGTTTGGAAAAAGTGACCCGCCGTAAGGGCGGAACCATAAGCAGCCACCCCCGAAGAAACGGATATTCACTCAATCAATCAGCCTGCCGCACGCTACTGCGATACATGAAAACCAGCGCCAACCCGAGACAAACCATCGCCAAAACTCGACTAGAAGACAGCTCAATCGCCGGATTCCCCAACCACCCAAAATTATCAATCAACATCCCCATCCCCAACTGCCCGACAATCACCGCCACCGTCGCCACAGCCGTCCCCACCCGAGGCACCGCCCCCACCATCACCATCATATAAACCACCCCAAACAGCGCCCCGCTCAACTGCCACTTCGGCACCTCCAGCAAACTCACCGCCTGAGCAGGCTCAAAAAACAAAATCAACAACCCCGTAGAAACGGCGCCGACGACAAACGTCAACAAACTGCTGCGCAACACCCCAACGGTCTCCCCCAACCGCCCATTGATCGCCGCCTGCACACTCAACACCGCACCGGCCAACACCACCACCGCCAACAAAATAACCAGACTCATCACTCACCCCCGCGCAATCAAAACCAAAGCCGCCACAATCAACCCCAACGCCAGCCACCGCTCAGCATTGACCTTCTTGCGCGTAGCCCCAAACCACCCGAAATGGTCAATCAACACACTCTTGCCAACCTGCCCCGACAAAATCGCAATCATCGTCATCGCAATCCCGATATGCGGCGTCGCCAGCGTCAACACCACCACATACATCGGCCCCAGAAACCCGCCGATCAACTGCCAGCGCGGCAGATCGGTCAGCGCCGGCCCCTTCTGCGGCCCCGCAAACAGCAACAACAAAAACAGAATCGCCGAGCCCACCCCGAAGATGCTCAAGGTCGCCCACAAATGCCCGACCTGCTCACCCAACGGCCCCAGCAACCCCGCCTCCACCGACAAACCCATGCCAGCCAGAATCACCAGCGGCAACAGCAACAAACGCAAACCGGGCCGCGCTACCGGCGCCGGCGCGGCACTCACTTCATCAAACGACTGCATCTGAAAAACCTCTGAAGGAAACGATGGCGCGGATTATCGGCTGGCGCAGCTGTGCGATAAATGGGAGCATCCGGACAACACTTTTGCGCAAATCGCACAGCAGGACAGACCATGCACGGGCTCAACGAACTGGGATTCAAGGCGCTAAGGCTGTTTGTGGCGGTGCTCGACCACGGCAGTTTTTCCGAAGTCGCCCGCCGCGAGGGCGTGGCGCCCTCCTCGATTTCCCGGCAGATCCAGTTGATGGAGCAAGCGCTGAACCAGCAGCTGCTCTACCGCCACACCCGAGCGGTCACGCCGACCGAAGCCGGGCGCATGCTCGGCCACCACGCGCGGCTGGTACTGGTGCAACTGGAAGAGGCCGAACAGGCGTTGCAGGAACAGCAAAGCGAACCGACCGGCCTGGTGCGGATCAACGCCCCGGTAGTGTTCGGCCAACGTCATCTGACGCCATGGCTCGGCCATTTGTGTGAGCGCTATCCGAAGCTGCAACTGGACATCCAGCAGACCGACCACTATATCGATCCGCTACAGGAAGGCGCCGACCTGCTGTTCCGCATCGGCCCGCTGCACGACTCAAGCATGCAGGCGCGGATCCTCGCGCCGCACCGGTTTCAGGTCGCGGCAAGTCCCGCGTATCTCAAGCGCTTCGGCACGCCACAGCATCCCGAAGACCTCGCCCGCCACCAGTGCCTGGCCTACAAGGGCGCGACCGGCCTGCAGCGCTGGTTCTTCCGGCAGGATCAGGGCGAGTGGACGCCGTATGCAGTCAAGGGTCCGATCACCGGCAACCATGCGGACACGTTGACCCAGGCCGCTGTGCAAGGGCTGGGGCTGGTGATGTTTCCGTCATGGCTGATCGGCGAGGCGGTGCGCGAGGGCACGCTGGTGCCGGTGTTGGGGGATTATCAGGTGTCGAACAGTGTCGAGCCGCAGCAGATTTCGGTGCTGTGGCCGGGGAGCCGGCGGTTGTCGGTGAAGGTGCGGACGGTCATCGACTTTTTTATCGAGTGCTTTGGCGAAGTCCCCTACTGGGACAGGCCCTGAGCTCGCCAAAGTCAAAAGCCGGCCCTCACCCTAGCCCTCTCCCGGAGGGAGAGGGAACCGAACGGGGGATATTCGAGAGATACGCCGACATGAGCGATCGGCTGTGAATCCATAATCGACACGATTTTTCAGGTCGATGTATGACGCAAGACACTGCGGTCAGTCCCCTCTCCCTCCGGGAGAGGGTTAGGGTGAGGGGGCCTTTGGGGGTCAGATCCGGAACTGCCCCACCAACTTCCCAAGCCGCTGCCCCAACTCCGCGAGACTGCGCGAGGTCTGCGCCCCCAACTGTGTCTCATCCGCCACGTTATCCACCGCCACCGCAATCTGGTGCACGCTGCGGTTGATCTCTTCCGCCACAGCCGTCTGCTCTTCAGCGGCACTGGCAATCTGCGCGTTCATCGAGTTGATGGTCGCAATCAGATCCGCCATCGCATCCAGCGACGCCCCCGCCTGATTGGCTTGAGCCGAAGTACCGTCACCCGCCTCGCTGGAACGGCGCATCGCTTCCACCGCCGACTGCGTACCCGCCTGCAAGCGGTCGATCATGCCCTGAATTTCCTGCGTACTGATCTGCGTGCGCGACGCCAGCGCCCGCACCTCGTCCGCCACCACCGCAAAACCGCGCCCGGCCTCACCGGCCCGGGCCGCTTCGATCGCGGCGTTGAGCGCCAGCAGGTTGGTCTGTTCGGCAATCGAACGGATCACCCCGAGCACGCCGACAATCGACGACACGTCCTGCTGCAGGCTGTCGAGGGACACGCCGCTGCTGCGGATGTCGTCCACCAGCGCATGAATCTGCTTGATGCTGCCGGCCACCACGCGCTTGGCGGTCTGGCCCTCTTCGTCGGTCTGCTGCGCGGCGACGGCGGCGTTCTGCGCGCTCTTGGCGACTTCCTGGGCGGCGGCGGACATCTCGTTGATCGCCGTGGCGACCTGATCGGTTTCGTGACGCTGACGTTCCATGGCCTGATCGGAGCGCTGGGCCTGATCCGACACTTGCGTCACCAAGCCAGTCAGTTGCGACGTCATCTCGGTGATCTGCCGCACCAGGCCGTGGATCTTGTCGACGAAACGGTTGAACGAGCCGGCCAGTTCGCCGAGTTCGTCCTGGCTGGTGATGGTCAGGCGCCGGGTCAGGTCACCCTCGCCCGCCGCGATGTCATCGAGGTTGGCTTTCATCAGGGTCAGCGGTCGCAGAATGGTGTTGGCCAGCAGCATCCCCGCCGCCGCGATCACCAGCAGCACCACCACTGCCACACCGACGATGCTCAAGACCACGCCCTGCATGCGTTCCTGCACCTTGGCCTCGACCACCGCCACTTGCGCTTCGATGCCGTCGAGGTTGACCGACGTACCGACCGCCATGTCCCACTTCGCCAGATATTCGGTGTAGCCAAGTTTCGGCACCAGCACTTGCGCGTTGCCCGGCAGCGGCGAGCTGTATTGCAGGTAGTGAGTGCCGTCCTTCGCGACTTTCACCAGGTCGCGGTTGACATAGACGCCGTTCGGGTCGCGGTTGTCCTTGAAGCTTTTGCCCACGCCTTCGGGGTCGTTGGCCTTGAACAGGCGCACGGTCTCGGAGTCGTAGCCGAAGAAGTAGCCGTCCTTGCCGTACTTGATGCTCGACAGCAGCTTGATCACCTGCGCCCGCGCCTCGGCGTCACCGGGAGCGGCGGCGTCGTACAACGGTTTGATGGTGGTCATGGCCACGGCGACGTAACTGGCCAGCGTGGCTTTGGCGTCACCGAGCAGGCGTTCGCGGGTCTGCTGGACTTCATTGCGCGCCTGTTCCTGAAGGATGAACAGCGTGGTCAGGCTGATCACCAGCGCAAAGAGCAGCACCGGAAGGACGGCAAGGGACAGGACTTTAGCCTTGAGACTCAGGCGCATGGGGGCTCACTCTTTTGGTTTTATTGGCGTGGTTAAAGGCTTTAACGGCACGCGTAACCAAAAGTTGAGCTGCAGCTTGAGAACGACACCTCGACGCCGATCGTTCCCACGCTCTGCGTGGGAATGCCTCTTGTGACGCTCTGCGTCACGCTTTGGGACGCGGAGCGTCCCGGGCTGCATTCCCACGCAGAGCGTGGGAACGATCACGGGAGTTAAAGGACCATCGCAGCCACCCAGCCAAACGCCAGCAGCGGCAGGTTGTAGTGCAGGAAGGTCGGAACCACGGTGTCCCAGATGTGGTGATGCTGGCCGTCGATGTTCAGCCCGGAGGTCGGGCCGAGGGTCGAGTCTGACGCGGGCGAACCGGCATCGCCCAAGGCCCCGGCCGTGCCGACGATGCAGACAATGGCAATCGGGCTGAAACCCAGTTGCACGCACAGCGGCACGAAAATCGCCGCCAGAATCGGCACCGTGGAAAACGACGAGCCTATGCCCATGGTCACCAGAAGACCGACCAGCAGCATCAGCAACGCACCGATGCCCTTGCTGTGGTTGATCCACGACGCCGAAGACTCGACCAGCGTCTGCACCTCGCCAGTGGCCTTCATCACTTCGGCGAATCCGGAAGCGGCGATCATGATGAAGCCGATCATCGCCATCATCTTCATGCCTTCGGTAAACAGGTCATCCGTCTCGCGCCATTTGACGATGCCCGACGCCGAAAAGATCAGGAAACCGGCCAGCGCCCCGATAATCATCGAATCCAGCAGCAACTGAATAATGAAGGCTGCGGCAATGGCGACACCGGCGATCAACAGACTGCGCGGGTTGTACTGCACTGCCACCTGCTCGACCTGCTCGATTTTTCCCAGGTCGTATACGCGCTTCTTGCGGTAACTGATAAAGGCGATGCCCAGCCCCACCAGCATGCCCAGCGCCGGAATCCCCATGGCATGGGTGACGTTGATCCCGCTGATGTCCACGCCACTGCGGGCAACGTTGGCCAGCAGGATCTCGTTGAGGAAAATGTTGCCGAAGCCAACCGGCAGGAACATGTACGGCGTGATCAGGCCGAAGGTCATGACGCAGGCGATCAACCGGCGGTCCAGTTGCAGCTTGGTCAGTAAATAGAGAAGCGGCGGCACCAGCAGCGGAATGAACGCAATGTGAATCGGCAGGATGTTCTGCGACGCGATCGCCACCACCCACAGCAGGCCGATCAGCAGCCATTTGACGCTGCCGCCACCGGTCGCATGCTGGCGGTCGACCATCGCCAGAGCCTTGTCGGCCAGCGCGTGGGCCAGACCGGACTTGGCAATCGCCACGGCGAAAGCGCCGAGCAACGCGTAGGACAACGCCACCGTCGCCCCGCCACCCAGGCCACTGTTGAAGGCCTTGAGCGTGGCGTCGATGCCCAGACCACCGGTCAGGCCACCGACCAGCGCACCGACGATCAACGCGATCACCACATGCACCCGGGACAGGCTGAGGATCAGCATGACGCCGACCGCAGCAATCACTGCATTCATTTCACTACCTCGAAAACACGACGGTAAAGCCATTCACCGCCAGACAGGATGAGTCCGGCCGACAAGCCACGAGGGTCGCCAGCGGATTTGCATAGAGGGTCTTATTAGAAGGGCGCGCACTGTGCCGCAGCGCGGGCGCAGTGTCAAAGCGACTGGTCGCAACACTGTGTAACTTTCCATGATCAATCCGCTGAACAAGGCATATCCGCCACAACATGCGTCAATTCGCCCTATTGCATTTACGCCATAAAGAAAGCCGAAACGCGGCCGTTACAGTGCAAAGTCTCAGATATTTATCGAATAAGGACGTTTCCATGTCACTCAGACAACTTTCCATCCAATGGAAAATCACCCTGCTCGCCGGGCTCTGCCTGGCCGGTATCGTGACCCTGTTGGTGGGTCTTTCGCTGTATCGCATGGAGCACAGTTCCGAACTGGTGAAAGCTTCGAGCATGGAAATGCTCACCGAATCGGCTCAGGCTCGCATCGAATCCCAGGGCGAGGTCCAGGCCGCCGGCATTCGCCAGCAGTTCATGGACGCCTATCAATATGGCCACGGTTTCTCGCGTCAGGTGCTGTTCCTGCGCGAACAGGCCGAGAAGCGCTTCCTCGATGCCTTCGACCTGCGCGAAGACATGACTCGTCAGGTGAAATCGGCGCTGCAGGCCAATCCGGATCTGCTCGGCCTGTCGCTGGTGTTCGAAGCCAACGCGCTGGACGGCAAGGACGAGCTGTTTGCCGGCCAGGCTGAACTGGGCAGCAACGACAAGGGCCGTTTCGCCTTGTACTGGTCGCAGCCGACCCCGGGCAAGGTGACCTCGATGGCCCTGCCGGAAAGCGACATGACCGACACCAGCACCGGCCCCAGCGGCCAGGCCGCCAACGCCTGGTTCACCTGCCCGCGCACCACGCTCAAGCCGTGCGTGATCGAACCCTACTTCTATGTGATCGACGGGCAAAAGGTGCTGATGACCAGCATCGTGTTCCCGCTGATGGTCAACGGCAAAGTCATCGCGTCGCTGTCGGTGGATATCAACCTCAACAGCCTGCAAGCGATCAGCCAGAGCGCCAGCAAGAAGCTCTACGACGGCCAGACCGCCGTGAGCATCATCAGCCCCGCCGGCCTGCTCGCCGGTTACAGCCCGGATGCCAATAAACTCAGCCAGCGCCTGGATGCCGTGGACACCACCAGCGGCGCCGAGCTGCTGCGCCTGCTCGCTTCGAGCCACACCGTCAGCAGCCTGCACAGCAACGCGCAACTGAAAGTGCTGTCGCCGTTCCAGCCGATTCCCGGCGGCCCGTCGTGGGGCGTGCTGCTCGATGTGCCGGAGAAAGTGCTGGTCAGCCGCGCCGAAGCGCTCAAGCAGCAACTGGATGCCAGCAACACCTCGGGCACCCTCATCGAACTGAGCCTGGGCGTGCTCGCCGCGCTGATCGGCCTGCTGCTGGTGTGGCTGATGGCCCGCAGCGTGACCAAACCGATCCTCGGCGTGGCCCATATGCTGGAAGACATCGCCAGCGGCGAAGGCGACCTGACCCGCCGTCTGGCCTACGACAAGAAGGATGAACTCGGTCAACTGGCCGGCTGGTTCAACCGCTTCCTCGACAAGCTGCAACCGATCATCGCCGAGGTGAAACGCTCGGTGCAGGATGCGCGCAACACCGCCGATCAGTCTTCGGCCATCGCCACTCAGACCAGCGCCGGCATGGAGCAGCAATACCGTCAGGTCGATCAGGTGGCCACCGCGTCCCACGAAATGAGCGCCACCGCTCAGGACGTGGCCCGCAGCGCGGCACAAGCCGCCGAAGCGGCCAAGGATGCCGACCGCGCCACCCGTCAGGGCCTGACCGTGATCGACCGCACCACCGCCAGCATCGACACCCTCGCCGCCGACATGAGCGCAGCGATGGTGCAGGTCGAAGGCCTGGCCGCCAACAGCGAGAAAATCGGCACCGTGCTGGAAACCATCCGCGCCATCGCCGAACAGACCAACCTGCTGGCCCTGAACGCCGCCATCGAAGCCGCCCGCGCCGGTGAAGCCGGACGCGGTTTTGCGGTGGTCGCCGACGAAGTGCGCAACCTCGCCCGCCGCACTCAGGAATCGGTGGAAGAAACCCGTCAGGTGATCGAGCAATTGCAGAACGGCACCCAGGACGTGGTCGGCTCGATGGGCAACAGCCATCGTCAGGCCCAGGGCAGCGTCGAACAGGTCGGCCAGGCCGTGACCGCGCTGCGCCAGATCGGCGATGCGGTGACGGTGATCAGCGACATGAACCTGCAGATCGCCAGCGCTGCCGAAGAGCAGAGCGCGGTGGCCGAGGAGATCAACAACAACGTGGCGACGATTCGTGATGTGACGGAGTCGCTCTCGGGACAGGCGAATGAATCGGCGCGGGTGAGTCAGTCGCTCAATAGCCTGGCGAATCAGCAGCAGAGTTTGATGGATCAGTTTCGGGTTTGACTCGGGATTGCTGAAGATCAAGAGCTTACCCCCTCACCCCAGCCCTCTCCCCCAAGGGGGCGAGGGGGAAAGGGAGCAGATCTCCGTTGCTATCGGAGCCTGAGTACACCTCGATATATCAAGTCGGTGAGACTCGAACATCCACCTCGGTCAGTCCCCTCTCCCTCCGGGAGAGGGTTAGGCGGGCGGCGTTCCGATGAGGGGGCTCTTGAAGCTCACCGCCGAGGCAACTGAATCTCCACCTTCAACCCACCCCACTCACTTTCACCCAACACCAAAACCCCACCCCAAGTCTCGACAATATCCCGCACAATCCCAAGCCCCAACCCATGCCCATGGGTCTGCTCATCCAGCCGCGTCCCACGGCTGAACACCTGAGCCCGCTGCGCCTCGGGAATCCCCGGCCCGTCATCCTCCACGCTCAGCACAAAACCTTCGGCCGTTTCGACCACGCTCAGCCGCACCTCGGCATCCGCCCACTTGCAGGCGTTGTCCAGCAGGTTGCCGAGCAGTTCCAGCAGATCCTCACGATCCCACGGCAATTGCAGGCCCCGCGGGGCCACATAACTCAGCTCCAGGTGCTCGCCATGGATCATGTTCAACGTCGACAGCAGCCCCGGTAGCTCGGCGTCGCAATCGAACAGCGCTCCCGGCAACGCATCGCCAGAGAGCCGCGCACGGTTGAGCTCGCGGTTCAGCCGTTGCTGAACCTGCTCCAGTTGTTCCTTGAGAATCTTGCGCAGTTCCGGATGCGCGTCGAGCCTTTCACTCGACGCCAGACTGAGCAGCACCGCCAACGGGGTTTTCAGCGCGTGCCCGAGATTGCCCAGGGCATTGCGCGAGCGCTTGAGGCTGTCTTCGGTGTGCGCCAGCAAATGGTTGATCTGCGCCACCAGCGGCTCCAGTTCCGCCGGTACTTGTTCATCGAGTTGTGAACGCTGGCCCTGCTGCAACTGGGCGATCTGTTCACGAGCCTTTTCCAGCGGACGCAACGCGCGGCGCACGGTCAGGCGTTGCAGCAACAGAATCAGCAGCAACCCGGCCAGCCCGAGGCCGAGACCGATCTGGCGCATGCGCTGGAAGCTCTCGCGCACCGGCGTGTAATCCTGGGCCACGCTGATGGAAATCGACTGGCCGAGCCGTCGATAGTCCGAACGCAGCACCAGCAATTGCTGGCCGTCCGGCCCCAGTTGCAGGTTGCTGTGCAGGCCGGAGCGTTCGAGCAGCGGCAGATCCTGATCCCACAACGAGCGGGAGCGCCAATGGCTGTCGGCGAAATCGATGCGGAAGTAATGCCCGGAAAACGGTCGCTGGTAGGCCGGCGACAAGTGCCGCTCATCCAGCTGCAAGCCTTGCGGGCCGCGAACCAGCGCCACCAGCAGGCTCTCGCTGTCGTTACGCAAGCCGGCTTCGAGATAGCGCTGCAATCCGACTTCGAACAACCACAGACTGGTTTGCGCCAGCAGCACGCCGACGACCACCAGCACACTGATCAACCCCAGGCTCAAGCGGCGCTGGATCGATCTCACGAAGCCTGTCCGCCAAACAGATAACCCTGACCGCGGCGGGTTTCGATCACACTTTTGCCGAGCTTGCGCCGCAGGTGATTGACGTGAACTTCAAGCACGTTGGAATCGCGCTCGGTCTCGCCGTCATAGAGGTGTTCAGCGAGGTGGCTCTTGGAGAGGATCTGCTCCGGGTGCAGCATGAAGTAGCGCAACAGACGGAATTCGGCGGCGGTCAGCTGAATGTCGGCACCGTCGCGCACGACACACTGACGGCCCTCGTCCAGGTGCAGACCGGCGGCCTTGAGCGTCGGCTGGTTGGCCTGGCCCTTGGAACGGCGCAGCAGCGACTGGATGCGCAAATACAGTTCTTCCGGGTGGAAAGGTTTGGTCAGGTAATCGTCGGCACCGGCCTTCAGGCCTTCGATGCGCTCGGCCCAGGAGTCGCGGGCGGTGAGGATCAGCACCGGAATCGTCAGACCGCCCGCGCGCCATTGCGCCAGCACTTCAAGCCCCGGCACGCCGGGCAGACCGAGGTCGAGGACGATCAGGTCGTAGGGCTCGCTGCTGCCCTGATAGACCGCATCGCGTCCGTCCGCCAGCCAGTCCACCGCGTAGCCCTGACGTTGCAGGCCGGCCAGCAGTTCGTCGGCCAGCGGTACGTGGTCTTCCACCAGAAGCAAGCGCATCGGTCAATCTTCCTTGTCTTTCACGAGTTCACCGGTGTCGGCCTTCAGGTGCAGCTCACGGGCCACACCTTCGACGGTCAGCAACTCGACTTCATAAATGTAGACGTCGTGTTTTTCTTCCAGCTCGACTTCCAGCAGTTTCGCGCCGGGATAACGATCCATCGCCTGCTGCAGCACTTGCTCCAGCGGCAGGATCACGCCCTGCTTGCGCAGATTGAGGGCTTCGTCGGGCCCCAGGTCGCGGGCCATCGCCGTCGAGCAAAACATCACCAGCGCCAATGCCGTACGGCGGGTGGCGCGAACATTCACCTTCATTACGTATCCTGATGATCCTTGAGCACTTGCCCGCTCACCGCATCCAGTTCCAGATCCCATTCCAGCCCCTGCGGATCACGCAGTTCGATCTGGTAGATGTACTTGCCGTACTGTTCTTCCAGCTCGGTGTCGGTGATCGTCGAACCCGGGTGTTTGGCCAGCGCGGTGGCGTTGAGCTTCTCGAAGGAGACGATAGTACCAGCGTCGCGCAGGCGCAGGGCTTCATCCGGGCCGAGATCGCGGGCGTGAACGGTGCTGGCGGCGAGGCCGATGATCGAGGCGAGGGTCAGGGCAGTCAGGGTTTTCATGGTGTCTCCGTATTTTTATGTGTCGCTACGGTCGGCACCTTAACGGTGCGAACTTAACTGAAACTGAATGGCCATCATTGGGCCTGCTCCTGCAGCCACGGCAACATGTGCTTATAATCTTTCGCTTGCTAACGATCGAGACCGGTATGACCGCCATTCACATCAAGTTCCCTGCCCTCACCCTCAAGGCCGGCCCCAAGGCCATGGCGCGTATTCGTGCCCAAGGCCTGAGCGCCGCCGACGTCGGCACCCTGCCCGGTGCTGCCGGTGGGCCGAAGGCGCTGGGGATTCAGGGGCTGGATCTGGCGCTGTTCGGCGAGTGGCTGCCGGCGGCGCCGCGCGAGCGTTCGCTGATCGGTGCGTCGGTGGGTTCCTGGCGCTTCGCCAGCGCTTGTCTGCCGGACGCCGCCGAAGGCATCCGCCGCCTCGGTCATCTGTACACCGAGCAGAACTTCAACAAAGGCGTGACCATCGGCGACGTCAGCCGCAGTTCGCAACGCATGCTCGATGACCTGCTCGACGGTCGCGATGCCAGCCTTCTGACCAACGCCCATTACCGCCTGAACATCATGGTGGTCAAAAGCCACGGCGGGCTGGCGGACGACCATCGCGGCCGGCTCGGGCTGGCGCTGGGCTCGGTGATCGCCGACAACCTGCGGGGCCGGGCGCGGCTGTCGCGGCACTTCGAACGGCTGATCATCCACGACCCGCGCCTGGCGCCGCCGGTGCATGCGTTGAATGACTTCCCGTCGCGCTTCGTCGCCCTCGATGCCGGCAACCTGCGTCAGGCACTGCTGGCCTCCGGTTCGATCCCGATGGTCATGGAAGGCGTGCGCGACCTGCCGGGCGCTGGTGCCGGCACGTTCCGCGACGGTGGTCTGCTCGACTATCACCTCGACCTGCCTTACAGCGGCGACGACATCGTGTTGTATCCGCACTTCACCGACCGGGTGATTCCGGGCTGGTTCGACAAGACCCTGCCGTGGCGCAAAGCTTCGGTCGAGCGCTTGCAGGACGTGCTGTTGCTCGCGCCGTCGAAGGAATACCTGGCGCGCCTGCCCTACGGCAAACTCCCCGACCGTAACGACTTCAAGCGCTTCATGGGCGATGCGCCGAGCCGGCAGAAATACTGGCGCGCGGCGATGGATGAGAGCCGACGGCTGGGCGACGAATTCCTTGAACTGACTGCCAACGGTCGCCTCGCCGAGCGCTTGCTGACCCTTTAGTCAGCACAGCCGGGAACAAGCTGATAAACTCGCCGCCTGCCCGAATTCGCTGCGGCGAACGCCATCTGAACAGAGCTGAAATCACTGTGGAAATCTTCAAGGAATTTACGTTCGAATCCGCCCACCGCCTGCCCCACGTACCGGACGGCCACAAGTGCGGACGCCTGCACGGTCACTCGTTCAAAGTGGCGATTCATCTGAGCGGCGACCTCGATCCGCACACCGGCTGGATCCGTGATTTCTCCGAGATCAAAGCGATTTTCAAGCCGTTGTACGAGCGTCTGGACCACAACTACCTCAACGACATTCCGGGCCTCGAGAACCCGACCAGCGAAGTGCTGGCCAAATTCATCTGGAATGAATTGAAGCCCCTGCTGCCGGAACTCAGTGCGATCCGCATCCACGAGACCTGCACCAGCGGTTGCATCTATCGCGGCGAGTAATTCCCGCGACACAAAAAAACCACCGAGACCGGTGGTTTTTTTACGCCTATGCTTTTTGGCTCGAACCCGCCAAGAGGACAGGCCCATGAGGGACTGGCTGCTGGATCAGGTCTTTGATTTCAACGGGCGACAGATTCGCCACGGGGTGCGCGGCGACGGCCCGCCGCTGGTGTTCGTGCACGGCACGCCCTTCTCGTCTTACGTGTGGCACCGCATCGCGCCGCACTTTTTCGCCACGCATCGGGTGCATTACTTCGATTTGCTGGGCTACGGGCAGTCCGAGCAACCGGACGCCGATGTATCCCTCGGTGTGCAGAACGAATTGCTCGTTCAGTTGCTCGATCACTGGAATCTGCAACGCCCGGACGTGGTCGCCCACGACTTCGGCGGCGCCACCGTGCTGCGCGCGCACCTGCTCAACGGCAAGGATTACCGCAGCCTGACCCTGATCGACCCGGTGGCGCTGACACCCTGGGGTTCGCCGTTCGTGCAGCACGTGCGCCAGCATGAGGCGGCGTTCAGCGGCCTGCCGGATTACATCCAGCGCGCCATCGTCCCGACCTATATTCGCGGGGCGATCCAGCGGGATATTCCCGACGATGAACTGGCGCCCTACGTCCAGCCGTGGCTAGGCGATCCGGGGCAAGCGGCGTTCTACCGGCAGATCGCGCAGATGGACCAGCGCTACACGCTGGAGGCGCAGCCGCTGTACCCGACGATCCGTTGCCCGGTGCAGATTCTCTGGGGCGAAGAGGATCAGTGGATCCCCATCGAACGCGGGCGTGAGTTGCACAAGATGATTCCAGGATCGCAATTTCATCCGGTCCCGAATGCCGGGCATCTGGTGCAGGAAGATGCGCCTGAAGCCATAGTCGCCGCGCTGCTGCGGTTCCTCTGATCCAATCCCGTGACTCTGTGGGAACAGCTGCTCCCACATGGTTCGGTGCGGCGCCCGATGCACTGCTTTCGCGCCGATCATCCGTGCCTCGTCTATAAATACTCGCAACATCGCGTTTGGCACGACCGCTGCAACCTCTTCGCGTCCTCCCCTTTCCAGCAAGGAACGCCCCATGACGCAAAACGATCCCGGCAACGATTACCCCCTCAGTGAAGTGCCGATGCACGCGCGCAAAGGCCTGGCCTCCACGGCGATGGTGCTGCTGGGCTTCACCTTCTTCACCGCAACCATGTTTGCCGGCGGCAAGCTCGGCGTGGCGTTCAACTTCGGCGAAATGCTCGCCGTCATCATCATCGGCAACCTGCTGCTCGGCGTGTACGCCGCAGGCCTGGGTTACATCGCCTTCAAAAGCGGGCTGAATTCGGTGCTGATGGGGCGCTTCTGTTTTGGCGAAGTCGGCAGCAAGCTCAGCGACCTGATCCTCGGCTTCACCCAGATCGGCTGGTACGCCTGGGGCACCGCGACGGCGGCGGTGGTGCTCGGCAAGTATTTCGATTTGAACGAAGCCACGGTGCTGGGGCTGATGGTGCTGTTCGGTCTGGTGTTCTGCGCCACGGCGTATGTCGGTTATCGCGGGCTGGAGATTCTGTCGTACATCGCGGTGCCGGCGATGATGTTGCTGCTGATGCTGTCGATGTGGGTCGCGACCGTGAAAGTCGGCGGCCTCGACGGTTTGCTCAGCGTCGTGCCCAGCGGTTCGCTGGACTGGTCGACCGCCATCACGCTGGTATTCGGTACCTTCGTCAGCGGCGCGACCCAGGCCACCAATTGGACGCGTTTTTCCCGTTCGGCACGGGTCGCGGTGCTGGCCAGTCTGATCGGTTTTTTCATCGGCAACGGCCTGATGGTGCTGATCGGTGCCTATGGTGCGATCGTCTATCAACAGCCCGACGTGGTCGAAGTGCTGCTGTTGCAGGGCTTCGCCATGGCGGCGATGGCGATGCTGTTGCTGAACATCTGGAGTACCCAGGACAACACCATCTACAACTTCGCCGTCGCCGGCTGCAACCTGCTGCGCACCGGTCGCCGCAAGACCGTGACCCTGGCCGGCGCCGTGATCGGCACCGCGCTCGCGTTGCTGGGCATGTACGACATGCTGGTGCCTTATCTGATCCTGCTCGGCACGGTGATCCCGCCGATTGGCGGCGTGATCATGGCGGACTTTTTCTTCCGCTGGCGCGGGCGTTATCCGCGACTGGCCGACGCACGGTTACCGGCGTTCAACTGGCCGGGGCTTGCGGCCTACGCAGCCGGGACGGTCGCGGCGTTCGGCTCGCCGTGGGTCGCGCCGCTGGTCGGCATCGCCGTTGCCGCGTTAACGTATATCGCAGTGACCGGCCTGCTCGGCGCCCGCAACGCGGCCGCCCCTCTACAAGATCTATAAAAGGATTCGCCCGATGCACATCATCAACGCCCGACTGCGCAACCAGGAAGGTCTGCACGAATTGCACCTCGAAGACGGCCTGATCCGCAGCATCGCGCGCCAGACCGAAGCGCCGACCCTGGGCCCCGACGACCTCGACGCCGGCGGCAACCTGGTGGTGCCGCCCTTCGTCGAGCCGCACATTCACCTCGACGCCACCCTGACCGCCGGCGAGCCGCGCTGGAACATGAGCGGCACGCTGTTCGAAGGCATCGAGTGCTGGGGCGAGCGCAAGGTCACCATCACCCAGGAAGACACCAAGACCCGGGCGAAGAAAACCATTCAGACCCTCGCCGCCCACGGCATCCAGCACGTGCGCACCCACGTCGACGTCACCGATCCGCAACTCACCGCGCTCAAGGCGATGCTCGAAGTGCGTGAGGAAAGCCGTCACCTGATCGACCTGCAAATCGTCGCGTTTCCTCAGGAAGGCATCGAGTCGTTCCGCAACGGGCGCGAGCTGATGGAAGAAGCAATCCGCATGGGCGCTGACGTGGTCGGCGGGATCCCGCATTTCGAGTACACCCGTGACCAGGGCGTCAGCTCGGTGAAGTTCCTGATGGACCTCGCCGAGCGCACCGGTTGTCTGGTGGATGTGCACTGCGACGAAACCGACGATCCGCATTCGCGCTTCCTCGAAGTGCTGGCCGAAGAGGCCCGCAGCCGCGACATGGGCGCCCTCGTGACCGCCAGCCACACCACGGCGATGGGCTCCTACGACAACGCCTACTGCGCCAAACTGTTCCGCCTGCTCGGGCATTCGGGGATCAGTTTTGTCTCCTGCCCGACCGAAAGCATTCACCTGCAAGGTCGCTTCGACAACTTCCCGAAACGCCGGGGCGTGACCCGCGTCAACGAACTGCTTGAAGCGGGCATGAACGTCTGCTTTGGTCAGGATTCGATCGTCGATCCGTGGTATCCGCTGGGCAACGGCAACATCCTGCGGGTCCTCGAAGCCGGGCTGCACATCTGCCACATGCTCGGTTACCGCAACCTGCAAAGCGCGCTGGATCTGGTCACCGACAACAGCGCCAAGGCCATGCACCTTGGCGAACGCTATGGCCTGGAACAGGGCCGCCCGGCAAACCTGCTGATCCTGTCGGCGGACAGCGACTACGAAGTGATCCGCAGCCAGGGCCTGCCGCTGTATTCGATCCGCAACGGCAAGGTGTTGATGAAGCGGCAGATGCCGGTGGTGGAGTTCGTGGAGGGTTGAGTGGCGGTTATTGCTCGCGCCGGTTTTATCGCGAATCGAAAGAGCCAGCCTGTCAGATCTGACAGGCGACAACCGCCTCGAACCGGCTCACAGTAAAGCCCAAGGGATCCATCGTTCCCGGGGGGACGATCATGAAAGGGACTTCACTTTTCTGTCGTGTGCGCCGTGCCGAACAGGCGCACTCGCAGCAGTTCTCCGTCGCGCTCCTCCAGCAGGATCGGCGCGGTTCCGCCGGGCATCACCACCTGCACCTCTCCCGCTGACACCCAGCCCACCCGCCACGCCGCACTCGCCACCGCACTGGCGCTGGTGCCGGATGAGGCGGTCGGGCCTTCGCCCCGTTCGAACACCCGCGCCACAATGCGTTGATCGCCAGCACGTATCGCCCATTGCAGGTTTACCCCGGCCGGGCACGGCTGGCCGGCGCCGGTGGGCACGGCGAAGGCGATGGCGGTCAGACTGTCCGCCAGCGGCGACTCAAGCATCTGTTCGTTGCTCGGCAATGCCGCCTCGTCCTCCAGCAGCGTCACGCAGTGCGGATTGCCGATTCTCACGAACTGACTGTGTGCCCAGCCGGGATCGAGTTGCGCCAACGGTCGAACACGGCTGATTTCCACACCATTGAACGACACCGGTTCAACGCCGAGCGCACTGACGGCTGCCGGGCCGAATCCGGGTTGCCCGAGATCCAGCCAGAAGCCCTGCACGCCCGCGACCTCAGCCGGCTTGACCGAGATCGGCACGGGCGACTGCGCATCCTGTTTGTCGTGATGCACCTGCAACGATGCGCCCTGCTCTGGCATCAGCCCCTGCTCAAGCAGTGCCTGAGAAAAAATCGTCAGACCGTTGCCGCTGCGCTCGGCCAGCGTGCCGTCGGTGTTGACGATCAGCAGATCAAAGGGTGCCGAGGACTGAAACGGGCCGATCAGCAAGCCATCGCTGCGATGATGTTTGGCACCGGCGGGCCGGATTGCGTCAGGCCATTGGCAGAATGTCGCGATGGCCTGCTCGCTCCAGATGGCTCTGGATGACGCCGCCTCTTGTGCGTTGGCCGGCAGGTCGATGCCCGCCTCTCGCACCTGTAGGGGTGAAACCACGCCGTAGATATTGCCGCGCGCATCGTAAAACTTTGCCATCTCGTTTCCTGCGTTCAGGTTGCGGTTTGCGCTCCACTGTATCGCCTGACGTGATCGACAATCACGTGGAAATATCAGCAAAAGTGATATCACTTTGCCAAGAAACATCTCGTAGCAACTTCGAACAGGCCTTATGAACCGCGGCTTTCAGGGCATGTGCGCAACTTTTTGCGCAACTTTAAGCCTTTATGATCCGACTCGGTTCTGGATCAGGCTTTCGCCGAGGTTAGAACTTTCAGGAGATTCAGTTTCACCTCAAGGAGCGTCAAATGTTCAGTCCAGCCAACGAAACGCACTTCAGCCTGACCGTTGAGGACTACGTTTGCGACCTGCAAGTGCTGTCGTTCACCGGCACCGAAGGCATCAGCCAGCCGTTTCGTTTCGACCTGGAACTGGTCAGCGAAAACCCGGATCTGGACCTGGAAAAACTCCTGCACAAACAGGCGTTCCTCGCCCTCGATCCGCAGGGCTCGGGC
>NZ_NEHH01000026.1:0-783 GCF_002112305.1 Pseudomonas sp. R45(2017) | reverse complement strand
GTGACCGGGTTGGCAGGATGGACATAGGGAATGGTTTTACTCCATGAGCCTATGGTCAGTTCCATTTCGTCAAATTGGCGCGGGTCGCTCCGGGTTAAAGTGACGGTAGGCGACTGCCCCGGAACAATGCTGGGCGGATGGCTGACCGTGATACCGGAGACCGGGTTGTTGAACAGCACATTCAGTATCGGGGTGGATTGATCTTTATTACCGCTGACCCGGGTGACTTCGTAGTACAGCCTATTGAGGCCATCCTTCAACACTCCCCAAGGAGCGTCCATAAAAATGCGGTCGTTCTCTTCGCCCGGCTTGATAAGCTTGATCACGGATGTCGCCAGGCTGTTGACCCACAGCCTTACGGAGTCACCTGCTGTAAAGGAGGTGGAAAACAACCTGACCGGGTCGATCACAATGAAGAGTTTGATGGTTGGCGAATAAATGCTCTGGGAAATGCCGAGATCGTAGGTTTTCGGCGGTTGCAGGTTTTCTTCTGCGCCCGGGATTGCCATCGGATACAGCTGGAGCAAGGCGGTGATCTGTGTCGAATTGACGTTGATGCTCATGTTGCTCTCCTGGCGTGCGATAAATAGCCATCTTCGGGACGAAGTTCATGACACCGCGAAAGAGGAGCATCGTCACCTGTCAGATCTGACAGGTGAGCGTGATTTCAAGACGAATGGTCATCGGTAAACGGTTTCCTGCAGACGCAAAAACGGCCCCGTAAAGGGGCCGTTTTGGTTTCAGCACTCAGACGCGCGGCTCAGCCGCCACCTCAAGATTATC
>NZ_NEHH01000025.1:0-1243 GCF_002112305.1 Pseudomonas sp. R45(2017) | reverse complement strand
GCGCTGTGCTGGAAGTGGTAGTGAATGCCTTCTTCTTCGCACAGGCGCTGGATGAAATGCAGGTCCGATTCGTCGTATTGCACGCAGTAAATGCGGTCGGGGTAGATCGAACCGGTCTGGAAGGCGTAGGCGTTGCCCTGGATGCCGTGTTCTTCGAGCACCTTGCCGATGATTTTCGGCACGCTGAGGTTCTGGAAGATCCGCTGGTTGATCCGGTGCGCGAGGTACCCCAGTTGCGGGCGCAGGGTCACGGAGTAGCGCGTCAGGCGCTTGCCGGAATCGCCTTGCGCGGCGCGGTAGATCAGGCCGTGGATGCCGCTGCCGTCGGGCGACAGCTGCAGAAAGGCCGGTTTGTGCAGCAGGGTTTCGAGGTCCAGCGACGGCTGCTCACTGACCAGCTCCACCTCGAACACAAAAGGCTGGCTGATGGCTTCCCGACCGGTGAGGGTAAACACCTGAAAGTCGGCGGAAAGACCTTCGATGGTCAGGGCAAAGTGGGTTTCATTGGCCGGCGCGAACATCCCTTGTTCCTCGTGCTGTACAGCGGCGCTCGTCGACGCCCGCAAAGCGGGTCAACGTACGCGAAATTCTGGAGGGGCGTAAACAACATCGACCAGCAGAGCTGGCCGATGCTTGAAACGATCAGCCGTAATTAAACGACTGGAGCACGCCAGTCATCGGAACCCGAAGTACCGGATACTTCGTGGGTCCAGGTGATTTTGCGGTAGGTGAACTGCACTTCTTCCAGGTGGGTGAAGTGGGCGTTCGATGGATCCTGGCAGTTGTGCATTTTGTTGTTGATGGCGACGATGATCGCGTCTTCCAGTTTGGTGGTGTAGTAGTGCTCTTGGGTACCTTGAGCCGAAGTGCGGTACCACTGGATAACGATTTCGCTCATGCGCTCGCCGGAGGTCAGAGCGGCTTGCAGCAGTGGCGAAGCCTTGTCGTAGACCTTGGTGATGATCACTGGCTTGTGAACGCGCTGACCGGTTGGCTGACCGGATTGCGGGTCACGCGGGATGATCACGTCGTGGCTGAACGCCTGAACCATGACCTGGTCTTCGTGACCTTCCTGGTAGGTGTTGCCAACGGAGTCGGCGGTGAAAGCGCCGGCAGTGATCAGGCCTTGTTTTTCGCCGGTAACCGACATGTACGCTGGTGTTGCCATGGGAGGTGCTCCTTGCGGATAAAGTTAGGGTGCCCGGGAGGCGAAATCGCCCGGTGGGTGGCTGACTGTTATCAA
>NZ_NEHH01000024.1:0-1448 GCF_002112305.1 Pseudomonas sp. R45(2017) | reverse complement strand
ACGTTTTCATCCCAGTCGCGCTGGGCGTGGATGAAGATTTGTTCGGCGCCTTTTTTGTCTTCGATGCGCAGTTCGTTGTAGCCACCGCCGCCCGGGGAGCTGAGGGTTTTGAAGACGCTGCGGGTTTTGTTCGCCGGCAGGGCGTACGGCACCGGGTTTTCCTTGTGGTACAGGCAGCCGGTGACGAGGGGCTGGTCGGGGTCGCCTTCGAGGAAGGTGACGAGGACTTCCATGCCGATGCGCGGGATGGAGATGGCGCCGTAGCGGTCGCCGGCCCAGGAGCTGGAGACGCGCAGCCAGCAGCTGGTCTTGTCGTCGGCCTGGCCTTCGCGGTCCCAGTGGAATTGCACCTTGATGCGGCCGTACTGGTCGCAGTGGATTTCTTCGCCTTTGGGGCCGGTGACCATCGCGGTCTGGCTGCCGAGCACGCGGGGTTTCGGGTGTTCGAGCGCGGGGCGGTAGAACACGTCCCACGGGGTGGCGAGGAAGGTGTTGCGGTAGCCCTGGTGGAAGTCATCCTTGTTGTCGGTGGTGTCGCTGGTTACCGACTCTTCGAGGACTTGCGGTTGTTTGCCTTCGTGGAAGATTTCGGTGAGCAGCCACAGGTCGTTCCACTCGCTGCGCGGGTGGTCGGACATTTCCATGAAGTGGCCGCTGACCAGTCTGGTCTGGTCGCCGCGACCTTCGGCCTGACGGTAGTCGGCGCGGTGGCGTTCGAGGGCGCGCTGGCTGAGGAACTTGCCGCGGGCGCGGTCGATGAAGCGGCCGGGGTAGTCGTAGTCTTCCAGATCCGGTTCAGCGTCTTTGCTATCAAGAGCGCCGTCCGGTTTGTACGCGGCCTCCATTTGCAGGCGCGGTTTTTCGAAGTCGTAGTCGCGGCGGGTGGTGCGGCTGGTGCGGGTTTCCAGACGCAGCTTGAAGCCTTTGATCACCGGTTCTTCGGCGACCATGCCGCTGCCTTGCACGTACGCGGTCGGTTGGCCGAGGTTCGGGAAAACCGTCTGGTCATCGCCGAACACCAGCAGGTGGCCTTTCTGGCTGTGCTGGAAGTGGTAGTGAATGCCTTCTTCTTCGCACAGGCGCTGGACGAAGTGCAGATCGGTTTCGTCGTACTGCACGCAGTAGTCGCGATCCGGGCACGGCTGGCTGAGCTGGAAGCTGTAGGCGTTGCCCTTGATGCCGTGCTCGTCGAGGATCAGCGCGATGATTTTCGGCGCCGACATCTGCTGGTAGATGCGCTGGTTGGTGCGGTGATGCAGGTATTGCAGCTGCGGCACCAGCGAGACCTTGTAGCGGGTCAGGCGCTTGCCGGCATCGCCCTGGGCCACGCGGTAGATCTGGCCGTGGATGCCCGAGCCCTGCGGATCGAGGGCGAGGAACGCCTGTTTGTGCAGGAGTTTTTCCAGGTCCAGATCCGGGTTTTCGCTGACCAGTTCCAGGTCGAAACG
>NZ_NEHH01000023.1:0-2651 GCF_002112305.1 Pseudomonas sp. R45(2017) | reverse complement strand
GCCAGCTTCACCGGATCCGGCGTCAGATACCGTCCCACGTCCGGGTCGTAGTACCGGTGCCGGTTGTAATGCAGCCCGCTTTCGTCATCGAAATATTGCCCCTGAAAGCGCAGCGGCTGGTTCAGGTAGTCCTCGGTCGCCAGTTCCAGCGAGGTGACCTTGCCGTAGGCGCTGTATTTGGCTGACCAGACGATCTCGCCGCTGTAGTCGGTCAGTTCCTGCGGGGTGCCGAGGTGGTCGAGCTGGTAGTAGAACGGGCAGGCGCGTTTCGGGCCTTTGCCGTCGAGCATCGCCAGCGGGCGGAAGGTGCCGGGTTCGTAGATGAAGCTGCGGTGTTGGGTCGGGCTGCTTTCGGCGATCAGGTGGTCGCCTTGCCAGAAGAACTCGGTGGTCTGGCCGTCGACGGTTTTGCGGATGCGGCGGCCGAAGGCGTCGTATTGGTAGGTCGCGGTTTTGCCGTCGGGGCGGGTCAGGCCGATCAGGCGGTGCTGGCTGTCGTAGCGGTATTCGGTGACAAGGGTTTGCGCGCGGCCGCGGCGTTCGCGGATCAGGTTGCCGAAGGCGTCGTAGTCGTAATGACGATCGCCCTGCATCAGCAGGCGATTGCCTTTGATCTGTGTCGGACCGGGGCGATCCTGCATCAGCAGGTTGCCGGCCGGGTCGTGGGCGAAGGTTTCCGGCAGGTCGTCGCGGGTATGGCGTACACGGATCAGCCGGTCGAGGGCGTCGTAGGTGTAGCTGCGCTGGCCGTGGCGGGTGTCGGCGATGTGTTCGAGATTGCCCTTGGCGCTGTAGGCAAAGTCGCGGCGGTACAGCGCGCTGCGTTGATGGCCTACGGCGTGGGACTTCAAGCGGCCCTGTTCGTCGTAGGTGTATTCGCTGAGCAGCAGGCCCTGCTGGCGCTGCTGTTCGCGGCCGTTCTGGTAGACGTGGCGGGTCAGCAAGGCACCGTTGAGGTCGATCGCCGTCAGCGCCCCGCCCTTGGCGTAGTGGTAATCGAGTTTGCTGTTGTCCGGCAGACGCAGGCGGGTGAGCTGGCCGCAGGCGTCGTAGGCGTAACGCAGGGTGCCCCAGCCCTGATGCTCGCGCACCAGCCGGTCCTGCAGGTCGTATTCGAAGGCCAGCGGGTGATCCTGGCCGTCATCCACGCCGACCAGCCGGCCGAGACGGTCATAGCGGTAGCTGACCTCGACCCCGTCCGGCAGGGTCTTGAGCAGCAATCGCCCGGCGCTGTCGCGCTGGTAAGTGGTGACCAGCGTGGTGCCGTCGTCGCCGAACTCGGTCTTCTCCAGCAGATGACCGTTGCGGTCGTAGGCATACGCCGTGCGCCGACCATCGAAGCCGGTTTCCTGTCGGATCAGTCCGGTGGGCGTGTAGTCCAGCCGATACTTTTCGCCGGACTCGTTCTCGATTTCCGTCAGCAGCAGCTGCGCATGGTCGTAGCGGTATTGCAGGCGGGTGCCGTCGGGGTTGATCCGCCGGCTGACCAGGTGCAGGTCGTCGTCATACTCGTAACGGGTGATCCGCCCCAGTTCATCGCGTTCGGCGGTGATCTGGCCGTAAGCGCTATAACTGAAGGCTCGAGTGGCGCCATTCGGCGAGGTGGTCTGGATCAGCCGGCCAACGGCGTCCCACGCGTGGCGAGTGATCGCGCCGTTTTCGTCCTGCGCAGTAATCCGCCGCCCCTGAAGGTCGTAGGAAAACTTCCGAACCCCACCGTCCGGCAGACTTTCCTCGACCAACTGACCCAGGTCGTTCCACACGAACACGTGCCGGCCAGAATCCGGATAACGGACCGACAGCAACCGCCCCTGCGGGTCGTAGTGGTAATGGGTGACATGGCCATCGGGATCGACCGCTTCGGTGATGTCCCCTTGGGCATTGCGCCGGTACGTCCACACCGCATCGCCACATGAGCGGCTGTGCAGGAAACCGTTGCGGTACTCGTAGGACGTCGGCGCATCGTCCGGCGGAATCAGCGCGATCAACCGCCCGGCGTCGTCATAGCGGTACTCGGTGACCGCGCCCAGCGCATCCTGCTCGGCGACCAACCGACCCTGCGCGTCATAGGCCTTGAGCTGCTCACCACCATCGGCGGCGACCTGACGCACCAGCCGCGCGGTGTCGTCGTGGACGTAAGTTTCCTCAGTGCCATCGACGTAATGCACCGTGACACGGCCGGCGTCATCCCAGACGTAACGCGTGTCCATCTGCGAAAACGACGCCCAGTGCCGCACGCAGCGCGCGGCCTTGCCGGCGCGTTCCCACGCCCAGAAGAAGCTCGCGCCGCCGGCCAGTTGCCGTTGCAGGATGACGTGCTGGTCGTCGTAGTCGTAACGCTCGCTTTCGCCGACCGCGTTCGCCGCCTCGATCAATCGATGACGGGCATCAAAGCGGTAACTGGCCAGCGTCTGCTCGGTACGCCAGGCAGACTCCCGAAAAACCTGATAATCGACCGCGATCAGATGCGCCCGCTCATAGCGCAGCAACAAGGAGCGGCCAGCGCCGTTGTCGAGGCGCTCAACGCGATCCAGACGATCCCGCGTAATACGCAACCGGTTACCGTAGGCATCGCTGACAGCAGTCAGACGCCCAGCCCGAAAGTGATAAAACCGCGCCGAGTCCCCCGCCAGCGCAACAATCAGCTCCTC
>NZ_NEHH01000022.1:0-5532 GCF_002112305.1 Pseudomonas sp. R45(2017) | reverse complement strand
AACGGTTCGATCTTCTCGGTCGAAAGCGGAGAAAAAGAGGTGTTGACAGCAGCGTGTAACGCTGTAGAATTCGCCTCCCGCTAACGAGAGATCGGAAGCGCAAGTGGTTGAAGTTGTTGAAGAAATTTTCGAAAGCTTCTGAAAATAATCACTTGACAGCAAATGAGGCTGCTGTAGAATGCGCGCCTCGGTTGAGACGAAAGATCTTAACCAACCGCTCTTTAACAACTGAATCAAGCAATTCGTGTGGGTGCTTGTGGAGTCAGACTGATAGTCAACAAGATTATCAGCATCACAAGTTACTCCGCGAGAAATCAAAGATGTAACCAACGATTGCTGAGCCAAGTTTAGGGTTTCTTAAAAACCCAAAGATGTTTGAACTGAAGAGTTTGATCATGGCTCAGATTGAACGCTGGCGGCAGGCCTAACACATGCAAGTCGAGCGGATGAAGGGAGCTTGCTCCTGGATTCAGCGGCGGACGGGTGAGTAATGCCTAGGAATCTGCCTGGTAGTGGGGGACAACGTTTCGAAAGGAACGCTAATACCGCATACGTCCTACGGGAGAAAGCAGGGGACCTTCGGGCCTTGCGCTATCAGATGAGCCTAGGTCGGATTAGCTAGTTGGTGAGGTAATGGCTCACCAAGGCGACGATCCGTAACTGGTCTGAGAGGATGATCAGTCACACTGGAACTGAGACACGGTCCAGACTCCTACGGGAGGCAGCAGTGGGGAATATTGGACAATGGGCGAAAGCCTGATCCAGCCATGCCGCGTGTGTGAAGAAGGTCTTCGGATTGTAAAGCACTTTAAGTTGGGAGGAAGGGTTGTAGATTAATACTCTGCAATTTTGACGTTACCGACAGAATAAGCACCGGCTAACTCTGTGCCAGCAGCCGCGGTAATACAGAGGGTGCAAGCGTTAATCGGAATTACTGGGCGTAAAGCGCGCGTAGGTGGTTCGTTAAGTTGGATGTGAAATCCCCGGGCTCAACCTGGGAACTGCATCCAAAACTGGCGAGCTAGAGTATGGTAGAGGGTGGTGGAATTTCCTGTGTAGCGGTGAAATGCGTAGATATAGGAAGGAACACCAGTGGCGAAGGCGACCACCTGGACTGATACTGACACTGAGGTGCGAAAGCGTGGGGAGCAAACAGGATTAGATACCCTGGTAGTCCACGCCGTAAACGATGTCAACTAGCCGTTGGGAGCCTTGAGCTCTTAGTGGCGCAGCTAACGCATTAAGTTGACCGCCTGGGGAGTACGGCCGCAAGGTTAAAACTCAAATGAATTGACGGGGGCCCGCACAAGCGGTGGAGCATGTGGTTTAATTCGAAGCAACGCGAAGAACCTTACCAGGCCTTGACATCCAATGAACTTTCCAGAGATGGATTGGTGCCTTCGGGAACATTGAGACAGGTGCTGCATGGCTGTCGTCAGCTCGTGTCGTGAGATGTTGGGTTAAGTCCCGTAACGAGCGCAACCCTTGTCCTTAGTTACCAGCACGTAATGGTGGGCACTCTAAGGAGACTGCCGGTGACAAACCGGAGGAAGGTGGGGATGACGTCAAGTCATCATGGCCCTTACGGCCTGGGCTACACACGTGCTACAATGGTCGGTACAAAGGGTTGCCAAGCCGCGAGGTGGAGCTAATCCCATAAAACCGATCGTAGTCCGGATCGCAGTCTGCAACTCGACTGCGTGAAGTCGGAATCGCTAGTAATCGCGAATCAGAATGTCGCGGTGAATACGTTCCCGGGCCTTGTACACACCGCCCGTCACACCATGGGAGTGGGTTGCACCAGAAGTAGCTAGTCTAACCTTCGGGAGGACGGTTACCACGGTGTGATTCATGACTGGGGTGAAGTCGTAACAAGGTAGCCGTAGGGGAACCTGCGGCTGGATCACCTCCTTAATCGACGACATCAGCTGCTCCATAAGTTCCCACACGAATTGCTTGATTCATTGAAGAAGACGAAAGAAGCAGCCCGAAATTGGGTCTGTAGCTCAGTTGGTTAGAGCGCACCCCTGATAAGGGTGAGGTCGGCAGTTCGAATCTGCCCAGACCCACCAATTTTGTTATGGGGCCATAGCTCAGCTGGGAGAGCGCCTGCCTTGCACGCAGGAGGTCAGCGGTTCGATCCCGCTTGGCTCCACCATAAACTGCTTCGAAAGTTTGAGAGTTTAGAAATGAATATTCGAACTGAATATTGATTTCTAGTCTTTTGATTAGATCGTTCTTTAAAAATTTGGGTATGTGATAGAAAGATAGACTGAGATCCACTTTCACTGGTGGTGATCAGGCTAAGGTAAAATTTGTGAGTTCTCTTAGTTGAGAAATTCGAATTTTCGGCGAATGTCGTCTTCACAGTATAACCAGATTGCTTGGGGTTATATGGTCAAGTGAAGAAGCGCATACGGTGGATGCCTTGGCAGTCAGAGGCGATGAAAGACGTGGTAGCCTGCGAAAAGCTTCGGGGAGTCGGCAAACAGACTTTGATCCGGAGATGTCTGAATGGGGGAACCCAGCCATCATAAGATGGTTATCTTGTACTGAATACATAGGTGCAAGAGGCGAACCAGGGGAACTGAAACATCTAAGTACCCTGAGGAAAAGAAATCAACCGAGATTCCCTTAGTAGTGGCGAGCGAACGGGGACTAGCCCTTAAGTGGCTTTGAGATTAGCGGAACGCTCTGGAAAGTGCGGCCATAGTGGGTGATAGCCCTGTACGCGAAAGTCTCTTAGTCATGAAATCGAGTAGGACGGAGCACGAGAAACTTTGTCTGAATATGGGGGGACCATCCTCCAAGGCTAAATACTACTGACTGACCGATAGTGAACTAGTACCGTGAGGGAAAGGCGAAAAGAACCCCGGAGAGGGGAGTGAAATAGATCCTGAAACCGTATGCGTACAAGCAGTGGGAGCAGACTTTGTTCTGTGACTGCGTACCTTTTGTATAATGGGTCAGCGACTTATTTTCAGTGGCGAGCTTAACCGAATAGGGGAGGCGTAGCGAAAGCGAGTCTTAATAGGGCGTCTAGTCGCTGGGAATAGACCCGAAACCGGGCGATCTATCCATGGGCAGGTTGAAGGTTAGGTAACACTGACTGGAGGACCGAACCGACTACCGTTGAAAAGTTAGCGGATGACCTGTGGATCGGAGTGAAAGGCTAATCAAGCTCGGAGATAGCTGGTTCTCCTCGAAAGCTATTTAGGTAGCGCCTCATGTATCACTGTAGGGGGTAGAGCACTGTTTCGGCTAGGGGGTCATCCCGACTTACCAAACCGATGCAAACTCCGAATACCTACAAGTGCCGAGCATGGGAGACACACGGCGGGTGCTAACGTCCGTCGTGAAAAGGGAAACAACCCAGACCGTCAGCTAAGGTCCCAAAGTTATGGTTAAGTGGGAAACGATGTGGGAAGGCTTAGACAGCTAGGAGGTTGGCTTAGAAGCAGCCACCCTTTAAAGAAAGCGTAATAGCTCACTAGTCGAGTCGGCCTGCGCGGAAGATGTAACGGGGCTCAAACCATACACCGAAGCTACGGGTATCACGTAAGTGATGCGGTAGAGGAGCGTTCTGTAAGCCTGTGAAGGTGAGTTGAGAAGCTTGCTGGAGGTATCAGAAGTGCGAATGCTGACATGAGTAACGACAATGGGTGTGAAAAACACCCACGCCGAAAGACCAAGGTTTCCTGCGCAACGTTAATCGACGCAGGGTTAGTCGGTCCCTAAGGCGAGGCTGAAAAGCGTAGTCGATGGAAAACAGGTTAATATTCCTGTACTTCTGGTTATTGCGATGGAGGGACGGAGAAGGCTAGGCCAGCTTGGCGTTGGTTGTCCAAGTTTAAGGTGGTAGGCTGAGATCTTAGGTAAATCCGGGATCTTAAGGCCGAGAGCTGATGACGAGTTGCCTTTAGGCGACGAAGTGGTTGATGCCATGCTTCCAAGAAAAGCTTCTAAGCTTCAGATAACCAGGAACCGTACCCCAAACCGACACAGGTGGTTGGGTAGAGAATACCAAGGCGCTTGAGAGAACTCGGGTGAAGGAACTAGGCAAAATGGCACCGTAACTTCGGGAGAAGGTGCGCCGGTGAGGGTGAAGCACTTGCTGCGTAAGCCCACGCCGGTCGAAGATACCAGGCCGCTGCGACTGTTTATTAAAAACACAGCACTCTGCAAACACGAAAGTGGACGTATAGGGTGTGACGCCTGCCCGGTGCCGGAAGGTTAATTGATGGGGTTAGCTAACGCGAAGCTCTTGATCGAAGCCCCGGTAAACGGCGGCCGTAACTATAACGGTCCTAAGGTAGCGAAATTCCTTGTCGGGTAAGTTCCGACCTGCACGAATGGCGTAACGATGGCGGCGCTGTCTCCACCCGAGACTCAGTGAAATTGAAATCGCTGTGAAGATGCAGTGTATCCGCGGCTAGACGGAAAGACCCCGTGAACCTTTACTATAGCTTTGCACTGGACTTTGAATTTGCTTGTGTAGGATAGGTGGGAGGCTTTGAAGCGTGGACGCCAGTTCGCGTGGAGCCATCCTTGAAATACCACCCTGGCAACTTTGAGGTTCTAACTCAGGTCCGTTATCCGGATCGAGGACAGTGTATGGTGGGTAGTTTGACTGGGGCGGTCTCCTCCTAAAGAGTAACGGAGGAGTACGAAGGTGCGCTCAGACCGGTCGGAAATCGGTCGTAGAGTATAAAGGCAAAAGCGCGCTTGACTGCGAGACAGACACGTCGAGCAGGTACGAAAGTAGGTCTTAGTGATCCGGTGGTTCTGTATGGAAGGGCCATCGCTCAACGGATAAAAGGTACTCCGGGGATAACAGGCTGATACCGCCCAAGAGTTCATATCGACGGCGGTGTTTGGCACCTCGATGTCGGCTCATCACATCCTGGGGCTGAAGCCGGTCCCAAGGGTATGGCTGTTCGCCATTTAAAGTGGTACGCGAGCTGGGTTTAGAACGTCGTGAGACAGTTCGGTCCCTATCTGCCGTGGACGTTTGAGATTTGAGAGGGGCTGCTCCTAGTACGAGAGGACCGGAGTGGACGAACCTCTGGTGTTCCGGTTGTCACGCCAGTGGCATTGCCGGGTAGCTATGTTCGGGAAAGATAACCGCTGAAAGCATCTAAGCGGGAAACTTGCCTCAAGATGAGATCTCACTGGAACCTTGAGTTCCCTGAAGGGCCGTCGAAGACTACGACGTTGATAGGTTGGGTGTGTAAGCGCTGTGAGGCGTTGAGCTAACCAATACTAATTGCCCGTGAGGCTTGACCATATAACACCCAAGCAATTTGAGTCGAAAGGCCAGATTGCGGTGTGTGAAGACGAAAATGAACCGAAAGTTCGACGCTCACAAAACACCGACAGCTGTCACATACCCAATTTGCTGAAGCGAGGCCCTCTGGCCACGACTCAGTACCCGAATTTCTTGACGACCATAGAGCGTTGGAACCACCTGATCCCATCCCGAACTCAGAAGTGAAACGATGCATCGCCGATGGTAGTGTGGGGTTTCCCCAT
>NZ_NEHH01000021.1:0-31856 GCF_002112305.1 Pseudomonas sp. R45(2017) | reverse complement strand
CGCCCCCCCTGTAGAGAATTCCCCATGTTCGATCCAGCCGACGAGCCGTTGTTTCGTCTCGATGTAGCGGGCCTGTCCGACTCGCTTGAAGTCCTGGCATTCACGGGTTGCGAAGCCATCAGCGAGCCTTTTGCGTTTGAGATCGACTTGCTGGTCGATGATCCGCATCTGGACCTTGCCGGGCTGATGTATCGTTCGGCGCGCCTGTGTTTCGGGCCTTGCGGCAATGGTGTTCACGGGCAGTTGCACAGTCTTGTCCAGCATGAACAGGGGCGCGACGCCCGGTTGTGCCGGGCGCGGCTGGGGCCTCGGTTGAGTTGTCTGGGCCTGCGCTACAGCCAGCGCATTTTCAGCGACCGCTCCGTGCCGCAGATTCTGGATCAGGTGCTCAGGGAGCACGGTATCAGTGGCACCCGGCGCCGATTTGACCTGCAAGGCGCGTATCCGCCCCGGACGTTCTGCACCCAGTACGGCGAGTCGGATCTGCAACTGGTACAGCGGTTGTGCGGGCAGGCACGCATTCACTATCACTTCGAACATGGGAACCGTGGACATTGCCTGGTGTTCGGGGACGATCCCGCCAGGCTGCCACACGCCGCGAACCTGCGATTCGATTGCGGGGATGGGGAACCGTCGCCAACAGTGCGCCGCTGGCAACTGGGCGAGCATGCCGGCCTGTACGCAGAAGGCTCGCGGCGGACACGTACGGCGCGGGGGCATTCCGATTCGCCAACCCTGCGCAGTGGTCACTGGTTGACGATTACCGGCCAGCCCCTTGCAGAAGCCAATGGGCACTGGCTGGTGAGCCGAATCGAGCATCGAGCCGATCAGTTGCTCGAACCGCCTTACAGCAACCGGATTTTTGCCGCTGACCGGTTGCCGGTGTTTCGATCACCCATTGAACACCTGGGGGCGCGCATGCGCAGCCCGCAACGTGCCTGGGTGGTATCGGTCGAGGAGGCGCAACCGGATGCGGTGCGCCCGGTGGCCGTTCAGTTCGACTGGCTCTATCAGGGGGAAGGGGCCCGCCCCAGCCACTGCTGGCTGCCGCTGGCTCCGGCGTTGGCCGATACGCCGATGGCATCATTGCAGGACGGAGCAGAGGTGGTGGTGAGCTTTCTGGAAGGCAACCCTGAACAGCCGGTGATCAGCGGTGTCTTGCAGATCCCGGCACTCACCAAAGCCATCGAGGATGACGCATCGCCGCCACTGCCCGAGCGTCTGGCGAGCGCGGGCCTGCCTCAATGGCTGAAAGCGGCCGAGCCGTTATTGTTGTTGTGCCTGATACCGGGTGGCGGCAGTTATCGCCATTGCGCGGCGTCATTGTGCAGCTGTCGATTGGTCGGCGGGCTCAAGACGAGCGACGCAAGATGAGTGTTTCGACCCCCGGACAGCGTGCGCAGTGGTTGTTGCTGGACATCGCACAGGCGCCGCAGGCAGTGCAGACGCTGCGCCAGGGTTTCGCCGGTGTGCACAGCCTGAAGCTGTTCGACGGGACGGAGTTTCAACCGGTCAGTGACCAGGGCCCGTGGCTGATCGACCTGCGTGACAGCCCGGCGCTGTCGGCGCTCTGCCACGCCGATCCGCTGACCTGGCAAGGGCTGCTGCTTGGCAGCGAGGCCTCGGCGTCGTTGTTGCGCGAACACTTGCAGCGGATGCTGACCGTGTCCGTCGGTCTGAATCACCGGGCACTGCTCAATTTCTACAATCGCCAGACCGCCAGCTACTTTTTCGATGCCTGCAATGCCCGGCAATTGAGCTGCTGGCTTGGGCCGATCGCATGGCTGCGCTGGTTCGGCGGGACCTGGGCCGATCTGGCCGGCGGCAGTCAGGGCTGGCAGCAACTGCGCAATCCGGGGCTGGCCGTGGAGCCGCTGCGTATCGAGCAAAGCCTGACCCGCCAGCAGCGTGAACGCCTGCACCGTTGCCTGCTGGATCAGCATGTCTGGCGCTGGAGTCAGGCGACAGGGAACGACTATCGGCTGATGTCTTCCTTTCAGGAGCAAGGCCTGGAACTGGGGTTCAGCGAGCAGGCGTTGCTGGACGACTGGTTGTGGCTGCGTTTGCAGCATCCACGTGCCGAACTGACGCCGCTGCCGCAAGGATTGCCCCCACGGGAACGGCTCGAACTGTTGCGTCGGCGTTGGCTCAACGACCCGTCGTGAAGCGCCGCTTCAGTGAGCGGCCCCGTTGAACCAGCCATCGGTGCGCCGCAGCCACCACGCCAGCCCTCCGAGCGTCAGGCTGCGCAGCACCATGAACAACAGGAATGAAATCCACAGGCCGTGATTGCCCAGACCTTGCAGCGCCCAGGCGACCGGCAGCAGCAGGATCACGGTCGCCAGCATGCCGTTGCGCATTTCCCGGGCGCGGGTGGCACCGATGAACAGGCCGTCGAGCAAGTAGCTCCAGACCGCGATCAACGGCAGGACGGCCAGGTAGGGCAGGTAGATGAAGGCGGTGTCGCGCACGCTCTGGATGTCGGTCTGCATTTCGATGAATAAGTGGCCGGCCAACAGAAACAGTGCTGCAAAGCCCAGGCTGGCCAGCAACGACCAGCCACCGGCAACCACCAGCGACCGGCGCAGGGCCAGACGATCACGGGCGCCGATGGCGTGGCCGCACAGGGCTTCGACGGCGTGGGCCAGACCGTCCAGTGCGTGGGCGGTCAGCAGCAGGCCGTTGAGCAGCAGCGCGTTGGCCGCGACCGTGGCATCGCCGAGTCGCGCGCCCTGCACGGTGATCAGGAAAAACACCGATTGCAGGGCCAGGCTGCGGATGAAAATGTCGCGGTTGACCGCCAGCAGCGGGCGCCAGCTCTGCCAGACTTTCAGTGCGGCCCAGGCGATGTGCCCGGGATAGGCGCGCAGTGCCTTGCGGGTCATCCACAGGCCGAGCAGGGCGCCGCTCCATTCGGCGATCACCGAGGCCCGGGCCGAACCGACCACGCCCCAGTCCAGGCCGATCACGAACCACAGGTTGAGCACGATGTTGATCAGGTTGGTGCTCAACAGAATGGCCAGCGGCGCCCGGGCGTTCTGGGTGCCGAGGAACCAGCCGACCAGCGCATAACTGGCCAGCGCCGCCGGCAGCCCGAACAGCCGGGTGTGGAAGAAGTCGCGGGTCAGTTGATCCAGCTCCGCCGACGGTTGCATGAAGTGCAGCGCGACCCCGCTCAACGGTACGCCCAGGGTGCCGAGCAGCAGCGCCAGCCCCATCGCCAGCAGCAGGCCCTGAAGCAGAATCTGCCGCAAGGCCGCACCGTCGCTGCGCCCGGCGGCCTGGGCGGCGAAGCCGGTGGTGCCCATGCGCAGAAAACCCATGGCCCAGGCCAGAAAGGTGTACAGGCTGGCACCTACCGCCACCGCGCCCAGTTGATGGGCGTGGGGCAGATGCCCGATGACGGTGCTGTCGACCAACGCCACCAGCGGCACGGAAATGTTGGAGAGGATCATGGGGGCGGCGAGGGCCCAGACCCGGCGATGGGTCGGGCGGTCGCGCCAGTCGGCGATCAAGTTGGACATGCGGGCTCCTTGGGGAGCGGCATTGTAGCGGGAGGTGTCAGTGAATGATCCAGCTCAGCAGCCACAATCCCAGCAGCAACCAGATAATCCCGGCAATGATTGAGGCATTCATGAACGCGCGGATCGCCGACCACAGCAGCATCAGGCCGACGATCAGCGCGATGATGCTGATGATCGACGTGTCCATGCCCAGCGCCTTCGACAGCCCGTCGACAAAGTTGCCGCCGGCGTTGCCCAGCAGATTGAACAGGCCGCTGAGGCCATCGACGATGAAGCGGATGATCGAGCCGAGCGCCTGGCCCAGCCATTCGAAAAAGCTTTCTACCTGCATGTCTGTTTCCTGATGAAAGAGCTGAGCCTTGGGCCGCAGCGGGTGCGGTCGAGTTCCCTGCAAGCATAGAGGGTTTTAACGGGCGACTGGCGCTTGCCTTCGCGCAGCTTCCCCCCGAAGCTATACGCCTTCAGGAGAGCCCGATGAACCTTGTTGAACTGACCGAACGCCTGCACGCCATTCGCGACCGCAATGACTGGCGGCAATTTCACAGCCCGAAAAACCTGGCCATGGCCGCCAGCGTGGAAATGTCCGAACTGGTGGAAATCTTCCAGTGGCTGACCGAAGACCAGTCCCGCGAACTGCCGGCGGACAAACTCGCCCACGCCGGGCAGGAAGTCGGCGACATCGTTCTCTATCTGTTGCTGCTGTGCAGCGAACTGGGGCTGGACATGAATGAAGTGGTGCGCAGCAAACTCGCCGACAGCGAACGGCGGTTCAGCTGATGAGCGACCGTCATTTCGATCAGTTGGCGACCCGTTTCGCCGAAAAAATCTACGGCGGTGCCAAAGGCGCGATCCGCCTGGCGGTGCTGCAAGCCGACCTCGCCGAAACCCTGCCGGATCGTCCGTTGCGGGTGCTGGACATCGGTGGCGGCCTGGGCCACATGTCGCTGTGGCTGGCCGAGCGCGGGCACGAGGTGACCTTCACCGAGCCGGCCGAGCCGATGCTTGAAGGCGCACGCCAGCGCTTTGCCGACGCCGGGCAAACCGCGACGTTCATTCAGGCGCCCTGGCAGGAACTGCTCGGCCAGCTCACCGAGCCCTACGATCTGGTGCTGTGCCATGCGGTGCTGGAATGGCTGGCCGAACCGCACGCGATCCTGCCGGTGCTGCATCAGTTGACCAAGCCCGGCGGCTGGCTGTCGCTGGCGTTCTACAACCGCGATGCGCTGATTTACCGGAACCTGCTCAAAGGCCATTTCAAGAAAATGCGCAAGAACGACATGGCCGGTGAAAAGCAGAGCCTGACCCCGCAGCAGCCGCTCGATCCACGGGAACTGGCGACGCAACTCGCCGGGTTATGGCAGGTCGAAACCCAGAGCGGGGTGCGGGTTTTCCACGATTACATGCCGGTGGAATTCCAGGCCCGCGCTGAATTGGTTGATTTGCTCGAGATGGAGCTCGCCCACCGTCGTCACCCAAGCTTCGCCGGGCTTGGGCGCTACTTGCACTGGATCTGCCGGCCGATCTGATCGGAGCGAGATATGAAAGGTCATTCAGGGTTACTGCTGATCTGTCTGGGGTTGGCCGCCTGCCAGGGCAGCAACCCTTACGTGGCGCAGTCGCGGCCGTTGCCGCCGGCGCCACCACAAGCGGCAACCACCTTCGACCGCAGCGCTTATCCCGCGCCCCCTCGTGATTACGGTCGCTATCGCAGCTGGGCGTGGCTCAACGGTCAGCTGCCGCCGGGCACCGCCTGGGCGGACTCGGCGCAAGTGGCAGAAGCCGTGAGCAGCGCGCTGGATCAGCGCGGTCTGCGCCCGTTGCATGACAATCGCCCGGCCGACCTGCTGGTCAGTGCCAACCTGAGCCTGGAAACCCGCCTGCGTCAGGTGCAGGACGATTACGGTTACTACGGCGGCGGATACGGTGGTTATGACCGTTACGGCCGCGGTTACGGGATGTACAACACGGTGCCGATCGTTCGTACCTATCAGGAACAGGTCGTGGTGGTGCGGGTCGATCTGTTCGACGCCGGCAGTGGTCAGCCGGTCTGGAGCGCCAGCGCCGAAACCGGCACTCAAGGCAAGCAAAGTGATCGCACCGACGCGATTCGCGAGGCTGTCGAAAAGGCCATGTCGGCGTATCCTCCCAGTTAGCTTCCTGCAATTGAGAAGCTCCCTCAGGTTCATGTCTTCCACCGGAGAAAAACCATGTTCCGCCGTCTCGCTTTACTGGCCGTGGCCGCACTGCTCAGTGCCTGCGCCGCCAACCAGGTCAATCATGACTTCGACGCCAGCCGCGACTTTGCCGCGTACCGCAGCTGGAGCTGGAAAGACCCCGCCCTGCAATACCGCCCAGACGATCCACGGATCAAGAGCGACCTGACCGAACAACGCATTCGGCAAGCCGTCGCCGATCAACTGGATCAGCGTGGTCTGCGCCCGGCCGCCTCGGGCGCCCGAGGCGATCTGTTTGTGCAGACTTACCTGATCGTCGAGGACCGGCAGCAACAGGTGACCACCAACTACGGCGGCGGTTGGGGTGGCCCGTGGAACGGTTATTGGGGCGCACCGATGTACAACGAAACCCGCAACATCACCTACAAGGTGGCGACCATCCAGGTCGATCTGCTCGACGGCAAGGACGGCAAACTGGTGTGGCGCGGCAGCGACGAGCAAATGCTCAGCCGCACGCCGAACCCGGCGGATCGCAGCAATGCCATCCGCGAGACGGTGGCGCGGATCCTGTCGAATTACCCTCCGCGCTGAGCCTGCGCAAACAAAACGGGAGTCCATGGCTCCCGTTTTTTATGGGCGGGTGAAACTGGCGCGTTGCCAGCAGTGTCGGTGCAGCGCGTCTACACTCAAATCCACCAATGGAGGTTGCGCCCGGCAGTGCGCCGGCAAAGGAGTGCGCCATGTCGCGTCATCCGCAATGCGGCGGGCCAGCCCGGCAGCGGGGGGCGATCGGCCTGATGGCGGCCGCCACCCTCAGCCTGGCGCTGGTGTTGATACTGCTGGTGGTGGATACCGGCCGTCTGTATATGGAACAACGCAAACTGCAGCGCCTGGTGGACACCGCCGCCCTGGAAGCCGTCAGCCGTGGCGGCAATTGCCTGCCAGGCCTCACCGCTGCCAGTTACGCGGGGCAAAGCGCGACGCGCAACGGGTTTGTCGCCGATGCCACCAACGTCCTTGTGATCGATTGCGGAAAGTTGGCGACAGCCGCTACCGGCCTGCGCACATTTACGGTGGACGCGACACAATCGGAGGCGGTCAAGGTCGCGGCCAACCGTACCGTCACCACCAGTTTTGCCGGCGGCGTGCAGGCGTTGTTCAGTGGCACACCGGTCAGTCTCAACACCGTGCTTTATGCTTCGGCGGTGGCGGCCAAACCCAAGCCGACCGTCGCTCAGTTGAACATCCGCAGTAACCTGGCCAGCATCAACACCGCGCAATCGAACATCCTCAACCCGCTGTTTTCCGGGCTGCTTGGCGGTAACGTCAACCTGACGGCCGTGGGGTGGAATGGCTTGCTCAACACCGATATCAACCTGCTCAGTTATCTGAACCAACTGGCGATCAACCTCAACGTCGCCGCCGGCAATTACACCCAGTTGCTCAATACCCAGGCCACAGTGACCCAACTGATCCAGGCCGCGATTACGGCTGTGCAGCTCAATGGCGCCACCGCTGAAGTGATTACTGCGCTGGGCCAGCTGCAAGTGGCGGCGATCAATGCCGCGCCGGTAAAACTCGGTGACATCCTGCAATTGCAGACCGGCACCACGGCCGCCGGGCTGGATGCCAATCTGCAGTTGCTGCAACTGGTTCAGGGTGTGATTCAACTGGCCAACAGCAAAAGTGCGGTGGCCGCGACCCTGCCGATCAACGTGCTGGGGCTGGCGAATGTCACAGTGCGGGTCAAGGTCATCGAGCCGCCACAGTTTTCCGCCATCGGAGATCCGGCGCTGGCCAAGGCCAACCCCACCGGGCCGAACCGGATTTATGTGCGCACCGCGCAGATTCGCACGCTGCTTTCGGTAAATCTGCCGGTACTGTCCGGGGTAACCGGGTTGGCCAATGCGGTACTCGGACTGGTTGGCACGCTGACACCGACGCTCAATGCGCTGTTGAGCCTCAATCTGGTCGCTACACTGAATTCGGTCGGCTGCCTGCTCGGCGCCGGTTGTGAACAACTGGACCCGAAGCTGCTGCCCTCGCCGCAGATCGACATCAGCCTGGATGCCGGCGGCGCCATCAGTTATGTCACCGATTACAGTTGCCCGACTGACAACACCGGCACCAAAAGCCTGACGGCCCGCACCATCACCTCGGTTGCCGATCTCAAGGTGGGCAAGATCGATCCGACCAACGCCTTTTCATCTGCCGCCCAACCCACCGTCACACCGTTGCCGCTGGTGGATCTGGGCACGGTGACCTGCCACAAGATTCTGGGGATCGGCAGCTGTGACCCGAGCACTCACGTGCCATACGGCGCCGGCGGCATCGCGATCATGGTCAACACCAGCGTGGCGCAGAACACCCAGAACCTGGTGTTTTCCAGCACCACACCATTCGCCACACCGCCCAACCTGAAACTGCCGCCGAGCGTGATTGCCGCCGCGCCCTCAAGCAACATCGTCAACAGCCTGGCAAGCACCCTCGCCGGGATCAATCTGATCGTCTACAAACCCCAGGGCAGCAACCCGCTGGGGGCGATTGTCACAGGCGTCGCCAGCCTGATCAGCGATGTTACGACGATCCTGCAACCGGTGATCACCGACCTGGTGAGTCCGTTGCTGGATCCGTTGCTGAACAATTTGCTCAAGGGGCTGGGGATCAATCTGATGGATGTCGACGTCGGCGCCAACATGACCTGCGGCCAGACCGGCAAGGCGTATCTGGTGATCTAGTCGTCGGGGGCGATCGGCAGTTCGATGCAGAACCGTGCACCGTCCGCCGAGTTGTGCACGCTCAAGTGGCCGCCCATGTTCTCGATGATCCCGTAACTCACCGACAACCCAAGGCCGGTACCGACGCCTATCGGTTTGGTGGTGAAGAACGGTTCGAAAATCCGCTCCAGCAGACGCGGGTCGATACCGCCGCCGTTGTCCTCGACCCAGAGTCGCACCTTCTGCTCGTCGCGCTCGGCGTAGATCGCAATCCACGGCTTGAACGTTGGGTCGCACTCGCGTTTGCCCAGCAGCGCATCCCGGGCGTTGACCATCAGGTTGATCAGCACCTGTTCAAGCTGATCGACGTACCCGCGTACCTGAACCTCGAACGCGGTCTCGCTGATGCGCAAATCCACGCCTTTGCCGCGCATGCCTTCGGCCAGCAGTGACAACGTGCCTTCGATGGCGCTGGCCGGGTTGAACAGCTGCTGCTCGATCTCGGAGCGGCGACCGAACACCCGCATGTGATCCACCACTTTGGCGGCGCGCTGCACCTGAGCGTCGATGCGATTGAGTTTGTCGGTCAGGTAATCGATCTGCACATCGCCGTTGCTCAGGCGCTTCTGCACGTTGACGATGGCCATGCGCATGACGTTCAGCGGCTGATTGATTTCGTGGGCCAGACCGGTGGCCATTTCGCCAAGGGTGGCCATTTTTGCGCTTTGCGTGAGTTGCTGCTGGGAGCGGCGCACTTCGGTGTTGTCGCGGCCAACGGCTTGGACTTCGATCAGTTTGCCGTGCTCATCGAACACGCCGCGATCCGACCACACCCACCACGCATGTTCGCGCCCCGGCAATTGCAGATTGATTTCGGCGGTGCTGACGGGAGATTGCGGAGTCAACTGCGCCAGGCGCTCAACGAAGGCCGCGCGCTGAACGTCGGACATCCAGCTGCCCAGATCGACCCCGGCCAAGTCTTCGGGAGCGCATTCCAGATAGGTTGCCAGCGGCCGGTTGCCGAACGTCAGGATCAGGTCCGGACGATAGCGGCAGATCATCGCCGGCGAGTCCTCGACCAGAATCCGGTAGCGTTCCTCACTCTGTCTGACTTGCTCGGCAGCCAGCGTCGCTTCGGTAACGTCCAGCCACAGACCGACGGCCTCCACCGGCAGACCGAGGTCATTGCGCAGCAGCCGGGCTTCGTCGAGCAGCCAGTGATAGTCGCCTCGACTGTCACGCATGCGATAGCGGGCGCGCACCGAGCCTTCGCGCAGCAGTTGCCGGGTGCGTTCGAAATACAGGGTTCGATCATCCGGGTGAATCCGCTCTGCCAGTGCACTGGCGTCACAGTCCTCCAGGCTCCAGCCCAGCAGCGGTTGCAGGCTGGCGCTGAAAAACGCCGGCAGCAAGGCGCCTTCGACGTAGTGCTGGACGTAAATCACCGCCGGCGAACTGGCGATCAGGTTGTCCAGCCGCGCATGGGCGGCGGTGGCCAGTTGCTGCTGGTTCTTGATGTCGCTGATGTCGAGCATGAAACCCACCAGCCGCCGATGCTCGCCGGTGCCGGTGACTTGCCCCTGAAGGCGATACCACGCCGGCGTCTGGCTCGCGTCGCGAGCATGCAGGCGCACGCACAGGTCGAGGATTTCCCCGTGCATTTGCAATGCTTGCAGGCGGCTGCGGACCTCTTCGCGATCGGCGGGATGGATCAGTGTCAGCCAAGTGTCGAGCGTCAACGTCGAGCTGTCCTGTTGCAGAGTGGCGGCCAGCGTCGGGGCCAGCTGAATCTGCTCGCTACTGCTGATTTCCCACCAGCCTGTGCCGAGCAGCAACTGCAGTGACTCCAGTCGTTCCAGTTGCAGTTGATGCTGTTGTTCGCGCAAGCGACCGAGCAGGGGCCCGGCCAGTGCGCCCGCCAGCATCAGCCAGTCGCGGTCGGTCAGGTACGGCGCGGTCTTGTCCACCGCGTAAAAACCGCAGAGCAGCCACGCCATCACGCCTCGATCATCGCTGTAGGGCACGGCGAAGCCTTCGGCATTGCCGAACAGGCCCTGGACCCGCGAGTGTTCGTACTGGCCGTAATGTTCACCCAGGCGTTGCGGGCCGGTGCCATTGAGGCTGTCGAGCGGCGTGCCCAGACGCTGGCCGTCATGCCACAGCGCCGGGGCGTCATGGGCGTGGAATTGCTGATGGATCTGCCAGCCCTGTTCCTGTTCATCGAGCAGGGCAAGTGCCAGGCACGGGATCTGCCAGCGCTGGGCGATCACTTGCAATTGTTCGCTGACGAGCATCGGCAATCGTCCCAGGCTGCAGCTTCGCAACTGCTTGCTGATCTGCTCGGCGATCATGTGGCACGCCTCGCGCTGATGCGCTTGCTGGCGTTCGGACAACAGGTCGGCGATGTCGATCAGTTGCAGCAGCCAGCCATTGCCCAGCGGCTGAACCCAGCCGCGCAGTTGCAAGGTCTGCTCGCCGAGGCCGGGGAAGTCCAGATCCAGCAGGTGGCCTTGCCAGTCCTGCGGCCGACCCTCGATGGCCAGCGTGCTGTGCGCCAGCAGGTAGTCGCGCAACGGCAACGGTTTGTCACGGGGCGTCTGTTGCGTCAGCAGCAGGCGTAACGGGCCAGCCATTTGCAATACGCCGCCTTCGCTGTCGAGGTGGATGTGCAGGCCCGTCAGCGGGGTGCCGAGTGCGTCTGGCAAATCGCTGGCGACCATGCCCCGCTTGAGCAGGCGGCCGAGCAGGTTGTCACCCGGGGTCAAAATTTCAGGCTCGAAATGGCGGTCAGGTTGGTGGGCAGGCTGGGGACCGCGCCGATGCCCGGCAACACCAGAAACGGAATGACCTGATTGAGTTTGCTCACCGGGTAATTGACGCTGACGGTGAGCGTGCCCGCCGTCGGGTCATAGACCGTTGACGTATCAGTGCCGACCACTACATTCAGAGAAGGCAGCGTTGACGACAATTGTTGGCTCAGCGCGGCATTGGCGGTGCTGACCACCACGGTTGAATAGTTGGGAATTGTCGGGTCAACCGCCACGGCGCGGCGTATGGCTTCGGCTGTGGCCTGGTTGAACGTCTGCATCAGCACGAACGGCAGGGCATAGCTGACCAGACCGTAAAACACCGCGAAAAAGATCACGAACACCAGGGCGAACTCGATCGCCACCGCACCTTTTTGCGCCTTCCGAGAGCCGGTTTTCATCCGTGCGTCTACCCTGACAGTCACTGCGTAGTATCAGCATAGAATCATTCAGCAAAAACGGACGGTTTTTACCGCATGCAGAGCCTTGTCCTTCTGATCTGGTTGACGGCTTGCGCGGCCCAGGACGCCCGGCAACGAAGGATTGCCAACGTCCTGACGCTGGGTGTCGGGACCCTTGCGCTGGTCTATCTGCTGTCTTTCGGTACCACCTGGATGGGCGCCGAAGCCGGGCAGGGAGGCTGGGCTTGTGTCGTGGCCCTGGCATTCACGTTGCCCGGGTATTTTCTGGGCCGAATGGGCGCCGGTGATGTGAAACTAATGACAGCTCTTGGTCTTGCGACGGACGGCGTCTCGCTGCTCGGGATTTTTATCGGTGCGGGTGCGGCGAGCCTGATCTGGATTCTGCTTGCGCCAAGAGTCTGGCTGCATATGAGTCAAGGGCTTAGGCATCAACTTCGATGTATGGCGCCATCCATGTCAAAAAAGCTGCCATTTGCGCCGTTCGTGCTGATCGGATTTGTGCTTGCACTACCTTGGATCCATTAGTCGCCAAGCGCCACTAGTCTTATGTACATAGTCGGAAAGTGGGTCTACCTTCAAAGTAACGAGTTATACAGCCAGTGGCTGACAGTACAGGAATGGTCAGCTTTGGCCCGGGCATGGAGCAGCACGTGAACAAGCTTACATCTGCGGTAAAAGTCATCGTTGTCGATGATCAGCCTCTGATCGTCGAAGAACTCTGTGAATTTCTCGAGAGCAGCGGCTACCGTTGTGTTCCGTGCGAGTCCAGCAAGGAGGCGATCGAGCGTTTTACGGCTGACACCGCGATCGGACTGGTGCTGTGCGATCTGCACATGCCGGACATGGATGGCATTCAACTGGTGCAGGAACTGCAACGGCTGGCCGGCAAACACCGGGCGTTCGAAGCCATCATGCTCACCGGTCGGGCGGACAAGCAGGACGTGATCAAGGCCCTGCGCGCCGGGATTGCCGACTATTACCAGAAACCGGTCAATCTGGATGAACTGCTCGAAGGCCTGCAACGCCAGGAAGCGGTGTTGCAGGAACGGCAGAAAACCCTGCAACTTGGCCATCTGAATCAAAAGCTTCAGGATCTGTCGTCGTCCATCGATGATCTCTATCAGGATCTGGACAAGGTGCGTCGCGGCCCGGCTCCTGTCAGTGACGAAGCCACCCGTGGGGCCGGTGAACTGGAGATTCCCGAGATCTTCAATCAGCTGTCGCCACGGCAACTGGACGTGGCGCGCCTGGTGGGCAAGGGTCAAACCAATTATCAGATTGCCTGTGAGCTGGGCATTACCGAAAACACTGTGAAGCTCTACGTTTCGCAAGTGTTGCGTCTGACTCACATGCACAACCGCACGCAACTGGCGTTGGCCTTGTCGCCGAGTGCGGCGGCTCTGCGGCAGCGAGTTACGGCGCACTGATTGATGTCCCCGGCGGCCCTTGGGTCGACCGGGACAGTCGCCAAGGCGTCTTCCTCGAATCAGTTTTTTGTCTCGATTTTGCCCCCGGCATCCGGGTCATAGAAGTCGGGGATTTCGTACTGGTACTTCTTCAGCCAGCGCTGCATCGCCAGCTCACGCTCGGTGGCCGTGGCCGCCTGCGGATCGGGGGACGCGGCCTTGTTGCGGCTTTGCAGCAACAGCCAGCCTTCGGTTTCCTGCTGCTGGGCCGAGGCCGGGCCGGCGTCGATGGCCAGCGCGCCGAGCGGCAGACTCAGCAGGCTCAGGCAGCACAGCGTTTTTAACGTGTTCATGGCACCTCCTTGAGGCTCACTTGATCGTCGCCGGTTGCGCGTCAGCCGCCACCGCGACCTGATTGCCAGCGACGGGTCTGGCCTTGACCGGCGACTTGAGTTTCTCCGCGCGTTCCTGGGCATCGGTGAACTGCTCCGGGGTCAGGTGCGCGCGGCTGACCACTTCCGCGGCCTGCTGCCAGTTGTTCTGATAGAGCAACAGGGTGACCAGATTCAGCGTCGCCAATTGATTGTTCTGCTTCAACTCGATGGCCGTCAGAAACTCGAAACGAGCGTCTTCGAGCCGCAGCTGATTGAGGTACACCACGCCCAGATCGTTGCGGATGTTTTCATTGGTCGGCGCCAGCCGCGCCGCCCGTTGCAGGTGGGCCTGTGCCTGGCCGTTGTCGCCACGGGCGGCATACAGCTGGCCCAGGCCATGTTCGGCGTCGGCGTTCAGGCACGTGCCGAGCAGGCTGCGATACAACGGCTCGGCTTCGCTGCGCCCCAGCAGGCGATAGACCTTGGCCTTGCGCAGTCGCACTTCGACGAGGTTGTCGGGCAGGCCCTGCAGGTTGGCCAGGCTGGCGTGCAGCTTGCCGTCGTTGACCAGGTCATCGGCCAGGTTCAGCGACAGCTCCTGTTCGGAACTCAACTTGCTGCAACTGGCCGGCGCCAGCATCGTCGTCCACGGCGCCTGACCGTCCGTTGCGCAGCCGCCGAGCAGCAACAGACTTGCCACGACCATCAGTGCTTTCATCCATCGCTCTCCATCGCCATTGTCATTCTCAGGACGCAAACGCCCGGGTGATTGCGGTAAAACCGGGGCCCGCCAAAACGATCAGCAAGGCCGGAAACAGCAGCAGCATCATGACTACCGACATCTTCGCCGACATCTTCGAGATGTATTCCTGCAAGCGTGTCAGGCGCCGGTCATCCAGCAGTTGCTTGAGCGCCAGCAGCGATTTCATCGCACCGCCGCCCTGTTGAATCAGTTGTTGCAGGATCACGCAGGTGTCGGTGAACTCATCCACTGCCAGCATCACGGCCGCTTTGTTCAGCTCTTGCCCGAGTTCCAGGCCCGAGTCGACACGGGCCAGAATCAGGCGCAGTTCGCTGGTCAGCTCCGGCAGTAGTTTTTGCCCTTCGGTGCTGAGCACGCGCAGGGCCTGCTCGACGGCCATGCCGGACTCGAACAGGATCCGCAGCAGCGGAATGAACGTCGACACTTCCACCGAAATGATTTTCTGCCGACGGGCAGCGGCATACGCCAACAGACGTTTGGGCAGCAGATAGCCGACGCCGGTGGCGATCATCGGCACCAGCCAGCCGTTGGGTGCGAGGGGGAAAAATACTTCCTTCAGAAACAGCCCCAGCCCCAGTGTCAGCAGCGGCGTGCCGATCTGGCAGGCGGCAAACAACGAGCGCTCACTGGCGCGGCGCCAGCCGAGACGGCTGAGCAGGGTCTGGGTTTCGCTGTCGATGCTCACCGAGCGCTGGCCGAACCGGCTGCTGCCGAGCGCCCGTAACCAGTTGCCGAAACGGTTCTCGCGCACCAGGTGCCCCTGCAGACGCTGGTTGACCTGACGCACCCGACGCCGCTCGGTCAGCAGGTGATTGCCGACCAGCAACAGTGCCCCGAGCAACAACATGAGACTGGCCAGCATCACCATGTCAGACACTCCTCAACATGCGCCACAGCGCCAGGCAACCGGAGACCTGCAACACCACCGCAACGATCAACATGGTCCGACCGCCCGAGTCGTTCCACATGCCGAGCATGTAGCCGGGATTGGTCAGCATGAAGTAGCTGACCAGAATCACCGGCAGCGATCCGAGTACCCACGCGGTCATCCGGGTTTCGCCGGTCAGGGCGCGCAGTTGGCGGGCACCTTGGTCGCGCTCGCGAATCAGTTTGATCAGGTTCTCCAGCAACTCGCTGGCGTTGCCGCCGTAGCGATGGTTGACCTTCAGGCCCAGGGCGAACATGCGCAGTTCGTCCTGCTCGTAGAGCTCGGCAAAATCACTGACCGCATCCGGCAGGTTCACCCCCAACTGCACGTTGCGCTGCACCCGGCCCATTGCGGTTTTCAACGGATCCTCACTGGTTTCGATGCCGCCCATCACTGCATCGGTCAGGGTCCGGCCGGACTTGAGACTGCGCACGGTGTGGTCGAGCAACTGTGGCAACTGTTCGATCATCCGATTGAGCCGGCGACGATATCGCCACGCGATGTACAACCGCAAAATCAGCGGCGGCGCCAGTATCAGCACCAGCAGACCGATCCAGTCGGCCAGCAGGTAACCCAGCATCATGGCCACGACCCACAACGACAGCCAAAGCCCAAAGTGCTCGTTCGGCCGGCCGAGGCCGGCGCGCAGGAACATCCGCTCCAGCCCGGTCCACGAGGATTTTTCGGCGGCTGCTTGCGGCTGCCCGGCGGCGAGGCGAGAGAGCACTCGCTCGTTGGCAGTCTTGCGCACGCCCTGCAGGAACAGTCGAATCGACAGCCCCAGCAACAGCAGGCAGAGGACGATCAGGATCACCGGTCCGATCATGACGAAGGCTCCATGCGCTCAGCCCAGACTCGACTCGTGCCGCAACTTGTCGCCGGCCGGGTTGACCGCTTCGCGCAGGAAGCCGAAACCGGTGCGTCGATCCAGACGGAACAAGGTATTGGTGACGTAGACGTCTTCACGCACGCCGACCACTTCCACCACTTCACTGACACAGCGCCTGCCATCGGGCATGCGGGTCAACTGAATGATTACGTCGAGTGCCGCGCAGATCATCTGCCGCAGGGTGCGTTCGGCCACGGAGCGCCCGGTCAGGCCGACCAGGGTTTCCAGCCGCAGCAGTGCATCCTGGGCGTTGTTGGCGTGTACCGTGCTCATTGAACCGTCGTGACCGGTGTTCATCGCCGTGAGCACATCGAGCACTTCGACGCCACGGATCTCGCCGAGAATGATCCGGTCCGGACGCATCCGCAGGGCGTTGCGGATCAGGTCGCTGGCCTTGACCTCGCCATGGCCCTCGGCATTGGGCGGGCGAGTTTCCAGACGCACCACGTGGGGATGGCCGAGTTGCAGCTCGGCGACGTCTTCGATGGTCACCAATCGTTCGTGGGGGTTGATCAATTGGCTGAGGATATTCAGCAGCGTGGTCTTGCCGGTGCCCGTGCCGCCGCTGATCAGGATGTTGCAGCGCTTGCCCACGGCCTCCTGGAAGCACTCGAAAATCGGCAGGTCGATGGTCTGCATCGCGATCAGGTCGCTGCTCTTGAGCATGTCCTTGCGGAATTTCCGAATCGACAGGCACGGGCCGTCGAGGGCGATCGGGGGGATGATCGCGTTGACCCGGCTGCCGTCCGGCAGACGTGCATCGACCATCGGCGAAGACTCGTCCAGCCGCCGACCGAGTGGCGCGAGAATGCGCTGCATGACCCGTTCGACGTGGTGCGCATCGATGAAGCGCAGGTCGCTCTGATGCAGTACGCCTTCGCGCTCGACGAACACCCGGTGCGGGCCATTGACCAGAATTTCGGTTACGGCGGTGTCGCGCAGCAGCACTTCCAGCGGGCCGAATCCGGTCAGTTCATCGACGATTTCTTCCGCCAGCCGCTCCATCTCGTAGCGCGAAATCGCCAGATGCAGACGGGCGATGTATTCGGCGACCTTGTCGGTGACGAATTGCGCCAGCAACTGCCGCGAACCTTCCAGCAGGTTTTTTCCGGACTCCTCGATGGCATCGATGATGTAGCGATGCAGGACCAGTTTCAGACCTTCGTGGTCGGTGTTGCCCGACTGGCCCCGCGCCGGTGCACCGAAGAGTTTTTCCGGGCTCATGAGGTGCCTCGCAACCGGTCGAACCAGGTGACCTTGGGTTTGGCCAAGCCTTCGGAGCGTTTGGCCAGCCGTTCGCCGAGCACCCGCAGGCTCTGGGTGAGTTTCTCCCGGGGTGCCAGTTCAAACAGGCTGACGCCCTGGTTCTTGGCATTCATGCGCAGCTCCGGACTCAAGGCCAGCACCGCGATCACTTCCAGGTTGAAGGTCTTGCCGAGGGTGTCCGCATCCGGCGCGACGTTGCTCAAATAGCGATCGACCAGCAGCCGCCCGTGGTCGAGCTTCATGCCTTTTTCCCGCCACAGATTGAACACCGCCAGGTTGCGCCGGCAATCGAGAACATTCTGGTCGGTGTACCAGATCAGCTTGTCGCAATGGCTGACAAAGGTGCGCAGGGCTTCGCTGTCGGGCTGGCCGGTGAGGTTCACGACAATGTGCTGGAAGTGCTGGCGCAACGCGCTGAGCAACATGAACAGCTCGGCGGCACTGGTGCTCTCCAGCGGTTCGTCATTGTCGGCGTACGCCAGAATCCGCAGCCCCGCTTCGGTGCTGGTGAATGCACTGTCGATCAGTGTGGCGTCGAGCCTGCGCAGGTGGCGCAAGGCATCGCCGAAGTGGAACGAACTCTCCAGCCCCAGCAACGCCAGGCTGTCGCCACGGGGAAGACCGAGATCCAGCAGCAGCGTCTGCTGCCCGCTCTTTTGCACCACCAGCGCCATATGGTTAGCCAGTAACGCGCCGTCGGAACTGCTCTGCACCCCGTACAGAACCGTCAGGCCACCCAGTTGCGTGTTGTGGGGCGCTGGCGGCAGACGCTTGCTCAAGCGGCGCACCAGCCCGGCCACTTCGCTGGAGCGCGAACCATAGGCGACGAAATCCCTTGCCCCGGCGCGCATCGCGTTGAGTACCAACTGGTTGTCCATGCCGTCGCCGAGGGCAACGATCGCCAGCATCGGCTTGGCCTCCAGCGCGCCCTCGATCAGCGCGCTCTGGGCCACCACGTGTTCGCGGTCGAGGCCGACGAACACCAGACTGGCGAAGGTGACGTCCACCAGAGCGAGCAATTCGTCGAGACTGCCGCCACCGGCACTGACCACCTGGCCCAGCGGTGCAAGCGCGCTTTGCAGCCATTCCAGATCGGTGCTGTTGCGGGTGATGGCGAGGAAGGTCTGACTCAGGCTCTGGCTCATTGGGACAACCCGCTGCGCTTGTCGAAGTTACCGTTTTCCAGGAAGAACATGCGGTAGAAATTCGGGTCGTAGTTGCGCAGTTTTTCACCCGGCAACGACGGCAGTTGCGCCTCCGCCGAGAGCGGGCGCACCAGATGCGGGGTGACGATCATCAGCAGCTCGCGCTCTTCGCGCTTGATCTGCGAGCTTTTGAAAAAGGCCCCGAGCACCGGGATATCGCCCAGCCCGGGAAACTTGTCGACCTGGGAACTGTTACTGGTACTGATCAAACCGCTGATGACAAAACTCTCACCATCGGCGAGGGAAATGCTGGTGTCGGTGCGGCGAATGGTCAGGGCGGGCACCGTGGTGCCGGCGATGTTCACCGCGTTGCTGAAATCCAGTTCGCTGACTTCCGGCGCCACCTTCAGGGCGATGCGATCGTGGCTGATGATGGTGGGCGTCAGGGTCAGGCGGATGCCGAATTCCTTGTATTCGATCGATACGTTGTCACTGCCGGAACTGGGCACCGGTATCGGAATCTGCCCGCCTGCGAGGAAGCTTGCGCTTTGCCCATTGAGAGCCACCAGGCTTGGCCGCGCCAGGGTGTAGGCGAACCCACTGCCTTCCAGGGCATTGATGATCGCCATGGTCTTGCCGCCGATCCACGAGAAGTTGAACAGCGAGTTGTCCACCGGCAATCGCGGTTGCGGAACGCCGTCGATGGGCGGCAGGGTGCCGGGGGAACCGAACAGGAAATTACCGCGGGTGCCGATCAGCGAAGCCGAGGCCTGCTTGAGCTTGGTGCGGCTGACTTCGACGAAACGAATGTCGGTCTGCACCTGCGAGGGCAACAGCGCATCATCCGACGGCAGCGCACTGGTGTTGGTGAGGGCCGAGGTGGCGGCGCCCTTGACGAACACCATGCTCTGGCGCGGCTCTCTGGAGCAGCCGGTCCAGACCATGAGACTGGTCGCGCCCGGCGCCACGGCGGTCAGAAGGAACGAGGAATTGCCATTGGCATGCACGTCGGCGATTTTCGGATCGCCGATGGCCAGGCGTGTGATCGCCACCGGTGACTGCATGTCCTGTTGCCAGCCTTCGTTGATTTCGATCACCGGCGGCAAGCGTCCGAGGGCCGCGCAGTTGCCGGTGGCCGCGTGCGCAGCATTGATTGAAAGTCCCATCAGCAGCAAGGCCCGGAGCACGGGATTGAAGGTCGGCCAGGAACGACTCTGCATGCACTTGGATCCTTGCTCAGTCATGGGTTTTGTTGGTTGGTCTGATTGCCGCGAATCACTTCCACTGCGGGTCGTGCCGCCACAGCTTGGTCGCCGCTCGACGACGCTTTCGGCGTTGTCCCCAGCGCCAGCTGCGTGAACTGGAAGAGTTGACTGTTGGCGGCGACCAGTTTTTCCGGTGCCTGACTTTCGCCGGCCCAATACTTGGCCAGGCGCTGTTCCTCACTGCTGCGTACGGCCAGGCGCAACGTCCCGACCTGGGTGGCGAGCATCATTCGACTCAACAATTGTTCAGGCACCGCCAGCACCACGGTGCGCGCGGTAAGCCGGCGCTGGTCCTGTTTGATCTTGTCGTCGGCACTCAACGCAGGGGCGGACGGTTGGCCGTCATTGGTCAGGCCGTATTGCTCGCCGACACCGAGCACGCGCATGGCTGGCACAACGATCTGCGCCGACTGCTGCGGATTGGCGGCGTCCTGGCGCAGGAACAACAACACGTCGACGTAATCCCCGGGGATCAACTGCCCGGCTGCGCCGATCACTTCATCGACCGACACGGCCAGCGCGCGCTCGTCTTTATGGATCATGCGCGCCAGTGTGCCGCCGGCCTCGAAGCTTTCTTCGTTGAGCCAGGTGCCGGCGCTCAGGTGGCGCCACGGAGTGCGGCCCACGGCCTGTTCGATTGTGCCGAGGCTGCCGGCAGGGGCGCTGAGCAGTTTTTCAACGGCCAGGTCGGCGGCAGCAAGAGGGGTGAATGGCGGGACGTCACGCACCAGCACCACGACAGGTTGACGGGTCTGGTCTTCGGCGGCAGCGACGGTTGTTTCGACGGTGACCACCGTCGGCGCGGGAGCCTCGGCCACCGGAGCGGGTTGGCGGCTGAGCACCAGGCCCCAATATCCGACAACGATGGCGCCCAGTAAAAGCAACGCTGCAAGGCCCATGGTCACACGACTGTTCATGACGGCTCTCCCTTTCCTGCTGCACTACCAGCCCGCACTTCCTACCAAGGGAACATCGCAATCAGGCAGCTATGAACATCCAACTATTTCGCTATTTCCACGCTAGCTGAAACAAGCCAAAACGCCATTTCTGACAGGCAAATAACCCACGAAAGTATGGGTGTTGGCCAATTAGCAGTCGAAAAGCAGGGGATGACGAAGCGATTAATCCTTTGTGATTAATCCGTTCTTACAGTTGTTGGGAGGGGGTTTGTTGACAATGCTCAAATGGCACGGTGGAACCTTGCCGCTGTAGCGTGACATCGGCGCCAAAGGCGCGAAGGAGTTGACGTATGTTTCGTATGAGTCTCGACTATCTGGCGGCCAAAGTGCGGCTGTTCCTCAACAGTGAAGAAGGTGCTTCGGCGATCGAGTACGCGATTGTGGTGGCGATGGTGGCGGTGGTGGTCGTAGTGTTCGTGACCCCGATCGGCGCCAAGGTTCTGAACATCTTCAACTCCGTTCTGGTTTCACTCGGTGGTACTGCGGTCACTCGCCCCGTACCTTGATCGCGTTCATCCCGTTGACCTTCGAATCCTGCCTGCAGGTTTTCCGTTCCGCGTCCCGGACCGGAGAATCGCAGGCGACTCTGGATGCGGCAGTCTGAGTGCCCCGGCACGAAGGAGAACCTCCATGCTATTTGAATACTTGCTGTTGCGCGCCCGCCGGTTTCTGCACAGCAGCGAAGGGGCGTCAGCCATCGAATATGCAATTGTGGTGGCGATGGTAGCAGTGGTGGTCGTGGTGTTCGTGACGCCGGTCGGCGCCAAGGTACTGGCCATCTTCAACAACATTCTAGTAGCGCTGGGCGGTACGGCCCAGACTGCACCGGTACAGACACCCTGACTCGATGGCTCGCCAATCTCGCACTACACTCGGTTCCATCATCAGTTTCTCAGGGATTGTCCAATGACTGCTTCTTCACAGCCCCGCCAACAGTTGCTTCTTGTTGACGACGAAGAGGACGCGTTGCTGGAGCTGGCGGAGTTGCTGGAGGGCGAGGACTTTATCTGTCACACCGCGACGTCGGTCAAACTCGCCCTGCATCACCTGACCCGCCATCCTGATATCGCCCTGGTGATCACCGATCTTCGCATGCCGGAGGAAAGCGGCATGTCGCTGATCAAGCGCCTGCGCGAACACACCTCGCGCCAGCATCTGCCGGTGATCGTAACGTCGGGGCATGCGGACATGGAGGATGTCAGCGACATGCTGCGGTTGCAGGTGCTGGACCTGTTCCGCAAGCCGATCTATCACGTGCGGCTGCTGGAGACCCTGGACAATCTGTTTCCCAAGCCAAAGATCAATATCTCCTGAGTGCTCACGCAGCTTCTACTTCGAATACGCCGATCTTGAAATTGACGCCATCCCTTTGACATTTTGATGGTGTCGAAATGATGGCTCGTGTACATTCCCCGCGCCCAAACCGGACGACCTGGTGGGTTCGGTAGGGATGCCTGAGTGAAATTGATACCCCCTGCTGAAACTGTTTTTCATGTTTTGGAAGGGAATCTCGATTGAACACAGATCGCTTGTGCCGCTCGTTACTGGCGCTGTCTGTTGCTGCAACTTCGCTGCACGCGGGCGTTGTTGCCGCTGCCGGCGCCAATTTGAGCTACGACCTGAGCGGCGGGCCATTGAACAGCAACCTGCAGAACTATGGTCTGATCGACCTGCGTGGCAACGGGACGATTGCTCCCGGCGCGCCTTCGACGCTGACCTATGGCGCTCAGTTTTTGGGGCTGACGGCAGACCAGTTGCGTAACAACGACAGTATCCGCATTGACGGGGCCAAGTTTGGCGTGGGCATTGCGCTGGGGGCTTCCGGTGTGACGCCCAGCAAAATAGCCGGGAACCTGATCAACAAGGGTTCGATCTCGGTCAATGGACTGGCTGGATCGGGCACCTCCACCGGGATTTCGGATATGGGCAGTGAGCTGAACGGCTCGCTCAGCAACGATGGGCTGATCGAGGCCAGCGGGGCGAGTTCCAGCGGTGTGATGCTGGTGCAAACCAAACTGAATGGCATCGGCAACAACGGCACGATCAGCGCCAGCGGGTCGGACGCGCTGGGGTTGTTTCTTGACGGTGCCACGCTCAAGGGGAGCGTCAATAACTTCGGGACTATTCGCGCCACCGGGGCGAACGCTGAGGCGGTGACGTTTGAAGGCGTGAACTTCAATACCTCTGCCAGTACAGCGATCTTGAACCTGTCCAACTACGGCACGATTTCCGGCGAGTCCATTGGCGTGCACGTCAGCGGTCAGGCAGTGGGTGCGAGTCCTTTCACCATTTATCAACTGTTCGGTTCGATCGAGGGTGGCACGGCGGCAATCCAGGTCGATGACGGCGAAAGCTATTTCGACTTTTTCGGCGGTACGGTCAAAGGGGATCTGATCGGTCTGTCCGGCGTGATCATCGACGGCGATGCGGTTTTCGACGGTTCGACCATCAAGTCCGGTTACGTGACTATCGAGGACGGCACGCTGACGCTGGTGAAGCCGCACACCACGATCATCGGTGACTTCGACATGGAAGAGTCCGACTCGGTGCTGGAAATGTACCTGGGCAATGACACCAATCCGGCGCTGCCGGTGTTGAAGGTCACGGGCACTACCGATATCGCGCCGGGTGCGACGTTGCGTCTGTTGGCGCGTTCCAGTGATTTCCGGGTGACGCCGGGTGGTACGAAGTACACCCTGATCAGCTCGGGCAGTCTTGTCGGCGGCAATAACCTCACCGTGACGTCTTCCTCTGCTTTGCTGGATGTGAAGAGTTTCGGGGTCGTGGGCAATGACATCACGTCGGTGGTGACCAACAAGTCCGAAGAGGTGCTGGCGCAAAACACCCTTGTGGCGGGTGGCAGTCGCAATGCGGCAACGGCAGTGGGCCGCGTGTCGAGTCTGTTGTCGCGGCTCGATGAGCAGGACCCGGTGTTCCAGGCGTTCGCCAACGCCAGCACCGATGCGCAACTGGCGCGGTTGTCCGAAACCCTCAGCCCGGATGTCAGCCGTGGGGTGCTTCACGCGGCTACCAACAGTCAGACGCTGGTGTCGGGTGTCATCAATGAGCGTTCCAGTCGCGCCCGTAACGCCGGCGTGCCGACAGACAAAGGTGTCTGGCTGCAAGCCTTGAGCAGTGATGCCAACCAGGATGAGCGTCGTGGTGTCAGTGGTTACGATGCCGACAGCCATGGCATCGCCGTGGGTGCCGATGGTCAGTTGAATGCCGATCTGGCGGTCGGTCTGGCGTACAGCTACCTCGACTCCGATGTGAAATCCGATCGCGGCAACAAGACCCAGGTCACCGGCCATGCGCTGACCCTGTACGGCAACTGGACCCACGACAACTGGTTCGTCGATTCGTCGCTGATGTACGGCTGGAACGACAACGAGTCGCGCCGTTACATCGCCGGCACCCGCGCCAAGGGTGATTACGAGAGCAATGTGTTCGGCGTGAGTGCGCTGGCCGGTTACAGCGTGCACCTGATGCCGGATGTGGTGCTTGAGCCGCAGGTCGGGGCGCGTTACGCCAACGTGGGCATGGACAGCTATCGCGAGAAGGGCAGTTCGGCCTCGCTGAATGTCGGCAGTCAGCGTTATGAAGTGGGCGAAATGGGTGTCGGTGCACGTCTGGCCGCTGCGTTCGATGTGGGCACCGGCAGCCTTGAGCCCGAAGCGAAGCTGATGGCCTGGCATGACGTCATTGGCGACAAGACCGGCACCACGTCGTCGTTCGTGCTGGGTGGTGATTCGTTCACCAGCCGTGGCACCACCCCGGTGCGTGACAGTTATGAACTGGGCTTGGGCGCCAACTACCGGATGGGCGCGTGGAGTCTCGGCGGGTCGTACAACTACGTGACCGCCAGCGGTTTTGACGCTGACGGTTTCACGGCAAAAGTACGCTACGCCTTCTGATTCAGCGGTCGATCGTGCTACAGCTGATAGCTGAAACTGATGCTGTAGCGCGGCCGGCGATTGAAGGTGTCCAGCGCTTCATCCGACATCGCCTTGGCCGCTTCCAGGGCGATGTTGTAGTACTTCGCATCGCCAAATCTCAGGCCGACTGCCGCCGATGACAGGTTGTTGGCCTGCACCGGCAACTCATTGAACCAGCTTCGCGAGCGGTCGAGCACGAAGTACGGTTGCAGGATGCGCACCCAGTTGCCGTCGCGGTTGAAGCTGTAATTGATCTCGTAAGCCACGCCCCAACCCTTGTCGCCGGACGCCTGATCGTCGGGATAACCGCGGCCGAAATTCTGCCCGCCGAACACAGCGCGCTCACTGTCCGGCAGGGTGTCACGGCTCCAGTACAACGCAGCCGACAGCACCCCTTGCCAGTTGTCGAGGAACTTGTCGCTCTGCACCCCGGAAAGTCGTACCCGAAAGAAGTCGAGGTCGATGGCGCTGTTGTTGGTATGCGCACCCAGGCTGTCGAACCCTTGATACACGCCGCCACTGAGGATGCGCAGTTGTCGGGCATCGACCTTGCGCCAGTCGCTTTCGAAGGCGAGGGCGCGGATGTCGGTGCGTTCTTCGACGCTCAGCGGGTAGCCGATCACGTTGTAGCGGGTCTTGTCGTTGACCGCGTACAGGCGCGATCCGGCGGTCAGCAGTTCATCCGAGGCGGCAATCAGCGGCAGGGTGAAACCGAGCGAATAACGGTCGTTTTCGCGGTGCGGCTTGAGTTCCAGTCCGTTGCTCAACTGCACGTTGGTGCCGGGATCGGCGCGGTAGCGTGAGGCCGACAGACTCAGCTGCGCACCTTCGTCGTTGATGAACTGGTTGTAGTCCAGCCGGTAGTAATGCTCGTGATCATCCCCCGGTGGAAAAAGGCCGCTGAGGCTCAACTGTTCGCCCATCGACGTTTGTGAATTGCTGCTGACGCCGAGCAACGCCTGGGTGCCATTGCGGTTGTCTTCGGTGGTGCTCAGGGTGCTGGTGAACGGCTTGCGACTGGCCTGGGCCACCAGCGTCGTTGCACCGTCGGTGGTGCCGGGCGGCGGCACCTGGGCCTGGATCGTCACGCCGGGAATGCGGGTCATCAGCGTGGTGTAGCGCTCGAACGTCTTGCGCGTCAGCGGGCGTTCGGCCTGGAGCTTGGCGGCCAGTCGGTCGAGCAGGGCTTTGACCCGTCCGACGTCGCCGGCGATCTGCACGTCGCGCACGTAACCTTCCACCAGCACGACGCGCGCCACGCCGTCATCGAAGGTCTGCTGTGGCAGAAAGGCGTAGGACAGCAGATAACCGTCCTGCTGGTAGCGACGGGTGATCGTGCGGGTGGCTTCGATCAGGTCGGCGAGGCTGCTCTCGCGGCCGATCAGCGGTTTGTAGATTTCGGCCAGTTCGTTCAACGGGTAGAGCGTGCCGCCTTCGATCTGCACGGTCCTGAGGTTGATCTTCGTGCCCATCAGCAACGGCTGCGTGGCCGTGGCACCGGGCTCCGGCACTTGCAGCGGCGCGGCGTTCGGCCGGTAAGCGTCGGCGGGCAGGTTCGGCACCGGCAGGTTGCGAATGGTTTCGTTGCTGTTGAGAAAGCTGGGCAGGGTGTCGGCGAGGGCGGTGGAACTGAGACTGAGCAACATCAGGGATGCCATGACGCGCATAGGACACTCCATGTTCAAACCCGCAGCACGGGGCAGGGTTTCTCCTAAGAAAAAAGCGGAAGACTCGTGGGAATCTTCCGCCCTCAACCAAGCGTAGGCGCTGTAGGTAAGGCCGTCGAATCGGCCAGGTGCAAATCAGCGATTGTTGCCTCCCAGGGCGCCGGTCAGGCCACCGAGAACTCCACCCAGTCCGCCGCCAGTCCCGGTGGCAGTGCCACCGTTGACCAGCCCGCCGACCGCAGTGACCGTGTTGCCCACCGTGGTGACAGTGTTACCGACCGCCGCCACGACCGGATTGCTGTTGGTGCCGGCGATCGCGTTGCCCAGATTGCCGACGGCGCCGCCAACCTGACTGGTGAGACCCGCGACCGGAGAGCCGAGCCCGGTGGCGGCACCGACATTCTGGGTCAGGCTGGTGACCGCAGTGGTAACCGGCGCAAGTCCGGCGCCCACGTTGTTGCCCAGGGTTGCCAGGGGAGTGGTCGGGCTGGTGATCGGCGATCCCGAGCCGCCGAGCACGGTGTTGAGTGAAGCCACGGTATTACCCGCCGCAGCCAGCACACCACCCGGTGCGGCGAGACTGCCATTGCCGCTGCTCAAGCCTGCGCCGACGTTGACCACGGCGCCGCCGACGGTTTGCAGCAGGCCATTGCTGCCCAGACCGCCACCGACGCCCGTTCCCGAACCGGTCCCGTTGTTCACCAGCCCGCCAGCCTTGCCGACAGCGGTGCCGACATTGCTCAGGGCTCCGCCGACGGTGTTGGTCAGGGCGTTGCCATTGCCGGCGTCGGTGACTTTGTCGCCTACTCCATCGACGGTGCTGCCGACTTTCTGCAGCAGGCCGTTCACCGGAGCGCCCAGGCCCGTGGCACTGCCGAGTTTGTCCGTGGTGCTTTCGACCATGGCAATCACCGGCACCAGTTTGCTGCCCACTTCTTTGGTGACCGAGCCGAGCGGGCCGGTGGTGGTAGCGGTGCTGAGCGTGTCGCCGAGCATGGTGACCCGTTCACCGACGCCATTGAGCACCGGTGCTACACGGGTGACCACGCCGCCGACTACCGGAACGCTGCCCGTGGCGGTCGCCAGTTTGCCGCTCAGGTCGGACACGCCGTTGCCCACATCCTGCACCACGCCGCCGACCGCCGAAGCGGTGACGCCCAGGCCATTGTCGGTGGTCGCCAGTTTGCCGATGCCGTTGGCCACGCCGTCGCCCAGGGTGGTCACCACGTTGCCGGCGGTTTTGGCGGCACTTTGCACCACGCCACCGACAATCGGCACGCCGCTCAGGGAGTCGCCGACCTGGCCGACACCATCGCCGACGCCGCTGACGGTATTCCCGACGTCCTGCACCAGTGTGGTGGTAACCAGAGGGGTCGGAGTGCTCGGATTGGTTGGGTTGGTCGGATCTGTCGGGTTGGTCGGATTAGTTGGATTGGTCGGATTGGTCGGATCTGTCGTCCCTCCAGTGCCACCAGTGCCACCAGTACCGCCAGTGCCTGCGGTATCTCCGGTACCACCCGTGCCACCGGTGCCGCCAGTACCCGCAGTCGAACTGTCGGGGGAAGAACTGTCGGAGCTGCTGTGATGACCGCCGCCGCCACTGCTGCAACCGGCCAGACCGAGAGAGAGAATAAGGGCCAGTGCTGTTGCCGACTTGCACCACGCCTGAGCTTTCATGTGGGTTTTCATGAGGGTTGTTCCTTGCACCTGTGACAACGTTCGTTGACTTCGACGGCTCGCCGGTTCTGTTGCCGGCAATGCCTTCGTCCGTTGTGCTCATATCAGTCGCAAGGCTGGATCCACGCCATTCTCAAGTTGGTATTAACGCCTTTATGCAGGGGGCGGCGAGTGCCCCCTAACGACTAATACCGAGGATATAGGCGAGCAAAAAAAAGCCTTGAAAATCAAGGCTGGCTGTTGGCGAAGAAGTTGTTCGCGGCGCGGGAAAACTTAAGTGATATATACACAATTGAGCAGGTTTTCCCGGCCTCGATGTCAGGCTACCGGCTGCCAGTTGCCCACCATGTGCTCCAGATCCCCGGCGCCGATCAGGCGTAACTCACCGCTGGAACCGGCCGCGCTGGCGAACAGGCTCACCTCGCTCGGCAGGCGCACCGGTTTGCGAAAGTGCACGGTGACCTCAAGGTTGGCCTTGGGCAGATGATCCGCCAGCGCCGCCAGCGTCCGGGCCTTGTTCCACAGACCATGAGCGATGGCGGTTGGGAAACCGAACAGCTTGGCGCTGGCGGCACTCAAGTGGATCGGGTTGTAGTCGCCGGAGACTTTCGCGTACTGCCGGCCGATGTCCGTCGGCGCGTTCCATTGCGCCACTTGCGCGAGGGGCAGCGTCGGCTCCCAGGTCTGCTCGACCGCTTCGCCTTCGAGCTTCACGCCACGACAGAGCATCCGGCTTTCGGCTTCCCACAACGGGCCGAGTTGATCGTCGAGGGTGGTCAGCAGATCGAAGGTCGCGCCCTTCGGATGCGGTTGCAGGTTATGCACCCGGACGCTGACTTGTGCGCGACTGATCCCGCCCATCGGCCGCAATACGCGGATGCGGTTGCTCAGATGAATCAGCCCCAGCAGCGGGAACGGAAACTCCTTGGCCGTCAGCAATTGCATCTGCAGGGCGAACGCCAGGATATGCGGATAGGTCGGCGGCAGCAGGCCGTCATCGGCGAAACCGCAGACCTTGCGATACGCCGCCAGACGTTTGCCATCCACCTCGACGGCGCAGCGCAAGCCGCTGTCGGGCAGGGTGGTGCCGGTGATTTTGCGTCGGGTCGCCGCCCGGGCATACAGCCCCGGCAGGCTCGGCTCGTGGTGCAGGGTTTGCCATTCGATGGTCATGTTCAGGCCCCCAGCACGCTTTGACCGCACACCCGCAACGCTTGCCCGGTGAACGCGCCGGTGCCCGGCTGGGCCAGCCAGGCCACGGCCTCGGCGACGTCTTGCGGCAGGCCACCCTGACCCAACGAACTCATGCGGCGCCCGGCTTCACGCAGGCCGAACGGAATGTGCGCGGTCATCTGGGTCTCGATGAAACCCGGCGCCACGGCGTTGATGCTGATGCCGCGTTCCAGCAGCGTCGGCGCCCAGGCCTGGGCCAGTCCTATCAGCCCGGCCTTGCTCGCCGCGTAATTGGTCTGCCCGCGATTGCCGGCGATGCCGCTGATCGAGGCGAGCAGAATCACCCGGGCGTTATCGCGCAAGGTGCCACTGTCGAGCAGGGCCTTGGTCAACACTTGCGGTGCTTTGAGATTGACCGCGAGCACCGCGTCCCAGAACTCGGGCGTCATGTTGGCCAGGGTCTTGTCGCGGGTGATGCCGGCGTTGTGCACCAGAATGTCGAGGCCGTCCGGCAACTGTTCGATCAGTTGCGTAGCGGCGTCTTCGGCGCAGATGTCGAGGGTGATGGCGCGCCCGCCGAGGCGAGCGGCCAGGGCTTCGAGATCGGTTTTCGCGGGCGGCACGTCGAGCAGGATCACCTCGGCGCCGTCACGGGCCAAAGTTTCGGCGATGGAGGCGCCGATGCCTCGCGCCGCGCCGGTGACCAGCGCCTTGCGCCCGGCCAGCGGGCGGGTCCAGTCGGTAACTTGAGTGGCGCAGGCCGTCAGACGAATCACTTGCCCGGAGACAAATGCGCTTTTTGGCGAGAGGAAAAACCGCAGCGGTCCTTCGAGCTGATCCTCGGCGCCTTCGCCGACGTAGATCAGTTGCAGCGTGCCGCCGCTGCGCAGCTCCTTGGCCAGCGAGCGGGAGAAACCTTCGAGCGCGCGCTGCGCACTGGCGGCAAACGGTTCGCGCAGGGTTTCCGGGGCGCGGCCGAGGATTACCAGATGCGCGCTGCTGTCGAGGTTCTTCATCAGTGGCTGGAAGAATTCGCGCAGCTGTTTGAGCTGGTCGGTGTGCTGCAAATCGCTGGCGTCGAACACCACGGCCTTGAGTTTCGGGCCATGGCCGGGAATCCATTGGGTGGCGGTCGCCGGTTGGTCGCCGTAGCGGTAGATCGCGTCGGTCAGGCGATTGGCGAAGGTGCTGACCCGCTCGGCCAGCGGCCCGCCGCCGATTAGCAGCGCACCTTCCACCGGCCGCAGGCGCCCGGCCTGCCAGCGTTCCAGCCTCACCGGCGACGGCAGGCCCAGGGCTCCGACCAGGCGGTGGCCGATGGACGAGTTGGCGAAGTCGATATAGCGGTCAGACATGGAACGCTCTCCAGAAGATGGGGTTCAAAGTGTGGACTGCGAAGGGCAATCAATCGTTCGATCCACGCAATAAGGCCTACGCTAGAACAGCAGAGTAGTTTGCCCTCGGCGCTTTTGTGGCCCGACCGGGTTTTCAGCGCTCGATTTTCAGTCCGGATATTTCACAAGGAGCATTTCATGAGTCAGCTGCGCCGCGTCGCGATCATTGGTGGCAACCGCATTCCGTTCGCCCGTTCCAACGGGCCGTATGCCACCGCGAGCAATCAGGTGATGCTCACCGCCGCCCTCGAAGGCCTGATCGAACGCTACAACCTGCACGGCCAGCGCATCGGCGAAGTGGTCGCGGGAGCGGTGCTGAAATTGTCACGGGATATGAACCTGACCCGCGAATGCGTGCTCGGCTCGCGCCTGTCACCGGCGACCCCGGCCTATGACATTCAACAGGCCTGCGGCACCGGCCTGGAAGCGGCGTTGCTGGTGGCAAACAAGATCGCCCTCGGCCAGATCGACTGCGGGATTGCCGGCGGCGTCGACACCACGTCGGACGCGCCGATCAGCGTCAGCGAAGGCCTGCGCAAGATCCTCCTGCAAGCCAACCGCGCCAAGACCACCGGCGACAAGCTCAAGACCTTTCTGCAATTGCGCCCGAAACACCTGATCCCCGAATTCCCGCGCAACGGCGAACCGCGCACCGGCCTGTCGATGGGCGAGCACTGCGAGTTGATGGCGCAGACCTGGAACATCCCCCGCGAAGAACAGGATCAACTGGCCTTCGAAAGCCATCACAAACTGGCGGCGTCCTACAGCGAAGGCTGGCACAACGACCTGATGACCCCGTTCCTCGGCCTGACCCGCGACAACAACCTGCGCCCGGACCTGACCCTGGAAAAACTCGCGACCCTGAAACCGGCCTTCGAGAAAAGCGCCAAGGGCACGCTGACCGCCGGCAACTCCACGCCGTTGACCGATGGCGCGTCGGTGGTGCTGTTGGGCAGCGAGGAGTGGGCGAAGGAACGTGGTCTGCCAATCCTTGCGTATCTGCGCGACGGCGAAGCAGCGGCGGTGGATTTCGTCAACGGCGCCGAAGGACTTTTGATGGCGCCAGTGTACGCGGTGCCACGCTTGCTGGCGCGCAATGGTTTGACCTTGCAGGACTTCGACTACTACGAAATCCACGAAGCCTTTGCCGCGCAAGTGTTGTGCACGTTGAAGGCCTGGGAAGATCCGGAATACTGCAAGACCCGGTTGGGGCTGGATGCGCCGCTGGGCTCGATTGATCGCAGCCGTTTGAACGTCAAGGGCAGCTCGCTGGCGGCGGGGCATCCGTTTGCCGCGACGGGCGGGCGGATCGTGGCGAACCTGGCGAAGTTGCTGGATGCGGCGGGGCAGGGGCGGGGGTTGATTTCGATT
>NZ_NEHH01000020.1:0-32811 GCF_002112305.1 Pseudomonas sp. R45(2017) | reverse complement strand
GCGGGGGGGCAGGGTGTGACGGCAATTATCGAGCGCTGAAAAAGCAGCCCTCACCCCAGCCCTCTCCCGGAGGGAGAGGGGGCCTACCGAGTTGTCTTACGCTGTACATCGACCTGAAAGATCAGCGTCGATTATGGATTCAACAACGCTCGTTCAGGTCGGCGGATTTCTGAAGCATCCCCCATTCGGTCCCCTCTCCCTCCGGGAGAGGGCTAGGGTGAGGGGGCTTTTCAGGGCTCCCCCCAATCTCAAGTCCGGAACCGCCGCACCAACCCATCCAGCTCATTCGACAACCCCGCCAGACTCTGCGAATCCAGCCGCGCCGAATTCGCCAGCTCCGCCACCAACTGCGCATCACCATGAATCTGGCTGATGTGCCGATTGATGTCCTCAGCCACCTGATGCTGCTCTTCCGCCGCCGTCGCAATCTGCGTGTTCATGTCGCGAATCACATCCACCGACTCACGAATCTGCCCAAAGCTCTCCCGCGCCTCGCCAATCCGCGCTACCGATTGCTGCGACACATCGAGGCTGGCGCGCATCTGCTGGGTCACCGCGCTGGTGCGTTTGGCGAGGTTGCCCAGCAACCCGTCGATTTCCGCCGTCGAGTCAGCCGTGCGTTTGGCCAGTGCGCGAACCTCATCGGCTACCACCGCAAATCCACGGCCTTGCTCACCGGCCCGCGCCGCCTCGATAGCCGCGTTGAGTGCCAGCAGGTTGGTCTGTTCGGCGATGGAGCGGATGGTGCCGAGGATCGACTGGATGTCGTTGCTGTCGCGTTCCAGTTGTTGCATCGACTGCGCCGATTGCTCCAGTTCCTGGCTCAGTTGATCGACGCTGTGCACCGCCGCATCGATCTGTTGCTGACCTTCGCGGGCCTGACGCTGGCCGCTGTCGGCCGACTCCGCTGCCTGGCTGCACGAGCGGGCGACTTCGTTGGCGGTGGCGACCATTTCGTGGAACGCGGTCGAGACCATGTCCACCGCTTCGCGCTGGCGTCCAGCGGCTTCGGCCATGTCGCCGGAAACCCGGGTCGAACTCTGCGAAGTGGCGAGGATTTTCCCGGCCGCGCCGCCGATGTGCTGGATCAGGCTGCGGATCGCGGTGAGGAACTGGTTGAACCAGTTGGCCAGTTGCGCGGTTTCGTCGCTGCCACGGATGTCGAGGTTCTTGGTCAGGTCGCCTTCGCCCTGGGCGATGCCTTCCAGACCGCTGGCCACGCTGCGGATCGGCCGCACGATCAGGCTGGCGAAACTGGCGCCGACCACCGCGAAGATCACCGCCAGCACGGTAGCGATGATTGCGATCAGCCAGGTGAGTTTAGTGGCCGAGCTCATCACGTCGTTCTGTTTGATCAGGCCGATGAAGGTCCAGCCCAGTTGTTCCGAAGGCCAGACGTTGGCCATGTAACGTTCGCCGTTGAGCTCGACTTCCACCAGCCCTTTGCCGGCCTTGGCCAGTTGCGCGTAGCCCTCGCCGAGGCTGTCGAGCGGCTTGAAGTTGTGCTCCGGCTGCTTGGGATCGACCAGCACCGTGCCGCTGTTCTCCAGCAGCATCAAGTAACCGCTTTCGCCGAGTTTGATCTGTTTGACGATCTCGGTGAGCTGCTTGAGCGTCACGTCGATACTGACCACGCCGCCGTTGCTGCCGAGCTTGTTGTCGATGGTGCGCACGGTGCTGACATAGGTCGCATCGTCCTGCGCCCAGTAATAGGCGGCGGTGCGAAACGGCTTGCCGGGCTTGGCCTGCGCGGCCTTGTACCACGGGCGTTGACGCGGGTCGTAGTTGCTCAGCTTGGGATCGTCGGGCCAGGATACGTAGCCGCCGGCAGCGGTGCCGACGATTGCGTAGGCGTAGGCCGGGTGACTGTTGCCCAGATCCTGCAGAAAGGCGAAGACCTTCTTGTCCATCTCGCCCTGCGGAATGCTTTCGGCGTTGGCGCTCATGTAGGTCTTGAGGCTGTCGTCGGTGTTCTTGATCAGCGGTTGCGTCGCCAGGTAGTCGACGTTCTGGCTGATGCCGTCAAAGAAAAGCTGCATGGCGTTGCTGACCTGACGGATCTCGCGCCCGCTGCTGTCGACAAAATCGTCCCGTGCATCGCTGCGCAGGTTCAGTACCACCAGCGTGGCGACCAGCACCACGGGCAAGCAGGCGATGATTGCAAACGCCCAGGTCAACTTCTGTTTGATGTTCATCCGCGCTCCAGATTTTCTTGTAGGCCCACGCAGTGCAGATGACTCGCGGTTATTGGCAGCCGAAAAACGTTGTTTTCCACCCGTTTCCTTGAGTGCGACATCGAAGTTTTTTTGGAACGATTGTCGGACAAATTCCTCTGTCTCTGAGGAATTCGGCTGCCGGAGGGGGAAATTGAGGCTGGAATGGAAAATTCTTACGAGCTGCATGCGGCGGGATGTCAGATTCTGTCGCAAATGCCCTCAAGTCCTGTCGCCAACAACTTCGGCAGCCTCGGCTATGATTCGCAGCGGTCGATAAAGAGGCGGATCGGCCCGGTTTATCCGGCACAGTGTGTGCATCCACAGGTTCACAGGTCGGCAACCCCTCCCCGTGATGCGAGGATTGCCGTATAACGAATGACATTCGCGTGTTTGGTAATAAAGGACCCACAATAAAAGCTGATGAAGACTCCAAAACGCATTGAACCCCTGATCGAGGACGGTCTGGTCGACGAAGTGCTGCGTCCACTCATGAGTGGCAAAGAAGCAGCTGTTTATGTGGTGCGCTGCGGCAATCAGTTACGTTGCGCAAAGGTCTACAAGGAGGCGAACAAACGCAGTTTCCGCCAGGCGGCCGAGTATCAGGAAGGCCGCAAGGTTCGCAACAGCCGACAGGCCCGGGCGATGGCCAAGGGTTCCAAGTTCGGGCGCAAGGAAGCCGAAGACGCCTGGCAGAACGCCGAAGTCGCGGCGCTGTTCCGCCTGGCCAACGCCGGTGTGCGTGTGCCCAAGCCGTACGACTTCCTCGAAGGCGTGCTGCTGATGGAGCTGGTGGCCGATGAATACGGCGATGCCGCGCCGCGTCTGAACGATGTGGTGCTGGAGCCGGATCAGGCCCGCGAGTATCACGCGTTCCTGATTTCGCAGATCGTGCTGATGTTGTGTACCGGTCTGGTGCACGGTGACCTCTCGGAGTTCAACGTGCTGCTGACGCCGACAGGGCCGGTCATCATCGACCTGCCGCAAGCGGTGGACGCCGCCGGCAACAACCACGCGTTCAGCATGCTCGAGCGTGACGTCGGCAACATGGCTTCGTACTTCGGTCGCTTTGCACCGGAGTTGAAGAAGACCAAGTACGCCAAGGAAATGTGGGCGTTGTACGAAGCGGGTACGTTGCACCCGGCCAGCGTGCTGACCGGCGAGTTCGACGATCCCGAGGACCTGGCCGATGTCGGCGGGGTGCTGCGCGAGATCGAAGCGGCGCGTCTGGATGAGGAGCGCAAGCAAGCCATCCGCGCGGCGGACGACGAGCCCAAGGGCAAGTCCGACGAACCGCCTCCGCCACCGTGGATGCAGTGAGCATCTGAAAAAGAAAACCCGGCTTCGGCCGGGTTTTACACATTCAAGGATTGATTGTGACCACCACCTCTCACAATGCCCGGCTGATCATCACGGCGCGGCTGATTTCCGATTTCGGCGCTTTCCTGAACATGGTTGCGCTGGCCACTTATGTCTATCTGCTGAGTAACAGCGCGATGAGCGTCGGGATCTTCCTGGCCAGTCGGGTGGGCGGCGGGATTTTTGCCAGCTTGATCGGCACGGCGTTTTATCGTCGATGCAGTAGCCGTCTGCCGTTGATTGCCTTCGATCTGTTGCGCGCCGCTGTGCTTGGGCTGTTGCTCATCGTGCCGGTCAGTCAGCAGGCGTTGTTGCTGCCGCTGATCGCGTTCGGTCTGGGCTTTGGTAATTCGATGTTCGCCATCGGCCTCAACAGCCAGTTGCCGCGCTTGATCGAGCCGGCGCAGTTGCTCAAGACCAATGCCTGGATCACGTCCGCCTCGTCCATGGCGATGGTCGGCGGCAGTCTGGTGTCCGGGCTGCTGGTCGCGGGATTTGGTTTTGAAACGGTGTTTGCGCTGAATGCGCTGACCTATCTGTTGGCGGCAGTGTTGATTGCGCCGCTGCGGTTCAGCGCACCGGAGCCGGTGGCCGAATCCAGCGCTAAACAGGGTGAATGGTCGGCTTTGCTGCAAGGCCTGCGCAGCGCTCCGGTGGTGGCCGCGATGCTGGCGGTGACCATGGCTGACACCCTTGGCAGCGCTGCTCACAACGTCGGTTTCCCGATCATTTCCAGACTGCTCACGCCGGACTCAGCCAGCACCACGCTGGGCCTGATGCTCGCGGTCTGGGCCGCCGGCAAACTGCTTGGTGCGCGAATCGCCAGTCGCCTGAACGGCTCGGAAAACATCCATCTGGAGCGCCGCTATTTCGGCGGCGTGCTGCTGATGTCCTGCGGCTTCATCCTGATGTTCCAGCAGCACAGCGTCGTCGGTCTGTTGCTGTTTTCGCTGCCGGCCGGATTGGGCGACGGGTTCTCGGAAGTCGGCCTGATGTCACGGCTGCAACGGGAACCGGAGCCCCTGCGCCTGCCGATCTTCAGCTTCCTGACGCTGTTGCAGATGACCGGGTTCGGCGTCGGCATGCTGATCGCCGCACCGTTCTATGAGTGGTGGGCGCCGGGTGCCGTGGTGCTGTTGTTCCACGGCATTCCCCTCGCCACAGTGCTGTCGATGAAAATCCTGTTGCTCAGGCGCGGGCGGGTTGCGCGCAGCAGCCCGACGCCAGTTCCTTGAGGATCGGGCAGTCCGGGCGATGGTCGCCGTGGCAGTGCTCGACCAGATCCTGCAGGGTGTCGCGCAGTTCGCCGAGTTCGCGGATCTTCTGATTCAGCTCGTCGATGTGCTGGCGGGCCAGGGCCTTCACATCGGCGCTGGCGCGCTGGCGATCCTGCCAGAGGGTCAGCAGCTTGCCGACTTCCTCCAGCGAAAAGCCCAGGTCCCGCGAACGCTTGATGAATGCCAGCGTGTGCAGGTCATCGTCACCGTAGACGCGATAGCCGCTGTCGGTGCGATGGGCAGCCTTGAGCAGACCGATCGACTCGTAATAACGGATCATCTTCGCGCTCAGGCCACTGTGGCGGGCCGCTTGGCCGATGTTCATCGGTTGTCCTCCAGATCCTCGGGTTTCCAGGTTTTCAACAGTAGCGCATTGCTCACCACGCTGACGCTCGACAGGGCCATCGCCGCGCCGGCCAGCACCGGATTGAGGAAGCCGAACGCCGCCAGTGGAATGCCGATCAGGTTGTAGACGAAGGCCCAGAACAGGTTCTGGCGGATCTTCGCGTAGGTCTTGCGGCTGATCTCCAGCGCGGCCGGCACCAGCCGAGGATCGCCGCGCATCAGGGTGATGCCGGCGGCGTGCATCGCCACGTCGGTGCCACCGCCCATGGCGATGCCGATGTCGGCAGCGGCCAGTGCCGGGGCGTCGTTGATGCCGTCGCCGACCATGGCCACGACGCCGGTTTTTTTCAGCTCGGCGACGGTGGCTGCTTTTTCCGCCGGCAGCACTTCGGCGTGGACGTTTTCGATGCCCAGCGCTTCGGCCACCACCCGTGCGCTGCCGCGGTTGTCGCCGGTCAGCAGGTGGCTGTGGATGTGCTGGGCGGCCAGTTGTTGCACCGCGTGCAGCGCGCCGGGCTTGAGGGTGTCGCCGAAGGCGAACAGACCGAGTACGCGGGGCGCCGGACTTTGCTCGATCAACCACGACAGCGTGCGACCTTCGGTTTCCCAGGCCTTGGCGGATTCGCTCAGGTTTCCGGCGTTCAGACCGCTTTCTTCCAGCAAGCGCCGGTTGCCCAGCGCCAGGCGCCGGCCGTCGAGGCTGCCGGCGATGCCGCGCCCGGTCAGAGACTGGCTGTCGCTCACATCCGGTACGTTCAGGCTGCGTTCGGCACAGGCATCCAGCACCGCTTTGGCCAGCGGATGCTCGCTGCCGCGTTGCAGCGCGCCGGCCGCTGTCAGCAGGGCGTTTTCGTCACCGTCGATCGCACTGAAATGCGCAATGCGCGGCGTGCCGGAGGTCAGGGTGCCGGTCTTGTCGAACACCACGGCGCTGACTTCATGGGCACGTTCCAGTGCTTCGGCATCCTTGATCAGAATCCCGTGCCGCGCGGCCACGCCGGTGCCAGCCATGATCGCGGTCGGTGTCGCCAGGCCGAGGGCGCAGGGGCAGGCGATCACCAGCACTGCGACGGCATTGATCAACGCGGTTTCCAGCGGCGCGCCGTACAGCCACCAGCCGATCAGCGTGGCCAGGGCCAGCAGCAACACGGTCGGCACGAACACCTGACTGACTTTATCCACCAGTTTCTGGATCGGTGCTTTCGCGGCCTGGGCGTCCTCCACCAGGCGGATGATCCGCGCCAGCACGCTTTCCGCGCCGAGCGCCGTGGTGCTCACGAGCAAGCGACCTTCGCCATTGATTGCCCCGCCGGTAACCTTGTCGCCCGGTTGTTTGGGTACCGGCAGGCTTTCGCCACTGATCAACGCTTCGTCAGCGTGGCTCTGGCCTTCCAGCACTTCGCCGTCCACCGGGAAGCGTTCACCGGGTTTGACCAATACGAGGTCACCGAGGCGCAGGGCGCTGATGGCGACGTCCTGTTCGCGGCCATCGATGACTTGAATCGCCCGCTCCGGGCGCAACGCTTCCAGTGCGCGGATGGCGCTGGCGGTCTGGCGTTTGGCGCGGCTTTCCAGGTATTTGCCGAGCAGCACCAGAGCGATGACCACCGCCGAGGCTTCGAAATACAGGTGCGGCATGCGTCCGTCAGCAGTCGCCCATTCATAGAGACTCAGGCCATAACCGGCGCTGGTGCCCAGCGCGACCAGCAAGTCCATGTTGCCGGCGCCGGCGCGTACGGCTTTCCACGCCGCCACATAAAAACGCGCACCGAAGATGAATTGCACCGGAGTGGCGAGGGCGAACTGCGCCCAGGCCGGGAGCATCCAGTGAATGCCGAACGGTTGCAGCAGCATCGGCAACACCAGCGGCAAGGCGAGGGCGATGGCGCAGATCAGCGCCCAGCGTTCATGGTTCAGGCGTTGCTGGCGATTGTCGGATTGTGGATGTTCGAGTTCGAAGAGACTGGCCGAATAGCCGGCTTTGCTCACGGCGGCGATCAGGGTTTGCGGATCGACCGCGCCGAGCAATTCGAGATGAGCACGTTCATTGGCGAGGTTGACGCTGACGCTTTTCACCCCCGGCACTTTATTCAGGGCACGTTCGACACGACCGACGCAGGACGCGCAGGTCATGCCGTCGATGTTCAATTCCACGGTTTGCTGCGGCACGCTGTAACCGGCGCGTTCGACCGCCTCCATCAGCGCCGGCAGGCTGTCGCCGGGGGCCTGCACCCGAGCCTGTTCGGTGGCGAGGTTGACGCTGACGGCGCTGGCGCCGCTGACTTTGCTCAACGCCCGCTCGACACGACCGGCGCAACTGGCGCAGGTCATGCCGCTGATGGGCAGATCGAACGTGATGGAATCGGACATCGGTCGTACTCCCTGTAGAAGATGCCTACAGGATCAACCTTGCCATGCTGGCAAGGTCAAGCGCCAGTTTCCGCTACCGGCTGCTCGCTTGTTCGCCTGATCGTTCCCACGCTCCGCGTGGGAATGCAGCCGGGGACGCTCTGCGTCCCAAAGCGTGACGCAGAGCGTCACAAGAGGCATTCCCACGCAGAGCGTGGGAACGAGCGGCAGGCCTTAGTAACCGAGGCCGGTCGGCTTGAGGTACATGCCTTCCTGGTTCATCGCGATGCGGAATTTCAGGATGTCGCCGGCATGCAGTCTGATCTCCTGCGAGCCCGGCGCGAGCATGCCCGGGTTGCAGCCCGGCATTTGTCCCGGCAGCAGTTTAAGGCGCAGCGAGACATTGCCCGGCGGCAGGTTGAACGACGTGCTTTGCTCCTGGAACAGGCGCGCCGACAGTTGATCCTGGATATACACGCCGATTTCGCACGAGGTCGCGACTTCCAGGCGCTCGCGGGAAATGATCAGCACCCCGTAATCTTCCCCGGCGGCATGCACCGAAGGGATCGCGGCAAAGAGGCTGAGAAAGCCAAACAGGCTGAAAGCTGACCAGCGCATGGCTGAATCTCCTGAATTCATGTCATTGATGCATGCAGCTTGGCCGAGCGCGGCGACGATTGCCAGCCCGGCAGTTTTTTGCAGAACTTGACCTTGCCATCGTGGCAAGCCCGAAACTGCCGGCAACCTCACTCAAAGGAGTCATTCCATGCAAGTGTTCACTGTTGAAGGCATGTCCTGCGGTCACTGTGTCAAAGCCGTCACCCAAGCAGTGCAGAGCAAGGATCCGGCCGCCAGCGTGCGGGTCGACCTGGCGGCGAAGGAAGTCGGCGTCGAAAGTGCGCTGAGTACCGAGCAGGTGATCGAGGCGATCAGCGAAGAAGGCTACGCCATCAAACTCGCCTGATCTTTTTAATAGTTAGCGAGCTACCGGAATGTTCAAGGCGTCCTCGCGCGGCTAGACTGTCGGGCTGAACTCAACTCAACTCCCCGCCCGACCTGGACGCCTGATGAACTTCCGTACCCTTCTGATTCTCGGTGCCCTGACCGCTTTCGGTCCGTTGGCGATCGACTTCTATCTACCCGCGTTTCCCACCATGGCGCTGGCGTTCGGCACCGACGAGAAACACGTCCAGCTGACGCTGTCGGCTTACTTCTTCGGCCTGTCCATCGGTCAACTGGCTTACGGGCCGTTGGCGGATCGCTTCGGCCGGCGGATTCCGTTGCTGATCGGTCTCACGCTGTTCACGCTGGCGTCAGTGGCCTGCGCCTATGCGCCGAATCTGGAGTGGCTCATCGCGGCACGGCTGCTGCAGGCGCTGGGCGGTTGTGCGGGGATGGTGATTGCCCGGGCGGTGGTCAGCGACAAGTGCGACGCGGTGGGGTCGGCGAAAGTCTTCTCGCAGTTGATGCTGGTGATGGGGCTGGCACCGATCCTGGCGCCGATGCTCGGCGGACTGCTGGTGAATACGTCGGGATGGCAGTCGATCTTCCTGGTGCTGACCGGTTTCAGTGCTTTGGCGGGACTGGCGGTCGCCCTCGGTCTGCCGGAAAGTCTGCCGGCGCATGTCCCGCGTCAGCCGTTGTCCGGCGCGCTGCGTCAGTACGGTCGGCTACTGGCGGACCCGGTCTACATGGGCCATGCCCTGACCGGCGGCATCGCCATCGCCGGGATGTTTGCCTACATCGCCGGCTCCCCGTTCATATTCATCAAACTGTACGGCGTGCCGGCCGAACATTTCGGCTGGCTGTTCGGCACCAATGCGGCCGGGTTCATTCTGGTGGCGCAGGTCAATGCGCGACTGCTGGCCAAGCGTGGTCCGGCGTTCCTGTTGTCGCGGGCGGTCTGGGTTTACCTGTGCGCCGGGCTGACGCTGCTCGCGGTCAGCGCCTTGCACACCGAGGCGCTGTGGCCATTGCTGATTCCATTGTTCATCTGCGTGGCCAGCCTCGGCTGCATCAGCCCCAATGCGGCAGCGTGTGCGATGAACGGGCAGGGCGGTCGCGCCGGCAGTGCTTCAGCGTTGCTCGGCAGCATGCAGTTCAGCGTCGCCGCCGGGGCTTCGGCGCTGGTGGGGATCCTGCACGATGGCACCGCCGTGCCGATGGCCATCGTCATCAGCTTGTGTGGTTTGCTGGTGGTGTGCGCAGCGATGCTCACCCGGCGCATGCAGAATGCCCGGGCGCTGGCAAAGGCACAGACCGAAGTCTGAACGGAAGAACTCAGCCGACAGCGCGTTGCTGGCCGAGGTCGGGAATCTGATGGGGCGCGCAGATACGCGCTTCGAGGGTGCGGGTGAAGGCTCGAGCTTCGGCCTCACTGCGGAAGGTCACGGCGTGTTGGTCGAGACGAACTTGCCACTGGGACTTTGCCACTTCTTTTATCAGGATCTTCATTGCTGACCTCCCGTACGTAAAAGATTGCATCGCAGAGGACTCGATTGTAGTCCTGAATACGATCGCAATTGTGACAAGGGTCAAGCATCTGACTGACGGCAAAAAAACACCGCAGCCCCCGAGCCAGCCACATCGGAGGCTGGAGAAGGCTGCGGTCTTGCGAGTTTTAGAAACCTTCTAAAACAATTTTCCCCTTGGCCTTGCCACTTTCCAGCAGTTCATGGGCGCGGCGCAGGTTGCTCGCGTTGATCGTGCCGAAGTGCTCGCCGACCGTGGTTTTCAACGTCCCGCTGTCGATCAGCCCGGCCACCCGGTTGAGCAGTTTGTGCTGCTCGATCATGTCCGGCGTTTCGAACAGCGAGCGGGTGTACATGAACTCCCAGTGCAGCGACAGGCTCTTGCGCTTGAGCTTGGTCACGTCCAGCGCCTTCGGATCGTCGATCAGCGCCAGTTTGCCTTGGGGCGCCAAGGCCTCGACCAGTTGGTCCAGGTGGTGGTCGGTCTGGGTCAGGCTGGCGACGTGGGTCACGTGGGCGACTCCGGCGCGTTTCAGTTCTTCGCTCAACGGCTGGCTGTGATCAATCACCAGGTCAGCACCCAGCTCGGTCACCCAGTTGCGGGTCTCCGGGCGGGAGGCGGTGCCGATCACTTTGAGCCCGGTCAACTGGCTGGCGAGTTGGGTGAGGATCGAACCGACGCCGCCCGCCGCACCGACGATCAGCAGGCTCTGGCCTTCATCGGTATTGCCTTCGCGAATCTGCAGGCGTTCGAACAGCAATTCCCAAGCGGTAATCGCGGTCAGCGGCAGAGCAGCGGCTTCGGCGAAACCGAGGGTTTTTGGCATATGGCCGACGATCCGCTCATCCACCACGTGCAGTTCGCTGTTGCCACCGGCCCGGGCGATGGAGCCGGCGTAGAACACCTTGTCGCCGGCCTTGAACAATGTCACTTCACTGCCGACCGACTTGACCACACCGGCCACGTCCCAGCCCAGCACCTTGGCGGCGCCGCCTTCCGGCGCGACGTTCTGGCGAACCTTGGTGTCGACCGGGTTGACCGAAATCGCTTTGACTTCCACCAGCAAGTCGCGCGGGCCGGCTACCGGCTCTGGCAGTTCGATGTCTTGCAGGGATTTTTCGTCGCTGATCGGGAGCGAGGCGTAATAGGCGATGGCTTTCATGGCGAACTCCGAAAGTGAATAAAGGAAGGTTTCAGGCGATGACGCGCAGGCGCTTGAGTTCGAAGTGTTCGAGGAACGCCTCGGCCTGGCTGCGGAAATGCTGGATATGGGCGCTGGCATCATGGGCTTGCAGGGCTTCGTCGCTGGCCCACTGCTCGATCATGTAGAAGGCCAGCGGGTTGGCCAGATCCTGGTGCAGTTCGTATTGACCGCAACCGGCTTCGGCGCGGGTCGGTTCGATCAGGGCACGCAGGTGCTGTTCGAGGGCGTCCTGCTGGCCAGGTCGGGCAATCAGGGTGGCGATGGCGGTGAAAGGCTGGGACATGTTCGACTCCGGGACGGGATGAATTCGATGGATGGCATGATTGGCTATTTCTGCCGGAGATAAAACCGGCTAAAAGAGCAGTCTCTTTCAATATTTTTTTGATAATCGGGGCTGACGATGCTGCGTTTCGATGACTTGCAGTTGTTTGTCCGGGCGGCGGATCTGGGCAGCCTGTCGGCGGCGGCTCGGGTGATGGACCTGTCCGCCGCCGTGGCCAGTGCCGCACTCAAACGTATAGAACAGCAACTGGGCGCGCGGCTGTTGGCACGCTCCACTCGCAGTTTGCGGCTGACGGCTGAAGGTGAAGGGTTTCTCGAATACGCCCGGGCGGCGCTGAGCAACCTTGATGAGGGTCGCCGCCTGCTGGCCAGCGGGCAGGATCAGGTCAGCGGAATTCTGCAGCTGTCGGCACCCTCGGATTTCGGGCGCAACTTGCTGTTGCCGTGGCTCGATGATTTTCAGCGCGAACACCCGAAACTGACGGTGCGCCTGCTGCTGGGTGACCGCATCGCCGACCTGTTTCGCCAGCCGGTGGACATCGCCTTGCGCTACGGCGAGCCGGAGGATTCCAGTCTGGTGGCGTTGCCGATTGCCCCGCACAACCGACGGGTGCTGTGTGCATCACCGGCCTACCTGGCCCGGCACGGCGAACCGCTGCATCTGGAACAGCTCGCACAGCACAACTGCCTGCTTTATATGCTCGGAGGCCGGGTGCACGACCATTGGAGTTTCCACGACGGCAAGCGCGAGGTCGGCCTGACCGTCAGTGGCGACCGCTTCAGTGACGACGCCGATGTGGTGCGCCTTTGGGCTGTGGCGGGAGCCGGCATCGCTTACAAGTCGTGGCTCGATGTGGCCGGTGATGTGCTGGCGGGACGGCTGAAAGTGCTGTTGCCGGAGCTGCTCTGCGAACGCGCTCCGCTGAATCTGCTGTGCGCCCATCGCGCACAATTGAGTAAGCCGGTGAACCTTCTGAGGGAGATGCTCGCCAGCCGTTGCGCCGAATTGAGTAGCCGTTTTCCCGTTTTCCAGAAGTCTGACCATTAGTCGCAGGTAAATAGCGAAATTTCTCTCAGGAACAATCACCAACCACGGCCGCTCCGGCGCAGGACGCCGCGAGCAACCCGCTTATACTAGCGACCGCCTGATGCCCGCACCAAAAGGCCGATGCGAGAACGATCAGACCGCAACCGGCCGGGTAGGGACGAGGGTCGCGACAGTGCTGCGGTTTCCTTGCTGCGGCGCGCTGCCTCGCTTGGGCTCAAGGTATTTTGCGCGCCTTGGCCGACGACTGATTACTGGTCAAGATGTCTATGAGCTGTAGACGATACGATTCAACAGGGAGTGAATAGATGGAACATGCACCTTGCATCAGCCAGATCGCCACGTTGCTGGCCGATCCCAAACGCAGCGCAATGATGTGGGCGCTCATGGATGGCTCGGCGCGGCAGACCGAGGAGCTGGCGTTGCTGGCGGGGCTATCGCCGTCATCGGCCAGTGCGCATCTGGGGCGCTTGTCCGCTGGCGGTCTGTTGAAGGTCGAGGCGCGCGGTCGCAAACGCTTCTTCCGCCTGGCGGCTCCCGAAATCGGCGCGGCCATCGAAGCGCTAGCCAGCGCCACGTTGGCCAGCGCTCCACGAGAAATCCCCGACGTATTCAAGCGTGCCTCGCCGGTCGTCAGACCCCAAGCGGCGCCTTCGTCACTGCTGCGCGCGCGGTTTTGCGACGACCATCTGGGTGGAACGCTGGCCGCCGACCTGTACCAGCGCCTGCTCGACGCCGGCTGGATCGAGCAGCTTGAACATAGAGTGGTGGTCACGCACAAAGGCTCGACACAACTGGCCGGGCGCGGGGTGTACATCCAGGCGCTGGCCCACCGCAACGCTCAGGTGGCGTGCGCCTGTCCGGACTGGAGCGAGCGTCGCCCGCACATGGGGGGCTCGCTGGGCGCGGCGTTGCTGCAGCTGTTCATGCAGTCGGGCTGGCTGGTGCTGCCCAACGATTCCAGAGCCCTGCAACTGACGGCGGCGGGCCAGCGGGAAATTCATCGTTTCGCCTGTGAAACCGAGCTGGAAATGGCGTTGTAGAGCGCTTTCTTCCACTGGCTTGCTACTGAACGTCGTCAACGGCTGCGAACACGTCGCATCTGGCACAGGCGCGCAACCGCTATCGCGCACACTCGATCCGGGGACTTTTCGGATTGAGGAGGTGGCATGGACACGGGAAACTTCAGCGCGGCAGATCGACTGGAGCGCCTGCCAGTCAGCGGTTATCACCGGATCATCTTCATCATCATTGCCCTGGCGTTTTTTTTCGACTCCATGGATCTGGCGATGATGACCTTCCTGCTCGGCTCGATCAAAGCCGAGTTCGGCCTGAGCAGTGCGCAGGCTGGCCTGCTGGCCAGTTCGAGTTTTTTCGGCATGGTGCTGGGGGCGTCGCTGTCCGGATTACTGGCTGATCGGTTCGGTCGCAAACCGGTGTTCCAGTGGAGCATCGTCTTGTGGGGACTGGCCAGTTACCTGTGCTCCACGGCGCAGACGGTCGAGAGCCTGACGCTGTTTCGCATCCTGCTGGGAATCGGCATGGGTATGGAGTTTCCGATTGCCCAGTCGATGTTGTCGGAGTTGATTCCTGCCCAGCGTCGGGGTCGTTACATCGCCTTGATGGACGGTTTCTGGCCGCTGGGTTTCGTCGCGGCGGGCGTGCTGTCGTATTTCCTGCTGCCGTTGATTGGCTGGCGCGACATCTTTCTGGTGCTGGCGGTGCCGGCAGTGTTCGTGCTGGCGATCCGCTTTTTCATTCCCGAGTCGCCGCGCTGGCTGGAACAGGCCGGCAAGCATGACGCGGCGGACAAAGTGTTGCGCGGGATCGAGGCGCGGGTACAGGCCTCACTCGGTGGTGCTGCATTGCCGGAGCCGGTTCGTCTGCCACGCAGCGTGTCCCCGCCGGGCCATTTCCTTTCGGCACTCAAACAGATCTGGTCACCGCTGTATCGCCAGCGCACGACGATGATCTGGAGCCTGTGGTTCTTTGCGTTACTCGGCTTTTACGGTCTGACGTCCTGGCTCAGTGCGTTGTTGCAACAGTCGGGTTTTGCCGTGACTCAGTCGGTGTATTACACGGTGCTGATTTCCCTCGGCGGGATTCCCGGCTTCCTGATGGCGGCCTGGCTGGTGGAACGTTGGGGACGCAAGCCGGTGTGCATCGTCACGTTGCTCGGCGGCGGGGTGATGGCGTTTCTGTACGGACAAAGCGCGGTTTTTGGCGGCAACGTGGCGCTGCTGATCGGCACGGGGCTGTTGATGCAGTTTTTCCTGTTCGGCATGTGGGCGGTGCTCTACACCTACACGCCGGAACTGTATCCGACCTCGGCGCGGGCGACGGGCTCGGGGTTCGCCTCGGCCATCGGGCGCGTGGGGTCGTTGCTCGGTCCGTTGGTCACCGGGCTGGTGTTCCCGATCACCGGGCAGGGCGGGGTGTTTGCGTTGGGGGCGCTGTGCTTTGCGATTGCAGCGGGATTGGTGTGGCTGTTCGGGATGGAGACCCGGGGCAAGACGTTGGAAGAGCTGACTGAAGCAGTTGTGCGCTGAGACCTGAAAAGCCGTTCGAACACGGGCGTGTTCGAACGGCTTTGTACTGTTACGGTTTTACCAACCGCGCATCCAGGCTGTTCTGCGCCAGGCGCTTGGCCTGATCCTGGGTCATGCCCAGGTGAGTGTGCAGCGCGTGGAAGTTCTCGGTCACGTAACCGCCGAAGTACGCCGGGTCATCGGAGTTCACCGTGACCTTCACGCCACGCTCGAGCATGTTGAGGATGTTGTGCTGCGACATGTGATCGAACACGCAGAGCTTGGTGTTCGACAGCGGGCATACGGTCAGCGGGATCTGCTCGTCGATGATCCGCTGCATCAGACGCTCGTCTTCGATGGCGCGTACGCCATGGTCGATGCGCTGGATCTTCAGCAGGTCGATGGCTTCCCAGATGTATTCCGGTGGGCCTTCTTCACCGGCATGGGCGACGGTCAGGAAGCCTTCGTGACGGGCACGGTCGAACACGCGCTGGAACTTGCTTGGCGGGTGACCCATCTCGGAACTGTCCAGACCCACCGCGACGAACGCATCACGGAACGGCAACGCCTGGTCGAGGGTTTTCTGCGCTTCGTCTTCGCTCAGGTGACGCAGGAAACTCAGGATCAAGCCGCTGGTGATGCCCAGTTGCTGCTCGCCATCCTTCAGCGCGGCGGCGATGCCGTTGAGCACCACTTCGAATGGGATGCCACGGTCGGTGTGGGTCTGCGGATCGAAGAACGGTTCGGTGTGGATCACGTTCTGTTCTTTGCAGCGCAGCAGGTAGGCCCAGGTCAGGTCGTAGAAATCCTGGGAGGTGCGCAGCACATCGGCGCCCTGGTAATACAGGTCGAGGAATTCCTGCAGATTGTTGAAGGCGTAAGCCTTGCGCAGGGTTTCGACGTCGCTCCACGGCAGGGCGATCTTGTTGCGTTCGGCCAGGGCGAACAGCAGCTCGGGCTCCAGCGAACCTTCGAGGTGCAGGTGCAGTTCGGCCTTGGGCAGGGCGTTGAGCCAGTCGTACATATTCTTTTCTCATCAGGTGCAATGGCGGGCATTCTACAGATGCCCGCCGAAACAATTGGCAAAACCTGACCAACCGATCCATCACACCGCTTCCTGCTCCCGTCGATAGGCGTAGGTGTCGGCGAAGCGCGACAGCAGGAATTCGGCGCAGGTGGTGGTCGGATATTTCGCCGGATGCTGTGCGTCCTGGCAACCGGGCAGGCACTCGATACGGGTGTCCGGGTGTGGTTCGGCGAAGAACGGCATCGAGTAGCGATCCACCCCGAGCGGGCTGATGACCCGGTGCGGGGTCGAGCGATAACGGTCGTTGCTCCAGCGCGCCATCATGTCGCCGAGGTTGACCACGAAGGTGCCGTCGATGGGCGGTGCGTCGATCCACTGGCCTTTGACGTTTTTCACCTGCAAGCCGCCGGCCGTGTCCTGATAGAGCAGCGTGATGCAGCCGTAATCGGTGTGCGCGCCCGCACCTTGCTGTTCGGCGGAACTGGCGGTGTGGCGCGGCGGGTAGTGGATCATCCGCAGCACGCTGACCGGCTCGTTGAAGCGCGTGTCGAAGAAGTCGCGCTCGATGCCCAGCGCTAACGTCATGGCCCGCAACAGGGTTTGCGCGAGTGCCTGCATGTCGAGGTAGTGCTGCTCCATCAACGTTTCCCAGCCGGGAACGGCCGGATGACGGTTGGGACCGCGCAAGGGTTTTTCTGCCAGTACCTCGGGATGATTGGCCGGCAGGTGCAGGCCCATGTCGAAGGTTTCCTTGAGGTCGCTGGGTTTGTCCGGGTCGAGCTGTTCGGTAGCGATGGCGCCGTAGCCGCGATGATGGACGGTCCGGGTGATGTCGATCTTGAGCTTTTCCGCGGTCGGCAATGCAAAGAAGCGCCGGGCGTGATCGAGCAGGGATTCGATGCGCTGCGCAGAAATCGGATGCCCCTTGATATAGAAGAAGCCCCATTCGCGGCAGGCGTGGTCGATCTGTTCGGCGACGGCGGGCCAGGCGTTCTGGTCGTCGGAGTAGAGCGGGGAGATGTCGATGATCGGAAGTTGGTTCATTTCGAATGCTCTTTAATGATCGTTCCCACGTCGAGGCGTCGAACCGTCTGCGTGGGAATGCCTCAATGGACGCTCCGCGTCCGCTTTCGGCAGGGACGCGGAGCGTCCCGGGCTGCATTCCCACGCGGAGCGTGGGAACGATCACAGGGTAGATGTTGGAATTTACTTCGGCATCTCGGCCTTCATGCCTTCGACGTAGTAGTTCATCGACGCCAGTTCGGCGTTGGTGGCGCTGACCCCCGCCGGGATTTTCTCGACGCCGGCCTGATCCTTGATCGGCCCGGTGAACGGTTGCAGGGCGCCGCTCTTGATGTCGGCGATGATCTGCTCGGCTTCGGCCTTCACCGGTGCCGGCACCAGATCGCTGATCGGCAGTTCGACCGTGCCCTCCTTCAAACCGCCCCAGTAGTCCTGGGATTTCCAGTTGTGGTCGATCACGCTCTGGGTCGCCTGAATGTAGTGCGGCGCCCAGTCGTTGACGATCGAGGTCAGCACCGCTTTCGGCCCGAAGTGCGCCATGTCCGAAGCGTAGCCCACGGCATACACACCGCGTCGCTCGGCGGCCTGGATCGGCGCCGGGCTGTCGGTGTGCTGGAACACCACGTCCACGCCCTGATCGATCAGCGCGTTGGCGGCATCGGCCTCTTTGCCGGGATCGAACCACGAGTTGACCCATACCACTTTGATCTCGGTGCCGGGGTTGTACTTGTTCAAGGCCAGCTGGATGGCGTTGATGTCGCGGATCACTTCGGGGATCGGGAACGAGGCGACGTAACCGATCTTTTTGGTCTTGGTCATCTTCGCCGCGAGGAAGCCACCGACGTAACGGCCCTCGTAGGTGCGCGCGAGATAGGTGCCGAGGTTCTTGTCCTGCTTGTAGCCGGTGGCGTGTTCGAAGGTCACCTTGGGAAACTGTTTGGCGACTTTCACCGTCGGGTTCATGTAGCCGAACGAGGTGGTGAAGATCAGGTCGTAATTGTCCTTGGCCATGTTGCGGATCACCCGCTCGGCATCGGCGCCTTCGGCGACGTTTTCCACGTAGTTGGTGGTGATCTGCGTGCCGAGTTTTTCCGCCAGCGCCTTGCGCCCCTGTTCATGCTGATACGTCCAGCCGTGGTCGCCGATGGGGCCGATGTAGACGAAACCGACTTTCAGTGGATCGGCGGCACTGGCGCTCAGGCTGAGGCCAAGGCCCATGGCGATGCACAGCAGTGTTTGCAGTGGACGTTTTTGCATGAACGCGAACTCCCTTTTGTTGTGTGTGGGGAGGGCAATGCAAAAGACTGACCAAGCGGACAACAATCTGGCTTGAAACCGAGGCGCGCCCATCGCGGGCAAGCCCGCTCCCACAAAACGCCGCGATCCCTGTGGGAGCGGGCTTGCCTGCGAAGAGGCCGCAAAGGCCAATAAAAGTGCAGGCGTAGATAAAGCTGCCATCGGCTGGTGCGCTAAGGTGTAACGAAACGTTAGCGCCGCCCCGCAGTCAGTAGCTCATTCGCACTCTTCGGCAAAAAGGCCCGTCATGTTCACCATCCTCAAGCAAGAAAGCTTTCTGCTGTTGGCCGTCATTGCCACCTGTGTTGCGTATCCGCTGGAGCACTGGCTGCTGCACAGCGGCCAGATCGTCGCGCTGACGGCCGGGCTGGTGCTGATCGCGTTCATCGTCGCCGCCTCGATGCGCGTCGCCCATCAGGCCGAACTGCTCGCGGAAAAAGTCGGCGACCCGTACGGCACGATGATCCTGACCCTGGCCGCCGTGCTGGTGGAAGTGGTGATTCTGGCGATCATGATGAGCAACGAAGCCTCGCCGACGTTGGTGCGCGACACGATCTATTCGGCGGTGATGCTCGACATCAACGGCATCCTCGGCCTCGCTGCGCTGATGGGCGGGATCAAGCATGGCGAGCAGTCCTACAACGACGATTCGGCCCGCAGTTACAGCGTGATGATCCTCACTGCCATGGGCGTGTCGATGGTGGTGCCGGAGTTCATTCCCGAGGCCAACTGGAAAATCTATTCGGCGTTCACCATCGGCGCGATGGTGGTGCTTTATGCGTTGTTTCTGCGCATGCAGGTTGGGCCGCATAGTTACTTTTTCAGCTACAGCTACCCGGACAAACGCCGCAAGAAAGAGCCCGTGGAGCAGGAGCCGAAACCGGTCAGCCTGGCGCTGTCGATCGGCATTCTGGTGTTCGGTGTGGTGGTAATCGGCGCACTGGCCGAGGTGATGTCCAAGACCCTTGATCTGGGGCTGGAAGGGACGGGCGCACCGCCGGTGATCACGGCGATTCTGGTGGCGGCGATTTCGGCGGCGCCGGAGATTCTGACCGCGTTGCGCGCGGCGTTGGCCAACCGCATGCAGTCGGTGGTCAACATTGCAATGGGCGCTTCGTTATCGACGGTAATTTTGACGGTGCCGGTGATGGAAGCGATGGCGCTCTATACCGGGCAGCCGTTTCAGATGGCGATGACGCCGGTGCAGACGGTGATGATCTTCATCACGCTGATCGTCAGCGCGATCAACCTCAATGACGGCGAGACCAATGCCATTGAGGGCATGACGCATTTTGTGCTGTTTGCGACGTTCATCATGTTGTCGCTGCTGGGGTTGTGATTGATCGTTCCCACGTCGAGGCGTCGAACCGTCTGCGTGGGAATGCCGCAAGGGACGCTCCGCGTCCAACGCTGGAACGCAGAGCGTCCCGGTATGCATTCCCACGCGGAGCGTGGGAATGATCAGAGGGGGGAGATCAGGTGCCGGCAATCAACTGCCGAGCCGCCTGGCTGTGATCGGCAATCAGGCCTTTGAGATCCAGGCCTTCAACCTGCCCGTCAACCACACGCCACTTGCCGCCGACCATCACTCGATCCGCGCGGTCTGCGCCGCACAACAGCAGCGCCGAGATCGGGTCATGGCTGCCGGAGAAACGCAGCTCATCGAGCTTGAACAACGCCAGATCCGCCTGCTTGCCCACCGCCAATTCACCGATATCGGTACGGCCCAACAGGCTCGCCGAACCCTTGGTCGCCCAGCCCAGCACACGTTCCGGAGTGATCTTCTCGGCGCCATAACGCAGGCGCTGGATGTACAGGGCCTGACGCGCTTCGAGGATCATGTTCGAGGCATCGTTGGACGCCGAGCCATCCACACCGATACCGAACAACGCGCCGGCATCGGTCAGATCGATACTCGGGCAGATGCCGGACGCCAGACGCATGTTCGAGCTCGGGCAATGGCAGATACCGGTGCCGGCCGCGCCGAGGCGGGCAATCTCGTCGGGGTTGAAATGGATGCCGTGGGCCAGCCAGGTGCGCGGGCCGAGCCAGCCGACGCTGTCCAGATAATCCACGGTGCGCAGGCCGAAGCGTTGCAGGCAGAAGTCTTCTTCGTCGAGGGTTTCGGCGAGGTGGGTGTGCAGACGCACATCAAGCTTGTTCGCCAGTTCGGCGCTGGCGGACATGATTTCCGGGGTCACCGAGAACGGCGAGCACGGTGCCAGGGCGATCTGGATTTGCGCGCCGTCGCCACGTTCGTGGTACTCGTGAATCAGGCGCTGGCTGTCGTCGAGAATCACCTGGCCTTCCTGCACGGTCTGCTGCGGAGGCAGGCCGCCGTCCTTCTCGCCGAGGCTCATCGAACCGCGGGTGAGCATCGCGCGCATGCCCAGTTCGCGCACGGTTTCGACTTGCACGTCGATGGCGTTTTCCAGACCATCCGGGAACAGGTAATGGTGGTCGGCGGCGGTGGTGCAACCCGACAACAGCAACTCGGCCAGCGCGACTTTGGTGGCGAGGGCGAGCTTTTCAGGCGTCAGGCGCGCCCAGACCGGGTACAGGGTTTTCAGCCACGGGAACAACGGCTGATTGACCACCGGCGCCCAGGCGCGGGTCAGGGTCTGATAGAAGTGGTGATGGGTGTTGATCAGGCCCGGCAGGATCACGTGTTCACGGGCGTCGAACACTTCATTGGATGGGGCGGAAGGTTGCTGGCCGGCGCCGAGCACTTCGGTGATCACACCGTCTTGCAGCACCAGACCGCCACGGGCATCGAGACCGTTGGCCGTGAAAATGGCGAGGGGATTTTTTAACCAGATACGGGTCGCAGGCATTGTGGCCGGCTCCTCTGAAAGTTGGGTTCAGGGTTGCCAGCTCAGTGTTGCCCTGTCTGCTGATCCAGGGTCGCCGCGAAGGACGAGGTGCGGAGTTTCGAACAAAATGTTGCGACGGGCAAGCCCGACCCGACCAGACACCGGGAGAACCCTGCGGGGGCAAGCCCCCCACAGGGTTCAGTGATTACCAGGGAATGGTTTCACCCTTGTAGTTCACGAAATGATGGCCGCCCTTGCCGGCAAACGCGTCCACCTGATCCACCAGGCCACGGGTGCTGGTCTCCACGTCGATGTCGGCACCTTCGCCGCCCATGTCGGTTTTCACCCAGCCCGGATGCAGCGACAGCACGGTGAGTTTCTGCTCGCCCAACTGAGTGACGAAGCTGTTGGTCATCGAGTTCAGCGCCGCTTTGCTGGCCTTGTACAGCGCCAGTTCCGGCGCGTCGGGCATGGTCACGCTGCCGAGCACCGAACTCATGAACGCGAGCACGCCGTTGCCGTCGCGGATCTGCCCGACGAAGCGCTGAGCCAGATTGATCGGCGCCACGGCGTTGGTGAAGAACAGTTGGCCGACTTCCGCCAGCGTCGCGCCACCCGGCGTCTGGACTTCCGGGCCTTTGACCCCTGCGTTGACGAACAGCAGGTCGAAGGTCTCGCCCTTGAGCTGCTGGCTCAGGGCGATCACCGCTTGCTGGTCGTCCATGTCGAGTTTTTCGATTTGCACGTTGCCCAGTGCTTTGAGAGCCTCGGCGTTGGAAGGGTTGCGAACCGTGGCGGTGACTTGCCAGCCGTCGGCCAGCAGGGTTTTCACCAGACCCAGGCCCAGGCCCCGGGAGGCGCCGATGATCAGTGCGTGCTTGGCAGGATTCAGTGCGGACATGATTGGCTTTCCTAGAAGGTTGAAAGATCATGGGTTCAATGGACAACGTTGACCGAGCCGATGTTGCAATTCCTGGCGCAACTCACCGAGCTCGGCCATGCGGGTTTCGACCAGCTTGAGTTTGTCTTGCAGCAGTTGCGTGACGGTGGTGTCGGGGTTTGGCGAGTGCCACAACGCGCCAACGCTGTTGCCAATCTCGCCAAGGGTAAAGCCCAGACGTTGCGCCGTTTTGATATAGAGCACCAATTGCACCATCTCCGGCGGATAGTCGCGATAACCGTTGGCGCTGCGTTGCGCCGCGATCAATCCGCGCTCCTCGTAAAAACGCAGCGTGTCACGGCTGACATCGCAGGCCTGGGCCAACTCACCGATGCGCATCTTGCAGGTCTCGAAAGTGTTTGACCCTGGAGCATACTCCAGGCTTTACCGTAGTTGCTCCCTGAATTTTCGGAGCAAGGATGATGTGGACTTCAACGCAGTATCGGCAGGTGGTGCGCGGCAGCGCCTGGTATGACTTGATCGTGACGGCAGCGTTTGTCACGCCGTGGAGTTTTGCTGTGTTGCATGGGTTGCTGACGGCGCTCAGTCAGGCGCTGGAGCTGCCCGGCGAGCTGCCGCCGTTCGAACCTGCGCACCTGTTGATAGCCAATTTGTTCGGTTCGGTGGTGTGCATGTGGGCGGTGCTGCGGATTCGTGATCCGCAGCCGGTCTATGGACGCTATGACGCGGTGACGCGATTTCTCTTCGCCGGGTGGATGACGTATGCCGTGGCCCACGGCGCCAGCTCGTTGGTGGTGGGTTTCCTGGTTCTCGAAGTGGCGTGGGGCATTGCTCAGGCGTTGCCGGTTCGGCCGCTGTCGCGAGCCGTAACGGCTTAGCGCCCGGCCTGCCACGGCTGCCCCAGTGACACCGGCGCATACAACCGCGTACGCAGCGCATCCCGCGACAACAACACCAGCACCAGAATCGTCGCGACGTACGGCAACATCGCCAGCAGACTCGAAGGAATCGCCAGCCCCAACCCCTGCGCCACCAGGTGCAGGATGCTGGCGAGTCCGAACAGATACGCCCCGAGCAATAGTCGCCACACCCGCCAACTGGCGAACACCACCAGCGCCAGGGCGATCCAGCCGCGTCCGGCGGTCATGTTCTCGGCCCACATCGGCGTGTACGCCAGCGACAGATAAGCGCCGGCCAGTCCGGCCATCGCCCCGCCGAACAATACCGCCAGTGTGCGCACGGTCAGCACCGGCAAGCCCATGGCACTGGCCGCATCAGGATTCTCGCCGACCGCTTGAACGATCAGCCCGACACGGCTTTTCACGATCACCCACGCCACCAGCGCAAACAGCGCGAACGACAGGTACACCAGCAGATCCTGGGCAAACAGCATGCGGCCGATCAGCGGGATTTCGCTCAGGTAGGGAATCGCCAGCGGCTCGAATCCCGCCAGCGGTTTGCCGACCCACGCGGCGCCGACAAAGGTCGACAGGCCCACGCCAAAAATCGTCAGCGCCAGCCCGGTCGCCACCTGATTGGCGTTGAACACCAGCGCCACCAGCGCAAACAGCGACGACAACAGCATCCCGGCGAGCATCGCCAACACAACGCCCAACCAAAGGTTGCCGCTGTTGAACGCGACGATGAAACCGATCACCGCGCCAAACAGCATCATGCCTTCCTGGCCAAGGTTGAGTACGCCGCTCTTCTCGCAAATCAATTCACCCAGCGCCACCAACAGCAGTGGCGTACCGCAGCGCACCATGGCGTAGAAAATATTGCTCAGCAGATCGATATCCATCACAGCGCTCCGGCGGTTACGGCGGTGGTTGAAGTGCGCCGTGCCCAGCGCAGGTTCAGGCGTGGCCGATAGAGGATCAGCACGTCACAGGCCAGCAGAAAAAACAGCATCATTCCCTGGAACAGCTGAGTGATCGCCTGCGGTAGATTCAGCGTCATCTGTGCGCTCTCGCCACCGATGTACAGCAGCGCCATCAACAGGCTGGAAAACAGAATCCCGATCGGATTGAGCCGCCCGAGAAACGCCACAGTGATCGCCGCATAGCCGTAGCCCGGTGAGACCTGCGGCACCAGTTGGCCGATCGGCCCGGTGACTTCGCAGACACCGGCAAGCCCCGCCAATCCTCCGCTGATCAGCAGTGCGAGCCAGATCAGACGCTTCTCGCGAAACCCGACAAACCCTGCCGCACGCTTGTCCAGGCCCAGCACCTTGATCTGGAAACCGACAAAGCTTTTCTGCAGCAACACCCACACCGCGACCAGCGCGAGCAAGGCGAAATACACGCCGATGTGTGCCCGACCGTCCTCCATCAACAGCGGCAGGCGGCTGGCATCGCTGAACATTGCCGACTCGGGAAAGTTGAACCCGGCCGGATCCTTCAGCGGCCCGTGTACGCAGAACAGCAGCAGGTTCAGCGCGATGTAATTGAGCATGATGCTGGTGAGGATTTCGTTGGCGTTGAAGCGCGTGCGCAACCAGGCGGTGAACCCGGCCCAAGCGGCGCCGGCGAGGGTGCCGGTGAGCAGGATCAGCACCAGCGCCCAGCGGCTTTGCACATCGATGATGTTCACCGCCAGCGCACTGCCGGCCAGGGCGCCGAGCAGCAATTGGCCTTCGGCGCCGATGTTCCAGATCCGCGCCTGATAGGCCACTGCGAGGCCCAACGCACACAACAGAATCGGCAGGGTTTTGACCAGCAGCTCGGAGACGCCATACAGGTCGCTGATCGGGGCGATCAACAACGTGTGCAGGGTTTTCAGCGGATCATGGCCAAGGGCGACGAACAGCAAAGATCCGCAGACCAGCGTCAGCGCCGCCGCCAGCACCGGCGAGCACCACAGCATCAGGCGCGACTGCCGGCCACGGGGTTCGAGGGAAAGCAACATGGGAAAACTCCGTTAAACCGTGGCCGGTTGTGATTGAGGGGTGTCGAACTGGCCGGCCATCCAGCCGCCGACGTCGCTGAGGCGGGTTTGCGCAGTGTCCTGCAACGCTGACAGGCGCCCGCCGCACAGCGCGCCGAGGCGGTCGCTGATCTGGAACAGTTCGTCGAGGTCTTCGGAGATCACCAGAATCGCCGCCCCGGCATCGCGCAGGGCAATCAGCGCCCGATGAATGGTGGCCGCCGCGCCGACATCCACGCCCCAGGTCGGGTGCGCGGCGATCAGCAGTTTCGGTTGCTGGAGGATTTCCCGGCCGAGGATGAATTTCTGCAGGTTGCCGCCGGACAGGCTGCGGGCGGCGGTCTGGGTGTCCGGGGTTTTCACGCCGAAGCGCTGGATGATCGTTTGGGCGAGGGCTTCGACCTTGCCGCGCTCGATCAAGCCATGGCTGACCAGGCCTTGTTGAAAAGCGGTGAGCAGGGCGTTGTCCGCCAGGCTCATGTCCGGCACCGCGCCATGCCCGAGGCGTTCGGCGGGGACGAACGCCAGGCCGAGTTTGCGTCGCGCATCCGGGCGCCGATCGGCGACGGGGTGTTCTCGGAAACGGATGGTTGCCGCTGATTCGCGGGGCAACGTTTGTTCGCCGCTGAGCAAGGCGAGTAACTCGTCCTGACCGTTGCCCGCCACGCCGGCGATGCCGACGATTTCACCGCTGCGCACCTGCAGATCGATATCGCTCAGGGAGCAGCCGTAGGGATCCGGGTTGTGCCAGTTCAATCCACTGACCTGCAAGAACGCCGCGCCACCGCTGACCTTCGTGAACTCGCCGATCAATGTCGCGGCGTCGCCCACCATCAATTGTGCCAGTTGCCGATCAGTGCAGTCGGCCGGTACGCAATGCCCGGCCACCCGACCGCCGCGCAACACCGTGGCGCTGTGGCACAAGGCGCGCACCTCGCCGAGTTTGTGGCTGATGAACAGAATGCTGCAGCCCTCGGCCGCGAGCCGGCGCAGGGTGATGAACAACTCGTCGGCTTCCTGCGGCGTGAGTACCGAGGTCGGCTCATCGAGAATCAGCAGGCGAATGTCCTGCATCAGGCAACGAACGATCTCCACCCGTTGCCGCTCGCCGATCGACAGGCTGTGGACAAGTCGCTGGGGCTCCAGCGCCATGCCATATCGGCGCGACACTTCACGGATTTTCGCCTCCAGCTGTTTCGGCGAACCGGCCGCTGCACCCATCGCCAGCGCGATGTTTTGCGCCACGCTCAGGGTCTCGAACAGCGAGAAATGCTGGAACACCATGCCGATGCCCAACTGCCGCGCCTGGGCCGGGTTGCGCATGCTCACCGGTTGACCCTGCCAGAGCATCTCGCCTGAATCGGCCTGGGTGACGCCGTAGATGATCTTCATCAACGTGCTTTTGCCTGCACCGTTTTCACCGAGCAGCGCGTGGATTTCACCGGGGGCGATGCTCAGGTCGATGGCGTCATTGGCGAGGCAACCGGGATAACGTTTGCTGATGTGGCGCAGTTGCAGGCGCGGTGTGGACGTGGCGTTTGGCATGACAGGCTCGGGTCGCTTGGAGTTGTGCCTGTGGATAAAGCAATTTCCTGGCCATTGAGTCAGGAACGCAGGCGACTGCTGTTTGCCAGCCTGTGGCGTAGAGCCTGTGAAATGAATTAGACGTCTTGCGCGGCACCACTTGAGGGCAAAGCCTTTGATCAGGCTCCAGTTTTGCCCGCACCGGGCTGATCAAAAAACGAACAACCTCGCCAAAGCCATGCAGAACCTGCGACTGCGCCAGCCATGAACGGCTTATCCACAGGTTGCTCCACAGTATTTGTGCGCAAGACAAAATCCCGGGCATAAGCACTGCCGGGCTTTCTTCCAAAGGCGATAAACGACGCTAAGCGATTGTTTTTACGTGAAATTGTTTGTTGTGATGGGCGATTGGACGAAAAGTGAGCAAATCCCGCAAAGCCACGTGACAGAAGGGTTACAGCCTCCTGTGCTCAGGTTATCCACAGCCGGGTGCACAGCGGATGTGGGCAAGTCTCGGGTATAAGCAAATCGGCTTGTGCCCTAAAACATGGCGGGGCTTCAACGCTGCAGCAGGATTCGCCCACGGCTCAGATCGGCCAACTGATTCTGCAACGGCTCGATGTGCGCTTCACCCACGGCCAGTTGCAACTCGACACCATTGGCGGTGAAGTTTTCCTCGACCACCAATCCGCCCAGATCCGCGACCCGCAGCTTCACCAGCGCCAGTTCGCCAAAGGCGCAGGCGCAGTGCACGGGCACGCGGCTGATCAACTCGATCTTCGGCGCGGCTTGCAGGCACTTGTTGGCGCCGCCGCCGTAGGCGCGGGCCAGGCCGCCGGTGCCCAGCTGAATGCCGCCGTACCAGCGGATTACCAGCACCGCGACCTGATCGCAGTCCTGCGCCTCGATGGCCGCGAGAATCGGCCGACCGGCAGTGCCGCCGGGTTCGCCGTCGTCGTTGCTGCGGTACTGATCGCCGAGTTTCCACGCCCAGCAATTGTGCGAAGCGTTCAAGTCGCTGTGCTGCTCGATGAAGGCTTGCGCCTCAGCGGGGCTGCCGATCGGCGCAGCGAAGGTGATGAAACGGCTTTTGCGGATTTCTTCGCGGAACTCGCAAAAGCCGCTGAGGGTGAATGGCATAAAACGACTTATATAGAAGCAGTGAGGCCGCAGCCTTTGAGAATGATGCGGATCAGATTGTTGCCGGCGTCTTCCATATCCTGTTTGGTCAACTTGCTGCGACCGGTCACCCGGCAGATCTGGGTGGCGAAGTCGGCGTAATGCTGGGTGCTGCCCCACAACAGGAAGATCAGGTGCACCGGGTCGACCGGATCCATTTTGCCCGCGTCGATCCAGGCCTGGAAAACGCCGGCGCGGCCCTGGAACCAGGCGCGGTAATCCTGGTTGAAATATTCGGTCAGGCATTCGCCGCCGCTGATCACTTCCATCGCGAAGATCCGCGACGCTTGCGGCTGGCGACGGGAGAATTCCATTTTCGCGCGGATGTAGCGGGTCAACGCTTCGGCCGGATCGTCCTCGGCCGTGAGGGAGTTGAAGGTGCTGTCCCACAATTGAAGGATGTTGCTCAGCACCGCCACGTACAGTCCCAGTTTGTTGGTGAAGTAGTAATGCAGATTCGCCTTGGGCAGTCCGGCCTTGGTGGCGATGGTGTTCATGCTCGTGCCTTTGTACCCGTGACGGGCGAACTCGTCTTCGGCGGCTTTGATGATGGTCTCTTCGTTCTTCTGACGAATGCGGCTGGCAGGTTTGCCGCCGTGAGCGGGGACTTCAAAGGTCATAGGCACTTCCGGGTTGGTCTGTGGGGTGCAACCAGTTGCGTTGATAGCGCAACCAACGGCGCGGGACAAGCCCCGGGCGAATAAAACCCGGTCGTCAGCGGGTGGCTGCGAGGCTTTCGAGAAAGCTTTCCAGTACCAGATGAGGGCGGCGGCCCTTGCGGGTGACCGAAGCCAGGCTCAAATCATAGAAGCGGGTGCTGGCCTTGAGTGCGCGCAAGCGACCTTGTTGTACCCAGAGACTGGCGTAGTGATCCGGCAGGTAACCGATGTAACGCCCGGTCAGAATCAGGAACGCCATGCCTTCGCGGTCGGAAGCGCTGGCGGTGCAATTGAGGGCCTGATAGTGCGCCTGGATCTCTGCCGGCAAACGGAAGGTCGGGGCGATGGCGTCCTGACTGTTGAGGCGCTCGTCATCCAACTGTTTATCGTCAACGTAAAACAGCGGATGGCCGACCGCGCAATAAAGCAGCGAGCGTTCGCTGTACAGCGGCTGATATTCCAGTCCCGACAACGCACTGGCCTGCGGCACCACGCCGACATGCAGGCGCCCATCGAGCACGCCTTGCTCGACTTCATTGGGAGCGATCATGCGGATCTGGATCTGCACGTCCGGCCCGCGCTCCTTCAACTGCGCGAGCGCGTGGGTGATGCGCATGTGGGGCAGGGTGACGAGGTTGTCGGTCAGGCCGATGATCAACTCGCCGCGCAGGTGCTGATGCAGGCCGTTGACCTCGGTGCGAAAGCTCTCCAGTGCACTCAACAGCTGCAGCGCCGACTGGTAAACCTCACGACCCTCTTCGGTCAGGGAGAAACCGGCGCGCCCGCGTTGGCACAGACGCAGGCCGAGACGTTGTTCCAGATCACTCATCTGCTGACTGATCGCCGAGCGACCGATGCCGAGTACGGTTTCCGCCGCCGAGAAGCCACCGCACTCCACCACGCTACGAAAAATCCGCAGCAGGCGAATATCAAAGTCACTGACCTGGGCCAGTGGATCGGGGCGGCGGCTGCTCATGCTGATGTTCTCATTGTTTAGCAGAGTTCTAACTGAAGGTTAGAAGAGTTGAATTTCACCGACTTTATCCGCGTGGCAATTTAGCTGCAACAACGCTTTCTATCTCTCTGAAGCTTATTGCCCTGCGAGGTTTTGCCCGATGAACATGCCTGAAAACGCGCCGTCGCCACTGGCCAGTCAACTGAAGCTGGACGCGCACTGGATGCCGTACACCGCCAACCGCAACTTCCAGCGCGACCCGCGTCTGATCGTTGGTGCGGAAGGCAGCTGGCTGATCGACGACAAGGGTCGCAAGGTGTACGACTCGCTGTCCGGTCTGTGGACCTGCGGCGCCGGGCATACCCGCAAGGAAATCCAGGAAGCGGTGGCCAAGCAGTTGGGCACCCTCGATTACTCGCCGGGCTTCCAGTACGGCCACCCGCTGTCGTTCCAGCTGGCGGAGAAAATCACCGATCTGACCCCGGGTAACCTGAACCACGTGTTCTTCACTGACTCCGGTTCCGAATGCGCCGATACCGCGGTGAAAATGGTCCGCGCTTACTGGCGCCTCAAAGGCCAGTCGACCAAGACCAAGATGATCGGCCGCGCCCGTGGCTACCACGGTGTGAACATCGCCGGCACCAGCCTCGGCGGCGTCAACGGCAACCGCAAGCTGTTCGGTCAGGCGATGATGGATGTCGATCACCTGCCGCACACTTTGCTGGCGAGCAATGCGTTCTCCCGTGGCATGCCGGAGCAGGGCGGTATCGCCCTGGCCGATGAGCTGCTGAAGCTGATCGAACTGCACGATGCGTCGAACATCGCAGCGGTGTTCGTTGAGCCGATGGCCGGTTCCGCTGGCGTGCTGGTTCCGCCACAGGGCTACCTCAAGCGTCTGCGTGAAATCTGCGACCAGCACAACATCCTGCTGGTATTCGACGAAGTGATTACCGGGTTCGGCCGTACCGGCACCATGTTCGGCGCCACCACGTTCGGCGTGACCCCGGACCTGATGTGCATCGCCAAGCAAGTCACCAACGGCGCGATCCCGATGGGCGCGGTGATTGCCAGCTCCGAGATCTACCAGACCTTCATGAACCAGCCGACCCCGGAATACGCCGTGGAATTCCCGCACGGCTACACCTACTCGGCGCACCCGGTGGCTTGCGCCGCAGGTCTCGCGGCACTCGACCTGCTGCAAAAGGAAAACCTGGTACAGAGCGTGGCCGAAGTCGCACCGCATTTCGAAAATGCTCTGCATGGTCTGAAAGGCGCGAAGAACGTCATCGACATTCGCAACTTCGGCCTGGCCGGTGCGATCCAGATTGCGGGCCGTGACGGCGACGCCATCGTGCGTCCATTCGAAGCCGGTATGGCGTTGTGGAAAGCCGGGTTCTACGTGCGCTTCGGCGGCGACACCCTGCAGTTCGGCCCAACCTTCAACAGCAAGCCGCAGGACCTTGATCGTCTGTTCGACGCGGTCGGCGAAGTGCTGAACAAGCTCGACTGATTTTTCCTTCTATATAGATACGCCAATAGCAGGCGCCCTTGCGGGCGTCTGTGCACAAGAATTCAGGAGTTCCCCGATGAGCGTTATCCCGCATTTGATCAATGGCGAACTGGTGACCGAGAACGGTCGCGCGGTCGATGTGTTCAACCCGTCTACCGGTCAGGCTATCCACAAACTGCCGCTGGCGACTCGCGAAACCATCCAGCACGCCATCGATGCCGCCAAGGCTGCGTTCCCGGCCTGGCGTAACACGCCACCGGCCAAACGTGCTCAGGTGATGTTCCGCTTCAAGCAATTGCTGGAGCAGAACGAAGCACGTATCTCGCAATTGATCAGCGAAGAACACGGCAAGACCCTGGAAGACGCTGCCGGTGAACTGAAGCGTGGTATCGAGAACGTCGAGTTCGCCTGCGCAGCGCCGGAAATCCTCAAGGGCGAGTACAGCCGCAACGTCGGCCCGAACATCGATGCGTGGTCGGACTTCCAGCCGCTGGGCGTGGTGGCCGGTATCACCCCGTTCAACTTCCCGGCGATGGTGCCGCTGTGGATGTATCCGCTGGCGATCGTCTGCGGCAACTGCTTTATCCTCAAGCCGTCCGAGCGTGATCCGAGCTCGACCCTGCTGATCGCGCAACTGCTGCTGGAAGCAGGCCTGCCGAAAGGTGTGCTGAGCGTGGTGCACGGTGACAAGACTGCGGTGGACGCGCTGATCGAAGCGCCGGAAGTCAAAGCGCTGAGCTTCGTGGGTTCGACGCCGATTGCCGAATACATCTATGCCGAAGGCACCAAACGCGGCAAACGCGTTCAGGCACTGGGCGGCGCGAAGAACCACGCGGTGCTGATGCCGGATGCGGATCTGGACAACGCGGTCAGCGCACTGATGGGCGCGGCTTACGGTTCTTGCGGCGAGCGCTGCATGGCGATTTCGGTAGCCGTGTGTGTGGGCGATCAGGTGGCTGACGCACTGGTGGCCAAACTGGTTCCACAGATCAAGGCGCTGAAAATCGGTGCCGGCACTTCTTGCGGTCTGGACATGGGGCCGCTGGTTACCGGTCAGGCGCGCGACAAGGTCAGCGGCTATGTCGAAGACGGCGTGGCGGCGGGCGCGACCCTGGTGGTCGACGGACGTGGTCTGAGCGTTGCCGGTCATGAAGAAGGCTTCTTCCTGGGGGGCTGCCTGTTCGACAACGTCACTCCTGAGATGCGTATCTATAAAGAAGAGATCTTCGGGCCGGTGCTGTGCATCGTCCGGGTAAACAGCCTGGAAGAGGCGATGCAACTGATCAACGATCACGAATACGGCAACGGCACCTGCATCTTCACCCGTGACGGTGAAGCGGCGCGTCTGTTCTGCGACGAGATCGAAGTCGGCATGGTCGGCGTCAACGTTCCATTGCCGGTGCCGGTGGCTTACCACAGCTTTGGTGGCTGGAAGCGTTCGCTGTTCGGCGATCTGCATGCCTATGGTCCGGATGGTGTGCGCTTCTATACCCGTCGCAAGGCGATCACCCAGCGCTGGCCGCAGCGTGCGAGCCATGAGGCTTCGCAATTCGCTTTCCCTAGCTTGTAAGTAGAAGGTCAGTGCAACGAAGGCCGACCTTTTAAGGTCGGCCTTCGCGTTTCGGGGCTTTTTTGACCGATATGACAGATTTATGAAAATAAGGGTTGACGGCAAATTCTGAGTCTCTATAATTCGCCCCACTTCCGGCGCAGTCGAAACGGAAAACTCCTTGAGATTCAATGAGTTAGGTAGGTTTCGAAGGCGGGTCGCTTCAGTTCATCGAAGCCTGGAAGGAGTTGGAAATGTCGACTTGTTCGGCGCTTTTAACGGTTCGATCTTCTCGGTCGAAAGCGGAGAAAAAGAGGTGTTGACAGCAGCGTGTAACGCTGTAGAATTCGCCTCCCGCTAACGAGAGATCGGAAGC